>NZ_SHMI01000002.1:0-553046 GCF_004284735.1 Shinella sp. JR1-6 | reverse complement strand
GGTTTGGGGGTCGCCCGCACCGCTACAGGAACTGCCTGACAAGCTCGGTGAGCTGCTGGCGGGCAGGAAGCGGCGTAAGCGTATGGTTCGCCGCGGGGATGAGCGCGGTTGCCGTGCCGTTCATCTGCTTCAACCGCCGGCCGTCCGGCCCGAAATGCCGCGCAATCTCGTGAAGGCTGAGGTCGCCCTCGCAACTGACGACGAGCACGCGCGTTCCGCGCCGTGTCAGATCCCGCATCCAGCCTTCGACCGACCTGCCGGTCAGGGTCCTGGATATCAGGAGGGCGGACTTGAACAGCTCCATGGCGGATCGCAGCGCACGCTTTGCGACTTTGAGCGCCATGGTCTTCGCGTCGCCCTTCCCCTCCGCCTGCTCGTCCTGATCGCCATCCACCGATTGCAGGCCGCGGGCATTGTCGCGAATGTTCGACAGCTCCATGTCCAGGGCGTACGAACTGTTCCACGAAAAGCAGAGCGGATTGACCATCACGAGATTGGCGATACGCGGATCGTGCCGCGCGGCATGGAACGCCTGAAAGGCGCCTGCGCAGATGCCGATGGCACAAATGCGCCGGAAACCGTACCGATCGAGCCAATCGACGATGCGCATCACGTCGATGCGGGTGCGTTCGTCGTAGAGCGGGATTCTTTTTTCCGTGGGAGCGCCGCTCTGGCCGAGCCCCGGCAGGTCGATGCGCATCGAGGCGATCCCCTGGCGCGCCAGAGACCGGGCCATGTCGACCGCACCGCGCGCCGCGCCGATATGGGGTATTGCGCCGGCATTGAGAATGAGGACGACCTTCGCATCATTCGGAAGCGTCTCCGGCACGCAGAGGACGCCACAGATATCCGGCGCCGGGCCGAGAAATTGCGGAAGCTCCCGGTATCCATCCCCTTCCAGGACCGCTGGCTCCGAAACAAGCCGAACCTCTTCTCCGTCCGAGAGATTTCCGCGGCTGCCTGCCCATTCCACCACGACGGAAAGCGGCAATTCGGGCACGTCGTGAATGGGCCGGCTCATCATGCGCTCGAAACCATCGAACGGCTTGATCAGCGTCTTGCCTCCGCTTGCGACCACGCGCCCTGCCAGGTCCTCGTGCGCCGGGGCCGTCTGGGGCGACATCAGCAGCAGGTCCAGGCCCGGTCGAACGGCCAGATCCTCGCCCCAGGCAACACCACGCAGATCCGCGATCGTCTCTGCACTCGTCCGGAACCCGGACGCCTCGACACCGTCGAAGTCAGAGGCCGACGCATCCGCGCGCAAAGCCGCATCCACGATCCGCGAAAGGCCGACCAGTTCACGAACATAGCTCTTCCCCGATGCGGGAGGCGCAAGCAGTGCCATGCCGGCGACATCGCTTCTGCCGGCGACCGCGATGGGGGCGAGGAGCGCGCCAAGCCGAAAGCCGACGACCAGAACATCCGTCACCGATGTCTCGGATTTCAACCGGTCTATCGCGGTGTTGATGCTTCCGATCCAGGAGGCCAAGCGCCCGGGCTGTGTGTGATCACCGGCCGCATCGCCGCAACCGGGATAGTCGAACTGCAGGACCGGGAATCCTGCACCCGCCAGCTGTCCCGCGAGCAGCGTCAGAAAGCGCCGGCTGCAAAGGTCCTCAAAACCAAGCGCACCGGCGATCACGACGCCGCGTTTGCCCGCGGCAGGATGAAGCCAACCGATCGTCTGGTCGAAAACAATCGGTCTCACGCCGCAGCTCCAACCACGCGGGCATCCGAAGCAAAAACAGGGCTTGACGGCTCGCAGCCCATTTTTTGCCTGCTCGACAGGGAATGACGGGGGCTCGCATGCCTTATCGACGCGTGTCTATGCTGGTCTTCACCAAGCTTCAATTCTCGTTCCCTTCGCCTTAAGCGTTGGTGCCGGGGCATCCGTCACCGTCGGAAAATGTATCCCCACGATACCCGCTGCCGACTCGTCCCCTTCAATATTGCGTTATATCCAGCCGCTGGTCGATGAACGCCCGTTTGCCTCCTCTTCCCGCCACGATCTGAGAAACGGCCTCCTGCCGGAAAGCCAGGCTTCCCCTGCATTTTTCGGCAAGAAAAGCGGACAACCGCTCGACATCCGAGGCCGATCCATTCTGATCGAGGATATAGCGGATGACGACGTCGCCGGGCGTATCCTGATAGAACTGGTATTCGGCAATCCCCTTGAAGAAGGCGGGATCTTCCGGCGTCAGGTCCAGCGCCACCACCCTGTGACCGTCGAACGAAATCAGGAAGCCCGGCTTGCGGCGGGGCGCAAGGCCGCGGATCCGCAACCGCTCTCCATTGCCCGGCGTTGGCGCTTCGACAAGCGTGCCGAAATCTCCGGTGTCATAGCGGATGAACGGCATGCCGGTGGACAGGAAGCCGGTCCCGACGACACGCCCTTCGCGCCCTGGCTCCGTGACGGGAGTGCCGTTTTCGTCGACAAGTTCCGCAACGCCGTAGAGTGGATTGAACTCGTAAAGCCCATCGCTGCCCCGCACTTCGGCGGCAAACGCGACCTTTTCACTGAGGCCGTAGAAAACGCCAAACGCCACATCGCCAAGGACGCGACGGATCAGGCTGCGCTGGTGATCATAGAGCGGCTCGGAGATCGGCAATATGCCCTTGATCGCAAGCCGGGGCCTCCGCTCGATCTGCTGCATGCGGCGGCACAGGAGTTCGATGGCGGACGGATATCCATAGAGGAAACGGATCTGCCGCCGGTCGATCTCGTCGAGATAGGCTGCTACGTCCTGCGCTGTCATCGGGAAGACTGCCAGCTTCAATTCCCGCAGGGCGGGATCCCACTCGTGAATGCCGGAACCACCGTCGCCCAGGTGAAAGCCGCGCAAGCTCGCCCGCGCATCCCGCTCGGTAAACCCGACGCGCGACCAGGCATCATAAACGAACGCCATCTCCCTCGGGCTTCTGTCCTTGTCGAGGAAGAAGGAAAGAGGAGCAGCGCGATTGGAGCCGCTGGTTTCGACGCTGTCGAGCTGCCACCGCGGTACGGCGAGCGCAGCTTCCCCGGCTGCCCGAAGCTGGTCCTTGTCGAGGATCGGCAACCGCCGCAGGTCCGCCAGCGTAAACGTCGACATATCGAACGCCGGCCCCAGGGCCTCGTCGAGACGGTCGCGATAGAACGCGCTGCCTTGGTGCGCCTTGGCAAGCAATGCGCGCAGCGCGGACAAATGCTGCTCATGTGCAAAATGCGGGTCGCTTGCGGCCCTTGCGATCCGCGCGCGTTCCCTAGCATAGGTTTTGCCGAATTTCATGCTGGTCGGCACGAGGGCGACGAGGGGCTTTGCGGCGTTGCGCACGAAGCGTGGGCTTCGGACGTACAGGCCGCGCAGAACATCCAGGGGTTTCATCGTTTCTCCATCCGACTTGTGGCCGCGGCCCGCCAGATGGCGCATAGCGCATCGGCAAAGGGCGCCATGTCCAGCCGCGCCCGGTGCTGCTCTCTGCCTGCCTCCCCCATCCGCCGACGCAGGTCCGGTTCTGCGACCAGCCGCGCAAGCGCGTCCTTGAGCGCCGCGACGTCGCCGGGGGGAACGAGAAATCCGGTCTCGCCGTCGCTGACGATATCCTCGACGGCACCCACCGGCGTTGCGACGACCGCAAGGCCCGCCGCCATGCCCTCGATGATCGAGATCGGTTGATTTTCGACGAAGGAGGGAAGCGTCAGGATATCCGCCTCGGCAAGCAGCCGCGCAACATCGTCCGGCCCCTGCCAACCTGGAACGGCCACGCGTGCCGAAAGGCCGAGCTGGCCCAGCCGGTGGCGCAACGTCTCCACATCGCCGGAACCGGCAATGGTCGCGCGCCAGCCCGGCATGTCCGCCATCAGGCCGAGGGCTTCGCACAGTTCCGGCGTTCCCTTGTCCTTCTCGATTCTGCCGAGAAAAAGAATATGGACCGTATCGCCGCCCCCGATATGCGGGAGCGTGGGAATTTCCGTGGCGTTCGGCACCACGATCACGCGCTCTTCCGCCTCGCGGACCCTGCTGAGGACGAAGTCCCGCCAGATTTTCCCGAGCACCACGACGCCGCTGGCCTGCCGGAACATCGTGCCGATCCTTCGGCTGAGCGACGCACTCGCCCCAGACCAGAAACTCGCATATCCGCCGCCGTGAAGATGGAGCACGTAGGGGATGCCGAGCATCTCCGCCCAGCGGGAAATGACAAGCTTGCGATAGGTACTGCCGTGGCTGGCGAGGTTGATGTGCACGACATCGACTTTGCCGCGAAAGCGGGCAGCGAGCATTCTCGCGCAGAAATTCAGGGCATGCAATGCAGAGAAGGCGACATGGCCGCTGCCCCGGCTGGCAAGAAAACGCACCCGCACATCGCTCCGGGTGTGCTGCTCGAGTTCGCGCTTCAGCGAAGCCATCACCCTGTCGATGCCGCCCTGCCCCGTAGTCCCAGCCGGTGTCGCCACCAGGACATGGACGACGCGGCCATCATGGGCGCGCTGAAGCATGTCTTTCTCCCCATTTCATACGTCCGGACGAAGTCATGGTTGCTGTTAACATTTCGCCACTAGGATTTCGTTAAAGCGCACGCAGAGCGCGACTCCACAATCGGCCTGCTCAATGAAGCTCGGCCGTCATTGGTCCTCTATCGGATACGCCAAAGAGCTTCAGGCGGTGAGAACTGTCAGGATGGAAGAAGGTGCGGGGGATCGACCATGCGCGTCAAAACCAGCTTCGATCGGTGCGTGCAGCGAAGATCCGGCGTCGGCCATATCGCATCCAAAATGCCGGGAGGGGCTGTCGCCCTCACAGGCCGAATGGTTCGACGGCCTCATCCGATGCGAAGAGGACCGGATACTTACAAAGCAGGGAGCGGGGTCAGCCCCAAGTTCTCCCCTGTTTTGCGACAGGAAAATCGGAAATCACCCGACGAGGCCGAAAACCACTGCGCCGACGAACAGGAAGGCACCGGCCACGGCGATGTTGTTGACAAGAAACTGCCGCTCGGCACGGCGCGTCCTGCGGTCGCTCACGGCGGTGAGGGCGCCATAGGTGGAACGGCCGCCGAGTTTCGCATTTCTCATTCGCCAACATCCCTTGCTTGCGGAGGCCGGATTCCCGGTCTTCTCCAAGGCGAGCACGAATGCCCGCCCGCTCTCTGGGAGTAATTTATATATTATCCCTATAAGATTGGTAGGGTATTTTTTCTCAATTTCGCCACACTGATAAATTCGCCGTTCATAATTCCCCACGGGGCCGGCCAATCGGCGGTCCTTTCGCGCATTTCGGCTCATGTCGCCGCCGACGGATCCCATCGAGCGGCACGTTGCCGGGCGAGTGAAGCACGGGCAGAGCGGGTTGCGACCCGGTCCGTTCTGGGCCATAACTCCCCTCCCACCTGTCCGGAGGCCAACCGTCATTGCGAGCGTTGCGGGCCGTGCGTGAACGCCACGCCACGGTCGTTTTCCCCCGCGCTCCCGACGGCACCGACACGGTAAACAACAATGCGGACCGATAAAAAAGGAGAACGCATCATGGGTGCAACGGGACATCTCGGCACGGCTTGGAGCAAGCGCGAGTATCATCGCCAATGGCTTTGGCGCGAAGCGAACCGTCTCTTCGATTTCTTCCAGAACAGGGCTTTCAACCCGCTCGGCGGGTTTCATGAACTTGATGCCGAGGGCCGCCCGCTCAACCCCGGCAATCCCGTGCGCGGCATTCACTCCACGGCCCGCATGGTACATTGCTTTTCCATCGGCAGCCTGCTCGGCCGCCCCGGCTCCGATGCCATTGTCGACCACGGCATGAAATACCTTTGGGAAAAGCACCGCGACCACGAGCGCGGCGGTTACCACTGGTCGCTCGACAATGCCGGCCTGCTCGATGCCAGCAAGCAGGGGTATGGCCACGCCTTCGTGCTGCTCGCCGCCTCCAGCGCCAAGGTTGCCGGACACCCGGACGCCGACCGCATGATCGCCGACGTGACCGACGTTCTGGAAAAGCGCTTCTGGGAAGACAAGCACGGCGCGATCACCGAAGAGTACGAGGCGGACTGGACCACGATCCCCGGCTATCGTGGCCAGAATTCCAACATGCACCTGACGGAAGCCCTGATGGCCGCCTTCGAGGCGACCGGCGAGACGGGCTATCTGGACAAGGCAGAGCGCATCGCCGATCTGATCATCCGCCGCCGTGCGGGCGAAAATGGCTTCCGCGTGGCCGAGCACTTCGACGAGAACTGGGTGCTGGACAAGGACTATCGTGGCAACGAGATGTTCCGCCCCTCCGGCACCACGCCCGGTCACTGGCTGGAATGGGCGCGCCTCATCCTGCAACTCTACGTGCTCGGCGGCAAGAAACACGCCTGGATGCCCGAAGCGGCCCAAGCGCTCTTCGCCCAGTCGATCGCACTCGGCTGGGACAAGGAAAAGGGCGGCTTTTTCTACACGCTCGACTGGAACGACGAACCGGCCAAGCGCAACAAGCTCTGGTGGCCGATGGCCGAAGGCGCCGGCGCGGCGGCGTTCCTTGCAGAGCATATGCCGAGCGATTTCCACGAGACCTGGTATCGCACGATCTGGGACACCATCGCGCGACACTTCCTTGATCAGGAGCGCGGCGGCTGGCATGAAGAACTGACGGAAGATCTCGTGCCGAGCTACACCCTGTTCGCCGGCAAGGGAGACATCTATCATGCGCTCCAGGCCTGCCTGATCCCGCTCTACCCGGCGACAGGCAGCCTGACGAAGGGTATCATCGAGGCAGGTGGCCGCTAGGTCATCCCGGCGACGGCTTGCAGCGGCCTGCACCGGCAGATGCGGGGCAGGCCGCGACAGTCTTTCGCCCTTCGAAGAGCCGCGAAAACAAATCTAGGGCCTGCCGGCTGCAAGGGCCGGCAGACAGGAGCGGAATGATCGACATACCGGACCAGATCTCCACCGCATGGATCGCCATTGCCCTGGTGGCGTTTCTCGCAAAGCACCTGCTGGGCGATTTCATCTTCCAGACGAAATGGATGGTGATGGGCAAGGAGCGTTGCAAGGACTGGGTGCTTCCGCTCGCCATACATGCCGGCGTACATGGCACCATCACCGCCCTGCTCTTTCTCGCCGTTTCACCGGCGCTCGCCTGGCTCGGCCTTGTCGATGCCCTCGTCCATGGCACGATCGACCGCCTGAAGAGCCACGCCGCCCGGCGCGCGAAGCTCACGCCGCAGCAGACCGGTTTCTGGTGGCTTTTCGGCATGGACCAGACACTGCACCACCTGACGCATATCGTCCTGGCGATCCTTCTCGCCGCCGCAGCGTCCACCAGCTAGGCTTTCAGAAACCGCACGATCAGCTCGCCCTGCCGTATCCCACGCGCGAGCGGGCGAAACGATGCATTGTGCCGATTTGGGCAGGCGCAGAAAAAAGCGCCAGTAAAAGCAATTTGTGAGAGCAACTCAAACCAATACGAAACGAATGGCTGCTACAGGTGGCTGCGATAACGGCGGCGTGCGTACGCAGGAAATAGTTAGGATGTTGCCGTAGGGTATGTTGCAACGCCGGAAACGGCGCCGGTTTTTCTAGACTACGAATTGGGGACTGTTGAATGAAAGTCGCGATTTTCGGCCTCGGCTATGTGGGTTTCACTGCCATGTGCTGCATTGCAAAAGAAGGCCATGAGGTCATCGGCTTCGATATCAGCGAAAAGAAGGTCAACCAGATCAACCGCGGCGTCTCGCCGATCACGGAACCGGGCGTCGACGAACTTTTGACGGAGGGCTTGAAGGCCGGCCGTATCTCCGCGCACACGGAGATCAAGCACCATCTCGAGGACTGCGACATCGCCATCGTCTGCGTCGGCACGCCGAGCGCACCCGACGGCGCGCACAACATGACCTATATCGCCGAGGTGACTCGCCAGATCGCGGCCGCAATCGGAAAGAACCGGACCTCACCGCTGACCGTCGTCTATCGATCGACCATACGTCCGGGCACCGTCGAAGGCCTGATCGCGCCGATCCTTGCCTCGGAACTCGGCAGCGCCTTCGAGCGCAGCGTCGAACTCGTCTACAATCCGGAATTCCTGCGTGAATCCTCCGCCGTGCAGGACTATTTCGACCCGCCGAAGATCGTCATCGGCACCGTCGACGGCAAGCCGAGCGCCCGCATGGATCTCCTGAACAAGAACCTGAAGGCGCCGACCTTCTATGTTCACTTGGGCGAATCCGAAATCACCAAATTCGTCGACAATACGTGGCATGCCCTGAAAGTGGCCTATGCCAACGAGGTCGGCCGCATCTGCATGCAGCTGGGGCTTAGCGCCAAGAAGGTACACGAGATTTTCGTCTCCGACACCAAGCTCAACATCTCCCCCTACTACATGCGCCCGGGCGGCGCCTTCGGCGGCTCGTGCCTGCCCAAGGACGTGCGCGCCATGCAGTTCATCGCTGCCGATTGCGGCGCGCATACACACCTGGTCGATTCCCTGCTGCGCTCGAACGAAGCGCACAAATACCGCCTTTTCGAGCATTCGACCCGTGGCCTCAAGCCGGGTGCCGCCATCCTCCTTGTCGGCCTCGCCTTCAAGGCGCACACCGACGACCTGCGTGAGAGCCCGAACATCGATCTCGCCCGCGGTCTTCTGCGCGAAGGCTACAAACTCTCCGTCTTCGATCCGGCGATCGATGCGAACAAGCTCGTCGGCGCCAACCTCGGCTACGCCTATACCCAGATCCCGACACTCGCACAGCTGCTTGTGTCGAAGGAGGTCGCGGAAGGCACGGCCTATGACCGCGTCATCATTGCCAACGACACCTATCGCAAGCTCGACATCGGCAAATATGACGACATCATCAATCTGAACGCGCTTTCGTGAGGCCCGCCGCGATGGACACAACTCTCTCAGCGAGCGAAACGGCCAGCATCTCGGGCAATACCGAGATCGCCGGCGCCCTGAAGGGTCGCAAGATCCTCATCATCGTCGAGAACCTGCCCGTCCCCTTCGACCGGCGTGTCTGGCAGGAGGCGCGCACCCTCCATGCCGCGGGTGCGCAGGTGGCGATCATCTGCCCGACGGGAAAAGGCTATACCGCGCGCTACGAGCAGCTCGACGGCATCCACATCTACCGTCATCCCCTGCCGCTCGATGCCGGTGGAGCGCTCGGTTATCTGCTGGAATATGGCGCGGCGCTCACCTGGGAGACGTTGCTGTCGTGGAAGATCCTGTTCCGTCACGGCTTCGACACGCTGCACGGCTGCAACCCGCCGGACCTCATCTTTCTCATCGCCTGGCAGTTCAAGCTGCTGGGCAAGCGCTACATCTTCGATCATCACGACATCAACCCGGAACTCTATGAAGCCAAGTTCAACAAGCGTGGTTTCTTCTGGCGTCTGATGTGCGCTTTCGAATGGCTGACCTTCAAGACGGCCGATACCGTGATCTCCACGAACGAAAGCTACAAGAAGATTGCGCTGGAGCGCGGCGGAAAGAAGCCCGAGGATATCTTCGTCGTCCGCAGCGGGCCGGATCTCAGCCGCGTGAAGGCCGTCGCCCCCAACCTGGACCTGAAGAATGGCCGCGATTTCCTCATCGGTTATGTGGGCGTCATGGGTGATCAGGAGGGCATCGACCTCCTGCTCGAGGCTGCCCGCCACCTGGTTTTCGAACGCGGCCGACAGGACATCCAGTTCACGCTCGTCGGCGGCGGCCCCAGCCTCGCGGCCCTGCAGGCGCTCTCGGAAAAAATGGGGCTGAAGGACTACGTCACCTTTACTGGGCGGGCGCCCGACCAGACCCTCTTCGAAGTGCTGTCGACCGCGGATGTCTGCGTCAATCCTGATCGGGTAAACCCGATGAACGACAAGTCGACGATGAACAAGATCCTCGAATACATGGCCGTCGGCAAGCCGATCGTCCAGTTCGACGTCACGGAAGGCCGCTTCAGCGCCCGTGAAGCCTCGCTCTATGCCAAGCCCAACGACCCGATCGATTTCGCCGACAAGCTCGCCGAACTTCTGGCCGATCCTGCGCTTCGCGCGGAGATGGGTGCCTTCGGCCGCCACCGTGTCGAAACGCAGATGGCCTGGAGCTACGAGATCCCGAAGCTGATCGCAGCCTACAAGAATGTGCGGCCATAGCGGCCGTACTGCACCGACGACGGGGCTCCCGATAGCCTCGTCGGAGACGGGCCTGCCTCCTGCACTCTCATTCCTCTTTGAACCGGCTTCGGCCACCGGCACCTGCGGGAGCTAGCGATGTCCCTCACCTGGTACATGAATCGGCTGCGCGCCATGGGGCCCGCCGAAATCGCCCATCGCTTTGTCGAGAAGGGCAAGAAGCTGGCCGCACGCGGCCGCATCGAGGGCTGGGAGCGTTATCGCACCCCCGGTCCTTCACCGGTGTTGCCGGGACTGGCGGCCAATCTCGCTGCCGCATCCGAAGACATGAAGGCGGAGATACTGGCTGCAAGCAGCACCATGCTTTCCGGGCACTACAGCGCACTCGGAGCCGACTGGCCGCTGCGCGACCCGCAAAACCCGTTTCCGGCGGAGGCCTGGCGGCTCGACCCCGTCACCGGTGGCCTCTGGCCAGGGAGCGAGGCCTATTGCTTCGACATCCCCTATCGCCACGAACGCACGCTGGGCGACATCAAATATGTCTGGGAATACAACAGGCTGCAGTTTCTGCAGCCGTTGGCTGCCGACGCGGCACTGACCGGCAATCCCGCAGCGATCGCGACCATCGAAGCGGCGCTTGAAAGCTGGTATGCGGCCAATCCACCGTTTCGCGGTCTGTGCTGGAACAGCGGCATCGAGCTCGGGCTTCGCGCCATCAGCCTGCTCGTCGTCACCAGCCTCTGCGGCGACCGGCTCTCGGCCGGAACGATCGAAAAGATCCGGACCATCCTCCACGCGCATCAGGTCTGGATGGCCCGCTATCCGTCACGTTTCTCCTCGGCCAACAATCACCTCGTCGCCGAGGTGGCCGGCGAGTTCCTGATCTCGCTCGCCATGCCGGACCTTCCTCTGTCAGCCCGGCTCGAAGCCAAGGGGCGGAAGGTCCTTGCGCAAGAGGCGAACAAGCAGATCCTCGCCGACGGCGTGGGGGCCGAACAGTCGCCGACCTACGGCGCCTTCACCGCCGAGTTCCTGCTTCTCTGCTGCTTTGCCGCGCGCACGGCGGGCCGTCCCCTCCCGGCCGGGGTCGACGCACGGCTTCACGTCTTTTCGACCTTCATCGCCTGGCTTTCCGATGCCGAGGGCAAGGTTCCCGGCATCTGCGACGATGACGATGGGCGCGTCCTCACTTTGTCCCGGCATGAAGCGGCCTATGCGGCCTCGGTCTCCGCCGCCATTTCCGGTTATCTCGGCACGCCGTCTGCGGGACCGCAGCCGAAGGAAAAGGAACTGCGCGACGCCCTGCTGCGGTCGCCCGCCACCGGTACGCCGCCACCCTCCGGCCTGATGACCTTTGCGGACGGCGGCTACACGATCGTCAGAAAGCGGCAAAACGACCGCGACGTGCATATCGTCATGGATCATGCGCCCCTCGGCTATCTCTCCATCGCGGCCCATGGCCATGCGGATGCACTTTCCGTGATCGCCACCATTGACGGCATCCCCCTGTTCGTCGATGCCGGCACCTATCTCTATCACTCCGGCGGCCCCTGGCGCGACTGGTTCCGCAGCACGCGCGCCCACAACACGCTGACGCTTGGCGATACCGACCAGAGCATCATGTCGGGCGCGTTCAACTGGTCGCACAAGGCCTCAAGCCGGCTCGACAGCGTAGCGGACGGGAAAGACTGGCGCATCGTCGCCTCCCATGACGGATACGAGAAGCGCTTCGGGTGCATCCACCGCAGAACGGTGTCTTCCGATCCTTCCGGCTTTTCGATCCACGACACGCTGGTCGGCAACCCCGATCAGTCGGCGGAGGTCGTTTTCCAGCTGGCACCCGACTGCCGCGCAGAGATCGAGGCCGGCGCGATCCGCATCTTTCATAAGGCGCAGCGGCTCGCAACGCTGTCCTTTTCGCAGGCCGGGCAAGTGGAATGCGCCAGCGGGGGTGCCCCCGGCGATGGCGGCTGGTACTCGCCCCGTTTCGGAATCAAGGTGCCTGCCCCAAGGATCGCCTGGAAAGGAAAGCTCCCGCCGGAAGGCCTTGTGACGAAGGTCGATCTCGTTGTGGACGGCCGCGGGTGATGCACACGGGCAGGGAGCCGCAAGCGGCTGCCAGCCGGCATAGGTGGGCGAAGCGGAAAACCGTGGCAACGTGTACGGACGGCCGTTCCGATTGTCTGCGTTACGGCGAGGCGGTGTCCTGGCTGTCGCTTTTCCCAGCCCGCCCCTGCACCGCCTCGCGCAGCAGAAGATCCGTAAGGGCAAACTTGTCCGCGAACCAGCGATCTGCCGCATGCCAAATGGCCGGCGTCAGGCGGATGTCGTGGCCGCCGCGCGCGGTGGTGGTCAGGAGGCCGGCGTCACGCGCCGCCTCGACGATCCGGCGGACATGGGTGCGCGATACGCCCGTCTGCGTGGCGAGCCTCTGGTAGCCGGAGGTAACGAGGCCGTCGCCGCCGTCGCGCCCGTCCCGCAGCAGAAGCAGCAGGATCATGTAGCCGCAATCATGGGCAAAGAAGGGGGCAAGCGGCAGGTGGCGGCGGATGATGCGGCTGAGGCCCGGCAGATGCGGCAGGGTCGCCCGGCGCATGGCGCGGTGCAGTTCCGGCGAAAGCGGCTCGTTGCGCCCCTCCGTCGGCGAGAGCCCGAGATCCGACAGGCCGGAGACAAGCAGCCCGAGAATGCCGGCATCGCGGGCGAGCAGCGCCGCGCTCGGCACAAGCAGGCGCACGCGTCGGTCCGATGCGTGGGGCTGCTGCGCGAGAAAACCGTATTTGCGCAGACAGGAAACCTGGGCCTCGACCCGGTTGCGGCTCGCCACACCAAGCTCTGTGACCTCACGCTGGAGCCGCCCGAGCGTCAGCCAGGTGGACGATTGCGTCATGTCCTGTCCTGCATGCAGCGAGAGCGCGGCGAGGTAACAAAGAAAGCGCCCCTCTTCCAGGATGAGCCGGTTGAAGAGATGATTGCCCTCATAGAGCGCGAGCTTGCCGGCAACGAGCCGGTCCCGTGCGGCCGCAAAACCGGGCGCATTCAAGAATTCGAACGGCGGCACCTGGAAAACCAGCGCACTGTCGGCAAAGGAAACCTGATCCATACCTATACCCCAATCCGGAGCGATGCGCCCTTTTGTTCTGATTGTCGCGACATCGCGGGCCCGAAATGGACCCTTTATTTTCCATGGGGTTGCAGCCCGGTGAAACTGTCAATTGTATTACTAAGCCCAATCGGCATTATGAGACGGGGGGCCAAAAGAATGAGACACCGTGCCAAGCCGGCGAAACCGGTACGACGGCGAATTTCCGGGAACCTTCGCCCGTCCCTGCCTCTTGATAGGCAAGACCACCCATCATCGAACCGTCGTGAGAGAGAATGAGTCCCGCCGCAAAGCTGCCTTCCAACTCCGTCCTTGCCGAAGCCGGCGCGGATTGCCGCCGGGAAAGCCAGCTCTTTGCCGAAACGCTCGATCCCATCTTCCGCACGACCATGGCGACGCCGGAGCAGCTTGGTGATTTCCGCGCCAGCCTTGCCACCTATTTCATGGGGCCTGCCCTGTTCTTCGCGGCCGAAATGCTCGGCACGACCTATCGTTTCTCGCGCGACCCCAGCCGCATCGCCCGCAGCGGCCTCGACCTCATCTTCGTGCAGGTGACGCTCGACGGCAGCGACCTGCGCACGGTCAATGGCGAAACGATGCTGGTGGAGGCGGGCGACATATCGCTTTTCGACCTGTCGCGCCCCATGCAGTCCGAGACCCAGCACTGCCGCAACCTCACTCTCGTGCTGCCGCGTCACCTGCTTTTCGGCAAGGAGGGACAGAACGAGGCCCTGCATGGCCTCCTCCTGAAGCGCTCGACCAGCACCGCACGGCTGATCGGCAGCCACCTGCGCGCCCTGTTCGCCGACCTCACGGATATCACGCCGACCGAGGCGCCAGCCATCGTCACCGCCACGGCCAATCTCGTCACCACTCTCGTCGGGCCACAGGTTGCCGAGCGAAGCCTGCCCTCCCCAACGGTGCGTGGCGCCGTCATCATGGAAATCCGGCGGTATATCGAGCACCACCTCGCCCTGCCGGATCTCGGGCCGGAACATCTGTGCAAGATGTTCGGCCTGTCGCGCGCATCGCTCTACCGGTTGTTCGAGCCGATCGGCGGCGTTACCGATCATATCCGCACCCGCCGCCTGCGCGCGGCCTTCGACATGCTGGCGGACGAACGCAAGCGCACGGTCGGCGAGATCGCCTATGCCTGCGGCTTTTCTGACATGTCCGCCTTTTCGCGCGCCTTCCGCCACCAGTTCGGCATGAGCCCCAGCGAGGTGCGCGAGATGGGCGATCGCGGGCCGCTCGCCCTCGGTTCCGCCGAAAAGCAGGCTACCGCCTCGGTACATGACTGGCTGCGCATCGTCAGCGCCCTCTGACCGGTTCGTTGAAGATGCGCAGCGGTCCGGCAGCCCAAATACGTGGAACCTTCCGATCTCCGTCATCTTGCCGTTTGACACTTGAAATCACATCAACCAATATGTGATCACATTTCTTGAGGACTTGCTGGAGAACGGGATGGAGAGGGCGAACCTGGAGGCGCGCGCCCGCGCGCTCATCGAGGCAGAAGCAGAGGTTTTTCGCGCGCGGCGGCCCCGGTCGGCGGCGGCGCATGACGAGGCGACCTCGGGCTTCTTCGACGGTGTGCCGCAACACTGGATGCTCGACTGGCCGACGCCCTTTCCCCTCGTCGTCGATGAGGCCAGCGGCGCCGAACTCGTCGATCTCGATGGCAACCGCATCGTCGACGTCTGCCTCGGTGATACCGGCGCCATGTTCGGCCATGGCCCCGCCCCCGTTCTCGAAGCCCTGAAGAACGCCGGCACGCGCGGTCTCACCACCATGCTGCCCTCGTCCGATGCCGCTGCGGTCGGCCGCCTGCTGGTGGAGCGTTTCGGCCTGCCGCGCTGGCAGCTCGGCGCCACAGCCAGCGATGCCAACCGCTTCGCCATCCGCGTCGCCCGCGCCGTCACCGGCCGGGCAAAGCTCCTCGTCTTCGACGGCTGCTACCATGGCGCGGTGGACGACACGCTGGTGGACCTTGTCGACGGCAAGACCATCTCCCGCCGCAACCTGCTCGGGCAGGTGCGCGATCTCGGCGAACTCACTGTTTCCATCCCCTTCAACGACGAGGCGGCGCTGGAACGGGCACTCGCAGGAAACGACATCGCCTGCGTGCTCGCAGAGCCCGTAATGACGAACTGCGGCATGATCCCGCCAGCTCCCGGCTTCCATGCCGCACTGCGGCGCCTGACACGCGACGCCGGCACGCTGCTGCTCATCGACGAGACGCACACCATCTCCACCGGTCTCGGCGGCTACAGCAAGGTACACGGCCTCGAGCCCGACCTCATGGTGATGGGCAAGCCGATCGGCGGCGGAGTGCCGGTCAGCGTCTGGGGCATGACCCAGGCGATTTCCGACAAGCTGCACGTCATCCGCCGCGAGCAGAGCGGCCACGGCCATTCCGGCATCGGCACGACCCTTTCGGGCAGCGCCCTGCAGCTTGCCTGCCTGCGCGCCTGCCTCGAACATGTCATGACCGAAGAGGCCTATCGCATCATGCAGGCGCGCGCCGACCGGATCGAAGCCGGCTTCAAGGCGGCCATCGCCGCCGCCGGTCTCGACTGGACGGTCTCGCGCGTCGGCGCACGACTTGAAGTCGTCTTCTCGCCCGTCGCCCTGCGCAACGCCGCGGAGGCGCGGGCGGCCGCATCCGACACCATCGAGGCAGCCTTGCACCTTTCCATGCTCAACCTCGGTTATCTCCTGACGCCCTTCCACAATATGGTGCTCGTCAGCCCCGCCCTTTCCGAACAGCAGGCCGGCGGCCTCGTGGAAGCATTCGCGACCGTCACCGGCCGCCTTGCCGAACGGAGGGCCGCCGCGTGAGCCGCGACCTTCCCAACCGCCCGCCGGAAGCCGCAGATATCGCGGAGGCCGAGGCCTTTCTCGCCGCCCATCCCGAGATCACCGCCTTCGACCTCGTTCTGATCGACCTCAACGGTATCGCCCGCGGAAAGATTATCCGGCGGCACGAGCTGTTGCCGATCTTCCGCTCCGGCCGGCACCTGCCCGGCTCGATCCTCGGCCTCGACGTGACAGGCGAGGATGTGGAGGAAACCGGGCTTGTCTGGTCGGATGGCGATGCCGACCGCCGCGCCTGGCCCATCGCCGGCTCGCTGGTTCCCCTGCCCTGGACCTCGCCGCCGCGCGGTGAGCTACGTCTTGCGCTTTTCGAGCTCGACGGCACACCGATGGCGGCCGACCCGCGCCATGCGCTGGCGCGGCAAGTGAAGCTTCTTGAGGCCGACGGCTTCCACCCGGTGCTTGCCTATGAGCTGGAATTCTATCTGCTCGATCGCGAACGCACGGCCGATGGGAACTTCCAACCACTCCGCCTGCCGCTTTCCGGCGAACGGCCCGATGGTATCCAGGTCTATGGCGTCACCGAACTAGACCGGCTGGAGCCCTTCATCGATGCCGTCTATCGCGGCGCCGAGGCGCAAGGCCTGCCCGTCGAGACGATGATCTCGGAATACGCCCAGGGCCAGTTCGAGCTGACGCTGCGCCATGGTGCCGCTCTGCGGGCCGCCGACGATCTAACCATGCTGAAGCGTCTGCTACGCGGCCTTGCGGTAAGGCACGGCATGATGGCCTGCTTCATGGCAAAACCCTTCGCCGGGCGTGCCGGCTCCGGCATGCATGTGCATGCGAGCCTCGCCGACGCCGAGGGGAAAAACCGCTTTGCCGATGCGGGCGACGCCCTTTCGCCCCTCCTGAAACACGCAGTCGCCGGCCTGCTCGAAACGATGCATGAATCCATGCTCGTCTTCGCACCGCACTTCAATTCCTGGCGGCGCTTCTCCGCCCAGAGCTATGCGCCGACGACACCGACCTGGGGTACGAACAACCGCAGCGTGGCGGTCCGTATCCCGGCCGGTTCACCCGCCGGGCGCCATCTGGAGCAACGCGCCGCCGGCATCGACTCCAACCCCTATCTCGTCGGCGCGACCGTGCTTGCCGGCATGCGCAAGGGCATGCTCGACCAGGCCGATCCCGGCCCCGAGACCACCGCCTATGCCGACAATGCCGGCGACGAGCTGCCGCCGGACTGGCGCAGCGCCATCGAGACGGCCGCCCGCTCCACCTTTCTGAAAGAAGCCCTCGGCGAGCGGTTGCACCACGTCTTTCTCGCCCTCAAGCGCGCGGAATACCGCCGCTTTGCCGCGGAAGTCACCGCGCTCGAACGCACGCTTTATGGTGAAGTCGTCTGATCATGAAAACCTTCTACACCGCCGACCATCACCTGCATCACAGCGGCATGGAGCTTTCCTTCGGGCGCATCGTCGAGACCTTCGAGATGCCGGAGCGGGCCGAAATCGTCCTTAGACGCGTCAAGGACGTCGGCCTCGGGCCGGTGATCGAACCTGCCGTCTATGATCGGGCGGCCATCGAGCGTATCCATACGCCCGCCTATCTCGACTTCCTGCAAAACGTCTTTGCCGAATGGCGCGCCGCCGGCCGCGACGGCGAGGTCTGGCCCTATAGCTGGCGCCATCGCTCCATGCCGATGCTCGACGCCCCGCCCGCCGGCCTCGATGCCCGCCTCTCCTACTATTCCTTCGATATGGCCGGCTCGATCACCGAGACGACCTGGCAGGCCGCCAAACGCGCCGCCGACACGGCGCTCGCCGGCGCCGATGCGGTGCTGTCCGGCGAGCGCGCCGCCTTCGCGCTCTGCCGCCCGCCGGGCCATCATGCCGGCCGCGACTTCTTCGGCGGCTACTGCTATCTCAACAATGCCGCCATCGCCGCCCAGCGTTTCCTCGACAACGGTCACGCCCGCGTCGCGATCTTCGACATCGACTACCACCACGGCAATGGCACGCAGGAGATCTTCTACGACCGTGACGACGTGCTGCTTGCAAGCCTGCACGGCGACCCGGATTTCGAGTTCCCCTTCCATCTCGGTTATGCCTGCGAACGTGGTGCAGGCAGCGGCGAGGGCCACAACCTCAACTATCCGCTACCCGCGGGCACCGATTGGCCGGAATGGCAGGCCGCCTTCGAGGATGCATATGCAAAGATCGCCGCCTACGCCCCGACCGCTCTCGTCATCTCGCTCGGCGTCGATACGTTCAAGGAAGACCCGATCTCGCAGTTCAAGCTGGAGAGCGAGCATTTCCTCACCATCGGCCGCCGCATCGCAGACTTCGCTCTCCCCACCCTCTTCGTCATGGAAGGCGGCTACGCGGTGGACGCCCTCGGCGTCAACGCCGTGAACGTCCTGCAGGGATTCCAAGGCGCCTGACGCTCGCTTAAAGATCCTGGTGCAGGTTCTTGCGTGACAGGTTCTTAACGTCCCGCTCGCCGCAGAGCGCCATGGTGATGTCGAGCTCCTTGCGGATGATCTCGAGGGCGCGGCGAACGCCCGGCTTGCCGCCAGCGCCGAGGCCGTAGAGGAAGGGGCGGCCGATATAGGTGCCCTTGGCACCGTAGCAGAGGGATTTCAGCACGTCCTGGCCGGAGCGGATACCGCCGTCGATATGGACCTCCATCTTGTCGCCGACGGCATCGACGATGCGCGGCAGCATGCTGATAGAGGACGCGGCGCCGTCAAGCTGGCGGCCGCCGTGGTTGGAGACGATGATGGCATCGGCGCCGCTATCAAGCGACATGCGCGCATCTTCCTCGTCGAGAATGCCCTTGAGGATGAGCTTGCCGCCCCAGCGATCGCGGATCCACTCGATATCCTTCCAGGAGAGCTGCGGATCGAACTGTTCCGAGGTCCAGGAGGAGAGCGAGGAAAGATCCTCCACCCCCTTGGCGTGGCCGACGATATTGCCGAAGGTGCGGCGTTTGGTGCCGAGCATATCGAGGCACCAGAAGGGCCGCGTCGCCATCTGCCAGAGATGTTTCGGCGTGAAGCGCGGCGGGGCGGAAAGGCCGTTGCGCAGGTCCTTGTGGCGCTGGCCCAGGATCTGCAGGTCGAGCGTCAGCACAAGCGCCGAGCAGCCGGCGGCCTTGGCGCGGTCGATGAGGTTGTGGACGAACTCCTTGTCCTGCATCACGTAGAGCTGGAACCAGAAGGGCTTCGACGTCACGGAACGCACGTCTTCGATCGAGCAGATGCTCATCGTCGACAGCGTGAACGGAACGCCGAACTCCTCAGCCGCCTGCGCGGCGAGCATTTCGCCATCGGCATGCTGCATGCCGGTAAAGCCGGTCGGCGCGAGCGCGACAGGCATCGACACCTTCTCGCCGATCATCTCACTTTCCAGCGAGCGGTTCGTCATGTCGACAAGCACGCGCTGGCGCAGCTTGATCTTGTGGAAGTCGTCCTCGTTGGCCCGGTAGGTCCCCTCGGTCCAGGCACCGGAATCCGCATATTCGAAGAACATCTTCGGCACGCGGCGGCGCGCCCGGTCCTTGAGGTCCGCGATCGTCAGGGCCTGGTCTACGCTCATGCTGTCTGTCCTCGCATCATCCGGCTTTTCGGGATCGCACTCTTTTACGAAGGCGCGCGCAGGCCTGCAACGCCTTCCTGCCGGTTTCGGCGGGAAACATGCACCCTCATATGAATGAGGTATTCACGAGTAAAGAATGATGACGCGACGCTGTCAATGTACATTTGACGGCCGACCGCCGCTGCCGCGAGAAAACCGCCCTCCCGGCGAACCGGGAGGGCGAAAGCCTTACTTGGTGGCGTAGAACTTCGCCATGTCGGGCAAGCGCTTCACGCGAATGCTGGACGCCTTGCCCGCGGTGCGGAAGGCCTCGAAACGCTCCTTGCAGACTTCCGTCATCAGCGCGGTCGCCGGCTTCAGGTAGGTGCGCGGGTCGAAATTGTCCGGCTTTTCCTTGAAGTTCTTACGGATCGTGCCGGTCATGGCGAGGCGAAGGTCTGTGTCGATGTTGACCTTGCGCACGCCGAGCGGGATCGCCTTCTGGATTTCGGCGACCGGCACACCCCAGGTCTGCTTCATCTCGCCGCCATAGGTGGTGAAAAGGTCCTGCAGCTCCTGCGGGACCGAGGAAGAGCCGTGCATGACGAGATGCGTGTTCGGCAGCTTCTTGTTGATCTTGGCGATCGTGTCGATCGACAGGATGTCGCCGTCTGGCGCACGGGTGAACTTGTAGGCGCCGTGGCTGGTGCCGATTGCGACAGCAAGCGCGTCGACGCCGGTTTTGGAGACGAAATCGAGCGCCTGGTCCGGGTCGGTCAGCAGCTCCTCGCGGGAAAGCTTGCCCTCGAAGCCATGGCCATCTTCCTTGTCGCCGGCGCCCGTTTCCAGGTTACCGAGACAGCCAAGCTCACCTTCGACCGACACGCCGGCCGCATGCGCGATCTTCACCACTTCCGCGGTGACATCGACATTGTATTCGTAGCTGGCGACAGTCTTGCCGTCGGCGAGCAGCGAGCCATCCATCATGACGGAGGTGAAACCGTTGGTGATGGCCGAGATGCAGGTGGAAGGCTGGTCGCCATGGTCAAGGTGGAGGCAGACCGGAATATGCGGATATTCTTCCGCCGCACCGAGGATGAGATGGCGCAGGAAAGCATCGCCGGCATAGGCGCGCGCACCGCGGCTTGCCTGCAGGATCACCGGAGAATCCGTCGCATCTGCCGCGCGCATGACCGCCTGGATATATTCCAGGTTGTTGACGTTGAATGCGGGCAGTGCGTAGTTATTCTCCGCTGCGTGATCGAGCAATTGCCGCATGGTGATCAATGCCATTCCTGTCCTCCTTCGGATGCAGTTTCATCGGGTTGGCGGCACTATTCACAGATCGCTCCGCCATATGCAACAGCCCTCAAAGACCCCGGTCAAAGCCAAATCGATTAAATGGTGCGGCGGAAATAAATTTCCGGTGGACACGGTAAAAATCCGGCCCGCGCGAGCGGACCGGATGCCAAAAATCCATTCCAGTTCAAATAAATAGGACAAATGCCCGGCCGTCTCTCAACGGCCGGGCGAAAGACCTATTCCGCCTCGTCGGCTTCCGGAGCCTGGAAGCTGCCGCGCTCGCCGGAGATGATCTCGCGCTTGCCGACATGGTTGGCAGGGCCGACGAGGCCTTCCTTCTCCATGCGCTCGACGAGGGACGCGGCGCGGTTGTAGCCGACGGCAAGGCGACGCTGGATATAAGAGGTCGAGCACTTGCGGTCGCGCATGACGACCTTGACGGCCTTCTCGTAGAGGTCGTCGCCGTCTTCGGCCGCAATATCGCCCTTGTCGAACACTGCGCCACCGGCCGCCGGCTTCTCGTCCTCTTCTTCCTCTTCCTCGGCGGTCACGGTCTCCAGATATTCCGGGCGACCCTGAGCCTTCAGGTGCAGCACGACCTTTTCGACTTCCTCGTCGGAGACGAAAGGACCATGCACACGGGAGATGCGCCCGCCGCCGGCCATATGCAGCATGTCGCCCTGGCCAAGCAGCTGTTCGGCGCCTTGCTCGCCGAGGATGGTACGGCTGTCGATCTTCGACGTCACCTGGAAGGAGATGCGCGTCGGGAAGTTGGCCTTGATCGTGCCGGTAATGACATCGACCGAGGGGCGCTGCGTCGCCATGATCAGGTGGATGCCGGCAGCGCGGGCCATCTGGGCGAGCCGCTGGATCGCGCCTTCGATCTCCTTGCCGGCGACCATCATCAGGTCAGCCATCTCGTCGACGATGACGACGATGTAGGGCATAGGATCGAGGGCGAGTTCCTGCTCCTCGTGGATCGCCTCGCCGGTGCCCTTGTCGAAGCCGGTCTGGACGCTGATCGAAATGGTCTCGCCCTTGTCGCGCGCGGCGGCCACACGGTTGTTGTAGCCGTCGATGTTGCGCACGCCGAGACGCGACATCTTCTTGTAGCGGTCCTCCATCTCGCGCACCGCCCATTTCAGCGCCATGACGGCCTTCTTGGGATCGGTGACGACGGGGGTCAGGAGGTGCGGGATACCGTCATAGATCGACAGTTCCAGCATCTTCGGATCGACCATGATCAGGCGGCACTCTTCCGGACGGAAGCGATAGAGCAGCGAGAGGATCATCGTGTTGATGGCGACGGACTTGCCCGAGCCGGTGGTGCCGGCGACGAGCAGGTGCGGCATCTTGGCGAGTTCCGCGATGACGGGCTCGCCGCCGATCGTCTTGCCGAGGCAGATCGGCAGCTTGAAGCCGGTCTTTGCGAAATCCTGGCTCTCGATCATCTCGCGGAAATAGACGGTCTCACGGGTGGCGTTCGGCAGTTCGATGCCGATGACGTTGCGGCCGGGCACGACCGCGACACGGGCCGACAGCGCCGACATGGAGCGGGCGATATCGTCGGCAAGGCCGATGACGCGGGAGGATTTGACGCCGGGCGCCGGCTCGAACTCATAGAGCGTGACGACCGGGCCGGGACGAACGTGGATGATCTCCCCGCGCACGCCAAAATCTTCCAGCACGCTTTCGAGAAGGCCGGCATTCTGCTCCAGCTGTTCTTGGGTGAGCACGTAGCCGACGGTGCCCGGAGGCTCCTGCAGGAGTTCGCGCGGCGGGTATTCGTAGGCATCGCCTGCCGGTGTCGCCATCATGACCTGGAACGGCCGGGAGCGCGAGAGCACCGAGGACGGGGTTTCGCGCACAGGCTCGACAACAGCAACCGGCGTGGCGGCAACAGGAACAGGCTGGACCTCGACGACGGCCGGCACGATCTCGGCCACCGCTTCGATGACCGGAGGGGCAACGACCGCGACGGGCTCGGCCTTCACTTCGGCAACGGGCGCAGCGTCGGCAACCGTTGTCCGGGCAACAGGCGGGCGGCATTCGACGACGCGGAAGAGCGAGGTAATGGAAGGCACTTCCTGACGCATCTCGGAAACCGCAACAGGTTGCGGCACGGCCAAGGCGGCCGGTGCAGGAACGGGCAAAGGCATGCGCACGACGGTGACGGCGGGCCTTGCCGGCCGCTCGACCGCATCTTCGTCCGGTACAAGCGTTTCCCAGAAGGCATGGTCGGACAGGTTGGCAAAGCGGCTGATTGCAGTACGCACGTCGGTCTTCTCGGCAGTTTTTGGAATGGAGGTGGCCGGTCTGGCGATGGAAGCGACCGGCATGGCGGGCGCGACCGCCCTCGCGGCAAGAGGTGCGGGCAGCGGAACGGCCGGCTTGAACACGACAGCGGCATCAGCGGGCGTTCCCGTCGTGCCGGCAGCGACCACGGCCTGAACCAGCGGCGGCACCGGTTCGGCAACGATAGTCGCCGCAGCCGCTTCGGCCTGCTGCGCCTCGGACCGGCGGCGACGGTCTTCCAGCGCCTCGCGAAGGCGCTGCAGCAGCTCCGCCTGGGAAAGCTGCAGCATCTCGGCAGGCTGCGCCGCCGGCTGGGCAACCTGCGCGACCACCGGCTCGACCTGGCGCACCTCTTCCGCAACCGCCTCCTCGATCTTGGAAGCGACCTTGTCGGGGGTGCGGGTGAAGCGGACGTTCGGCGCCATGTAGAAATGGCTTTCCCAGCTTCCGTCGGCATATTGGCCCGGATCGTAGCTCCTCAGCGCCGGCGAGCGGAAGCGCGGGCGATAGTCCTCGTCATTGGCAACCGGCTCATCGGCCGCGTGCCAATCCTCGACTTCCGGAACGACTTCCGGCAAGGCGTTGTTTTCGTGGGAATAATACGGCGCTTGTTCGCCGACTCCCTCTTCGGTTTCAAGGACAGGGTAGAAGTTTGTTCTGGAAATACGCATGAACCTGCAAACTCGACGATCATTGCCGATAGGGATGCGTAGATGGTTAGGAAATGAAGGTTAACATTGTCTTTGGATGGGGCCGAAATCGTGTTCACGATCCCGTTTCAATCCATCCGCCGGCCCTCCGTTCCGAAGAGGTGAAGCCGCTCCTGTGGCAGGTCGACGCGGACCGTCGGGCCTGGATCCAGCATGGTCCGGTCGAGCGTGAAAATTTTCATCGGAACGTCGTGGATGGTCACATGCATGATGATACCGAAACCCGTCGGCTCGATGAGATCGACTTTCGCCTCCAGCGCGCCGCGCGCGTTCAGCACCACATGCTCGGGACGGATACCGAGCGTCGCTGCCGCGCCTGATTCGATGCCGCTTCTTCGAGGAGCAGACAACGTCGCGCCGTTTGCCAGCCGCAGGTCCGCCTGGTCGCCGGACACGAGATAGCGCCCCTCGAAGAAATTCATGCCCGGCGAACCGATGAAGCCCGCAACGAAGAGATTGGCCGGCCGGTCATAAAGATCGAGCGGCGTGCCGACCTGCTGGACGACGCCGGCATGCATGGCGACGATCCGGTCCGCCAGCGTCATGGCCTCGATCTGATCGTGGGTGACGTATATGGATGTTGCATGAAGGTCGCCGTGCAACTTCTTGATTTCGGAGCGCATCTGCTCGCGCAGCCGCGCGTCGAGATTGGACAGCGGCTCGTCGAAGAGAAAGGCTTTCGGTTGGCGCACGATGGCCCGGCCCATGGCAACGCGCTGACGCTGGCCGCCCGAGAGCGCGCGTGGCCGGCGCTCCAGCAGCGGATCGAGGCCAAGCTTCGAGGCGGCATTGCCGACGGCGCTGGCAATCTTTTCCTTCGCGGTGCGGCGGAGTTTCAGGCTGTAACTCATGTTGTCGGCAACGCTCATATGCGGATAGAGCGCATAGGACTGAAACACCATGGCGATGTCACGGTCCTTCGGGGCAAGGTCGTTGACCCGTTTGCCGTCGATGCGGATGTCACCGGACGTCACGTCCTCCAGCCCGGCGATCATGCGCAGCAGCGTGGATTTCCCGCAGCCGGAGGGCCCGACCAGCACGATGAACTCACCGTCGCGGATGGTGAGATCGACACCGTGCAGCACGGAGAAGGCGCCGAAGCTCTTGCGGATGTCCTGGATATCGATGGAGGCCATGAAAAACCCTTTCAGCCTTTGACCGCGCCGGCCGTCAGGCCCTGCACGAGATAGCGCTGGATGAGGAGGAAGAAGAGGCACGCCGGGATGAGCGCGAGAATGCCCGCCGCCATCATCTGCCCGAAATCGACCGAGAACTTCGAAACGAAGGTGAGCAGGCCGACCGGGAAGGTTGCAGCGTCATTGCCCGAGATCAGCATCAGCGCGAAGAGCAGTTCGCTCCAGGCCGCGGTGAAGACGAAGCCGAGCGTCGCGGCGATGCCGGGCAGCGTCAGCGGCAGGATGATCTGTCGGAAGGCGACGAACTGCGTCGCCCCGTCGATCATCGCCGCCTCTTCCAGGTCCTTCGGAATGCCGTCGAAGAAAGACTGCATGAGGAAGGTGGCGAAGGGCACGTTGAAGGCGGTGTAGACGAAGACGAGGCCGGTGAGGCTGTTGGTCAGCCCCAGCGGCGAGAGCATCTTGAAGATCGGCGCGACCAGCATGACGAGCGGGAACATCTGCGTGATCAGCATCAGTGCGACGATCCAGTATTTTGCCCGGAAGCGGAAGCGAGAGAGGGCGTAGCCCGCAAGCGAGGCAAGGATGGTGACCGCGACGGCCGTCGAGCCGGCGACGATCAGGCTGTTCTTGAAGAAGGTCGGGAAGGCGCTGTGGGCGATCACGAAGGTGTAGTGCTCCAGCGTGGCGCGCGAGGGCCACAGGCGCACGCCCTCGCTGTAGAGCAGGTCGTTCGGCGTGACCGAGACCTTCAGCAGCCAGAACAGCGGGAAGAGCGCGACGACGATATAGGCGAGGATCGCGAGCCGGTGCAGGACGGTGAGGATTGGCTTGCTTCGCATGGTCTCAGCCCTTGTTCAGCAGCGTCTGGCGAAGCAGCACGATCAGCATGGAGTAGACGAGCAGCAGGATCAGCAGCACGAGAGCGATGGCCGACGCGTAGCCGAAGTCGAGCCGCTTGAACGCCTGGGTGAAGATGTAGCTGGCGACGATCTGCGTGCGGTCGGCCGGCCCGCCATTGGTCATGACGACGATAAGGTCGGCGAAATTGGAGATCCAGACGGTGCGCAGGAGAATGGTGATGGCGATGGTCGGCGCCAGGAACGGCAGCGTGATCGAGAGGAAACGCTGCACCGGCCCTGCCCCGTCGATGCTGGCGGCCTCGTAGAGATCGCGCGGGATCGCCTGAAGCGCAGCGAGCAGAGTGATCGCGAAAAAGGGAACGCCCCACCAGACATTGGCGGCGATCGGCCCCCACATGGCGAGCTGCGGATCGGAAAGGATGTTGTTCGGCGCGTCCAGCATGCCGAGCGCGTACATCCAGTGCGGCAGCGGGCCGATCACCGGATTGAACAGCCAGGCCCAGTTGAGGCCGGCGAGAAAACTCGGCACGGCCCAGGGCAGAAAGACCAGCGCCTGTGCGAGGCCGCGGCCGGCGAAGGGTTTGTCGAGCAGCAGTGCGAGGATAAGACCGAAGACGAATTGCAGGAAGACAGAGGCGCCCGTCCACCACAGCGTGTTGCGCAGCGCCCGGAAGAAGGCCTGATCCTCCGATAGCGCGCGAAAATGATCGAGCCCGATGAAACCGCCGGAAAGCGGGTTCAGAAGCTGGATATCGCGGAACGCATAGGAAATGCCGAGCACCAGCGGCACCAGCATGACCGATATGATGAGGATCAGCGCTGGTGCGCTGTAGAGATAGGGTTCCGATGCGTCGGCGATCCGCTTCCTGAGCGGCCGCACGGCTTGCGGATGGACGGCAAGGGTCATCGTCTCGCTTCCGTTCAAGGTGGCGGGGCGTTCTGGGAGAATGTCTGCGGGCGAAGCCTCGTGTCTCCGCCCGCAGGGTCCTCAGCCTACTTCTTGGCGAGGAACTTCTGCTGTGCCTTGGTCAGGTAGTCCGCCCACTGGTTGGCGAGATCTTCCGGCGTGATGTCGCCAAGAAGGGCTTCCTGCGAGGTCTTGATGACGAGCGAATCCTTGAAGAAGGCGAACTCCTCAAGATGCGTCGGCATGACGGTCGGCACGGCATCCTTGTCCTCGAGCTCGGCAAACCAGCCCTTGAACTGCTCGCTGGCGTAGAACGGGTCCTTTTCCGCCGAAGTGTGCACCGGCAGCGCACCGGTGCGCTTGTTCCACTCGATATTGCCTTCCGGCCCTTCGAGCGTCTCGATCAGCTTCCAGGACAGGTCCTTGTTGGCGCTGGAGGCGAACATCGACCAGCCTGCAAAACCGATCGTCGGGAAGGTCTTTCCGGCCGGCCCCTTCGGCATGGTCATGATGCCGTAGTCTTCCGCCTTCATGCGTTCGGCGATGGCGATCAGCGCGTCCGGGTCCTGGTCGAGGAAGGCGCAGGTGCCCGAATAGAAGCCCGCGACGATCTCGTTAAAACCCCAGTTGACGCTGTCCTTCGGGGCATAGCCGTTCTTGTAGAGATCGATGACGAAGGTCAGACCCTTGACCCAGCCTTCGCTGTTGAAGGTGGAGGTGCCGTCCTCGTTGAAGAATTTGTTGTCGCCCGCCATGGACGCGCCGAACATCACCCAGCCGTTGAG
Organism: Shinella sp. JR1-6; assembly: GCF_004284735.1. Lineage (NCBI taxonomy): Bacteria > Pseudomonadati > Pseudomonadota > Alphaproteobacteria > Hyphomicrobiales > Rhizobiaceae > Shinella > Shinella sp. JR1-6. Next base: position 525,481 of record NZ_SHMI01000002.1, on the reverse strand, counting down.
GCCGCCCGGGCCGCCGCGCAGGCAATAGCCGTATTTGCCGGGCAATGCCGAGACCTTCTTGGAGGCTTCGGCGAATTCGTCCAGCGTCTTCGGCGGCTCGGATACGCCGGCCTCCGCGAGCAGCTTCTTGTTGTAGAACATGGCGCGCAGATAGAAGCCGTAGGGCAGCATGTAGGCCGTGTCGTTGATGTCGCGGCCAAGCTCAAGGGCACGAGCCGTAAGGCCGGGCGTGTGCTCCCACTTCGCAAGATACGGTTCCAGGCTCTCCAGCATGCCGTTGTTGGCATAGAGCGACAGCCAGGTATCGGGCATTTCCATGACGTCAGGCACTTCACCAGCCGAGACCATGGTGGCGAATTTCTGGAAGGCCTCGCCCCAGGGAAGCGAGATGATCTCCACCTTGGTGCCGGGGTTCGCCGTCTCGAACTTCCCGACGATGGATTTCAGCGTCTCCGTGCGCTCAGGGCTGGTGATGACCTCGACAAGCTTCAGCGTCGTATCCGCCAAGGCGCTCGATGCCATCAGGGTGGTGATGAATGCTGCAGTCAAAAGTCTCTTCATGGTCGTTCCCTCTTTTGTGGTTTTGCTTAGAAGTTTGACGTCAGGTTTGGGTTGCGGCCGCTATCGCCGCATCCAGGTCACTCCACAGGACCTCGGTTCCCTCGAGGCCGATATGGAGACGCACGGACCGCGCATCGATGCCGAAGGCATGCGCGGAATTCGGCTGAGCCTTCTGCTGAAGGACAACCTCCCCAGGCACGATCAGGCTCTCGTGCCCGCCCCAGGAGACGCCGAGCTTGAAGAGCTTCAGCTGGTCGGCGAAGGCGCGGATGTCGATGCCTTCACGGAAGGTGAAGGAGAAGAGACCCGACGTGCCGGTCAGTCCCGGCGGCAGGCGGTTGGCGAGCGCTGGATGAAAGACCTTGTCGACGATGTCGAGCGCTTGCAGGCGCTTTGCGATTTCGAGCGCCGAGGCCTCATGCGCCTTCATGCGGATGGGCAGGGTGCGCAGCCCGCGCACCAGCAGCCAGGCATCGAAGGGCGAAAGTTTTCCGCCGAGATAGGGATAGGCTTCCGACCGGATACGGCCGATCAGCTCCTTCGAGCCGGCGACGACACCAGCGACGACATCGCTGTGCCCACCGAGATATTTCGAGGCCGAGTGCAGCACGAGATCGACACCCAGCGTCAGCGGGCGCTGGAAGACCGGGCTCGCCCAGCTGTTGTCGATGACGCTGACAATGCCGCGCTTCTTTGCGAGCGCGGCGAGTGCGCCGACATCGTGCGCTTCCATCACCCAGCTCGTCGGGCTTTCGAGATAGAGCAGCTTCGCGCCGGGCAGAGCTTTCGCCACCGCCTCCTCGTCGCGCCCGTCGACATAGGTCACCTCGATCTTCATGCGCTTCAGATGCGTGCCGAACAGCCGGAAGGCATCCGGATAGCAGTGGCGCACAGCGACGATACGGTCGCCGGGCTCGACGAAGGAGAGCACGGTGGAGGAGATCGCCGCCATGCCGCTGGCAAAGCCGAGGGCATCCTCGCCGCCTTCGAGCTTGGCCAGCATCTCCTCGAAAGCGCGCACCGTCGGGTTGAGGCCGCGCGTATAGATCGGCCGCACGATCTCACCACGATAGGCGGCCACCATCTCGTCATAGCTGCCGAAGGTGAAGAGCGAGGTCTGCACGATGGGCGGCACGACCGCATCGAAGGCGTTCGCTTCGTCATGGGCGACGGTGAGAGCGGCAAAGTCGAACGGATCGGCTCCGTTGATCATCGGGACATGTCCTTGATGTCTTCCTCGACGACGGCGAGGATCTTTAACGTTTCCGCCCGCGCCGCCTCGGGATCCCGTGCAGCGATGGCGTTGAAGAGCGTCCGGTGGAACGGAAAGGAGCGGCGGGCGAAGTCCGGCCGGTTGAACGGCTTTTCCCAGAAGCGCTCGAAGGCGCCGCGCATCTGCTCCAGAAGCTGCTTGAACAGCGGATTGTGCGTGGCATCGTAGATGGCCAGGTGGAAGGCGAGGTCTTCCGGTCCGGACGTACCCTTGGAGAGGTGCACCCGCTCCATCTCGTCGAGCTTCGCCTCGATGATCGCGACATCCCCTTCCGTGCGCCGCCGGGCTGCCACCATGCCGGCCTCGCATTCGATGCCGCGGCGAACTTCCAGCGTCTGAAGCAGCACGTCGCGCAGGTGCACCGCATCGAAGGAGAGCGGCATATGCACCGTCGCCGTCGTTATCGGCTTCAGGAGATAGGTACCGCTGCCCTTGCGGCTTTCGATGACGCCGAGCGCCTGGAAATGACGGATCGCCTCGCGGATCGTCGAGCGCCCCACCACGAGCGCCGCCATCAGCTCGCGCTCGGCCGGCAGTCGGTCACCCGCCGCAAGATTGGCGCGGTCGATATAGGAGGCCAGCGCCTCCGTCACCTGCCGCGCCCGGTCAATGGGCGGCAACGGCGCAATCTGCGGCCTGTCGCTCAATTCGCCTGGCATGACGCCATGTCCCCTGTTTCGTGTCAGCTTCTCAAATTGGTCTGACATCTTAGCATTATGCGCCGAGCTTCGACTGTCAAGCGACAATCATCCGTGAGCAGATCCATCGCCAATAAAAAACGGGCCGATCAAGAGATCGGCCCGCATGGGACTGTCGATAATGTAGCGTGCGACGGGCGGCTATTCGCCCGCGATGGGCTGGCCCTCGGGCTCCCGCTCGACCGGGGCTTCGGCCGGCACATCCGGATTGCCCTCCGCCCGGTCGCGATGCAACGTGGCGCGGGCAAGCAGCATGAGCGTGACGGGCGTCGTCACGGTGATGAAGATACCGATCAGGATCTCATGCACGACAGGACGGGTAGCGAGCACGGTGAAAAAGATCATCGAGGCCATGACGATGCCGCCGGTGCCCCAGCTCGAACCGAGCGTCGGCGCATGGATGCGCTCGTAGAAGGTCGGCAGGCGGACGAAGCCGATCGTGCCGATCAGCGTCAGGCCGGCGCCAACCACCAGGAAGAAAGAAACGGCAAGCGCCGCCCAGGCCGGCAGGTCGCCTGCGAACTCGATGTCCGTCATTCGATCACCTCCCCGCGCATGAGGAACTTGGCAAGCGCAACCGTCGCGACGAAACCGAGCATGCCGATGACGAGCGAAGCCTCGAAATAGATATCCTTGCCGGTACGGATGCCGAAGACCATCAGGAGCAGCATGGAGTTAAGGTAGAGCGTGTCGAGCGCCAGGACACGGTCCTGCGCACGGGGTCCGCGGAACATGCGGAAGGCCGCAAGCGCCATGGCGATGGCGAGGAACACCTGCGCGATGGTGATGGACCAGATGAGAATCGTGTGGCTCATTCGAAGATCTCCATCAGCAGCGCCTCGTAACGGTTCTTGATCAGCGCCTGCCACTCGGCCTCGTCAACGAGGTCGAGGACATGGATCAGCACCGTCTTGCTGAGCGAATTGTACTCGAGCCAGGCCGTGCCCGGCGTGCTCGTGATGACGACAGCCAGCACGGCGAGCGCCGTCGGGTTTTCCAGCGCGACGGGCACTGTGATGAAGCCGGCCTTGTGCTTGCGCCGGCCACCGGTGAGAAGGATGGAGGCAACGGCAAGGTTCGAGCGCAGGATGTCGTAGAGCACGATGCCGACGAGCTTGGGCAGCAGATACCATTTCGGCAGGCGTGGCTTCACCGGGCGCAGGGCCGCCATGCCCCAGGAGGCGAAGACCGACACGATGCAGCCGAGGATGAGATGGCCGAGCGTGAAGCCGTTGAGGGCAAGCCACATGATGACGAGCGAGGCGCTGAGCAGCGGATAGGGCAGCATCTTAGATCCCTCCCCCGCCATCCGGCCCGCTTGGCTCGGCGACCCCGGCGCGGCGCGCGTTGATCACGGCGTCGATGTAGGAGGCCGGCTGCTGAAGGTTGCGGATCGTCTCTTCCATGTAGCCCATCGCCGGCCCGGCCTTGATGGTGAGCGCCAGCGTCAGCGCGATCAGAAGCATGACCGGGGCCATTTCCATGACGAGCACCCGCGGCACGGTGCCCTCCATCGAGGCCCAGAAGGTGCGGATGCCGGCGCGGGTCATCGAGATCAGCGCCGCCAGTCCCGACAGGATGAGCAGGCCGACGATCCACCAGACGGAGGCCGCGATGGGCGCCGCGCCATTGGCGCTCGTGCCGATCATGCCCGACAGCATGGCGAATTTCGCGACGAAGCCGGAGAGTGGCGGCAGGCCTGACAAGAGGATACCGCAGGCGGCAAAGCAGATGCCGAGCACGGCGATCGTGCCGGGCATGGTGACGCCGACCTCGACCTCCTCGTCCTCCTCGTCCGCATCGCCATAGGCCTCCATGGTGACGGCGAGAACCGAGGCGCCCGCATCCTGCCCGCGTTCGACGAGTTCGATCAGCATGAAGAAAGCGGCGATCGTCAGCGTGGAACTGACCATGTAGAACAGCGCGCCCGACGTCACCGTGCCGTTGTTCAAACCGAGTACGGCGAGCAAGGTGCCGGAGGAGACGAGCACGGAATAGCTCGCAAGCCGTCCAAGCGCCTGCGAGGCGAGAACCCCGATCGTGCCGAAGGCGATGGTCGCCATGCCACCGTAGAGCAACACATTGAGGCCGAGCCCCGCCGAATCGCCCTGCCCGAAGACGAGCAGCGAAAGGCGCAGAATGACGTAAATGCCCACCTTGCTCATAATGGCGAAGATGCCGGCGACCGGCGCCGTCGCGGCGCTGTAGGCACCCGGCAGCCAGAAGTTCAGCGGCCACATGCCGGCCTTGATGAGGAAGACGATGCCGAGAATGCCCGCACCCGCCTCCAGCAGCATGCGCCGCTCGCCCTCGATCTCGCCGATGCGCACGGCGAGGTCCGCCATGTTGAGCGTGCCTGCCGAGCCGTAGATGGCGCTGACCCCGATGAGGAAGCAGAGCGCGGCGGCAAGGTTGACAGCGATGTAATGGAGGCCCGCCTTGACACGCATCGAGCCGGAGCCGTGCATCAGGAGACCGTAGGAGGCGGCGAGCATCACCTCGAAGAAGACGAAGAGATTGAAGAGGTCACCCGTCAGGAAGGCCCCGTTGAGGCCCATCAGCAGGAACTGGAACAGCGAGTGGAAATGCGCGCCGGCGGTGTGCCAGCGGGCAAGCGCGAAGACCAGCGTCGGGATCGCGAGGATCGAGGCAAGGACGAGCATCAGCGCCGAGAGCCGGTCGACGACCAGCACGATGCCGAACGGCGCCGGCCAGTTGCCGAGCAGATAGACACCCTCGAAACCGTCCGAGCCATTGCTCGCAAGACGGAACAGGCTGATGGCGACGGCAGCCAGTGCCAGGCACGACATCACGCTGATCATCGCCTTCACGACGCGCTCACGTTCATCGAAGAACAGGAGAAGCGCGCCTGCGACAAGCGGGATGACGATGGGCGCGATGATGAGGTGTTGCTGCCAGCCGCTCATTTCAGCTGCTCCCTGCCGTCGACATGGTCCGTGCCGGTCAGGCCACGGGCCGCGAGCAGCACCACGAGGAAGAGCGCCGTCGTGGCAAAGCCGATGACGATGGCGGTGAGCACCAGGGCATGCGGCACCGGATCGGTCACAGCACCGATGTCAACGCCCTCAACCAGCAGCGGCGCGGCGTTGGATTTCACCCCACCGACCGCGAAGATGAAGAGATTCACCGCATAGGACAGCAGCGAGAGGCCGATGATGACCTGATAGGTGCGTGGACGCAGGATGAGCCAGACGCCCGAGCCCGTCATGATGCCGATACCGATCGAAAGAACGAGTTCCATCAAGCTTCCTCCGCCTTGGGAGCGTCGAGACTGCGAACCCGATGCATGCGTATGGATTGGTGCGCAAGCGCGATGAGGATCAGCACCGTCGCGCCGACGACGAGCGAGAAGACCCCGAGATCGAAGAACAGCGCCGTTGCCGCCGGCACCTTGCCGATGAAGGGTATCTCGACATACTGCGAATGGCTCGTGAGGAACGGATAACCGAGCACCCAGGCGCCCATACCCGTCAATGCGGCCAGCAGCAGGCCGACGCCCATCCAGCGCAGCGGCAGGATACGCAGCCGATCCTCCGACCAGCGCACGCCACCACCGAGATATTGCAGCAGGAAGGCGATCGCCATGGTGATGCCGCCGGCAAAGCCCCCGCCCGGCAGGTCGTGCCCGCGCAAGAGGAGATAGATCGAGAAGGTGATGATGACCGGGAACATCCACTGCATGATGACCGAGGGCACCAGCAGATAGTCGCGCACCGTATCGCCGGCCGAGCGCTCTGGGCGCTCATCGTCATAGGCGTTCTGGATGCGCTGCTGTTCCGGCTTCTCGATGCTGTCGGCCGCCGGGCGGAAACGGCGCAGCAGCGCGAAGACCGTGAGCGCCACGATGGCCAGGACCACGATCTCGCCCATCGTGTCGAAGCCGCGGAAATCGACGAGGATGACGTTGACGACATTGCGCCCGCCGCCTTCCGTGTAGGCCTTTTCGAGGAAGTAGCTGGCAATGGCGTCCGGCACCGGCTGCTTCATGATCGCATAGGAGAAGACGAACATGCCGAAGCCGCAGGAGATCGCGAGCAGGAAGTCGCGGAAGCGGCGGCTGCGAGCGGAGAGCGTGACGGAATTGTCGACCTTCTCCGAACGCTTGGGCAGCCAGCGCAGGCCAAGCAGCAGGAGGACGGTCGTGACGATTTCCACGACGAGCTGCGTGATGGCGAGATCCGGTGCGGAAAGCCAGACGAAGGTGATGCAGGTCGTGATGCCCGCGCCACCGAGCAGGACGAGCGCGGCCAGACGATGGTACTTCGCCTGATAGGCCGCCCCCAATGCGCAGAAGGCGCCGATACTCCAGATGGCGGCGAAGATGGGATCGATGTCGCCGAAGACTAAGGGCGTCGGCGCAAAACCCGCCATATAGAGCGGGACGACGCCCGCCAGCAAACCTGCCGCCGCGATGAGGCGCAGTTGCGGCTGGAGATTGCGGGTGCCGAGGTGGCTTTCGAGCCAGCGCGCCCATTTCCACGACACGGTGACGAGCACGCGCTCGAAGATGCGCTGGCCGCCGAGATGACGGAAGAGCGGCGGGCCGTCGTCGCACCGGGCGAGATAGTCCTTCAGCACCGCATAGAGCGCGGCACCGCCGACGAGCGCGATAATGCTCATGATGAGCGGCGTGTTGATGCCGTGCCAGACGGCAAGGCTGTATTCCGGCGTGCGCGTACCCAGCACCGAGACGACGGCCGAATGCAGGAACGGGCCGATCGAAAGCGATGGGATGATGCCGACGACGAGGCAGGCGAGCACCAGGAACTCGATGGGGAAGCGCATCCAGTGCGGCGGTTCGTGCGGCTTGGGCTTGGGCAGGTCGGTCGGCTCGGGACCGAAGAAGACCATGTGGATGAACCGGATCGAATAGGCGACCGAGAAGGCGCCGGCGAGCGTCGCGACGTAGGGCAGGATGCGGTCGAGCACGGAATCGGCGTGCGTCTCCACCGCCTCGGCGAAGAACATTTCCTTGGAGATGAAGCCGTTGAGCAAGGGTACGCCGGCCATGGCTGCGCTCGCCACCATGGCAAGCGTGCCTGTTATCGGCAGGTATTTGAAGAGCCCGCTCAATCGTCGCATGTCACGCGTGCCGGTCTCGTGGTCGATGATACCGGCGGCCATGAAGAGCGAGGCCTTGAAGGTGGCGTGGTTCATCATGTGGAAGATCGCGGCCACGGCGGCGAGCGGGCTGCCGAGGCTGAGCAGCGTGGTGATGAGCCCGAGATGGCTGATCGTCGAATAGGCGAGCAGGCCCTTCAGGTCCTGCTGGAACATCGCGAAATAGGCGCCGAGGAGCAGCGTGCTGATACCGGCGATACCGACCAGCATGAACCATTCATAGGTGCCCGACAGCGCAGGCCACAGGCGCACGAGCAGGAAGACGCCGGCTTTCACCATGGTGGCGGAATGCAGATAGGCCGAGACCGGTGTCGGCGCCGCCATGGCATTGGGCAGCCAGAAATGGAACGGCACCTGCGCGCTCTTCGTCAGTGCGCCGATGAGGATGAGCACCAGCGCCGTCAGGTAGAGCGGGTGCGCCTTGATCTTGTCGCCCGCCGACAGCACCACGTCGAGATCGTAGCTGCCGACGATATGGCCGAGCACGAGCAGGCCGGCAAGCAGGCAGAAGCCGCCGATGCCGGTGATCGTCAGCGCCATGCGCGCGCCGTCGCGGGCGGCGGCATTGTGATGCCAGTAGCTGATGAGCAGGAAGGAGAAGATGCTCGTCAGCTCCCAGAACACCGAGAGCAGGATGATGTTGCCCGACAGCACGATGCCGAGCATCGAGCCCATGAAGGCGAGCAGGAAGGAGAAGAAGCGCGGAACCGGGTCTTCTTCCGACATGTAGTAGCGCGCATAGAGCACGACGAGACAGCCGATGCCGGTGATGAGCATCGCAAAGAGCCAGGCAAAGCCGTCCATGCGCAGCGTGACGTTGAGCCCAAGCTGCGGCAGCCATTCGAGATCGAGCCGGACCTTGCCGCCATCGCGCACCGCGGGATAAAGCGCGGCCGTCAGCACCAGGGCGACAAAGGCCACCGCGCCGGACATGCGCGCGGCAAGCACCCTTGAATCGGTCCGCAGCAGAATGGTCGCGGCAAGGCTTCCCGCGAAGGGAAGGCAAAGCAGCAGCACCAGAATCATTTCACCTGTCATCGTTTGATCGATCGCTTTCGAACGTCAGAGCTTCTCCCGCCGGAACGCCGGCGATATCGGGAAGACCGCACGCGACCGAAGGGAGATCGGGCGGCCGTCAGGCGAAATTCAACGGAGGGGCACGGGCTCCGCGCATTTCCGTACGCCCTACGCCGGCACCGGGCCTGAGGACCACGACAAGCGCCGCGGCCAGGCTCTCCAGGCGGAAAGCTTCCCGGATCGGCAGGCAGGTAAAATCGGTCCCTGCGCCGTCGAACGACGTCACCTTTCCGGCGACGGCACGTTTTCGGCATTCGATGTCGGGAAGCGCCGAAGGGTAACCCGCAGTCTTCTGCGTGCCATAACGAAGCATCTTCGAGCTGGCACTGACGGCGGAAGGCGCTGTGAGCGTGGATATCAACAACAAAAGACAGGAAAGCGCAGTGCAAAAGAGGCAAAAAGCCCGACGAAAAGGTCGATGCTGGTGCCCTGATGCTGCCAAACGTCCTGCCTCTCGATTCCGTCGCCCGCGTTGAATATTCTCTCATCCGGACAATACGTTGGCGGGATTGGCGCTGTCCACCCGCCAGCATGAAACTTTTCCAAAATTACGCCGATTTGCCGCAACCGGCAGCATGTTTTTCCTTTTCGCGTCGGAAAACGGTCATCCTGCCGCACCCTTGTCCGCTTGATGCCCTGCCGCTTTGGGCGCATTCTTTTCGGGCGAATCGCATGAAGCAGACCTGCTCCCGTGGGGCGACGATGCCCGGAGCGCATGGTGCACCTGGTACCTGGACCCGCCGGACGATGTCGTTCCGGCCATCCAGCGAGTTCCGTGTCCCGATCCTGTCAGCCTTTTTCGGCAACATATCGGCGGTGCGGCGTCAGTTCACTCTCGAACGGGGATTAGCGATGACGGATGCGCGAAGGGAATGGATCAGCAAGCGGGCCTATACGCTCTGGGAAGAAGCGGGGCGGCCGCATGGCCATGATGGCGACCATTGGGAACAGGCGGTACAGGAGCGTGACGAATTCGAACGCGTGGCGCTTGCCCCTGAAGCCAGGCCGGACGGCACACGGAAGCCGCTGATCGAGATATCCAAGAAGGCGCAAGGGAAGAAGTCCGAGGCCGCCAAGCCACGCAAGAAGGCGGAAGCCGCGGCGGAAAAGCCGATTGCTGCCAAGGCCGTCGCAAAAGCAAAATCCGTCAAGGCCGCGGCGAACGGGACGGAAGCCTGATCATCGCGACAAGATCCGGCGGCGGATTGAGGGAATGCCGGCGACGTGCCGGCGCTCTTTCTCCGCTCGCCGCATCGGCCCGTTCTTCCTTCTGACCAGGCAGTGTCCTGCCTTTCGGCCGTTTCATCCTCGTGCGGCATCAATGCCCTTGGAGACGCGGTCGCGACGCTCTATGTGAACGGGCGACGCGGACTGAAGCGAGGATACCCGGTGCGATCGATCTACATGGCGGCAGGTATGCTGATGACGGCGATCGGCATCGTCGGCGTCTTCCTGCCACTTTTGCCGACGACGCCGTTCCTGCTTGTCGCGGTCTGGTGTTTTTCCCGCTCCTCGCCGCGTCTCGAGCAGTGGCTGCTGAATCACCGCACCCTCGGGCCGCCGCTGGCGGACTGGCGGCGCGAGGGAGCGATCTCGGCGCGCGCCAAGACGATTGCCATCTGTCTCATCATCGCAAGCTACGGCTTTTTCTACTACCGCACCGCGCCGTCGCTTCTCCTCGCCGCCATCATGGGCCTCGTGCTGTCGGCAAGCGCCCTTTTCATCCTGACACGCCCCCTGCCAAAAAAGACGTGAGGCTCCGATGGCAACGAAGCAAGCCCCGGTCATCGTCTGGTTCCGCAGGGATCTGCGCATCGACGACAATGCGGCACTTTCCGCCGCGGCGCAAACCGGACGCCCCATCCTGCCGCTCTATATCCTGGAGCCCGCCTCGGTCGGAACCGGTCCACTGGGCGCCGCCCAACGCTGGTGGCTGCGCCATTCCCTCGCCGCACTTGCCGGCAGGCTGGCCGATCTTGGTGCGCCGCTCACCCTGCGCAGCGGACCGGCCGACGTGGTCCTCGATACGTTGATTGCCGAGACCGGCGCCGACACGATCCAATGGAATCGCCGACACGATCCGCCGGGCATGACGATCGACCGCGCGATCAAGGCCGCGTTGAAGGCGCGCGGCCTTACGGCCACGAGTTTCGCCGGCCAGCTTCTGCACGATCCGACCCGCCTCCTGACCGGAGAAAAGAAGCCTTTCCGGGTCTACACACCCTTCTGGAAGGCTCTGGAGAGGTCCGGCGAACCGCATGAACCGATCGAGCCTCCGGCCGGCTTGATCGCTCTTCCCGAAGCCGTCGCATCAGAGCGTCTGGACGATTGGCATCTCACACCGGAAAAACCCGATTGGGCCACACCGTTCCGGGAAATCTGGACACCCGGCGAAGCAGCCGCGCGCGCGCACCTCGAAACTTTCGTGGACGGTGCGATCGATGGCTATGGCGCCGACCGCGACCGCCCTGCGCTCGACGCCACCTCCATGCTCTCGCCCTATCTGGCGCTCGGCGAGATCTCCCCGGCCCGCATCTGGCACGCAACCCGCGGCCTCGACGCACCGACGGGCGATCTCGTCCACTTCCGCAAGGAACTGGCCTGGCGGGAGTTCTGCTACCACCTGCACTTCCACTTCCCCGCACTCCCGGAAAAGAACTGGAACGATAAGTTCGACGCCTTCCCCTGGCAGGAACGCGAAGAGGCCTTCATGCTCTGGACACGCGGCCTCACGGGTTATCCGATCGTCGATGCCGGCATGCGCCAACTCTGGCGGCACGGCTGGATGCACAATCGCGTGCGCATGATCACCGCCTCCTTCCTGATCAAGCACCTGATGATCGACTGGCGACGCGGCGAAAAATGGTTCCGCGACACGCTTGTCGATGCCGACGCGGCGTCGAATGCGGCGAACTGGCAATGGGTGGCCGGCTCTGGCGCCGATGCTTCGCCCTTCTTCCGCATCTTCAACCCCATCCTGCAGGGCGAAAAATTCGATCCCGACGGCACATACGTGCGCCGTTTCGTGCCGGAACTGGAGACCCTGGACGCAGCCTGGATCCACAAGCCCTTTGCCGCGCCCGAGGCCGCGCTGAAAGCGGCCGGCATCGATCTCGGCGAGACCTATCCGAAGCCCATCGTCGATCATGGCCGCGCCCGCGAACGGGCGCTTGCCGCCTACAAATCGCTGAAGACGGGCTGATCCAGCGTTCTTTGTTTTCGTTTGTCTTTTCGGGAAAACCGGATTCCACTTTTCCCTGGCAAACTCTAATCACTTCGCGCCAGGGCGGAGGTGAGCAGCCGTACGAGGGTATCCCCCGCGTCCTCCAAGGCACCGCTGTTGTCGATGATCACCGTATCGGCGGCAACGACGATCTCGGGCACCACGCGGTCGAGCCGCCGGGCGATGGCCTCAGCGCTTTCCCGGCCGCGGGTGGCGAGGCGCGCGGCAAGAATATCCGCACGCGCGGTAATCAGCACGACCTTCAGTCGCCCGTAGACCTCAGCGAAGGCAGGCAGTGCCGAACGGCTGCCATTGGCGATCAGCGTCATGCCGCTCGCAAGCTGGCCAAAGGTTTCCCGCGGAATACCATAGGAAAGGCCGTGCGCATCCCAGGAGACCGCAAAATCTCCGGCCGCGTCCCGGGCCGCAAAACCCACCGCATCGACCGCCTCATGCGCCTCCCCGCCGGCATCCTGCGGGCGTGTGATGACGCGGCGCACAAAGCCGAGACGCGGTTCACCAGCAAAATGCCGCGCGGCATAGGACATGACACTGTCCTTGCCCGCGCCGCTGGGGCCGACAACGACGACCATCGTGCCGGCCGCAACGGGCAGCGGCCGGGCCGAGACGATTTCGGCCTCCATAGTCAAGCGACCCGCCTGCCCTGCCGCCAGACCGAGCGCACGACCGGAACACCGGAGGGCCGGCGCACGCGCACGAGGTCGGCACGCAGGCCCCTTGCGATGGCGCCGCGATCATCGAGGCCGACGGTGCGGGCCGGCGTGGTGGAGACCATGGCGATCGCCCTCGGCAGATCGATACCCTCGACCTCGTCAGCCAGAATGAAAGGCGCATGCATCAGGCTGAAGGGCACGTAGTCGGAGGAGAGCACGTCGAGCACGCCCATCGTGGCAAGGTCCCGGGCAGCGATATTGCCGGAATGCGACTTGCCGCGGACGATGTTCGGCGCGCCCATCAGAACGCTCATACCGGCACCGTGCGAAGCCTTGGCGGCATCGAAGCTGGTCGGGAACTCGGCAAGGCGAATACCATAGCCGACCGCCTCCTCGACATGTTCGAGGGTCGCGTCGTCGTGGCTGGCGACGGAAATGTCACGGGCGGCGCAGGAGGCGGCAATGGCGTCGCGGTGCGGCTTGGCATAGCGGGCGGACAGCTCCTGCTGGCGCTTGCAGAAAGCGTCGAACTCGGCGTCCGTCAGGCCGCGCTTCTTCTTGTAGTAGAGGATGTACTGTTCCATCGTCTGGAACTGGCGCTGGCCGGGCGCGTGGTCCATCAGCGAGACAAGGCGGACGAGCGGATCGTCCTCGAACTCCTCATAGTGGTCGAGCACGTTGTCGGTCGAGACTTCGCAGCGCAGGTGGATGAGGTGCTGGGCGCGCAGGCGATCCTCGTCCTGCGCCTCGGCAATGGCATTCGCCATGGAACGCATCTCGCCCTTTTCGAAGCCGCCGTCCTCGTCCGAACCCATGCGCAGGCAGTCGAAGACGGTGGTGATGCCCGAGGTGACGACCTGGGCGTCATGCGCCTGGATCGCCGCCGTCAGGCCCCAGCGCACGCCGGGGCGCGGCGAATAATGAGCTTCGAGATGGTCGGTGTGCAGCTCGACGAGACCGGGCAGCAGGAAGTCGCCTTCCATGTCCTCCCCGACGGTGGAGGCACCTTCGGAAATTTCCGCGATCAGGCCATCGCGGAGCACCAGCGTGCCATCGAGGATCCGGTCCTCAAGCACGATACGGGCATTGGAAAGAACGGTTTCGCGGGTCATGTCAGGCAGTCTTTCTGTTGGCTCCCGCGGCAAGCGGGAAGAGCGAATGAACGGTGAAATCGGCGCCGCGCGAAGGCTCCCTGAAGAGCGCAAGGCCCTCGATCGCCAGCGGGCGTTCATGGAAATCGGAGAAATGCGTCAGCAGCGCAGCCTCGACGGCGGCGCGGCGCTCCACGGGAACACGCCCCGTCAGCGTCATGTGAAAGCGGAACGTTTCGAAGACATAGGGATAGCCCCATTGTACGAGATTCTGGCGCTCTTCGGCGGTAAGTTCGTCCGGCTTTCGGCGGGCGATGTCGGCGGAGGTGAGCGGCGCACGAAACCGTTCGAAGCGGCGCACCACCTCGCCGGCAAAGGCCTGAAGCGGTTCGCAATGATCGCCAGGCACCAGCGCGAAGAAGGAACCGAGACGACCCACGATGGCCTGCGGAATCTCGAAAGGCTCCACCTCCGCAGCAAAACGGCCGATTTCAGCCAGAAGCTCCGCCTCGCTGCGACCTTCGGCAAGCACGAACGGTGCCTTCAAGGTGGCATGGAAACCATAACGGCGCGGATCGGCGGTCAGGCCGGCCTGCGCAGCCGCGTCGAGCCCGTTCACGACCGGCTGCTCCAGCGCGGCACCCGTAAACGCATTGCGCCCCAGCCAGCGCTGGGCGGCGAGGGTCAGCGGGTCGCTTGCGGACGGGGTGAAATAGAGGGCGTAACGCAATGGCTCATTCCTGTGTCAGTCATTCAACGCCGCCGGACCGGCGGCGTCGGAACTTGAAGGGATTCGTGTGGCAGCATCATGCCGCCACACCGGGTCTTCCACGCTCAATGCGCCGGCTTGCCCATCAGGCGCGACCGCAGCGCATTCGAAATGCCGTCAAAGACGAAAACGACGATCAGGATGAGCAGCACCATATAGGCGACGTTCTCCCAATCGGAATTCGTGCGCATCGCTTCCCAGAGCTTGAGGCCGATACCGCCAGCGCCGACGGCGCCGATGATCGTGGCAGAACGGGTGTTGGATTCCCAGAAGTAAAGCGCCTGTGATGCAAAGAGCGGCATGACCTGCGGCAGCACGCCATAGCGTTGCACGGCGACCGGCGCCGCGCCGACGGATTTGACGCCCTCGCGCTGCTTGTCGTCGATGTTCTCCAGCGCCTCGGAGTAGAGTTTTCCGAGCGTGCCCGTATCCGTGAAGAAGATCGCCGACATGCCGGCAAGCGGTCCCGGACCGAAGGCACGGGTGAAGAACAGCGCCCAGATAAGCATGTCGACCGAACGCAGGAAGTCGAAGAGGCGTTTCGTCACCTGGTTGGAAATCCAGCTGCGCGTGATGTTGCGTGCGGCAAGGAAAGCGAGCGGAAAGGCGAGCAGCATGGCGAAGAGCGTGCCGACAAAAGCCATGACGATGGTCTGGAGCAGCTTCGTCCAGACATCGAGGTGCTGCCATTCCGCATTGTAGAGAATGTTGTTCCAGGCGAGCGAGAGGTTCGACTGCTTCGGGTCGATGCGATCGCCTGACGTCAGCAGCGAGAAAACCTCGGAGGTCGACCTGCCGTGGAACGGCGAGTTGGTGTCGAACAGGAAATTGGCCCAGCCGAAGAAGCGCTTGCGGATCGAGATATCATCAGCCTCGATCTCGCCCCAGCCGGTAACGCCGAAGGCGAGCGTGATCTTTTCGCCCGGCGCCTTCTGGGTCGCCCAGGCCGGCAGCCCACCCTCGACCTTGGCGCCCTCGCCCGAGAGGTCGACGACCATCGTCTCGCCGGAATGCTGTACGGTCACGCGATCAGGAACAACTTCGACGCTCGTCGAGGAATTCAGCGTGATTTTCGCGCGCTTGACGACCTCCTCTTCGCGGGTCGTCGCGGTCGCCAGAGCTTCCGCGGCCGCAGCAGAACCACCGACAGCGCCGCCGCTTCCCATGAAGCCCATCGAGGCGGGTTTCTTTTCCGTCGTCGTCGCGCCGCCTGCGGCGGGCGTGGTGCGGATCATCGTGCCGCGTTCGATCTCGACCCAGTCAGGCTCGGCATTCGGGCCGAGCGGCGAGAAACGTGGATAGGTGAGCTTCATCGCGCCATCGGCGTCGATGGTCACTTCAGGGCGCACCTCGTAGGAGACCCAGTCTGCGAGATAAGTGCCGGCGATGTTCCAGTTGGCGGTGCCGAGCACATGGCCGATGGCAAAGAACCACCAGCAATAAAGCGCATAGAGCACGAAGCCGCCGGCGATGATGGCGACGCGAAAACGCTGCCAGAACGAGCGGTGGAAGACGGCGGGATGACGTGCCGCGATCTCATCCATCTGTGTGGGATTGAGGGTCGTCATGGCACTCTCCTATTGAGCCAGCCGGAAGGCCTGGTCGCCGACGAGCTTGCGGCGCAGCCAGGCGGAGAACTGATCGACGGCAATGATTGTGATGAGCAGCAGCAGCACGATGGCAAGTGTCTTGGCCTGATGTCCCTGACCGATGGACAGGCGCAGCAATTCGCCGATGCCGCCGCCGCCGACGGCACCGATGATGGTGGAGGCGCGCACATTGATCTCCAAACGCAGCAGGAAATAGCTCATGAAATTCGGAAGCACCTGCGGCACGATGCCGAACCAGACGCGCTCCACCCAGCTTGCGCCGACCGCGCGAAGCCCCTCCTCCGCCTTCATGTCCGCATTCTCGACCACTTCAAAGAAGAGTTTTCCAAGCGCCCCGACCGTGTGGATCGACACGGCAATGACGGCAGGCAGCGGGCCGAGCGAGAGGATGGCGAGGAAGAAGCCGGCGAGAACGACCTCCGGAAAGGCGCGCAGGATTTCCATGAAGCGGCGCACGAAGCCGCGCAGCAGGCGGTTGGCGACAAGGTTCTTTGCCGCCAGAAAGCAGAGCAGGAAGCCGAAGGTCATGCCGATCACGGTGGAGAAGATCGCGATGTTCAGCGTCTCCAGCATCTTGTGGAAATATTCCGACACATAGAGGCTCTCGGTGATGTAGAGCCGCCCTTCGGGATAGTTGTACTTGAAACTGCCGTCATCGTAGGGCGACGGCAGGTCGAACAGCGCGCGAAAGACCTCGAGGCCATCGCGCGGCACCATATCGCCGACGAAGTCAAAGAAATACGGCAGCCTATCGAAGAATTTTCCGGCATTCGTCTCGTTGGCGAACCAGAGCGAGCCGGTGAGCGCCGTGACGAGGATGGCAAGGCCGAGCCAGGTATAGAGCCGGCGGCGGGCGTTCAGCTCCTGCCAGTGCCGCTCGATGAGCGCACCCTTTTCGCTGAAGCCGTCGTGAAGCGTGTTCATGGCCATGGTCAGTCCGCCTTGCGGTTCCCTGTGCACAATTCCGGCTGCTGATGACGTGCCGCGAACCTCCCCTCCGTCATCCTCGGGCTTGACCCGAGCATCCACGGCCGCAGGTGCCGCATGGATCCTCGGGTCAAGCCCGAGGATGGCGTCGAGAGTGGGGTAATGGCATCAGCAAAAAAGCGCCGGCCGGTTGTCCAGCCGGCGCCGGAAACATCGAGGCTATCAACCGCCGATCGTCGCCTTGCGGGCGTCGATGATCGGCTTGTAGAAGTCGACATTGACTTCCGTGAAGGAGGTGAAGTCACCGCCCATGACGGCGGCGAAGCAGGCCGCGTCCTTCTTCGGCAGGTCGAGCATGAACTGCTTGAACTTCGCCTTCATGTCGCCGTCCATGGAAGAGCGAACGACGATCGGGCCGTTCGGGATCAGCGGCGATTTCCAGAGTTCGACGAGGTCGTTCATGTCGAGAATGCCCTTCTCGACCATCTTGTGCAGGTTGCCGGACGTGTAGCCGTCCTTCCACTCGCCAACGCCCGAACCGAAGGTGGTGCCGGCATCGAAGGTGCCCTTCACGACTTCGAGGACGAGGTTTTCGTGACCACCGCCGAAGCCGGTCTCACCAAAAAACTCCTTGACCGGTCCGCCGATGGCTTCCGGCAGCGTGACGAGCGGCACGAGGTAGCCGGAGGTCGAGTCCGGATCGGCGAAACCGAGCTTCTTGCCCTTCAGGTCTTCGAGCTTTGTGATGCCGCTGTCCTTACGGGCAACCATGATCGAGTGGTAGCCGGTCGAGCCGTCGGTCTGGACGGTCGTCAGGATCGGCTCGACGGCGTCGGCCTTGGCAAGGTAGATCTTGGCAAAGCCGGAAGCGCCGAGTTCGGCATAGTCGAGCGTGCCGCCGAGCAGGCCCTGGATGACACCGTCATAGTCGGCAGCCGGGAAGAACGAGACCTTTTCGAAGCCGAGTTCGGCCTTCAGCTGGTCGCCGAGGCACTGGTAGTTGCGCAGGCGGTCGGCTTCGTTCTCGCCGCCGATGATGCCGACGCGGAATTCCTTGAGGTCTTCAGCCTGTACGTGGCCGGCGAGCGCGATGAGCGCGACGGCGCCGAGAAGAGCTTTCTTCAGCATGGTCTTTCTCCTGTTTGACCGGCTTCGCCGGGGCTCTTTAAAAATGATGGCCCTTCACGCGGGCCCTTCGATCCCAGTCGGCTTAAAGGCCGGCCAGTGCCAGCGGTGTCGGGCTGGCGGATTCCTTTGCATTGTCCTGGCGGGCCGGATTGCGGATCGCCGTCGAGGTCATGCTTTCGTCGATTTCCGCGCCGTCGGCGCCGGTGCCGTAGATCGTGCGCACCGCATCTGCATCAAGCTCACGGGCCGGGCCATCGAAGACGACGCGACCGCCGGACATGCCGATGATGCGTTCGCAATAGGCGCGCGCCGTATCCAGCGTGTGCAGGTTGGTGATGACGGTGATGCCTTCGCGCTCGTTGATGTCGCGCAGTGCATCCATGACGATTTTTGCGTTCAGCGGATCGAGCGAGGCGATCGGTTCGTCCGCGAGCAGCATCTTGGGGTTCTGCATCAGCGCCCTTGCGATCGCCACACGCTGCTGCTGGCCGCCCGAGAGTGTGCCGGTCGGCTGAAGCGCCGTCTGTTCGATGCCGAGGCGCTCGAGCGCTGCGATCGCCATGATGCGCTCCTCACGGGTGAAGAGATTGAGGGCGCTCATGACCGTCGGGCGGTGGTTGAGGCGACCGAGCAGCACGTTGGTGAGCACGTCAAGACGCGGCACGAGATTGAACTGCTGAAAAATCATCGCGCAGTCGCGCTGCCAGTTGCGCAAGCTCGCGCCGCGCAGCGCGGAGACTTCCACATCGTTGAAATGGATCGTGCCCTCGCTCGGATCGGCAAGGCGGTTGATCATGCGCAGCATGGTCGACTTGCCGGCGCCGGAGCGGCCGATGACGCCGACCATCTGGCCCTGCGGAATGTCGAAGGTCACATCGTCGACCGCTACGCGCACGCCAAAGCGGCGGGTGACATTCTTCAGTCGAAACATGGTGGATCCCTTTTTGTCCTGTGTCGGATCAAGGCTGGGCCAAAGGCCGGGCCCTGTCGCTTTCGGGACTGGCTCTAAACGCTGTTGATGAAGGGGCAATGTCAGTTTCATGTCGGAAAAATAACAGTCCACAGGCCTGAATTTCCGGCATCGGAAAGCGCTTTCTCACCCGCCGTGACGGGCAAGAAAGGCTTCTGCGTCAAGTTTGCGAAAGTCGTCGAGAGCGGTGCGCAGCCGGGCATGATCCCAGTCCCACCAGGCAAGTTTTTCCATGTGTTCGGCAATGCTTCGGGGGAAACGTTCGCGGATGACCTTCGCCGCGACGCCGCCGACGACCGTATAGGGTTCGACGTCTTTTGTGACGACCGCGCCCGAGCCTATGACAGCACCGTTGCCGACTGTGACACCCGGCAGGATGGTCGATCCGTGACCGATCCAGACGTCATGGCCGATGACGACGCGGTGCCCGCGCCGCCATTCGAAGAAGTCGGCTTCGTGGTCGGCATCCGGCCAGTAATCGTTGGCGCGGTAGGTGAAATGATGCAGCGTCGCCCGCCACATCGGGTGGTTCGTCGCATTGATGCGCACTGAGGCGGCGATGTTGGCGAACTTGCCGATCGTCGCACACCAGACGGAGCCGCCGTTCATGATGTAGGAATAATCGCCGATCTCGACTTCGCTGACGCGGCAGTTCTCGTCGATCTCCGTGTAGCGGCCGAGCACCGTGTCGGACACGACTGCAGTCGGATGGATCAGCGGCGTTTCGGACAGGCGGGTCATGCGGCGGCCTTTCGTGGCGAGAAGGCGGAGACGTCGACGATGCGGTCGGCGACCTTTTCGCGCACGTCTTCGTCGTGGAAGATACCGAGGAGCGCGACACCGGCCGCCTTCTTCTCAGCGATCATCTCGACGACCACGGCGCGGTTCTTCGCATCGAGCGATGCGGTCGGCTCGTCGAGCAGCAGGATGCGGTGATCGGTAATGAAGCCGCGCGCGATGTTGACGCGCTGCTGTTCGCCACCGGAAAAGGTGGCGGGCGGCAGTTGCCAGAGTTCGCGCGGCAGGTTGAGCCGCGCCAGCATGGCTTCGGCCGTCGCCTTCGCCTCGGCGGCATTGACGCCGCGGGCGGTGAGCGGCTCGGCGACGACATCGACGGCCGCAACGCGCGGCACGGTGCGCAGAAACTGGCTGACATAGCCGAGCGTGGCGCGGCGCACCGAAAGAATGGTGCGCGGATCGGCGATCGCCAGGTCGAGCAGGCGGCCGCCGTGCTCGATCAGGATCTGGCCGCTGTCGACGGCATAGTTGCCGTAGACCATCTTCAGGAGCGAACTCTTGCCGATGCCGGACGGGCCGCCCAATACGACGCATTCACCCGCCTTCACCGAGAAGGCGACATTTGACATCACGGGCAGACGAATGCCGTCGCGAAGATGCATGGTAAAGCTCTTCGCGACTTCGGAAACAACGAGGGGTGTGGCCATGGTTACACCTGAAGGATCGAGGAGACGAGGAGCTGCGTATAGGCTTCGCGCGGATCGTCGAGCACGCGGTCGGTCAGCCCCTGTTCGATGACGACGCCATCCTTCATCACCATCATGCGGTGCGAGAGGAGGCGCGCGACGGCGAGGTCGTGCGTGACGATGATCGCCGAGAGGCCGAGGTCCTGCACGAGGCCGCGCAGGAGATCGAGCAACCGCGCCTGCACCGAGACGTCGAGACCGCCGGTCGGTTCGTCCATGAAGATGAGGCGCGGCGAGGTGACGAGGTTGCGGGCGATCTGCAGGCGCTGGCGCATGCCGCCGGAGAAGGCGCGCGGCTGGTCGTCGATACGGTCGACGCTGATCTCGACGCGGCCGAGCCAGGTGCCCGCCGTCTCGCGGATATTGCCGTAGTGGCGTTCGCCGACGGCCATCAGCCGCTCGCCGACATTGGCGCCGGCCGACACAGCCATGCGCAGGCCATCGGCCGGGTTCTGGTGCACGAAACCCCAGTCCGTACGCATCAGGAAGCGGCGTTCCGCCTCGCTCATGCGGGAGAGGTCACGCATCTGGCCGTCGCGCATGCGGTATTCGACGGCGCCCGATGTTGGCATCAGACGGGTGGCGAGGCAGTTGAGCAACGTCGTCTTGCCGGAGCCGGATTCGCCGACGATTGCCAGGACTTCACCCGGCCAGAGATCGAAGGAGACATTCTGGCAGCCGATGCGCGCGCCGTAGAATTTCGAGATGTCGCGGACTTTGAGAAGCGGCGTGTCGGTCATTCGGCAGCCTCCTTGTTGTAAGCCAGATGGCCGCGATGGCCGCCTGCGCAGCGTTCTTCGCAATGGTCGGTGTCCGAGCAGACGAACATCCGCCCGCCCCGGTCATCGAGCACCACCTCGTCAAGATAGACGTTCTCCGCGCCACACAGCGCGCAGGGCTTGTCGAAGGTCTGGATCTCGAAGGGATGGTCCTCGAAATCGAGGCTGACGACTTCGGTATAGGGCGGCACGGCGTAGATGCGCTTTTCGCGGCCCGCGCCAAAAAGCTGGAGCGCCTCCGACATGTGCATCTTCGGATTGTCGAATTTCGGGGTCGGCGACGGATCCATCACGTAGCGGCCCTCGACCTTGACCGGATAGGCATAGGTCGTGGCGATATGGCCGTTGCGGGCGATGTCCTCGTAGAGTTTGACATGCATCAGGCCGTATTCTTCCAGCGCATGCATTTTCCGCGTCTCGGTCTCGCGCGGCTCGAGGAAACGCAGGGGCTCCGGGATCGGCACCTGGTAGACCAGCGTCTGGCCGGCCGTCAGCTTCTCCTCGGGAATGCGATGGCGCGTCTGGATGATCGTCGCTTCGCGCGTCTTGGTCGTGACCGCCACATTGGCGACCTTCTGGAAGAAGGCGCGGATGGAGACGGCGTTGGTGGTGTCATCCGCTCCCTGGTCGATGACTTTCAGCACGTCCTTCGGCCCGAGGATCGCCGCCGTCACCTGCACGCCGCCGGTGCCCCAGCCGTAGGGCATCGGCATTTCGCGCGAGGCGAAGGGCACCTGGTAGCCGGGAATGGCGATCGCCTTCAGGATCGCGCGGCGGATCATGCGTTTGGTCTGTTCGTCGAGATAGGCGAAATTGTAGGTTGCGAGGTCTGCCGTGCTCATTCTGCGGCCTCCGGAAGATCGATGTTTTGCGCGGTCTCGTATTCGCGCCGCATGCGGCGAACGAGATCGAGTTCGGCCTGGAAATCCACGTAATGCGGGAGTTTCAGGTGCTCGACGAAGCCGGTCGCCTGCACGTTGTCGGAATGGGAGATGACGAATTCCTCGTCCTGCGCCGGCGCGACGATGTCCTCGCCGAATTCCTCCGCGCGCAGCGCCCGGTCGACCAGCGACATGGCCATAGCCTTGCGCTCGCTCTGGCCGAAGACGAGGCCATAGCCGCGGGTGAACTGCGGCGGGTTCTTCGCCGATCCCTTGAACTGGGCGATCATCTGGCACTCCGTCACCTGGATGCGGCCGAGCGAGACGGCAAAGCCGAGTTCAGGCATGTCCAGCTCCACCTCGACCTCGCCGATGCGCACCTCGCCGACAAAGGGATGGGTGCGGGCATAGCCGCGCTGCGTGGAATAGCCGAGCGCCAGCAAAAAGCCCTCGTCGCCGCGGGCGAGCGCCTGCAATCGCAGGTCCCGCGCCATCGGGAATTCCAGCGGCTCGCGCGTCAGGTCGCCAGCGACATGACCGTCCGGCAGGCTGCCGTCATCCTCGACAAGGCCCTCGCCGGCGAGAATGTCGGAAACGCGCATGACCGGCTCGCCGGCCTCCTCGCGCTCCAGCGGCACATCCACCGCTTCGTCGTTCAGCAGCGACGGGTCGAGCAGGCGGTGCGTATAGTCGAAGGTCGGCCCGAGAAGCTGGCCGCCCGGCAGGTCCTTGTAGGTCGCCGAGACGCGGCGCTCGACGCACATGTCGCCCGTCTCGACCGGCTTCGAATAGCCGAAGCGCGGCAAAGTCGTGCGGTAGGCGCGCAGGATGAAGATCGCCTCGATCATGTCGCCCCGGGCCTGCCGGACGGCAAGCGCCGCAAGCGCGCGGTCGTAGAGCGAGGCTTCCGCCATCACGCGGTCGACGGCGAGGCCGAGCTGGGCGACGATCTGCTCGATGCCGATGGCCGGCAGCGAACGGTCGCCACGGCGGCGGTCGGCAAGAAGGCGGTGGGCGTTGGAGATGGCGGCTTCGCCACCCTTGACGGCAACATACATGGTCTTATGCCTCCTTCACGCTGACGACGGTGGTGCGCGGCAGGCAGAGGATTTTCGTGCCGGCAATGAGGATCAGGTCGACCCCGCGCGGAAACTTTTGGCGGTTTTCCGACCAGAAATGCGGGAACATGTCCGGCAGACCGACGGGGGCGATCTCTTCTTCCGTGCGGATGCCAGGCCCCTTCAGCGTCAACGGCCGGCCGCCCTCGAAGGCGTCGATCTCGACGACCAGCGTCGTCGAACGATCGGGGTATTCCTGCGTGCCCTGCGCGAAGAGGCAGAGGTTCGGCAGCATCGCGCCTTTCTCGATGAAGGCGAAGCGGGCGTCCTGGCGCTCCTCGGTGACGGTCGCGCCGGCATTGAAGGCGAGCCAGCCGAGCAGCGCGGAATTGGCGAGCGCCGGGGTCAGCCAGACAGCGGTGTCATGGTCGCACAGCGTCAGCGCGACCGCGCCGGCCGTCGCATTCAGCGGCGCGGGCGGCAGGACCGAGGCCGCGACATCGCCGATCGTGCCCGGGCGAGCCATGCAGTCCATCAGCGTGCGGAAAACGGCCTGGGCCTCGAACACCGGCTCCTCAAAACCGCCGGCAAAAGCGAGCGTATCCAATGTCATCAGTCCTCTCCGCGAACCATGGTGAAGAAATCGACGCGCGTGGCGGCCGTCTGGCGCGCCTTTTCGGCGTCCTCGCCGGCAATGCGCGCGGCGATGGTTTCGAGCAGCGCCGCCACCTCGGCCTGGTGGGCCGGCTGCTGGAAGAGCGCATCGAAGATCGCCGCAAGCCGCGCCTTGGCGCCGTCCGTGCCGAGCGCCTGGCCGTGGCCGACCGTGCCGTCCTGAAGGCGGATGCTGGCGCGGCTCACCGTCGCCTCGCCGAGATTGAACGGCGCACCGCCGCCGCCGATGCGGCCACGGATCATGACGAGGCCCGTTTCCGGCCCGCGCACCGGTTGAACGGCGGGCTGTTCCGCCAGCGCGTCAAAAGCCGCCTGCAACTCGGCCCGGCTCGCCTTCGCCAAGAGACCCATGGCCCTCTGCCGGCCGTCCCCCGCGCTTGCGGCAGATTTCTGAACTGATGTCATTGCCTTCCCTCCAAATGTCTATTAATCTAGACAACTGAACATCTAAGTCTCGTCTTAAAGGGCCGGGATGACAAGGGTGTGACAGAGGGTTTCGCGGGGGCGAAAATGGTGGAACGACAATCGGGCGTGGCGCTCTGGCGGCAAATCGCCGACCGCATGCGCCTTGCGATCAACAATGGCGATTTCGACGAAACCGGCATGATGCCGCCGGAAATCACGCTCGCCGCCCGCTTCGGCGTGAACCGCCACACGGTGCGCAGCGCCATGGCGGCACTGGCAGAGGAAGGCATCGTGCGCCCCATCCAGGGCATCGGCACGCGCATCGAGCGGCGCGACCGGCTGCGCTTCCCGATCTCCCGCCGTACCCGATTTTCGCAGGGTCTCGGAAATCAGACGCGCAATCTGGAAGGCCAGTTACTGGCGGCGGCGACGGAGCCAGCGACCGCCGCCGTTGCCGTGGCGCTCGGCCTTGCAGCCGGCGCGCCCTGCGTGCGGCTCGAAACCGTGAACAGCGCCGACAGGCGGCCCATCTCCTGCGGCACGCATTATTTCCCCGCGGACCGTTTCAGCGGGATCGACACCGTCTACGAAAGGACACGCTCCATCACCGCTGCGTTCCAGGAGCTAGGTGTGTCCGACTATGTGCGCCGCTCGACCGAAATATCCGCCATCCATGCCGAAGGCGACGACATCCGCCACCTGAAGCTCTCACCGGGGGCGATCATTCTTGTGGCGACGGCCGTCAACACCGATCTTGACGGCGTTCCGGTCCAGTTCTCCCGCACGCGTTTTGCCGCCGACCGCGTCAAGCTGACCGTGGAGCCGGAAACCGACGGAGTTACTTCCGGCAGCAGAGAATGAAACGGCGGTAAAGCAGTGTGCGCAGCCTGTTGCGCAGATCCGCCGTGCGCCGCTGCGCCCTCGCGATCGGGCCATGTGAGCCGATCTTGATATCGCGGAACCCCACCGCCGCCAGAAGCGGCTGGACGCGTTCAACGGTAAGCCCGTCGCCAAAGGGCAGCCGGCCCATGATATCGACATGGCGCGCGCTCATCGCGCCGTCATAGTGCGGATCGGCGCCGATGACCTTGTCGAGCAGGGCGATGGCCCGGCCCGCCAGCCTGCCGAGCCGGGTCGGTGCTGCCCAGTCGCCGTCGAAGAACAGAAGGATGCCGCCCGGCCTCAACATGCGGTGCCATTCGGAAAAAGCCTCGACCGGCGTCGTCAGCGTCCAGACCAGATGGCGGCAGACGATCGCGTCATAGCTCTCGTCCGACTCCATCGGGTTTTCCGCATCCGCGAGCAGGAAACGCACGCCCTTGGCACCGGCATGTTTCTTCCGTGCGACCTTCAGCATCGCCTCGGAAAAGTCGAGCGCCGTCACCTCATGGCCGAGGGAAAGCAGCAGACGTGTCACCTCACCTGTACCGCAAGCAAGCTCCAATACGCGGCGTGGCTCCGGACCGAGATTTTCGCGGATCGCCGCCGCCCAGGCCTCGAACTCCGGTCCTTCGGGAATGCGGTGGCCGAAGGCGAGATCGAAGGTCTCGGAGCGGCGCGACCAGTAGTCGCGAATGTCTTCCTTGAGATGACTGTTGCCGCGTGTGCCGTGCATCACTGCCCCTCGCCCGCATCGATACGGGCAAAGATGTCGTCGAAGCGCGGCCGGGCGCGGGCTGGCACTTCAACCGTGCGGATCGCCTCCGTCAGTTCCGCCTCGCCAACCTTCACCAGCATGACCATGCCCATGCCGAAATGCGGCGAGCATTTGATGCCGTAGAAACCGGGGGCATCAAAGGTGACCTCGATCTCCTCGTTGATCTTGCCCTTGAAGCCGGCATATCCCTGCGGAACCATGCCGTCGATGCTGGCGGCGTTGTGGCTCTTGTGGGTGGCGATGAACTTGACGCTGTCCCCCGGCTTGATTGCCAGGAAATCCGGTTCGAAAACCATGGAGCCCTTTTCGCCGCGATTGCGCATCTCAACCCGGAAGGTTTCAGCGGCGACGGGGGCGGCGTGGAGAAGTACGGCGATGGCCGCAGCCAGGAGGAAACGGGTTTTCATCTTGCCTTTGCAACGAGCTTGAGTTTGGCAGGCCGGGGCTCTGGCCGGCGATAGCGAATGAAGCAGCCGCCGGCGCTGTCGCGCTCGACATCCACGGTGACGCCGAAGACATCGTGCAGGCGCTGCGGCTCCAGCACCTTTGCAGGTGTACCGAGCACGACGATGCGGCCGCCCTGCATGACGGCGATGCGGTCGCAGAACATGGCCGCGTGATTGAGGTCGTGCAATGCCGCAACGACGGTCAGGTCCTGTTCGCGCACCAGCTGGAGCAGGCCGATCTGGTGGCCGATGTCGAGATGGTTGGTCGGCTCGTCGAGCAGGAGGATCGGCGCCTGCTGGGCGAGCGCGCGGGCGATGTGCAGCCGCTGCCGCTCGCCGCCGGAAAGCGTGTGCCACAGCCGGCCGGCAAAGTGCGCCATGTCGACCTCCTCCAGCGCCCTGTCGACGATGGCATCATCCGCCCGCGACCAGGGCGTCAGCGCGCCGAGATGCGGCGTGCGGCCGAGTTCGACCGCCTGGCGCGCAGTGATACGCTCGGTCGTCTCCGCCTGCTGCTCGACGAAGGCGATGCGGCGGGCTATGGCTTGCCGGCCGTGGGCCGAAAGCGGCGAGCCCTCAAGCGTTACCAGACCCGCCTGCGGCTTGCGGATGCCCGCCATCAACGCCATCAGGCTGGTCTTGCCCGAACCATTGGGTCCGATGATGCCGAGAAATTCGCCGGGACGCACGTCGAGCGAGACGTCGGTCAGGATGGTCGCGCCGCCGGCCGACCAGCAAAGACCTTTTGCCGAAAGGGTCACAGGGCCGATCTCCTTTGGCTGAGGATGAGCGCGAAGGCCGGCGCGCCGAACAGCGCGGTGATGACACCGATGGGCAGCACCTGGCCGGGAATGATGATCCGCGACAGCACGTCCGCGGCAATCATGAAGATCGCGCCGATCAGCGCCGAGGCCGGCAGCAGCAAACCGTGGCGGACACCGACGACCATGCGCGCGGCATGGGGAATGACGAGGCCGACGAAACCGATCGACCCGACGATGGAGACCATGACGGCGGTCATCAGTGCCGAGACGGCGATCAGCACGACATAGACCCGGCGCACCGGAATGCCGAGCGAGGCCGCCGATTCCGTGCCGAAGGTGAAGGCATCGAGCGCGCGCGCATGCCAGAGGCACACGACAAGCCCGAGAAGCGCAACCGGCAGCGCCAGCCAGACATCCGGCCAGCGCACGCCCGAGAGATTGCCGAGCAGCCAGAACATGATGCCGCGTGCCTGTTCCGCATTGGCCGCCTTGGTGACGATGAAGGAGGTCAGCGCATTGAAGAGCTGCGAACCGGCGACCCCTGCAAGGATGATCGCCCCCGTACCGCGGCCTGCGCGAACCGCCAGCGCGCTGACGAGACCGAAGGCGACGAGCGCCCCGATAAAGGCACCGATCGGCAGCGTCAGGATACCGGCGCCGATGCCGAGGATCGCCACCGCGACAGCGCCCGTGGAGGCACCGGCGGAAATGCCGAGAATGTAGGGATCGGCCAGCGCGTTGCGCAGCAGCGACTGCAGGATCACCCCGCAGATCGCGAGCGCCGATCCGCAGCAGGCCGCAACCACGGCGCGGCTCAGCCGGTAGTTCCAGACGATGCCCTCGTCTATCGGCTCGATGGCGTGCCCCGCCTGCCAGAGGCGGTTCGCCACGGTCTTTGCCACGACGTCGAGCGGAATAGCGGTCTCGCCCACCGCCGCGCCCACCCCGAGCGCGGCGACAAGCAGCACGAGCGCCGCAAGAGCGACACCCGTGCGCAGCAGGATGGGGCGATCAGCCGTCACTTCGCGAGGCCAGCCTTCTCGATGGCGTCGGCAAGCACCTCGATGCCCTCGATCGTGCGGATCGTCGGGTTCATCGCCTGGGCGTCCATATCGACGACATGGCCGTTCTTCACGGCCGGCATCAGGCTGGCGACGGGATCTTCCTTGAGGAACGTGTGCTTGACCGCGACGTCATCGGCAGGGAAGCGGCGGCGCTCCATCTTGCCGGCGACGATGATGCTCGGATCGGCCTTGGCAACGGTTTCCCAGCCGACCGTCGGCCATTCCTCGTCGCTCTCAATGACATTGCGGATGCCGAGCGCCGACATGATGTAGCCCGGCGCGCCGTTGCGCCCGGCGACATAGGGGTCGATGTCGAGTTCGGCGCTGGAGAACCAGAAGACGGCGGAAAGCTTGCCATCCGCCGAAGCGATCTTCTTGCGCGCCGCGTCTTCGCGCGCCTTGAGGTCGGCGATGACTTTCTCGCCCTGATCCTGCACATCAAAGATCTGCGCCAATTCGCTGATTTCCTTGTAGATCAGCTCCATCGTGAAGACCGTCTTGCGCACCCCGTCGCCGCCACCGGAATTGTCCTTACCGATGCAATCGGCCGGCGAGGTGTAGACCGGGATCTTCAGTTCATCGAACTGCTCTGGCGTCGCGACGATGCCCTCCGGACCGACATGCCACTGGAACTGCGCCGTCACAAGGTCGGGCTTCTTGGCGACGACGCTCTCGAAGCTCGGATCGTTGTCGGCAAGGCGCTCGACCTTGGCGTTGGCATCCTCGTAACCCGACAGCACCGGGCCGATCCAGACCGCCGTGCCGACCATGCGCTCGCCAACGCCGAGGAGATACAGGATTTCGGTCGAGCTCTGGCCGAGCGAGACAGCCCGTTCCGGCGCCTTCTCGAAGGTGACCTTGCGGCCGCAATTTTCCAGCGTCAGCGGATACTGCGTCGCGGCCGCCTGCGCGGCGCCCGCTGACAGGGCAAACACGGCGGCACCGGCCAGCGCGGAAACGAGGGATGCGGCGCGCACGGCCGCAGGCAGAATGGTCATGGGTTTCTCCCGAATGAATGAAAGCGTGCGGGCTCAGCCGACGCGCCGACAGGCGCGCGCCGATTGCGGTCGGGAGAAAACGATTGGAATTCCGCCGTTGCCGGCAGCCAGGGTCGTCATAGGGTCTCCTGTTCCGGGCATCCCCGCCCGTGACTTGGATTTTTCTCGACGACGGCAGGTCTCCTGGCTCACGGATATCTGCTGCCTGTCTGCCTTCCCGCGGAAAAACCGCAGTGGCATGACGCGAAAACGCGTCCGAGGACAGGCGGCAATCCGCCTACAGTTGCGGGGGCAGCCACGGAATGGGTCCCTGTTGGGTCGTCCGCACCGTGTTCCCTATTAATCCCCTGGGAGTCATCCCTCGGGAAACCGTCGATCCATCCTTAATCCGCCGCGCTCGGCAGCGTCAAGGCGCTCAGCTCTCGAAATCTCCGAAGATGTCCTGGAGGCGGGTAAGCGTATCGACGCGCTCGCTCACGGCTTCGCCCATGAGCACAATGATATTGCTGAGCATGAGGTCCATGACGGCGGTCATGGTGGCTGCGCCATCCCAGAGCGGCCCGTGCGAGCCCGGCACGACGAGGCAGATATCGGAAACATCCGGCCCCCAGGGGCAGAATTCGTCGGTTAGCAGCACGACCTTGACGCCGGCCCGCCGGGCCTCCAGCGCCAGCGGCCGGGCCTTGGCGGCAAAGCGGCGCACATCGTGCAGGAACAGCACCCTTCCCTCGACGGAACCATCGAGCAATTCCGCATAGGTGCCGTTGAGACCATCGACGAACTGCACGCGCGGGCGCGTATAGGAAAGCTGGCTGGCGAAATATTGCGCGATGCCGCGCACGTTCTGATAGGCGGCGACATAGACCTCGCTTGCGCCGATCAACGCGTCGATCGTCTGCTGCCATTCCGGTGCGCTGGTAATCGCATAGATCTGGCCGAGATTGTCGATCTGCTGCTGGATGAGGCCGGCGAGGAGCTTTCCCTCCTTGCGGTCCTGTTCCAGCGAAGCGACTTGGGCCTTGACTTCCCAGGCCGGATTGGAACCGCCGCGGCGCAGTTCGCTCTTCAACTCGTCGAGGCCGTCAAAGCCCATGCGGCGCAGATACCGGCCGATGGTCATCGGCGAGACCTGAAGCCGCTGGGCGATCGAGCGCGCGGTCTCGAAGGGGAGATCGGCGATGTTGCGCTCGATATAGTGGGCGATCAGCTTGTCGGATTTGGACCGCCTGAGATCGTCGGACTGAACGAGCTTCAGAATGCGTTTCGACACGTCGCCCTCTCCCAAAAATCCCGCCCGCCGAAAAGGCGGGCGGGGATCGCGCATGGTCACTGCGCCGTCTTCACCCGCGTCCAGACCCGGTCGAGCTGGCGGAGCGCCGGGCCCAGGTCCTCAAAAATCTGGAGACGCGCCATGGTCTCGGCGGGCGGATTGATCTCCTTGCTATTCTTGATCTTTTCCGGGGTCAATTGCCGCGCCGGCACGTTGGCCGTGCCGTTGGTCTGCTGCGAGACGTTGAGCGCGGCAATTTCCGGGCGGGTGTAGAATTGCAGGAATTTGATCGCGTTCTCCTTGTTCGGCGCGCTCTTCAGGACGCAGGCATCCTCCTGGTACATCGTCGCCCCCTCCTCGGGGATGACATAGCCAAGATCCTTCTCGTCGCCGAAGACATCGACCATCGCGCCGACGAAGAAGTGGCCGGCCGCGACGTCGCCGGATTGCACCATCGGCCGCGTGTCATAGGTGAAGGCCGCGACATAGGGCTTCATGGCGATGATCGTTTCCGCCGCCTGTTGCAATTCCGCCGGATCGGTGGAGTTGATCTTGTGGCCGTTCAGCATCAGGCCGACCGCCAGAACCTCGCGCATGTCGTCGAGCAGGTTGAATTTCAGCCCCTTGGCCTTCACCGTCTCGATCAGGTCCTTCCAGCCGGTGACGTCCTTGCCGAGGATCGTGCGGTTATAGAAGATGCCGACCGAGCCCCAAGCATAGGGCAGGCAATATTCACCCTTCGGATCGCTTTTCGCCCTCAGGAAGGCGGGATCGATGTTCTTGAAGCCCTCGAATGTGTTGATGTCGGTCTTTTCCAGAAGCTCCAGCTTGGCCATGATGTCGTGCATGTGCACGGAGGGGAAGACGATGTCGTAGCCCGTCGCGCCGCCCTGGATTTTCGCCAGCATCTCCTCGTTGGAGGAATAGGTCGAGAGGTTGACCTTGATCTGGGTCTCCTCCTCGAACTTCTTCAAAACCTCCGGATTGATGTATTCGCCCCAGTTGTAGATGTTGAGTTCGGCGGCGCTCGCCATACCGGCCGTCGCCGCGAGGGCGGCGAGCGAAAAGGC
Organism: Shinella sp. JR1-6; assembly: GCF_004284735.1. Taxonomy (NCBI): domain Bacteria; kingdom Pseudomonadati; phylum Pseudomonadota; class Alphaproteobacteria; order Hyphomicrobiales; family Rhizobiaceae; genus Shinella; species Shinella sp. JR1-6. Next base: position 493,787 of record NZ_SHMI01000002.1, on the reverse strand, counting down.
GGTGCGGCGCGTCCATTTGCCAAGGCCGAATGGGCCGCCGCGGTAAAATTTCGTCATCGAATGATCTCCTCTGATGGTTTGGCCCGTCACGGCCCCGGCGTTTTCCTTTGCGCCGGATGTTCCTGTCCCGGCTTCTTTCGGCCGTTGACTTGAATGGATAAATGGTATCCAACTATCGAAATCGCACAAGCGTTATTTTAATAACATTTTGGGGAACGACGATGCGAGATTCGATAGTCCGCCTGGAGAAGGCGGCGAAAGCCTTCGGCACGCCCGAGGGACAGACGGTGACAGCGCTCGACGCGATCGACCTTGATGTGCGCCGCAACGAATTCCTGACGCTGCTCGGCCCGTCCGGCTGCGGCAAGACCACCCTGCTCCAGGCGATCAGCGGCTTCGTGGAACTCGATTCCGGCCGCATCCTGATCGACGGCGAGGACATGACGGACCGCCCGCCCTATCGCCGGCCGGTCAACACGGTGTTCCAGAACTACGCGCTCTTTCCGCATATGACCGTCGGCGAGAACACCGGCTACGCGCTGGAAGTGGCCGGTGTCGCGCGGCCGGAGCGGGCCAAGCGCGTTGCCGAGGCGTTGCGCATGGTCGGCCTTGAGGGCATGGAGGGCCGCAAGCCGCGCCAGCTCTCCGGCGGCCAGCAGCAGCGCGTGGCGCTCGCCCGCGCCATCATCGCGCGTCCGAAACTGCTGCTGCTCGACGAGCCACTTTCCGCCCTAGACAAGAACCTGCGCCAAGCCATGCAGATCGAGCTGAAGACGCTCCAGCACGAGCTTGGCATCTCCTTCATCTTCGTCACGCACGACCAGCAGGAGGCGCTGACCATGTCGGATCGCGTTGCGGTGCTCTCGGGCGGGCGCATCCAGCAGCTCGATACGCCGCGCGCCATCTACGACCAGCCGAAGAACAGCTTTGTCGCCACCTTCGTCGGCGCGAGCAACCTTTTCGAAGGCGAGGCGATCGGCGGACAATTGCTGACGACGGACGGCCTCTCCATCACACACGCCAGGGCACAAACGACGGGCACGGCAACCGCCCTCATCCGCCCCGAACAGTTCTTCCTCGCACAGCAGGAAGACACCGCCCCCGCCCTCGACGTCGACCTCGAACAGATCGTGTTCGTCGGCTCCACCTTCGAGCTGTTCGGCCGCACGGCGACCGGCCGGCGCGTCATCGCAGAAATCCCGGCGGCACGCCGCAGCCTCGTCGGCGAAATCGAGCAATCGCGCCGCGCCCGTCTTGCCTACGATCCCGCGGCGGTGCACCTCATCCCGGCGGAGGCCGCCTGACATGTCGTCGATCGCCTCTCGTCGCCGCGCCCAGCTCGGCCTGCTGCTCGGGCCGGTCTCGCTGTTCCTCGCCGTCTTCTTCCTCGGCCCGCTCGCCATCATGATCGTGACGAGTTTTCTCGCGCCCGGCCTCTACGGCGGGGTGGAATGGATCTGGTATCCGCACAATTACGGCCGCATCCTCGGCTTTGCCGATCCGATGTTCGAGGATTTCGATCCTGTCTATATCGCCATCTTCCTGCGCTCGCTGAAGATCGCGGCGCTGACGGTGGTCGCCACGCTCCTCGTCTGCTACCCGGCCGCCTTCTGCATCAGCCGGCTTTCCGAGCGCTGGAAGAACTTTTGCCTCTTCCTCATCACCCTGCCCTTCTTCACCAGCCTCATCGTGCGGCTGTTCATCTGGGTGCTGATTCTCCGCCAGACCGGCCTCGTCAATTCCGTACTGCTGAGCACCGGCGTCGTCGCCCGCCCGCTGGAGCTGATCTATACGGACGGGGCGATCGTGCTCGGTATGGTCTATGTCTTCATCCCCTTCATGTTCATGCCTGTCTATGCCAGCGTCGAAAAACTCGACTGGACGCTGGTGCGCGCCTCGCTCGATCTCGGCGCCGGGCCGATCCGCACCTTCCTGCGCATCATCCTGCCGCTGACGGCGCCCGGCATCGCCGGCGGAGCGGTCATCGTCTTCATTCCGGCGCTCGGCAATTTCGTCGTGCCGGCCATTCTGGGCGGGGCGAAGGTGATGATGCTCGGCAACCTCATCGAGCAGCAGTTCCTTGCCGCGCGCAACTGGCCCTTCGGCTCGGCGCTCGCCATGATGGTGATGTGCGTGATGCTGGTCCTGCTCTTCGCCTATGTCATCGTGTCCGGCCGCCGCGACCTCGACACTGCTACCGGCCGCTGAGGAGGTTTTCGATGAAGATTTTCGCCTCCCTCGCCCGCGGCAGCCTGATCGCCTACACCGCGCTGTTCTTCGCCTTCATCTATATCCCGCTGGTGCTGATCGCCGTCTATTCGTTCAACGCCAACCCGATCAACATGATGACCTGGACCGGCTTCACCACCGAATGGTACGCCCAGGTCCTCGGCTTCAAGACGACGATCTCCGAAGACGCGCTCTACATCGAATCGACCGACCAACTGGTGCAGGCCGTCTGGAACAGCCTGATGATCGCCGCTTCGACGACGACCATCGCCACCGTGCTCGGCACGGCGATCGCCATCGCCCTCTACCGCTTCGACTTTTTCGGCAGGCGTTTCTACCGCACCGTCATGTTCATGCCGATGCTGATGCCGGATATCGTGCTCGGCATCGCGCTCCTGATCTTCTTCGTCAATGCCGGCGTCAATCTCGGCATGAAGACGATCATCATCGGCCAGTGCACCTTCCTGATCTCCTATGTCTTCATCGTCGTCTCCGCCCGGCTCGCCGGCATGGATCGCACGCTGGAAAACGCCTCGGCCGATCTCGGCGCCAACGAATGGAAGACCTTCCGCAAGGTAGTGTTCCCGCAGCTCCTGCCCGGCATCGTCGGCGGCGCGCTGCTTGCCTTCATCATCTCGATGGATGACCTCGTCATCACCTATTTCATCGCCGGCGTCGATGTGACGACCCTGCCGATGTTCATCTTCGCCATGCTCCGGCGCGGCATCAAGCCGGAGATCAACGCCATCGCCGTGATGATGCTGACCTTCTCCTTCGTCGTCGCCTCGCTCGGCCTCTACCTTCGTTCCCGGCAGAAATGACATGACCCAGACCGTAAAACCCCGCGCCCGCGCCCTCGGCCTGCCCTTCACCGGCCGCACCGGGCCCTTCAACGCCATCACCGACGTCGAAGGCATCGCCGTCGGCTTCCAGACCATTGTCGAAGAGACCCCGCGACCCGGCCGCAAACTGCCGGTGCGCACCGGCGTCACCGCCATCCTGCCGCATGCCGAGAGCGAAACGCCCGTCCCGGTCTATGCCGGCATTCACCGCTTCAACGGCAATGGCGAGATGACCGGCACCCATTGGATCGAGGACGGCGGCACGTTTCTGGGCCCGGTGATGATCACCAACACCCACGCCGTCGGCATCACCCATCATGCGACGATCCGCTGGATGCTGGAGCGCTACGCCTCGACCTACGAGATCGGCGATTTCCTCTGGCTGATGCCCGTCGTCGCCGAGACCTATGACGGCGTGCTGAGCGATATCAATGCCATGCCGGTGACGGAAGCCGATGCCCGCGCGGCGCTAAACAATCTTTCCTTCGGACCCGTCGCGGAAGGAAATTGCGGCGGCGGCACGGGCATGATCACCTACGGTTTCAAGGGCGGCACCGGCACGGCGTCGCGTATCGTCTCCTTCGGCGACAGGGATTACACCATCGGCACGCTGGTGCAGGCCAACCACGGCCAACGCGACTGGTTGACGGTCTGCGGCGTGCCGGTCGGAAAACATATCAAGGACAACACGCCGCAAAGCCAGCTTCAGGAGCGCGGCTCGATCATCGTCGTCATCGCCACCGACCTGCCGCTGGCCCCACACCAGCTAAAACGTCTCGCCCGCCGCGCTGCCATCGGCATCGGCCGCAACGGCACGCCCGGCGGCAACAATTCCGGCGATATCTTTCTCGCATTCTCCACCGCCAATCCGCAGCTGATGGCGCATCGCGCGCCGCTTATGCTCGGCCTCGGCATGGTCAACGACGAATATCTCGATCCGATCTACCAGGCGGCGGTGGAAAGCGTGGAGGAGGCCGTGGTCAACGCCATGCTGGCGGCCGAGGACAGCGGCGGCACGCCACATGACCGGTTTCGCATCGATGCCATCAGGCACGACGAGCTGGTGGCCGTCATGCAGCGCTATGGCCGGTTCGGAGAAACGCAGACCAGCGCCTGATTGTCGATAGCATCGGGCGCCCGCAGCAGGAGGCAGCTCAAAGTACGGCTTCAGGCTTCTGCCGGGCCGTCCAGCCCGAGGGCTTCGAGAAGCCGCCGCTGGCGCAAAAGCAGATGGGTGAGCGCAACGACGTCGCCGGCCGCCGGCTGGTGCGTCATGCCCTCGTCCACCGCCTCGACGATCGCCTCCAGCGTATCGAAGATTTCACGCGAGACACCGTGAAGTTCGGAGAACCGCCGATCGGCGACGGCGGCAGCAAGCGTCGCGGTCGACACACGGCCGATGCCGTGCGGCACCTTCGCCCCCGCGTCGACATAGCCTTCCGGCAGGTCGCCCTTGAGGTTGCGGATGCGGCGATAGCGGATGACGTCGATGATCTGGTCGACCGCCTGGCAGGCCCCGGCAACACGCGAGGGATGGTCCGTGTCGGCTGCCGCATGCGGCAGAAGCTCGAGCTTTCCGGGATGGCGGGCGGCGAGCGTCAGATAGGGCAGCATCGGCCCGCTGAGTGCGCTGCTTGCCGCATCCTTGAAGAGATCGGCATCGATGGCAGCGTGGCGCACCTGGCCGGAGGCGAGCGCCCGGTCGAGCGCCCCGGCATCCACCACCTCGCCACGATCATAGTTGACGACGACGGCGCCGCGGCTCATCGCCGAGAGCACGGCGTCGTTGATGATGCCGGCATTGGCATAGGCGCGTGTCACGGGATCGAGCCGTCCGAGGCCGACATGGACACTGAGTGCATCAGCCCCCGCCGCCGCATCCGTCGGAGAGGATGCATATTCGAACCCCTCCGCCTCGATCCACTGGCGATGTTTTGCGCGCGCATGAACGGCCACCTCCATGCCGAAGGCGCGGGCGAGTTTGGCGACTTCGCGGCCGATGTTGCCATAGCCGATGACCGCCATGCGGCACCCCTCCAGCTTGGCGGTCGGATAGGATTTGAGGTCGCGGCCGGTGTCGAAATCGCCGTTCGCAACGCGTTCATGCATGAGGCCGACCGGCAGATCCGGCGACACCTTCAACAACGCCTTCATCACCATCTGCGCCGTCGCCCGGCTGTTGATGCCCGGCGTGTTCATCAGCGGCGCGATGCCACCCTCGCCGTTGCCGCCGCCCCAGGAAAGCGAGCCCATATTGCCGGTCCCCGCGCCAATGCGCACCCCGCCGAGGGGAAAGACCGCCAGCCGCGGAATGAAGGTCGCCGCGGCGATGAGCGCATCGTACTGCCCGCGTGAGGTCTGCGCCAGGATCTCTGCCTCGGTGCTGATATCCGGCTGGTAGAAGAAGTGGATGCCGGGCGGTAGGGCCTCGCCGGCGAAGGCCCCGTCATGGAACGTGCCGCCTCTTTCTTCGATATAGGCTGCGACCTCGCTGAAATCGGGGCGCCCTTCGGCATCGAAGCGCAGGCCGACCAAATCGGCAATCAGGACACGGTAGGCACGTTCGGGATCGTCGAGCCGCACACTCTCCTGCAAAGCCGTGTTTCGATCCTGCATGATACCCCTCCTACGTGTCCCCTTCCTTCCGTATGCGAGTTTCCCGACCCTCGCAAGCTGCCCGGCATACCGGGACAAGCGCCGCAAAGAGCGCAAGGGCGAAGAGGATGCCGCCGAGTTCAACTGCCCGGCAAAGATATCGCGGCCTCTACAATTTTTATGAAGACATTTTTGACGATATCGCAAAGGCTTGAGCATCAATGCTGACAAAATACATCAGGCTGGAGTGCCGAGACCGTAGCGCACTTCGTCAGCAGTGCACGGTGTGCAACCGAGATGGCCGAGGGCCAGCGTGACCGCGCCGACAAGATCGGCATTGGACATCGCGCGGCTGCCGTCGGGCCTGAAGAGATTGTTCTCGAAGCCGACGCGGGCATGGCCGCCGAGCAAGGCGGCGGCGGTGACGCAGGCCGCTTCATGGCGACCGAAGGCGCAGACGCTCCAGTTGGAAAAACGCGGCGTCTCCGGTGACAGGAAAGGCAGCAGGTCCGCAGGCTGCGAGGTCTGGGAGACGGTGTAGCGCCCGAGCACGTAGAGCACGGGAATATCCGGCCAGGGCACGAGGCCGCGCCGGATCATTTCGGCGAGGCGCACCGCCTCCGTCGGCTCGTAGAGGATGATCTGCGGCAGGACGTTTTCCCGTTTCATCCAGAGGAGCACGTCGGCGAAGGCGGGTTCGGCAGCCGCATCCGGCACGAGTTCCCGCAACGCCAGCGAGGCCGCTTCCGGCTTCACCGCCTTCAGAACGGCGATCTGCTCCGCTGGCGTATAGAGATCGAGCGCTTCCGTGGTGATCTGGATGACCAGGCGATCGCCCACCGCCGCGCGGACGGCCGCAATCGCCGCCCCGTAGGCATCGGCGTCAAGGAGATGGCGGCCATCCGGCCGGCGCACATGGGCGTGGATCATCGCGGCACCCGCCTCCAGGCAGCGTGCGGCGGTATCCGCCAGTTCGGCAGGCGTCAGCGGAATAGCAGGATGGTCCACTCTGGTGCGGCGGCCGCCGTTCGGGGCCACGGCGATGGCCACGCGGCGCAGTACGGAAGAATCTGTCATCGTACATCCATGCTATGATTCATATGGATCATTATTCTACATTAATGAAACACATGTTGCAAAGAGATTTGGAAAGGTGTATTCGATCGCCATGCAAACCAGCCCTCTCGCAGATCAGATCGTCCAGGCCTTCGACACGATGTCGGAGCAACTTCAGGCCGCCGCGCAATATGTGCTGAACCAGCCGCACGAGGTTGCGTTGCTCTCCATGCGCGAACAGGCAAGGCAGGCGGGCGTGCAACCCGCCACCATGACGCGGCTTGCCAAACATCTCGGCCTCGCCGGCTATGAGGATATCCGCCAGCGCCATGCGGATGCCATGCGCGGCGACGTCACGGGCTTTGCCGGCCGCGTCGGCGCACAGGCGAAAAGCCAGAAGCTCAAGGGTGACCAGGTATTGGCGGCCGACATGCTGGGCGGCATCGCCGCGCAAGTCAGCCAGCTCTCGCAGCCGCAATCGCTGGAAATGCTGGTGGAGGCCGCCCGCCTGCTCGGCACAGCGCGACGCATCTACTGCCTTGGCCTGCGCTCCAGTCATTCGCCGGCCTGGCATCTGCACTACATCCTGTCGCTCGCGGGAAAACATTCGATCATGCTGGATGCCATCGGCGGCATCGGCGCCGATGCGCTCGGCAGCGCGAGCGCCGGGGACGTGATGGTCGCTGTCAGCGTTCTGCCCTATACGCGCCAGACGATCGAAATCGCCGACTACGCCGGCGAGGCGAGCGTGCCGCTGATCGCCATCACCGACAGCCTCGTCGCCCCTCTCGCCCAGCTAGCCACCTGCACGCTGGTGGTGCCGACCGAAAGCCCCTCGTTCCTGCACACGATGTCGCCTGCCTTCGTCGTCGCCGAAGTGCTCGGCGCGTTGGTCGCCGGCCAGGCCGGGGATGTGGCAGGAGCCGCGCTTGCTGCCGTCGACCGGCAGTCGGTGGCCCTCAACATCCATCTCAAGACAAGGGTGAAGCGTCCGTGACCCGCCTCCTGCATCGCACCATCCATTCCCGCATGCCGATCGCCGTGGGCGGCAGGGGCATCGAACTGTTCGACGCCGAGGGCAAGGCCTATATCGACGCCTCGGGCGGCGCCGCCGTCTCCTGCCTCGGCCACGCCCATCCCGCTGTCCTTTCCGCGCTGCACGAACAGCTTGACCGGCTCGCCTATGCCCATACGGGCTTCTTCACCTCCGAGGCCGCCGAGGCGCTGGCGGAGTTGCTGATCGCTGATGCGCCGGCAGGCTTGAGCCACGCCTATCTCGTCAGCGGTGGCTCGGAAGCGGTCGAGGCGGCACTGAAGATGGCGCGGCAGTACTTCGTTGAGAAGGGCGAACCGCAGCGCCGTCACATCATTGCACGCCGGCAGAGCTATCACGGCAACACGCTCGGGGCGCTCGCGGCGGGCGGCAACGAGTGGCGGCGGGCGCAGTTCAAGCCGCTGCTCGTCGAAACCCACCATATCGACCCGTGTTACGCCTACCGCCTGCAGGAAACGGGCGAGAGCGACGAGGCCTACGCGGCCCGCGCGGCCCGGCAGCTTGAGGACAAGATCCTGGAACTGGGCGCAGACGAAGTCATCGCCTTCGTCGCCGAAACGGTCGTCGGCGCCACGGCCGGCGCGGTCCCGCCCGTCGCCGACTATCTGAAGCGCATCCGCACCATCTGCGACCGTTACGGCGTGCTGCTGATCCTCGACGAGGTGATGTGCGGCATGGGGCGCACCGGCACGTTGCACGCCTGCGAGCAGGATGGTGTCGCGCCCGACCTGATGACCATCGCCAAGGGGCTTGGCGGCGGCTACCAGCCGGTCGGCGCCGTCCTGCTTTCGGAAAAGATCTTCGAGGCCTTCGCCAGCGGCTCTGGCTTCTTCCAGCACGGCCATACCTATATGGGCCATCCGATGGCCGCTGCCGCCGGGCTTGCCGTCCAGCAGGTCATCCGGCGTGAAAATCTCCTTGCCAATGTCGTCGCGATGGGCGCCGAACTGGAAAGCCAGCTCGTCGAGCGCCTCGGCAATTACCACCATGTCGGCGACATCCGCGGGCGCGGTCTTTTCCGCGGGGTGGAACTGGTGGCGGATCGTATCAGCAAGCGGCCCTTCGACCCGAAATTGAAGCTCAACGGTCTGATCAAGAAGGAAGCCATGGCGCGCGGCCTGATGGTCTACCCGATGGGCGGCACGATCGACGGCCGGCAGGGCGACCATATCCTGATCGCCCCGCCCTTCATCGTCGAGCGCGCGGGCATCACGCGCATCGTCGAAAGGCTGGGCGACGCAATCGACGCCGCTATCGGCGCACTACCAAACGCATAACCAAGCAAAAGGGGAACAACCATGAAACTGCGTACCATTCTCTTTGCCGCCTTCGCATCGGCCCTTGCCTTTGGCCAGGGCGTGCATGCCGAAGACCTGGTGGTCGCCACCGACACGGCCTTCGTGCCCTTCGAGTTCAAGGAAGGCGACAAATATGTCGGATTCGACATCGACATGTGGGATGCCATCGCCAAGGAGATCGGCGTTACCTACACGCTGCAGCCGATGGACTTCAACGGCATCATTCCCGCTCTCCAGACCAAGCAGGTGGACGTGGCGCTTGCCGGCATCACCATCAAGGATGAGCGCAAGAAGGCGATCGATTTTTCCGACGGCTACTACGACAGCGGCTTCCTGTTGATGGTGCCGGCGGACAGCACGGTCCAGAGCGCCGAGGACCTGAAGGGCAAGATCCTTGCCACCAAGACCGGCACGTCGGCGACGGACTATGCCAAGGAGCACTTCAAGGAAACGGAGCTGCGCCAGTTCCCGAACATCGACAACGCCTATCTGGAACTCCAGACCGGCCGCGTCGATGCCGCCATGCACGACACGCCGAACGTGCTCTACTACGTCAAGACCGCCGGCGGCGGCAAGGTGAAGGCCGTCGGCGAGCAGATGATGGCCCACCAATACGGCATCGGCTTTCCGAAGGGCAGTGAGCTCGTCGTCAAGGTGAACGCCGCGCTCGCCAATATGAAGAAGGACGGACGCTACACCGAGATCTACAAGAAGTGGTTCGGCACCGAACCGAAACTCTGATGTCTCGGCGTTCGGCAAGTTTCGGCGGGCAAACCGCCCCGCCCACTTGCTGAACCTGCTCTCGCCGGGCGCGCCGGCATGCCGGCGCACCCTCCTCACGCTGGGGAGCCCTTCATGGAATTCGACTGGTCCGTCATCGGCGAGGCCATGCCCGCCCTGTTGAGCGGCGCACGCCTCACCATCCTCATCACCCTCGCCGGCCTTGTGGGCGGCCTTGTCGTCGGCTTCGTCGCAGGTCTGATGCGCGCCTATGGCAACGCATTGCTGAACGCCATCGCCTTTACTTATATCGAGCTCATCCGCGGCACGCCGATCGTCGTGCAGGTGATGTTCATCTATTTCGCGCTGCCGGTTCTCGCCGATATCCGCGTCAACCCGATGACTGCCGCCGTCACGGCGATCGTCGTCAATGCGGGCGCCTATATCGCGGAGATCGTGCGCGGCTCCTTCCTGTCCGTGCACAGGGGCCTGAAGGAGGCCGGTCTGGCACTCGGCCTGCCACTGTGGAAGGTGCTGGTCTACATCATCGGCCCCGTCGCCTTCCGGCGCATGATCCCGCCGCTCGGCAACCAGTTCATCGTCAGCCTCAAGGACACCTCGCTGTTCATCGTCATCGGTGTCGGCGAACTCACCCGCCAGGGCCAGGAGATCATGGCTGCCAATTTTCGCGCGGTCGAAATCTGGAGCGCGGTGGCGATCCTCTACCTGCTGATGACCGGAACCCTGACGCTGATCCTGCGCGTCACCGAAAAGAGGATGCGGATCCTGTGAGCATCGTGGAATTTCGAAACGTCACGAAGACCTTCGGCCCCGTCGTGGTGCTGCGCGAGGTCGACCTCAACATCGACAAGGGCGAGGTGGTCGTGCTGATCGGCCCGTCCGGCTCGGGAAAGTCGACGCTGCTGCGCTGCATCAACGCGCTGGAGGAAATCAATGGCGGCGATCTCGTCGTCGACAACATCAGCGTCAAGGCCGGCCGCTCACAGGTGCGCCTCATTCGCCAGGAGGCCGGCATGGTCTTCCAGCAGTTCAACCTCTTCCCGCAGATGACGGCGCTGGAGAACGTCGCCTTCGGCCCCCGCCGCGTGCGCGGCGCCAGCCGCGCCGAGGCCGAGGAACAGGCGCGGGCGCTGCTCGCCAAAGTCGGTCTCGCCGAGCGCGGCCATCACTACCCGGCCGAGCTTTCGGGCGGACAGCAGCAGCGCGTGGCGATTGCCCGGGCGCTGGCCGTCAAGCCGAAGCTGATGCTGTTCGATGAACCGACCTCCGCCCTCGACCCGGAGCTGCGCCACGAGGTGCTGCGCGTCATGCAGGCGCTTGCCGAAGAAGGCATGACGATGATCGTGGTCACGCACGAAATGGCCTTTGCCCGCCAGGTCGGCACGCGGCTGATCTTCATGGAGGACGGCAAGATTTCCGTCGACGGCAAGCCGGCCGACCTGCTCGCCAATCCGGAAAATCCACGCCTGCGGGAGTTTTTGCAGCATGTCCACTGACACCAGGCTGGGTTTCATCGAGATTGCCGGCAGGCCGCGGGAAATCGGCCTCCAGCTCGGTCGTTTCGGTCGAGACATCGTCCATCGGCATCTGGTGCACGGCCATGCCTGGGCCTCCGTCCTCGCCTTTCGCGCCGATCCGCGCGTTGCCGCGATGCGCCGGATGGTGGAGGCCCGCTTCCCGACCTGTTGGGCGGAACTCCAGGGCCTCGCCCTCGGCCTCGATCTTCCCTTCAACGACGTCTTCCTGTGGAATTGCCGCGGCGACCTCTGGGCCTTCGCGCCGGATGGCTGCACGACCGTGCAGATACCCGGCGCCGAACCGCTGCTCGCCCATAACGAGGACGGCGATCCCGGCTTTCGCGGGTATTGCGCGCTCGCCCATATCCGCCCCGAGGGCGGCACGGCCTTCACCAGTTTCGTCTATCCGGCCTCGATCCCCGGCCACACCTTTGCGGTGACGGCGGCGGGCCTCGTTCAGACCGTCAACAACATCCGCTCGCGCGGTGTCGGCACGGGCCTCCCGCGCATGGTGCTCGGGCGCGCCCTGCTGGACTGCCCGTCGATAGATGCGGCCATCCATCTGCTGGAGACCTCGGAACGGGCCGGTGCCTTTCACATGACGCTCGGGCAAAGGGGCGATCCGCGGCTCGTCAGCGTGGAATTCACCCATGGGCAATGCTCCGCCATCACGCTTGACCGCCCGCAATGCCATTCCAATCATCTGGTTCATGCCCGTATGGCTGGCGAGCGGCAGGTGATCACCGGCTCGTCCGGGGCGCGGCAGCAGCGCGGAGACCGTCTTGTCGCCGAAGGTGGCGAAACCCTGCGGGATCCGCGTACCATCCTGTGGGACAAGGCCGTATCGCCGCTGCCCATCTATCGCGCACAGCCGGACGACCCGGACCACGAGAACACGCTGGCAACCGCAGTGTTCCACGTCGGCACGAACAGCATCCGCTGGCAGGTCTATGATCGCCCGGAAGAAACGCCGCGTTTTGTGATGGACGGAGACCTGAAGCCTGTTTCCTGATCTCCATCATGAACGGGGCGGCGGAGACGGCCGCCCCGGCCGCGTCAGCCGAACGTGTAAGCGGCAATCGATTCCGGCTTCATCTCGATCGAAAAGCCCGGCAGCGTGGGCGGCATGTAGGCAGCATTCTCGATATGGCAGGGATCGATGAAATGCTCGTGCAGATGGTCGACATATTCGATCACGCGACCATCCTTGGTGCCTGAAACGGCGATATAGTCGATCATCGAGAGATGCTGGACATATTCGCAGAGGCCGACGCCACCGGCATGCGGCCAGACCGGCAGACCATATTTTGCCGCCATCAGCAGAACCGCGAGCACCTCGTTAAGCCCGCCCATGCGGCAGCTGTCGATCTGCACGATGTCGATCGCGCCGCCGGCGATCATCTGTTTGAAGATGATGCGGTTCTGGCACATTTCGCCCGTCGCCACCTTGACCGGATGAACGGCCTCACGGATCGCCTTGTGGCCGGCAACATCGTCCGGGCTCGTCGGCTCCTCGATGAAGAAGGGTTTGTACGGCTTCAGCTCCGACACCCAGTCGATCGCCTGCCCCACCTCCCAGATCTGGTTGGCGTCGATCATCATGGTGCGCTCGTCGCCGATCACCTCCCGGGCGATGCGCAGGCGCCGCTTGTCGTCCTCCAGATCGCGGCCGACCTTCATCTTGATATGGGTGAACCCCTGATCGACGGCCTCCTGGCAGAGGCGGCGCAGCTTTTCGTCGTCATAGCCGAGCCAGCCGGCCGAGGTGGTGTAGCAGGGGTAACCCTCGCTCTCCAGCGTCGCGATACGGTCGGCCTTGCCCGCCTCTGCCTTCCTCAGGATGGCAAGCGCCTCCTCCGGCGTCAACGCATCCGTCAGATAGCGGAAGTCGACGATGGAGAGGATCTCCTCCGGGCTCATCTCGGCGACAAGCCGCCAGACGGGCTTGCCCGCCTGTTTGGCCAGGAGGTCCCACACGGCGTTCACCACCGCGCCCGTTGCCAGATGCATCGCGCCCTTGTCCGGGCCGATCCAGCGGAGCTGGCTGTCGCTGGTCACATGGCGCCAGAAACGGCCGGGATTTTCGCGCACCCAGGCGAGATCGAGACCGATCACCAGATGTTTCATCGCCTCGATCGCCATGCAGCAGATGTCGTTGCCACGGCCGATGGTAAAGGTGAGGCCGTGGCCTTCGAGGCCGGGCGCATCCGTGCCGAGCACCACATAGGCGGCAGAGTAATCCGGGTCAGGGTTCATCGCGTCCGAGCCGTCGAGGCTCTGCGAGGTGGGGAAGCGCAGGTCGATGGAGCGAAGGCTGGTGATCTTGGTCATGGGTGCGGCCCTTGCGATGATAGACGTGTCTCAGATGGTCCAGCCGCCGTCGATGGCGTAGGCCTGTCCGGTCGTATAGGTGGCGCCGGCGAGGTAGACGGCAAGATCGGCGATCTCCTCCGGCGTGCCGATACGACCGATCGGCTGGCGGGCTATGAAGGCCGCGCGTGCCGCCTCGTAGTCGCCCTGCGCGCGCAAACGATCCTGCAGCGACGGGCTTTCGACCGTGCCGGGGCAGATGCAATTGCAGCGGATGCCTTGCGCGACGTAGTCGGCCGCTACCGACTTGGTGAGCCCGACGACCGCCGCCTTGGTGATGGTGTAGGCGGCGCGGTTCGGCACGCCCTTCACGCTGGAGGCGACCGACGCCATGTTGATGATCGCGCCGTCCTTCTTCTCCAGCATCGCCGGCAACACGGCGCGGATGGTGCGCACCATGGCGCGCACGTTGAGATCGAAGGCGAAGTCGAGGTCCTTGTCCGGCATGTCGAGGATCGAGCCGGCATGCACGAAACCGGCGCAGTTGAAGAGCACGTCGAACGGGCCGGTCGCCGAGACGACGCGATTCACGGCGTCCTCGCTGAGCACGTCGAGCACATGGGTCTCGATACCGGCCTCGCCGGCAAGGCTTTCCAGCGCTTCGGCATTGATGTCGGTCGCGACGACCTTTGCGCCCGCGCGGGCGAAGGCGATGGCGCTCGCCCGGCCGATGCCCTGGCCGGCGGCGGTGATGAGGACGCGCTTGTCTTTGAGGGAAAGGGACATGGTGGCTCCTTGTGACGTGTCAGGCGCTCGGACGGCGCTCGACGACATAGATATGGTCCGCGGCGAGAACGACCTCGCCCTTCTGGTTGACGACTTCCGTACGCTCGATCACCCGGCCGAAACCGGCGCGTTTCGGATCGTCCTCCTTGCCTGATATCGTCACGCGGGTGTGGATCGTATCGCCGATGAAGACGGGCTTGATGAAGCGCATGCGATCATAACCGTAGGAAAAAGCAACGGGGTTGATGACACCAGCCGTCAGCCCGACGCCGATTGCGAAGACCATGGTGCCGTGGGCGATGCGCTGGCCGAAAGGCTGCGTCTTCATGAACTCCGCATCCATGTGATGCGGGAAGAAATCGCCGGTATGTCCGGCATGCACGACGAAATCGGTCTCGGTGATGGTGCGCCCGCTCGTCTTGCGGCCCTCGCCGATTTCGTATTCTTCGAAATATTTGAGCTGTTCCATGGGCTTTCCTGTCTAGGGCCGTGCGGCGAGCGGCGTCGCGGGCGCGGCGCTGGAGGCATAGGCCGCCTCGACGAGCGCCATCGTCATCCAGGCATCCTCGACCGAGGAGACGAGGTCCGTATCTTCGCCGGAAACAAAACGCTGGAGGTTCGCCATGCGGCCGACGAACGCATCCGGGAACCACGTCCCCTCCAACGGCACCGGCACCCAGCCATCGCCGCCTTTCGGATGGATTTCCAGAATATCCGGCTCGCCGCGCGGATAATCGAGATTGACGCCGAGCTGGAGATAGGCCGCGCCCTCGGTGCCAGAGATGCGGAACGCGCAGGCCTGGTGCCTGCGGCCGAACTTATGGTCGTGGTTGATGGAGAGCGCGCAGCGGACCCGGTCGCCATAGTCGAGGATCGCCGTTGTGCGCGTCTGCGCCATGCCGTGGTTCGGATGGCCGATCGACTTGGCGTGCACACCCTGCGGGTCGCCCAGCACTCCCCGGATGACGTCGAGATAGTGGATCGAGTGCATGGCGATCTCGATGCGCGGCAAGCCTTCGAGGAAGGACCAGAGCTGCCAGGGCGTATCGAGCGCCAGATAGACGTCGAAGTCCACGACCTCGCCGAGAAGGCCCCTGGCGATGGCGTCCTTCAACGCCAGCATCATCGGCGCGAAGCGGAGCTGGAAATTGACGGCGGCCTTGAATTTCCTCGCGCGGCAGATTTTCAGGATTTCCGTCGCGGCGGCAAGGTCGGAACCCATCGGCTTCTGGATCAGTACCGCCGCGCCCTCCGGCAGGGCCGCCAGCACCTTCGCATGGGCGGCGGGCGGGGTTGCCAGATCGAAGATCGCGTTGTCGACGGACGCGGCTTCCTCGACGGTGCGATAGGCGGCGACGCCCCATTTTTCAGCCAGCGCCTTCGCCTTGTCGTGGTCCGGATCGTAGAGGCCGGCGATCGGAAAGCCGCCCTTGCGATAGGCCGGATAGTGCGCGTCGCCGACGATCGAGCCGGCGCCGAAGGTGACGATCGGGCGCGGATTCGCCGGTAGCGGCCAGGATTGGGCGAGCGTGCGGGGGTCAAAGGGCATAGCGGCCTCCCTGACGACGAGGCTTCGCCTTACTCCCCTCTGCCCTGCCGGGCATCTCCCCCACAGGGGGGGAGATCAGCAGGCGGCAAGAAACTCGCTCACGCGGCATCGTTGAAGATGGGCGGAAGGCCGCTCCATCCAATCTCCCCCCTTGTGGGGGAGATGCCCGGCAGGGCAGAGGGGGGTGAACCACGACCTCACGCATGGAAGAACACCTCCTCCATGCCCGCCCACCACTCGCCCTCTTTCCGCGTCTCCAGCGGCGATTGGCAGGGCATGCAGACGGCCCACCATTCCTGCGTCTTCGGGTCCGCAGCCATCTTTGCCATGTCGGCAGAAAAATCCGTGCCGTGATATTCGAAGAAGGAGAAGAGAAGATTCTCGGGCTCCTTCAGGAAGATCGAATAGTTTTGGATGTTGCAGGCGGAAATCATCGCCAGCACCTCCGGCCAGACGGCCGCGTGCAGGCGTTTGTATTCTTCGACCGTCTCCGGCTTCACGCCGATCACCATGCCGATGCGCTGCATGTCTCAGGCTCCCTTGCGGATCTCGTGCTGGAATTCAGCAATCGACCGGCTGCGGATCGCATCCCAGTCCCAGTCGATGCCAAGACCCGGCGTCATGGGCGCAAGCGCCATGCCGTTCTCGATCCTAAGGCGCGAGGCGGTAATGTCGTCGAGCTGCGGGATGTATTCGACATATTTGCCGTTCTGCACCGCGCAGGCGAGGCTGACATGCAGCTCCATCAGGAAGTGCGGGCAGACCGGCATGTCGAAGGCTTCCGCCGCATGCGCCACCTTCAGCCAGGGCGTGATGCCGCCGATGCGGCCGGCATCGACCTGCACGATCGAGCAGGCGCCCTTCTGCATGTATTCGCGGAAATGGCGGATGGAATAGAGAGATTCGCCGATGGCGATCGGCGTCGCCGTCGCGCGGTTGAGGCGGACATGGCCGTCGATGTCGTCGGCCGGCAGCGGCTCCTCGATCCAGCCCAGATCGAGGTCGCGCAGGCGCTCGGCACGGCGGATCGCCTCGTCAACGGTAAAACCCTGGTTGGCGTCGGTCATGATCTCGTACCCGTCGCCGACCGCTTTCCTCACCGCCGCAAGACGCGCAAAATCCTCGGAACCGTGCGGCTTGCCGATCTTTACCTTCGAGCCGGAAAAACCCTTCGCCTTGGCGTCCAGCGCATCCTCGACCAGCGCCTCCACCGGGATATGCAGCCAGCCGCCCTCGGTCGTGTAAAGCGGGCAGCGGTCCTTGGCTCCGCCGGCGAGCTTCCAGAGCGGCAGGTTCTGTTTTCGTGCGCGAAGATCCCACAGCGCGGTGTCGACGGCAGCGAGCGCGATCGAGGTGATGGCGCCGATGGTCGTCGCGTGGGTGGCGAATTCCAGTTCGTGCCAGATCACCTCGATCCGATCGGCATCGCGGCCGAGGATGCGCGGCGCGAGATGATCGGCAAGAAGCCGCATGACGGAGGAGCCGCCGGTGCCGATCGTGTAGCTGTAGCCGGTGCCGATCGCGCCGTCGCTGTCGGTGATGGTGACGAGCGGCGTTTCCTGGCTGACGAAACTCTGGATGGCGTCGGTGCGCTCGACCTTCGGGCGAAGGTCGACCATTTTCAGCTCAATGCGTTCGATCCTTGCCATGTCAGCCCCTGAGCGTGCGGCCGCTGTCGCGGTTGAAGAGATGGGCCTGCGACAGGTCGAAGCAGAACGGCAGCGTCTCGCCAGGCGCAAGCCGCCGCGGGTTCAGCATGCGGCCGACCCATTCGGCGCTACCGAACGCGGAAAACACCAGCGTCTCGTTGCCGAGCGGTTCCGTGAGGATGACGCGCAGGTCGTGCCGGTGCACGTCGGCATCCTCGCCGGAATGGATGCCGTGGCCGGCGGGATAGAGATCGTCCGGGCGCAAGCCGAAGGTGACCTTCTGGCCGGCCGTCACGCGCTCCTTAAAGCGGGCGGGCAGCGGCAGACGGTCGCCGTTTTCGAAGACGAGCTGGCCGTCCACCACCTCGGCATCCTTGAGGTTCATCGGCGGTGAGCCGATGAAGCCGGCGACGAATTTCGATTGCGGGCGCTGGAAGACATCCTCGGGGGTGCCGACCTGCTCGATATGGCCATCGCGCATGATGACGATGCGGTCGGCGAGCGTCATCGCCTCCACCTGGTCATGGGTGACGTAGATCACCGTCGACTGGACCTTCGCATGCAGCTTCTTGATCTCGACACGCATCTGTGTGCGCAGCTTCGCGTCGAGGTTCGACAGCGGCTCATCGAACAGAAACACTTCCGGCTGGCGCACGATGGCGCGGCCCATGGCGACGCGCTGACGCTGGCCGCCCGAAAGCTGCGAGGGGCGGCGGTCGAGAAGATGCGTCAGGTCTAGCGTCTTCGCCGCCTCTTCCACCTGCGGGGCGATGTCCTCCGGTTTCTGGCCGGCGATCTTCAGCGAAAAACCCATGTTTTCGCGTACCGTCATGTGCGGATAGAGCGCGTAGGACTGGAAGACCATGGCGAGGTTACGCGAACGCGGCGGCAGGTCGTTGACGATCTTGCCGCCGATCCTGAGATTGCCGCCGGAGATCGGCTCCAGCCCTGCGATCATGCGCAGCGTCGTTGATTTGCCGCAGCCGGAGGGGCCGACGAGGGCGATGAATTCGCGGTCGGCAACCTCCAAATCGATGCCGTGCACCACTTCGACCGCGCCATAGCGTTTGACCAGCTTTTCGAGGGAAACGGTTGCCATGGACTATCCTTTGACTGCGCCGGAGGTGAGGCCGGACACGAGATGCTTCTGCACGATGAAGGTCAGCACGAGGGCGGGGATGATCATGATCACTGCCAACGCACACATGCCGCGCCAGTCGATGGTGAACTCCGCCGTGTAATCGAGCAGACCGACGGGCAGTGTCTTGGAATTGACGGAACGGGTGAGCTGCGAGGCGAGTGCGAACTCGTTCCAGGAGGTGAGGAAGGCAAAAATGCCGGCCGATGCGATGCCGGGGCCGGCGAGCGGGAACTCCACCTGCCAAAAAGCCTGCCAGCGCGTGCAGCCGTCGATCTGCGCGGCCTCGGCCAGATCTTTCGGCACCTGGCGGAAGAAGCCGTCGATCAACCAGATCGTGAAGGGCACGTTGAGCGCCACATAGGCCATGATCAGCCCGAAATGCGTGTCGATGATGCCGAGCTTCGAATAGACGAAGAACAGCGGCAGCGAGAGCGCGATGCCCGGCACCGTGCGCGTCAGCATCAGGCCGAGGAAGATCGAGGATTTCGCCTTGAAGCGGAAGCGCGCGAAGGCGTAGCCGCCGGCCATGCCGATGGCGAGCGCGATCGCCGTCGAGGTAACGGAGATGATCAGCGAATTGCGGAAATAGTCGATGACCGGAATGCCGCCCTGCCCGACGCCGGAAAACATCGCGACATAGGCGTCGAAAGAGAGGTCCTGCGGGATCCAGACAGGCGGCTTCGCCATGATCTCGACCGTCGGGCGGAAGGAGGCGAGCACGATCCAGAGGCCCGGCAGGCAGATGACCGTCATGGCCAGGAACAGGCCGATCTTGTGTGCGGCGGACAGGAGAAGGCCGTTGAGGCGGGCTTTTGCGTTCTCGTTCATCTTGCTTACCACTCCGCCGCAATCTGCGTCCGCGCCGCGGCGAGCTTGCGGAAGAAATAGACGGTGAAGAGGATGGAGAGCAGGATCGCGACATAGGCCATGGCGTTGGCAAGGCCCATGCGGGCATCGGCATAGGCGGTGCGCGAGACCAGCGTCCACAGCAGTTCCGTGCGCTTGGCCGGGCCGCCGTCCGTCATGATCTTCACGATGTCATAGGCGCGCGCGACGTCGAGCGAACGGATGGTCATGGCGATATAGGCGAAGGGCATGATGAAGGGCCAGGTGACGTAGCGAAACGTCTGCCAGGGCGTGCAGCCGTCGACGCGCGCCGCCTCGATCGGCTCCTTCGGCATGGCGAGCAGGCCGGCGAGAATGAGGATGGCGAAGACCGAGGTGGACGACCAGATTTCGGCGATCAGGATCGCGGTGAAGGCGAGCGAGCCGTCGATCAGCCACGGGATCGCCTGGTCCGTCAGGCCGAGCGATTGCAGCGCGTTGTTCACGAGGCCGATATTGTCGTTGAACATGAACTTGAACTGGAAGCCGACGAGGATCGGCGAGAACATCATGGGGAACATCATGATGGTGCGGAGCAGCCGCTGTCCGCTCGTCGCCTTCTCCACCAGCATGGCAAGGCCGAGGCCGAGCAGCATTTCCACGTTGAGCGCGACGGTGAGCAGGAGAACGGTGCGGCCGAACGCCGTCCAGAATTCGAGGTCCGTCAGAATGCGCGCATAGTTGCGCAAGCCGACGAACGTATAGAGCGAGGCGGGCTGCGTCAGCCGGAAGGGCGTGAAGCTCGAATAGAGCGACAGGATGAGCGGGACGATGACGACGGCTGCGAGCACCACGATGGCGGGCAGCAGAAGCAGAAACGGCGCCGGTGGCCTCCAGCCTTTCATATGTGCCTCTTGGATATGCGCTGACCGGTCATCCCATCCGGGTGCCGGCCGCGTTTCAAGAAGCGGCCGCTGAGGGCGGCCGCCAGTTGGTTTGTTTGCCCCGCCCACCGCCTTGGAGAGCGGGTGGTCGGGGCACACCGACGATGACGGAGGAGAGATGGCGAACAGGCGTTGCCCCTCATCCGGTTGCGCCACGTCTCCCCGCAAGCGGGGTGAAGGGGATATGCCGATCCGGTTTCCTCAACCAATGACCGCAAGCGAGGCAAGTCCCCTCTCCCCGCTTGGCTGGAGAGGGTTAGGGTGAGGGGCAACCACCCTCAGAGCGCGCCGGCATCCTCAAGGATCTGCGTCGCCTTCTCGGCTGCCGCGTCCAGCGCTTCCTTGGAGGTCTTGTCGCCGAGGATGGCGGCTTGCAGCTCCGGATAGACGGCGTTGGAGATCTCGATCCAGGACGGCGTCTGCGGTACGGCGAAGGCGTGTTTGGCCGCCTCCTGGAAGGCGGTCAGGACTTCCTTGCGATACGCGTCGCTTTCCGCCTGCTTGATGTTGTAATCCCAGACGGTCGTGCGCGTCGGCAGCGGGCCGGCCGAGGATTCCAGCTTCTGGCTGTCCTCGTTGGTGAGGAACCAGACAAGCGAGGCGGCGGCTTCCTTGTTGGCGCAGCTTTCCGTGACCGAGAAACCGTGGTGACCGGACCAGCCGGTGCGCTTGCCGGAGGAACCTGCCGGCTGCACCTTCACGCCGACATTGCCGGCGACTTTCGACGACTTCGGGTCGTTGAAGAAGCTCGCCCAGCCAGGCCAGTCGAGGTTGACCGCGATCGTGCCTGACGCAAAGCCCTGGCCGAGATCGTCCCACAGATAGTTGGTGGTGCCGACCGGTACGGCTTTCGCCTTGTAGAGATTGACGAACCAGTCGAGCGCGCGAACGCCCGCTTCCGAGTTGAAGGCCGGCTTGCCGTCGGCGGCAAGATATTCGCCGCCCTCGGCCACCAGCATTTCATAGAAGCGGCCGTTGATCGCCTCTTCCTTGCCGGCGTACTGCGTGCCGTAGAAATCCGGCGGATTGGAGAAGAACGTGGCCTGGTCGGTGACCTGCTGCCAGGTGTCCGGCGGGGCGAGATCGTAGCCGTATTTCTCCTTGAACGCCGCCTTCTTCGCGTCGTCCTGATAGAGGCTCTTCTGGTAGTAGAGCGCGGAAACGTCGAATTGCGCGCGCGGCAGCATCACCAGCTTACCATCGAGCGTCGAGGACGCGATGTTGGCCGGCACGAAGGCCTCGATCTCCTCCTTCGGCAAAAGCGCCGAAAGATCGGTGTAGATATCAGGATACTGCGGGGCGAAGGACGAGTGGTTCGAGCCGACGCACCAGGTGATGTTGCCGGTCGCGATGTCGGACTTGATCTCCTTGTCCAGCTCGAAATGGTTCTTCTTCGAAAGAACGTTCACCTTCGCGCCGGTCGCCTTCTCCCATTCGGCGATGCGCGCATAGAGCGCTTCATACTGCTGGCCGCCGATGAGCTTCGCATCGACGGTCACGCCTTCGAATTTTCCCGGCAGATCGGCTGCAAGCACAGAGCCAGCCCACGCGCAGATCACGGCACCGGCAGCAACGCCGGTTAGAAATCTTGTCATCTTCTCCTCCCAGTGGCTTTTCGCCAGCCCTTACCGATAAGAGCTTCATTCATATACAAACCAATCATTCACATATCGTCAAGCGGAAATCGGCATCCCGGGATTGTCACGCCCCGTTCCTGCGTATATGAATTTGCTCATTCACTAGAGGATTTCAGGTGACGGACGAGGAAAACGATCGCTACAGGGCGCCAGCGCTCGACAAGGGCCTCGACATCCTGGAACTTCTCGCCGCCGTCGACGGCGGCCTCACCCAGGCGGAAATCGCCAAGCGGCTCGATCGCAGCCCCAACGAATTCTACCGCATGCTCGACCGACTGGTGAAACGCGGTTACGTCACCCGCATCGACGGCGACCGTTTCTCCCTCACCCTGAAACTCTTCGGCCTCGCGCAGTTGCACGCGCCGGTGCGCCGACTCGTCTCCTTCGCCGTACCGCTGATGCGCGAACTGGCCGAAACCTCGCGCCAGGCCAACCAGCTTGTCGTCTTCGACCGCGGCAATCCCGTCGTCATCGCCCAGCAGGAAGCGCCAGGCTACTGGGGCATCTCGATCCGCGTCGGTTCGCGCATCGGCCTGTTCGACACGGGCTCCGGCCACGCGCTGCTCGCCTTCCGCTCGCCGGAAGAGCGCCTGCGCATGATCGCCGAGCATGTCGGCGACGGCGGTACGGATGTGCGCGTCACGCCGGAATTCCTCGCACGGCTCGACCTCATCCGCTCCCGCGGCTACGAAATGATGCCGAGCGCCCAGACGGCGGGCGTCATCAACCTCTCCGCGCCCGTGCTCGGTGCGGACGGCAGGGCGATTGCCGCCCTGACGATCCCCTACATCACCCTGATCAATGCGCCGGTCGCGCCTGACATCTCGACGACCATCCAACTGCTCGGCGAGACGACGCGCAGGCTGTCGGAAATGGCGGGCGCCGGCTTCAATGCCGAGGAACAATAGGCCTCGTATTTGAAGGCGTGATTCGCCAGCGCCCCAAGCATCGGCTTATCCGCTCCTCGCAAAACTCTTCAGGAAGAGCGCGTTGAGATCCGCTATGGCTTTTCCTGCCGGTTCACGGCCCGTCACGGCCTGATTGATGCGCTCAGACGCAGCCTCCTGGAAGGACATGTAGCCATCGTGGCGAGGACGCAGCCAGGCACCCTCCAGCGTTTGGCGCGTGTTGCGGTAGAAGCCGAGCGTTGCGGCATTGGCCGCCTCGTCCTCCCATCCCGCCGCATGACCGGGCTGGCCACCGGTCTGCCAGTAGCGACCCGCCTGCTGCGGCCCTGCCGCAATCCAGTAGGCGAAGTCCACGGCCACCTTACGATGCGCCGAGAAGGCGGACACGGCGATGCCCGTGCCGCCCAACGCGGAGCCGACCGGTCCCGCACCGCCGGCAACCGGCATATCGGCAAAGGCGATGCGATTGGCCCGGAAGCCTGCAAGGGCGTAGCTGACATAACCGTAGATCAGTGGCGAGACGCTGTAGTGCGACCCCGCCTCGCCCATCCGGTCCAGCACGGCGATGGGGTCCATTTCGGTGCAGGCGGCATCGGTGAGCGCGGCCAGTTCCCGGATCATCTCGATTGCCTGCACGCCGATTTCGACATCGACGAAAGGCACGTCCCTTTCCACCGAGCAGGGTCGGCCGAGATTGCCGCAAAGCGTGAAAAGGCACATCAGGGAATGCGGCGGGCGCAGCGGCAGCAGCATCTCCCCGGCTTTTGCAAGGTCAACAACCTCTGCCCACGAGCCCGGTGCCGCCGCCAACCGGTCTGGCCGGAAGGCCAGTACCTGCGTGGCGGCATCGACCGGGAAGGCCCATTGGCGGCCCTGCCAGTTGTAACTCGGGAACGAGAGGCCGACGGAACCGCCCGCAAGCACCGCGAAGGCCGCCTCGCGGCCGGGCAGGTCAAGTGGCGCGAGGCAGTTCTCCGCCGTGATCTGGCCGACATGGGGATGATCGATGACAATGAGATCGTAGCGGCGGGCGAGATCCTCGACCGGAAAACTCTCGAAGTCCTGCAGCGAGCGCTTGTCCCATTCGATGGTGACGCCGGTTCTGGCAAGCCAGTCCTGCGCACAGGCAACCATCGGATCATAGCCGCGCGGATGGCTCCAGGTCATGCCCCTGAGCGTGATCGCGCTCATCACGCAAACTCCGCACGGATCGTCGCCGAGTGCTCGCCGATGCGCGGTGCGGCGCGATGGCCGGCCGGGCGCTGACCGTTCACCCGCACAGGGCAGCGGGTCGTGCCGATCGAAACCGCATCTTCACGCGTCACCGTCTGCAGCATGTCGAGGATGCGGAAACCATCGCTGGCCAGAAGCTCCGGCCATTCCAGCACCTTCGAGCACCAGATATCGGCGGGCTCCAGGATGGAGAGCCAATGGTCGACGGTTTCGCTCGCAATGCACTCGGCGATGGTTCTCTTGATCGCATCGCGCGCGGTGAACCAGGCCTTGCTGTCGTCGCGATAGGGTGCCAGCGCCTCGATCTGCAGCAGATCCTGCAGGCGGCCGAGTGGCGTCATGGCGATCGCAAGATACCCGTCCTTCGCCGGATAGACGCCGTAGGGTGCGGAAAGATAGGCATGCGCGCTACGGAAATCCGAGCGCTTCGGCTTGCGGCCGCCGTCGTTGAGATGGGTGGTCAGCACCTCGAACTGGAAATCGATGAGGCTTTCGAGCAGGCTCGTCTGGATATGGGCACCCTTGCCAGAAATACCGCGGCGCACGAGGGCGGCGAGAATGCCCTGGCAGGCATTGGCGCCGGCGAGCATGTCGGCGACCGCCAGGCCGAAGGGCACCGGTCCTTGCGCCGCGTCGCCGTTCAGCCACATCAGACCGGAGCGTGCCTGCGCCAGGAGATCCTGCCCTGGCCGCATGACCCAGGGGCCATCCTCGCCATAGCCGCTGATCGAGGCATAGACGATTGCCGGGTTGATCGCCTTGACGGCCGCATAGTCGAGCCCGAGGCGTTCGATGACGCCCGGACGGAAATTCTGAATGAGCACGTCGGCCTTGCCGAGAAGCCGGCGCAGGAAGGCAAGGTCGTCGGCGTTCTTCAGGTCTATGCCGAGGCTTTCCTTGCCGCGGTTGATGGCGTGGAAGAGCGTCGAATCCCCCCCGACCTCGGTGTCGCTGAGATAGAGCCTGCGGGAGAGATCACCGCCGTCCGGACGCTCGATCTTGATCACGCGGGCGCCGAGATCGGCCAGCCGCAACGAGCAATAGGGGCCAGAGAGGAACTGGCTCATATCGACCACCGTCAGGCCGGCCAGAAGTCCTGTCTCATCCTGCATGCGCATGTCCTCCTGCGCTCCCCGAGGTCGCGCCCGCGTAATTCTTATTTAAATTATTCTTTCATATATGGATTGCTGTTTCAAGCCTTGCAAAACGGTCAACGGCTCACGTACGGATATGCCCCCGCCGCGGCCACGCGATCGGCCCCGGCAACGCCACGATTGCCAGGGTGGAAAGATCGAATGTCTTGCGGGGATCAGGCCGGTTTGCGTGGCGAAACGGCGATGCGGGTCCAGATGTCCAGCGTCTCGCCGGGAGAAAGCACTTTCAGGCCGTAGGCGTCGGCCCGGTCCGGCAGGTTGAAGGCATCGACGGGATGGCTGACCGGTTCGAAACAGAAGAAATCGGCATCGGCGGCAGGCGAGAAGACCACATACTGGTCCAGCACCTCGCTTGCCTCGATATCGGCCTGCAGACCACGCGCCGGCCAGCCGATCCGCGCCTTGCCGTCCCAGCCGTCGAACCAGTTGTTGATCCACCGCGGCGGCAGGGACCTTGGCGCGTTGAAGTCCATATCCGGATGCTTCGCGATGGGCTCATGAGCCTTCGGAAGATGATCGGACTGCTCCAGCCAGACGCCCTTCGACGGCGCAGTGAGCGTCGTATCCGCATCGCGCACGAACCAGGGATGGAAGCCGGCACCATATGGCAGGCGTGTTTCGGCGCGGTTGACGAGGCTCAGTTCCATCACGAGGCCAGCGCCTTCCAGACGATAGCACAGCATCGCATCGTAGCGGAACGGCCCCGGCCCGTCCGACGACAGGGTCAGGGTAATGGAATCGCTGCTCCGGGAGGCCTCCGTCCATGTGGCGGAGAAGCCGTTGCCGTGGATCGGATAGGGCTCCGTCTCCACATTGCGCGGCAGGGCGTGAAAGGCCCCGTCGAAGGAAAACCCGCCGCCGGAGACCCGCCCGGAGAACGGCACGAGGAGGATGTTGGCGAGCGCAAAGGGATGGTCCGTTGCGGGATCCACCGTGCGAAAGACCGGCTGCCAGACGCCGTCCTGCCTGACATCGAAGCATGTCAGGCCAGCGCCGAGATCGGGACGCAGGCGGATGCGTGCCGCCCCGTTGTCGAGTTCGATCTCCATCACCAGCCGCCGTCGATCGCGATGTTCTGGCCGGAAATCATGTCTGAGGCCGGCGAGACGAGGAAATGCACGAGATCGGCGACATCCGCCGGCTGGATGCGCGCCTTCAGCGACTGGTTCTCGAGGATCCAGTCATTGTACTGTTGCAGGCGATCGGCGAAGACGCGCGCCTCCGCCTCGGACACCACCGCGCCCGGTGACACCGCGTTGACGCGCACGCCATGCGGACCCAGTTCGCGCGCCAGCGATTTCGTAAGGCCCAGCATCGCGCCCTTCGAGGCGACATAGGGCACATAGCCGTCCCAGCGCCCATTCAGGGTGACCGAGCAGAAATTGACGATCTTGCCGTAGCGCTTTGCCTTCATCGCCGGCGCGACGGCCCGGGCGAGCGCGAAGGCAGCGGAGGAATTGACCCGGACCTGATCCTCGTATTCCTCCAGCGAAAAATCCTCGAACGGCTTGTTGATGATCAGCGCCGCATTGTTGATGAGGATGTCGATGCCGCCATGCGCGCGCGAAAGCGATTCCGCCCGCCGCTCCGCCGCAGCAAGGTCGTTGAGGTCCTCACCGACATAGGTAGCCGTAACGCCATGGGTTACGGCAACATCCGCCGCGAAGGCCGCGCCGCCCTCGGCGCCCGGCCGGTCGAGCAGCAGCAGGCTGGCGCCGGCACGGGCGAGCCGCGCGGCCTGGGCGCGGCCGAGCGTGCCGAGCGCACCGGTGATGAGGACGGTCTTTCCTGAAAGCTCTGTCATGGTCTCCTCACAGAAGGGCATGGACCTCGTCGATCGAGGTTGCAGCGGTCGGCTTGTCGAAGACGATCTCGCCACGCGCCATGGCGACGATGCGGTCGCAGGACTGGAAGACGTGCTGCATGTTGTGCGAGATGAAGATGCCGGTGAGGCCCTGCGCCTTCAGGCCGCGCACAAAGCCGATCACCTTGTCCGTCTCCTTGACGGAAAGATGGTTGGTCGGCTCGTCGAGGATCAGCACCTTGGACTTGAAATGCATGGCGCGGGCGATCGCCACGCCCTGCCGCTGGCCGCCGGACAGTTCGCCGACCAAGGCATCCGGCGAGCGCAGGTGCAGATCGACATCGGCGATGGCCTGCATGCTTTCGGCGCGCATACGCTTCTGGTCCATGAGGCCGACACCGAAGACCGACCATTTCAACGGCTCGCGGCCGATGAAGAGATTGCGGGCGATCGACATGGTCGGCACCATGGAATTGTACTGATAGATCGTCTCCAATCCGTGACGCATCGCGTCCTTCGGGCTGCGCAGATCGACGGTCTTGCCCTCGATAAGCACCTCGCCGGAATCCTGGTGGTGCGCGCCGGAAAGGATCTTGATCAGCGTCGACTTGCCCGCGCCGTTGTCGCCGACAAGGCCGACGGTCTCGCCGGGATGGATGGTGAGGTTGACATTCTTCAGCGCGTGCACGCCGCTGTACCATTTCTGCAGGTTGCGGCATTCGATGACCGGTGTCGTCACTTGTGCGCCTCCACCTTGATCTTGCGGGAGATCTTGCCCATCCAGGCATTGGCGATGACCGCAAACATGGTGAGCACGCCGATGGCGAACTTGAACCAGTTGGCATCGACGCGCGACAGCACCAGGCCGTTGTCAATGGTGCGGATGAGCAGAGTGCCGATGATGGCGCCGAAAACCGTGCCTATGCCGCCGGCCAGCGCCGTGCCGCCGATGACGGCCGCGGCGACCGCCTGCAGCTCCAGCCCCTCGCCGATCGAGGGCAGCGGCGAGCCGAGGCGCAGCACCTGGAGCAGGCCGGCGAAACCCGCCAGCACCGAGCAGAGCATGAAGCAGGCGATCTTCACACGCTTGACGGGAATGCCCATCGAGGCCGCCGCCTCGTTGAAGCCGCCGGTGGCGCGGATCCAGTTGCCGAAATTGGTGAGCGACAGCAGCGCCGCGGCAAGAACGGCAATGCCGACGAACCAGACGAAGGACATGCGGAAGAGCGCACCCTGCCAGATGTAATCCGTAAAGAGCCAGGTCGGCAGATCGGACGGCAGAAGCGGCGGAAAGCCGCCGGATACGACGATGGTGAGCGAGCGGGCGATGAACAGCATGCCGAGCGTGGTGATGAAGCTCGGGATCGAGAATTGCAGCGTCACATAGCCGTTGATGAAGCCGATCACCGCGCAGATGGCAAGGCCGAGCAGCACGGCGGCGGCGAAGGGCACGCCGGAATTGAGGATCACCGCCATCGACATCGGCATCAGCGCGAAGACGGAGCCGACCGACAGGTCGAACTCGCCGCAGATCATCAGGATCGTCACGCCGATGGCGACGAGCGCCATTTCCGGCAGAAGACCCATGACGCCGCGTACGTTCTCGAAGGAGAGAAGCACGCCGTTCGACTTCACCTGGAAGACGGCAAGAAGGATGATCAGGAGGGCGAGGCCGGCAAGCTCCGGCTTGTCGAGATAGATTTTCAGAAACCGCTTCATGGGCTCCACTCGTGCTTCGGTGCCCCGCCGCATAGGCAAGGCACCGGTTTTCCCATAGGAGCGCCGGATCAGCGCAGGCCCTGCTTTGCCATTTCGAGAATGGTCGGCACGTCCTTGGGCGTGACGATGCCCTGCCCCGTGTCGATGTCCGACGGCGTCAGGCCGGCCGTCTTCCACAGATAGGCCTGCATGACCGGCATGAAGCCCTGCATGTAGGGCTGCTGGTCGACCTGCACCTGCACGTAGCCGGCTTCCATCTGCTGCAGAACCTCCGGCACGAGGTCGAAGCCGCCGAGCAGCACCTTGCCGGGCTCGATGCCCCGGTCCTTCAGAACCTTGGCGACGCCGGCATGCCAGTAGCCAGTGTCGAAATAGGCCGTGGTGTTCGGGTTGGCATTGAGATAGGCGCCGATGCGGTCGGCGGTCAGCGCGAGGTCGGTGGCCGAATCGATGCGCGTGATGGTGATCTCGCGATCGGCATGGGCGGCCTTGTATTCTTCCAGGAACTTCATCACGCCGCCGGCGCGCTGTTCGGACCAAGTCTGGCCCGGCGCGTTGACGCCGACCAGCAGGCTGAGCGGGCCTTCCTTGGGGAAATTCTCCGACTGCGCCTTGGCAAGCGAATAGCCGGCCGCTGTAAAGCCCTGGCCGATGAAAGCCTTGCGTGCATTGCCTTTGGCGCCTTCGCTATCATCGACATTGACGGCAAGCACGAGGATGCCGGCATCGACGGCTTCCTTGATCACATTGTCATAGGCCTTGTTGTCGACGATCGCGACGAAGATCGCATCTGGCTTCGTGGCGATCGCCGCCTGCAGGTTGGCGACGGCCTGCTCGACCGCGCCTTCGGTCTGCGTCAGAATCAACTGGCATGAGGCCCCGACCTTCTCGCAGGCGTCGTCGTAGCCCTTCTTGACCGATTGCCAGAAGGTGTTCGAGGCGGACGAGTGGCTGATGAAGGCAATGTTGAGGCCTTCCGCGCTGGCGCCCGAGACCATCACCCCCAGGCCGAGGGCCGTTCCTGCAAGAAATTTCCGGATCATCATGATGCGTACCTCCCGTTGAACATCAATCGTGGTTGTTCCGGCGTCACTCCACGCCGTCGAAGAATTCCGTCCGCGCCCGGGCAATCTCGGGCAGCGATTTGAGGATCTCGCGCAGATGCGTGCGCAGCGCCGCTTCGGCCTTGCCGACATCGCCCGCAGCGATCGCATCGACAATGCGCTCGTGCTGCCCGATCAGCCGGCCGATCTGGATATCGTCGACGCTGAGGAAGCGCACGCGGTCCATCTGCGCCTTGACGCTTTCGATGACGCTCCAGGCATAGGCGCGGCCGGCCGCCGCTGCGAGCGTGTGGTGGAAGAGTTCGTCAAGCCGCAGGAAAGTGGCGCGGTCGTCCTGCGGCACCTGCTTCTGCCTTGCGATCTGATCGCGCAGTTCCCGCACGGTCTCGGCCGTATGCTCTGCGGTGACCTGACGCACGATATCGGCCTCGATCGCCTCGCGCACGAAGCGCACGTCCATTACGGAAGCGGTGGAAATCCGCGTCACATAGGTGCCGCGCTGCGGCAGGACCTGCACCAGCCCCTCCTCCGACAGCTTGATGAAGGCCTCGCGCACCGGCTGGCGGCTGACCGACAGGCTTTTGGCGATCTCCGCCTCCGAGATGCGCTCGCCCGGCATCAGCTCGGCCTGGATGATCTGCTCGCGCAGGATGCGATAGACCTGCGGCCCGACGGCCTCGGCGACCGAGAGAACGCGCTGCGGTTTGATGTTCTGCATTCCAGCCTCCCTCACTCCGTCAAAGGCTACTAGCCTACTACCATACGAGTCAAGCGACCAGCGCCGTGCCGGTCACTCCAGCGCCGAAGTCCGGCGCGAGACGTCGAATTTGCGGTCGAGATCCGGCGCAAGATCAATGCCATGGCCCGGTCCGGGCGGCACGGTGATCATGCCGTTCGTCACGGTTGGCAGTTGCGTCGTCAGGTCGGCGTACCAGGTCTTGTAGTAGGCGCGCACGCTTTCCTGCACGAGCGCGTTCGGCGCGTTCAGCGACAGGTGCGTCGAGGCGGCGAGCACCACGGGGCCGGTGCAGTCATGCGGGGCCACCGGCAGGTGCCATGCTTCCGCCATGGTGGCGATCTTCTTGGCCTCGGAAAGGCCTCCGCACCAGGAAAGATCGAGCATGACGACGCCGGCAGCATCGGTCTCCATCAGATCACGAAAGGCCCAGCGGGTGGCAAGCGTCTCCGAGGCGCAGAGCGGCGCGCGGCTTGCCGCCGCATAACGCTTGAGGCTGGAGAGCGAATCCATCTTGATCGGATCTTCGTGCCAGAAGGTGGCATAGGGCTCCAGCGCCCGGGCGATCTGGATGGCCGGGGTGAGTTGCCACATGGAATGGAACTCGACCATGATGTCCATGCGGTCGCCGACACGCTTGCGAATCTTCTCGAAGGGTTCGAGCGCCTTGCGCAGATCCAGCCCGGAAATGTACTGGCCGCCGCTCTTTTCCGCCGCGATGTCGAACGGCCAGATCTTCATGGCCGTGATGCCCTCCGACAGGAGGTCTTCGGCAAGCTCGTCCGCCCGCTCCAGAAAGCCGTTAAGGTCGTCATAGTCGCGCCGCGGGCCACCGATGCCGTAATTGCCGGTCTGCTGGCCCTTGGCCTCGCGCATGTAGGTGTTACCGGCGCAGGTGTTGTAGGTGCGGATCTCGCGCCGCGAGAAGCCGCCGAGCAACTGGGCGACCGGCAGGTTCGTCGCCTTGCCGAAGAGGTCCCAGAGACCGATATCCACCGCCGAATTGCCGCGCATTTCCGCCCCCGTCGAACGGAAGCCGAGATAACCCGTCAGATCCTTGGAAATACGGTCGATCTCAAGGGGATCGCGGCCGAGCAGTTTCGGCGCCACGACCTCGTGGATATAGGCCTCCACGGTCGCAGCCATGAAGAAGGTCTCGCCAAGCCCAACAAGGCCTTCGTCGGTGTGGATGCGCACCCAGAGGATGTTGGCAAAGTCGCGGGCGCGGACGGTTTCAAACGCGGTGATCTTCATACTCAGTACACTCCCGCTGCCAGCAGCGCCTTCACCGTCAGGTCGAAATGCTCGACCATCGCCTGCTCGCCCGTCGTCGGGTCGCCATTGGCGATGGCCTGGGCGATGGTCATGTGACCGTCGATGCTTTCCTGCCGCGTCTCGTTGCTGGCGCGGCTTGCCCAGCCGATCGGCCAGGTCTGGCGCGTCACCACATGGAACGAGCCGACGATCAGCGAGAACATCGGATTGCGCGACGCCGCGCCGATCGCCTCGTGAAAGGCGATGTCGTGCTCCATGACCTTTTGCGGTTCTTCGAAATCCCGCTGCATCGCCTCGGCCAGCGCAACGATTGCAGCCGCCTCGCGGTCGGTGCGGCGCATGGCAGCAAGCACGACCGTCCGGCGCTCGACCGTGCGGCGGACATCGAAAATCTGCTGGATCGTCACCTGGTCGGTGTGCACGGCATGATCGGTGACCAGCGCCAGCACGTCTGCCCTGGGCGCCGCCACCCGAGGGCGCCGGCCGTTACCGATATCGATCAGCGTCAGTGCGGACAACGACCGATAGGCCTCGCGCACGATACCACGGGAAACGCCGAGTTTTTCCGCGAAGGCCCCCTCGCTCGGCAGCCAATCGCCGACCTGCAGGCCATTTTCGCGAATATGGATCCGGACGGCATCCATGACGCCGCCGAGCAGCCCCTCGCCGCCCTTCTGACCACTGACCGCATCCGGTTCCGACTTCGATTCCATCGCGTCGCCTTTACCTATCATATAGGTTCATATAAACCTCGAAATAGATTTACCGCCAGCTATTGTCAACGTAAATTTCATGGATAGGGAGAGCGGCGCTTGGAGACAGGAATCCGATGCACTACGGCCAGCATCGCCGCCAACGACGTCATCTGGTCCGGCGGGAAACAGGCACTCTGCTGGGCGCACATCGGCGGCTAATACGCCCACCGTCACAGGCCGGCCAGCGCGGGGCATACAGACCCGCCAACGACCGGATCATCGAGTGATGAAGCGGCCAGACCCAAGCCTGATGTTTTTTACGATCCACAGCGCAGCGTCCTTTCGGTGCGCGAGCACCGGAAGCGCGGAAATTCGCCATTTGCAGACCGGCATCGGCTGAGTATCAATTGGCCTTACAGGCCGCCGAGCAGGACGATATCGGCGGGCATGCCAGGCCTGAGGAAGCCGACGTTTGCCTCCAGCCTCATGAGGCGGCTCGGATTTGCCGTTGCCATCTTCAACGCGTCCTCGAGAGGAACACCCACGACATCGACCAGCCGCCGCAGCGAGGTCGCCATGTCGGTATGCACGCCGGCCAGCGAGCCGATACTGTTCACCAGCTTGCCGCCTTCAAGGCGGATGGTCTCGCCATAGAGGGTGAAATGATCCGGCCCGTTCCACGTCGACATGGCATCCGAGACGAGCACCATGCGCCCGACCATCGGACGGGAACGGATTGCCAGGCGCAGCACCGCATCGTCCACATGGTGCCCGTCGGCAATGAAGCCACAATAAAGATCGCTGTCGAGCGCGGCGCCCACGACACCCGGCTCGCGCGAGGTGATGGGCGTCATCGCATTGTAGAGATGGGTCACCGCTCGCGCGCCCTCCGCAATCGCGGCCCGCGTCGTCGCGGCATCGGCCGCGGTATGGCCGAGCGAGACGACGACGCCCATCGCGCGCAGCGACGCGATCGTTCCCGGCGGCACGCATTCCGGCGCGAGCGTCAGGAGGACGGGCACATTGGCGGCGCGCAGGCGCCGGACACAGGAAAGCGTATCGTCGTCAATCGGGCGGATGAAGCGTGGATTGTGCGCCCCCTTGCGTGCCACGCTGATATGCGGGCCTTCGAGATGAACGCCGACGATGCCATCCCGCCCGACCGCGGCGATCACGGCTGAGACGGCCTTTTCCATCACCTCGGGCGCATCCGTGATAAGCGTCGGCAGGATGGCCGTCGTGCCGCCCGGCCGATGCGCAGCGGCGATGGCGCGGAGACCATCGGCCGTCGGCGTGCCGTTGACCATGACACCGCCGCCGCCATTGACCTGCACGTCGAAGAATCCAGGCGATGCGAGGCCGTTCGTCCGCCAGACGGGCAGGTCGTCCCGCCCCGCCTCCACAACCGGGTGCAGGTCGTCGATGCGTCCCGCCACGATGCGCACGGCGCGACCCGTATCGAGCGTCTCGCCGTCGAAAAGCCTCTCCGGCACGAGCCACCACGCCTCGGTCGCGTCGATATCGAAGGGAGCCACGTCCTGCCCGGCGATGACCGTCATCCCGCGGACCTCGCAGACGCCGCATAGTAGGGCGCAAGCGCCGCCTGGATCTGCGCATAGACGAGAGCCAACCGCCAGTCGCGCACGCGCGATGCCAGGCGATCGGCACGCGCAAGAACGCCAGGCGCGAAATATTGCTCCAGCACCATGCGCGGCGGCCGGGTCTCGCCGAGGAGGGACATCAGGCGCTCCACCGCCTGCCGCGCCGCCGGCTGGGTCCAGTAGTAGCGGATTCGGTCGGCATAACTGAAGTGCCGCAGCAGGCGAAGCTGTGCCTCGCCACCGCTGTAATGTTTGCGCCAGTTCGCGGGATCGGCCAGCATCAGGTCCTCCATGACGGCAGGAACACGCGGACGCTCCGGCTCCGCACCGATCCAG
Organism: Shinella sp. JR1-6; assembly: GCF_004284735.1. Taxonomy (NCBI): domain Bacteria; kingdom Pseudomonadati; phylum Pseudomonadota; class Alphaproteobacteria; order Hyphomicrobiales; family Rhizobiaceae; genus Shinella; species Shinella sp. JR1-6. The sequence continues at coordinate 459,089 of NZ_SHMI01000002.1, read as the reverse complement.
TCCGACACACCTTCCAGCGCATAGACCGCCTGGCGATAGGCATGGGTCAGCGCCGGACCGACCTTCAGCACCGCGAAATGACGCCGCCCGAGCTCGGGATAGACGTCCGGCGCCTGGTAATCTGTGGAATGAGCCTCGAAACTCAGGCCGGGACGATCGCGCAGCACCGGCGACAGGCGATCGGGCGTTGCCGAATCGAAGGCATGGATGTGGTCCGGCGCAAACTCCAGGCCCGGCTGGACCACGAGGCCCACTGCCCGTTGCCAGGCACCATGAAGCCCCAGGGCCTCGAAATGATCGCGATGCGCCGCGATGGTGGCCTCTGCGCTTTCCGGCGTCGTCGGGGCGATTCCCTGTCCACCCTCCTCCGCCCGGGCACCGCCGGGCGGCGGCACTTCCGTGCCATACATGTAGCTCAGCGACGACGGGTCGTCAGTGGCGGCCTCGCAGACGCCGGCAAGTTCGGCCGCCCGCGCGGCGCTGACCGCATCGGCCACCTGGGCGGGCTCGCCCGCGCAGCCTTCCGAGCAGTCGAGATGGATCTTGGTAAAACCGGCACGTACATAGGCCGCCACGAGGTCCCGCGCATGCGCTATCGCCACATCGGCCGGCTGGCTGCGCCACACCTGCGGCCCGAGATGGTCGCCGCCGAAGAGCAGTGGCTGGCCCGATGCGCCGACGCGATCGCGAATCTCGTGCACGAAGCGGATGAAATCGGCCGGTTGCATACCGGTGTAGCCACCGAACTGGTTGACCTGATTGCTCGTCGCCTCGACGAGCAACGGCACCCCATGCTCTTCGGCGAGAAGAAGTGCGGCGGCGATGACATCCGGATGCGCCGAGCACACGGAGGGCATGGTCTCGCCCGAACCCGCGCGGTTGCGGGCGATCAGAGCACGCAGCTCCTTCATGGCCGGCCCTCCCGCAGCGATTGGCGGGCAAGGATGGCCGCGCCCCGGGTGCCGCTGGCATCACCATGCAGCGCAATCCGGAAGACAGGGCTGCGCACGCCCGTCAGCTTGTGCGCCTCGAAGGCCGCGGCAAGGTCGTCGGCAAGGCCAGCCATGCGCGACAGGCCGCCGCCGAGCACGACGCAGTCCGCGTCGATCGTCAGCTGGATCGTGTGAACGAGTTCGCAGAGCAGGTCGAGCCAGATGTCCAGTACGGACCGCATCGCCGCGTCGCCTCCGGCCGCAGCCTCGACGATCTCCTCCGCCCGCAGCTGCCGAGCGGCAACATGCTGCGCGAGGCGTGTCAGGCCGGGGCCGGACACGTAGGTCTCGTAGCATCCGGTGCGTCCGCAACCGCAGGCGACGAGCGGCAGGCCGTACGTCGCCACACGCTCGGCCGGCAGGCCGAAATGGCCGACCTCGCCGGGAAGCCCGTTGAGGCCCTTCACCAGCCGGCCATCGACGCAAACACCACCACCGACGCCCGTGCCGAGAATGAGGCCGAAGACGGTGCGATGGCCCTCGCCCGCTCCACCATTGGCTTCCGACAGGGCAAAACACTTGCAGTCGTTCTCCACCGGCACGCGGCGGCCGAGGCACGCCGAAACGTCGGCGCCAAGGCTGCGCCCGGTCGCCGGCAGATTGGAGGTCACCGAAAGCCCGGTCGCTGCATCGATCAGTCCCGGCAGGCCGATGCCGATGGCGGCAAGGTTGCCGGCTTTTGCCTCGAGCCAGCCGGCCTGCTCGGCAATCGCCGCCACGAGGTCGTCGTAGCTGTCCTTGCGGGTATCGATCCTGCGCTTTTCGATCGGCTGCAAGTCGTCCCCGAACAACGCCGCCTCGATCTTCGAACCACCGACATCGATGGCGCCATAGGCGGCCGGGGCGGGCTTCGGCAGGTCGTAGAGCGTCACGCCGGCAACGACACGGGTAAGGTTCCGGCCGGCAAAGGGGTCATCGACCGCAAAACCGAGCCGGTCCGACCAGATCACGGCCAGCATCTGCGCAACGATGACATGCAGCACAGAACCCCAGGCATCGTTACCGATGGCGGGCACGTCGATATCAGCGCCGCCCGTCGCCGGGCCGAGCCGGACGATGGCCTGGGGACCGAACTGCACGGCGATCTCCCGGGCAAGGTCGATGTCATAGGCCTGCGTGAACGGATCGGCCGATTGCAGGACGAAGACCAGCGTATTCTTGTTCACCACCGCCTTCGGGCCGTGGCGAAAGCCGAGCGTCGAATCCCAGGACGTGGCGATGCCGCCGGCCGTCAGCTCCAGCACTTTGAGTGCACATTCCCGCGCCGAGCCAATCAGCGGACCGGAACCGAGGAAGACGACGCGCTCGGGCGTGGCGAGCCTAGCAAGATCGGCAAAACCGCGGCCGATCAGTCCCTCCGCCGCATCGGCAAGGCGCGCCAGCAGCGCGGTCGGCTCGTCGGGCGGGGCGGGATCGAAGCAGGCGAGCGCCGAAAGCAGCATCGTCGTGTAGCTGGAGGTCATGGCGAAGCCGCGGTCGTTCGTTTCCGGCGGCAGCAGGATCGTCCGTTGTTCGCCCGGCCCCGGCCCCATCGGCCGCGCCAAAGCGCTCTCGGCGTTGCAGGTGATGTGCAGGCGGTCTGCCTCTGGCGCATGCGCATCCAGCAGCCGGAGGGTGCCAAGGGTTTCCGAACTGTTGCCGCTGCGGCCGAAGGAAACGACCAGCCTGCGTGCGCTGGGCCTCAGGAAGCTCAACGGGCTAGACACGAGGTCCGTCGTCGGCACGGCGCGGAAGCGCGCAGGGCCGGCGGCGCGGTTGAGATAGGATGCCAGCGTCTCGCCGATGAAGGCGGAGGTGCCGGCACCGCAGAACCACACCTCATCATGCGCGCGGCTTGCCAGCCATGGGCGGATTTCGGCGGCAATGCCGGCAAGTTCGAGGGCGAAAGCCCGCCAGACCGCGGGCTGCTGGCAGATTTCCCGTGTGGTGTCCCAGCGGTCGAGGCCGGGGATGGCGGTGGAAGCGCTTTGCGACGTCATTTTGCAGTCTCTTCGATTGGTTCCACGCGGTGAACGGCAACGCCCCGCGCCTCGATCGCGGCGACCACGTCGTCGCCAAGACCGGTATCGGTGATGATCGTGTGGATGCGCTCGATCTCGCAGAAGCGGTGCAGGCCGGGCGCGCGGAACTTCGTCGAATCCGCCAGCACGACGACACGCCGCGAAACCTGGATCATCGCCGTGTTCTGGTGCGCTTCGTCCTCGTTGAAGGTGCTGAGGCCGGAGGCGGGATCGATGGCGTCGGCACCGAGATAAACGGCGTCGAAATGCATGTTGGCAAGCGTGTTCTCCACCATGCGGCCGGAGAGCGAGCGCGATTCATGGCGCAGCACGCCGCCCGGCAGCATGATGGAATGCTGCGTTGCCCCGCGCAGCGCATCGACGATGTTGAGGCCGGTGGTCATCACCGCCAGCGGATCGGCATCGCGAAGCGTTTCGGCGAAGAGCTGGGCGGTCGAACCGGAATCGATGATGATCGAGCGGTCCGTGCCGATCAGCGTGCGCGCGTGGCGCGCGATGGCACGCTTCAGTGCGAGGTTGACCACCGCCTTGTCGGTGATCTGCGGCTCGAGGAACGAGCTGCGCTCGGCTGCCGGCCCGTTCGCCAGCGCCATGGCAAGCGCGATGCGGAAATCCGGAATGCCCTTGTAACCGTAGCGACGGCAGAAGCGGATGACGGAGGGCTCGCTCACCTCCGCGGCGGCGGCAATCTCCTGCACCGGCTTGTGCATGAAGCCCTCCGGCGCGGCGAGCATGTACTGCGCCACACGCCGGAAGGTCTTGTTGAGTTCCGGCAAATCGGCGGAAACGGTCTCGATCAGGGTCTGGCCGGGTGGGGGAACAGAGGTCAAGGCACACTCCTTTCGACCAGACTGCCGGGCTGCGCACCGGCCTCTCGCATCCGGTAACGCAAGTTGCGGCCCATCGCATCAAAGAGTTGCAGGCGCTCCTGCGCCAGCGTGAAGGAGAGCCGGTCGCCAGCCCTGACACCCGCCTGGCCGGCAAGCTTTGCCGTCAGGGCCTGGCCGTCCGCCAGCCGGCCGTAGACGATGGTCTCGCCGCCGAGCTGTTCCACCACCTCCACCGTCGCGCTCAGTTCGCCGCCGTCGGACACGGTCATATCCTCCGGGCGGACACCGAGCTCCAGCCCCTCCAGCGATGAAGGTATGGCCGAGGGCGGCAGGTCGAGGGCAACACGCCCGGCGCCGGGAAGCGTACCTGTCACCGCCTGCCCCTCATTTGCAGCCGAAGCGAAGCGGATGAAATTCATCGGCGGCTGCCCGAGGAAGCCGGCGACGAAACGGTTGATCGGGTTGTTGAAGAGTTCGAGCGGCGCGCCGACCTGTTCAATGATCCCCTGCCGCATCACCACCATGCGGTCGGCAAGCGTCATGGCCTCCACCTGGTCATGCGTCACGTAGATCATGGTGTTGCCGAGCTTGGCGTGGAGCTTGGCCAGCTCGACGCGCATCTCGCCCCTGAGCGAGGCATCGAGATTGGACAGCGGCTCATCGAACAGGAAGATGCGCGGATTGCGCGCCAGCGCCCGGCCGATCGCCACGCGCTGGCGCTGGCCGCCGGAAAGCGCCTTCGGCTTGCGGTCGAGCAGCGCCTCCAGCTTGAGGAGTTTTGCCACCTCGATCACGCGCGCCCGGATGTCCGGTTTCGGCGTGCCCGCGATCTTCAGGCCGAAACCGATGTTCTCGGCGACCGTCATGTGCGGATAGAGCGCGTAGGACTGGAAGACCATGGCGACGCCCCGTTTCACCGGATCGGCCGCGGTCATGTCCTCACCGTCGATGGCGAGGGTGCCGCCGCTGATCGGCTCCAGCCCGGCAATGCAGCGCAGCAGCGTGGACTTGCCGCAGCCCGACGGCCCGACCAGCACGACGAACTCGCCGCTCGAAATGGCAAGGTCGGCGCTGCGGATGATCTCCAGGCTGCCATAGGATTTGCGAAGCTCGCGGATCTCGACCGTCGTCATCAGTTCGTCCCGTCTTCGAGCACGACCCGCATGCGGAAATCGAGATGTTCCGGCAAAGGGTTGGCCCTGTTGTGCGTTTCCAGTTCGGCGGCAGTGGGCGCGCGGCCCAGCCGCTGTTCCAGCCGACCCGTCTGCAGGGCGTGCCAGAGGTCGGCCGAAAGATCCTCGCCTTCGCGGATGGTCGCGAACTCGACCGCCAGCAGCGCTTCCAGCGTATCGAGATCACCCTGCGTCGCCGCCACCGAGGCGCGGGCGAGCACGATGCGCTCCTGCGCTGCGACAGCCTCCGGAAGGTCGGCCAGGAAGATTTCAAGCGCGGCGGACCGGTCGGCACGCAGCAGGAATTGCACGATCTCGACAGCCAGCTCGGCCGGGGCATCCTCGGCCTTCCAGGCGGCAAGATAGAGCCGCTCGGCCTCCGCGCCGTTCTCCGTGATCAGAGCCTGCTGGCGCAGCCCCAGCCAGCTTGGGTGCACCGCCGTCGAGCGTGCGAACAGGTCGCGCGCCGTTGCCACGTTCTCGCGGTCGAGCGCGGCGATGCCGAGCAACAGCTCATGCAGCCATGTCTTCCCCTGTGCTTCGGCGCTGCGCTCCAGCGCCGCGACCCAGGCGTCCGAAACCGCAAGGTCGGCGGGAACACGGGTCAGGTTGGCTGCAGAGATCTTGCCGCTTTCTGCAAGGTCGTCCCAGAGGTCGGCGGGCCGGTCGACGGAGAAATCGAGGCCTGCGGCAAGCGGCTTGCCGGTGAGTTTTTCCTGCCGGCCGCCCCAGGGCGAGCCCGCGGCAAGGCGACGATCGACCGGCATCTGCGACAGGCGCGTCAGGAACCCGTCGACTTCCGTGAGGTCGGCCTGCGGGAAGCGCCGATCCACCGCCTCCGCCGTCGCGCGTTCAGCGATCGCATAGCTCTCGCAATGGGCTGCGGCCGGATCGACCGACAGGCCGCCATAGACCTCGGTCCAGCGCGTTTCGCTTTCCGCAGCCAGCACGAAGCGCTGGTTCTGCGTCGGCGTGATGCCGGCCTGAATCTCGATGTAGTCGCCCTCGTCCTTGCGCGCGAGATAGTCCATCCAGTGCTGCCCGCCGGCCGCCGTGCCGAAATAGAAGAACTTCCGGCCCTTCAGGCCCGATGTCGCCGTCTGCGCAAGGCCGGTGCCCGTCCTGTCGAGGGCGGCAATGAACAGGCGCTTTGCATCAGGCTTGCGGAAGAAGACCGATGTCGCCCCCTTCCAGAGGCCCGGATAGGAGCCATCGAAGCGCGCCGGATCGGGAAAAGCGAAGCGCGCAAGCTCGTTGCCCGGCAGGACATGTTCGATCGCATAATCCGCAGGGCTGATGACGCGCATGCCGGCACTCGCCGGTACGGCGACATTGGTCCACCAATAGGCGTGTTTTTCCACCGGCGCGGCATTGACGATGCGCCCGTGCACATAGAGCCGGTCCTCGCCCGCCGGCAGGAAGAGATCGATCTGCCAGGTGGCCTCGACGATACGGTCGAACTCGTAGATGCGCAGCACCGGGCCGCGCTCCGTTTCGACGACGCCGGCAAAGACCGGGGCCGCGGTGAAGGGCGTATGGCCGGGGATAAGCCCGTTCCATTCGATACCGCCGGAAAACCAGGCGTTCAGCGCAGCCAGATTGGCCGGCTGGAAGACGGGATTGCGGAAGACGAGATCGCGGCCGAGCGCGTAGTCGTAGAGCTGCATGATGCGCCCGCCATATTGCGGAGCGACAGCGATGCGCAGCCGGCCGTTGTCGAGCACGATCAGCGGCATGTCTGCGGGCTGCTGTGCGCGGTCGTAGTCGTCATAGACGCGGTAGGGCAGGATGGAATCCTTGCCCCAGTCGAAGGCGTTGGCGCTTTCTTCCGCGGTAAGGCCGCGCGACGGTGGTGTCGCCTTGTCCGGGATCGGCTGCTGCCAGCGCAGGCGCGGCAGTCGGCTCGGGTCGCCAAGATGGGACATCGGCAGGGTCACGACCGTTTGCTCGATTGTCGTGACGCCCTCGGCGCGGGGTTTCTGCAGGGTCCGGTTCACTTGACGCCTCCCATGGTGATACCGCTGATCATCCGCTCGGAGAGGATGATGAAGAGAATGATCGTCGGCACCATCACGATGGTGACGCCGGCGAAGAGGCCGGCCCAGTCGCCGCCCGAATATTGCATGGACGTGATCAGCGAATAGATGCCGAGCGAGAGCGTCCGGTTCTCCGGGCTGTTGAGGAGCACGAGCGAGAGCTGGTACTCGTTCCACAAGCCGACGAAGTTGAGGATCGCGACCGTGGCGATGCCGGGGCCGGCGAGCGGCAGCATGACGTGCCGGAACACCTGGAAATCCGAACAGCCGTCGATGATCGCCGCTGATTCCAGTTCGGATGGCAGCGAGGCGAAGAAGCCTTCCAGCACATAGATGCTGAACGGAATGGAAAGCGCCACATAGACGAGGGAGAGCCCCGTCAGGCTGTCGCCGAGCCTCAGCGTCGTCATGATGACGAAGAGCGGCACGAAGAGCAGCGGGATCGGCACACCCATGCCGAAGGCAAAGAAGTTCGACAGCGCCGCCCGCCCGGCAAAGCGCCCGCGGCTCAGCACATAGGCGGCCGGCACCGAGACGAGGAGAAGGGCGATGACCGAGACGGAGGTGACGATCAGGCTGTTGAGAAAATAGTCGCCGAAGCGGCTGTTCACCCAGGTCTTGGCGTAGTTGCCCCAGGCGGGATCAAGCGGGATCGACCAAGGTTTTCCGAAAAGGTCACGGTTGCGCTTCAGTGAGGCGAGAATGATCCAGAGCACGAAAAAGACAGAAAGGGCCGACCAGCCACCGATCACGAGATATGAAAACCCGCGTTTTGCGCCGCGCAGCGTCAGAAGCTTGCTCATCTCAATACTCCACACGTTCGCGCTTGAAGACGACGCGCAGCAGCACGATCGTGACGAGGGTCAGGAAGAAGAGCGCGACGCCGATGGCGGTCGAATAGCCGAGCGCATAGACCGGTTCACGCTGGCCGAAACCCATGATGTAGAGGTAGATCGCGGGCGTATAGAGGTTCTGGTCGATGTTCGGGCCACCGAAAGCGTAGGGGAACTCGACGATCTTGATGGCATGGATCGACCACAGCACCAGCGTGATCAGGATGACGTCCCAGATCATCGGCAGGGTGATGAGGCGGAAGATCTGAAAGGTGCTCGCACCCTCGAGCCGTGCGGCCTCATACATGTCGATCGGCACCTTGTCCGCACCGGCGAGGATGAGGATCGTGTAGAAGCCCGCCGAGATCCAAACGAGACCGACCATCATGGCGAAGAAGACGTTCTCCGGCGCCGTCCAGGAGATGGAGGCAAGTCCCGTGAGGCCGAGCGCCTTCAGGAGGCTGGTCAACAGGCCGTAGCGCGGCATGAAGACGAAGGACCAGAAGGTCGTGATCGCGACGACCGCGATGATGTTCGGCAGGAAGATCAGCGCGCGAAACAGTTTCTTGCCCCACAGCCCCGAATTCAGGAGCATGGTGAAGACAAAGGCGAGCCCGAAGGTGGCGATGCCACCCACGACCATGATCAGCGACATGTTGCGCAGCGCCTGCCAGAAGATCGGATCGGCGAGGAGACGCGTATAGTTGCCGAGCCCGACCCAGACCGGCGTGTCGCCGAAGCCTGATGTCTTGAACAGGCTGAGATAGAAGGCCTGCAGCGCCGGAAAGATCAGCAGGCCGAGATAGAGGATGAGGGCGGGCGCCAAAAACGCCACCACCATGCGTCGCCTCATCATCGCGTCGTCTCCATTGGGCAAGATGTTTGATCGTCACAAGGCCGGCCGGGGCGGCGCAGGCGCATCGCCCCGGCTTGCTGCAAGGGCCTTATTGCTAGCTTGCCCAATGAGCCTTGGTCCGCTCGACGAGGACCTTGACGAAATCCTCCGGCGTGGACTGGCCGAGGAACATCTTACTGAATTCAGGCGTCAGCACCGTCGCGTTGAATTCCGGATAGGAGACGCCGAGACCGCCGCCAAAGCCGGAAAGTGCCGTCGCGTTCTTCGCCGAGGCATAGGCATCCGCCAGCACCGGTGGCCATTCGACGCCATCACGCACCACGCCAACGCCGCCATCGGCAACGAGGATCGACTGCGCCTCCTCACTGAGGAGATAATTGACGAAACCGGCAGCCTCCTTGGCGTTCGGCGAATTCTTCAGAACCATCACTGACACGAGGCCGACCTCGATATCCGTCACCTTGCCGGCACCGCCCGCAACGGCCGGGAAATTGAAGGCACCCAAGGGAAATCGGCACCGGCCGTCTCCGTCAGCTCCGTCGGAAGCCAGGAGCCGACGAGTTCGCCCATCGTGTCACCGAGTGCGATCGTCTGCTGGCCGGCCGGATACTGGAAACCGCGCGCATCTTCCGCGATGCAGCCGGCATCCCAGAACTTGCGGGCCGTCTTTGCAGCCTCGAGCACGGCCGGATCGGACCAGCCCGAGCCGTCCTTGACCTCGAAGGCCTTGATCATGGCATCCGAGCCCTTGGCGCGCGACAGGAGATGCGAGAAGTACAGCACCTGATAGAAGCCGACATTGCCCTCGGTCACCAGCGCATGCTTGCCGCTTTCCTTCAGCTTGCCGCACAGGGTGAAGAGCTCGTCGAGGGTCTGCGGAACGCTACCGCCGGCCTCGGTCATCATCTCCTTGTTGTACCAGATGTTGACGGTGTTGTAGATGTAGGGAACCTGAACGATCTTGCCGCCGGTGGCGTAGAGATCGAGCACGCCGGGCAGGAGGGCTGCTTTCGTATCGCCAAGGTCCGCCGCGATCTCGTAGCCAAGCCCTTCCTTCTGCAAACCGCCAGCCAGCTGGTCGCCATCCTGGTCGGCAAAGTCGACCTGCGTGCCGGCCTGAAGTGCCGCGCGCAGCTTGGTCTGGTTCTGGCGACCGTTCCAGACAACCTTGAAGGTCGTGTCCGGGTTCGCCTTGGTATAGTTGTCCATGACCTTGCGCAGAGCGGCGGCCTGCGGCTCGGGCTCGTTCCACATCGACCAGAAGACCAGTTCGGCTGCATTGGCGGCGCCGATGCCCGCCATCATGCCGAGCGACAGCGCGGCAGCGGCGGCAGAGCGCCATAAGATCGTGTTCACCATTCACTCCTCCCAAATCGAAAGCGCGCCGGTTTGTCCTGCTATGCGCGGCTTCGTGGGCGCAGTTAGAGGGAGAATCTGAAATTTTGCAACATAAAAATCTCGCAAACTTTCAGTTTTGTAGTTTTACTACATTTGACGATTTGGCGGGGGCAAAGGTCGCATCCGGCTCGACGCCCCGCGTGAAAATCGGGCATGCTCGAGGCAATGCTTCTTGCCGCGCCCTCCTCAGAACGGACCGTCCATGACCGATCGCCCCTTCACCGTCATCGAAAACCAGTGGATCACGCTTACCGACGGCACCCGGCTGGCTGCACGCATCTGGATGCCGGACGGCGCGGAGGCGGATCCCGTACCCGCCGTCTTCGAATTCCTGCCCTACCGCAAGCGCGACGGCACGAGCCCGCGCGATGAATCGACCTATCCCGTCTTCGCCGCCGCCGGCATTGCCGGCGTGCGCGTCGATATCCGCGGCTCCGGCGAATCCGACGGCGTCATCGACGGCGAATATACCCCGCTGGAGCTCGCCAATGCCTGCGAACTGATCGCGTGGATTGCGGCGCAGCCCTGGTCGAACGGATCGGTCGGCATGATGGGCATCTCCTGGGGCGGCTTCAACTGCCTTCAGGTCGCCGCCCTGAAGCCGCCGGCGCTGAAGGCCGTCATCTCCATCGCCTCCACCGTAGATCGCTACAACGACGACATCCACTACAAGAACGGCACGCATCTTTCGGCCCAGCTTTCCTGGGCCGCCACCATGCTCGCCTATCAGTCCCGCTCGCCCGACCCTGCCATCGTCGGCGAACGCTGGAAGGCGATGTGGCTGGAGCGGCTGGAGAACGAACCCTTCTTCCTGGAGGAATGGCTGCAGCACCAGCGCCGCGACGCCTTCTGGAAGCACGGCTCCATTTGCGAGGATTTCGCCGGCTTCCCGGTGCCAGCCCTCGTCATCGCCGGCTGGGCGGACGGCTATCGCAGCACGCCGCTGAAGGCCGCCGAGGGTCTCGGCGACAAGGCCAAGGCGCTGATCGGCCCTTGGGTGCATAAATATCCGCACTTCGCCTGGCCGAAGCCGCGCATGGATTTCCATGCGGAAGCCATCGCCTGGTGGAACCGCTGGCTGCGCGGCGAAGAGAACGGGGCGGAGGAAACACCGCAGGTGCGCGCCTATATCCAGGACGCCGCCCGCCCGGCGCTCCGCCGCGAGGCCGACCCCGGCTTCTGGATCGCCAAGGATCGCTGGGAGGCGCCCGACATGGCGACCTTCTACGTCGAGCAATACGGCGCCCTCACCCCCGGCATGCCGATCGCCGGCGCCAGCGGCCACGACCGCGCGCTGAAATCCCCGCTCGACACCGGCATCATGGCCGGCGAATGGTTTACGCTGAAGCCGGATGCGGAGATGGCGCTCGACCAGCGCCTCGATGACGCCGGCTCGCTGGTGATCGAAACCGCGCCGCTCACGGTAGCCGAAGACTTCCTCGGCCAGCCCGTTCTGGAACTCGACATCGCAACGGACGCCGATATCGCCAATCTCTGCGCCCGCCTCGTCGATCTGCATCCGGACGGAACGGCGACGCGCGTCACCTTCGGCGTGCTCAACCTCGCCCACCGCGACGGCAACGCCGAACCGAAGGCGATGCCGAGGGGCAAAAAAGTCCATGTCCGTCTCATGCTCGACGCCATGGGCTACCGTTTCCGCGCCGGACATCGCATCCGCCTGTCGCTCTCGACCTCCTACTGGCCGATGGTGCTGCCGCCGCCGACGAATGCCGGCGTGACGATCGATCTCGCCTCGCTCGGCCTCGCCCTGCCGAAGCTCGGCGCCCACCGGGTCATCGCACTCCCCGAACCGGCCAATTCCGACCCGCTGCCGAAATATACCGAACTTGCCCCCGCCGAGACCGCCCGCGGGGTCGAGCGCGACCTGACGAACGGCCTCACCGAATATACGATCTACGAGGACACCGGCCTCTACGAGCACCCCGGCACGGGCCTTGCCACCCGCCAGCTGCGCGACGAACTCTGGTCGATCGCCGAAAACGATCCGCTTTCGATGACCGGCACCGCGGTCTGGACCTGCGACATGCAACGCCCCGGCTGGTTCGTGCGCACCCTCTCGACCGCGACCATCGCCTGCACGGCGACGGACTGGCTGATCTCGGCCAGCGTGCGCGCCTATGAGGGGGAGGTGCAGATCTTCGAGAAGACGTTCGAACGGGCGATCCCGCGCGACTTCATGTAGAGGAGCGACCACTTCCATCAAAAAATCCCTGTTTATCATCGGCTTGTGCGAGTTTCCTAATGAAAGTCGCGGGATTTGACGCGGATGGTCTGCACTGCCTCGCGGGTTTCCGGCTGGGCCGCATCGCCACGCCGGCCGATGGTGGCGAAGTCGGCCGAAAGATCGGTGAGGTGCTGCGCGACGATGTGCACCACCTCCCCCTCCCGCTGGATATATCCTTTGACGGCGATCATCGGCGCACTCATCACGATGGGACGATAGGCGAGGAAAACCTTGCGCCAGACAACCAGATTGGCAATGCCCGTCTCGTCCTCCATCGTCACGAAGATGACGCCCTTGGCCGAGCCCGGCTGCTGGCGGACGAGCACGATACCGGCCGTCTCGACTTTCTGGCGGTCGCGAAGCCGCGTCGCATCGGCGCAGGAAAGCAGGCGGCGGCGCGCAAGGCTCTCCCGCAGGAAGCTGACCGGATGGGCCCGGAGCGTCAGGCCGACGCGGCCATAGTCTTCCACCACCTCGCCGCCCGCCACCATGGGCCGCAGCGTCACCACCGGCTCCGTCAATTCCGGCACGACCGCGGCCTCCCGCTCGGCCGCCGCGGAAAACAGCGGGAGCGGCTCGTCCCGCAAACCACGAAGAGCCCAGAGCGCCTCGCGGCGGGAGAGCGCGAGCGACGGCCGGAAGGTATCCGCCTCGGCGAGCCGCACCAGCGTGTCGGATGCCAGCTTGGTGCGGCGCCACAGATCATCGACAGAGGCAAACGGCTCCTCACCTCTTTCCGCAACAAATCTGGCCATCTCCTTGTTATCAAGGCCCTTCACAAGCCGTAATCCGAGTCGAACAGCAAGGCGCCCCGCCTCTGCCGGCTCCAGCGTGCAATCCCAGCGGCTGGCATTGACACAGACCGGCCGCACCTCCACCCCATGCTCGCGTGCATCGCGCACGATCTGCGCCGGGGCGTAAAATCCCATCGGCTGGGAATTGAGCAGGGCCGCGCAGAAGATCTCCGGGTGATGGCACTTCATCCAGGCAGAGGCATAGGCGATGATCGCGAAACTGTAGGCATGGCTCTCCGGGAAACCATAGGAGCCGAACCCTTCGAGCTGGCGGCACATTCGTTCGGCAAAGTCACGGGTGTATCCTTTGCCAACCATGCCATTGGTCAATTCGTCCCGGAACTTGTCCACGCCACCCGTTTGCTTGAAGGTCGCCATAGCGCGGCGGAGTTGATCGGCCCGGCCTGGCTCGAAGCCGGCGCATTCGATCGCCACCTGCATCGCCTGCTCCTGAAACAGCGGCACGCCGAGGGTTCTTTTGAGGACCTTCTCGAAAGCAGCCTTGGGATATTCCACCTTCTCCAAACCCTGCCGCCGCCGCAGATAGGGATGCACCATGTCCCCCTGGATCGGCCCCGGCCGCACGATCGCCACCTGGATGACGATGTCATAAAATTCCTTCGGCTTGAGGCGCGGCAGCATGGACATCTGCGCCCGGCTCTCGATCTGAAAAGTGCCGATCGTGTCGGCCTTTGAAATCATCTCGTAGGTCGCGGCATCGCCCGCGGGGATGGTGGCCAGCGTATAGCTCTCGCCCTTGTGCTCTTGCAGGAAGTCGAAGGCGCGGCGCATGCAGGTGAGCATGCCGAGCGCCAGCACGTCCACCTTCATGAAGTTGAGATACTCGATGTCGTCCTTGTCCCACTCGATCACCTGGCGCGCATCCATCGCCGCCGGCTCGATCGGCACGAGATCATCCAGCCGGTCGCGGGTCAGCACGAAACCGCCGGGATGCTGCGAGAGGTGGCGCGGCGCGTTGAGCAACTGGCGGGCGAGCTCGAACAGCAGCCGGATACGGCGGTCATCCACATTGAGCCCGACCGCATTGGCATGGCCTTGCGGCAAGTCGTGCGACCAGCCCCAGACTTGCGAAGAGAGTGCCTTCAACACGTCCTCCGGCATGCCGAGCGCGCGTCCGACATCCCGCATGGCCGCGCGCGAGCGATAACGGATGACGGTGGCGCAGAGTGCGGAGCGGTCCGTACCGTAGGTATCGTAGATCCACTGGATCACTTCCTCCCGGCGCTCGTGCTCGAAATCCACGTCGATATCGGGCGGCTCGCCGCGCTGTTCCGAGACGAAGCGCTCGAAGAGAAGGCTGCCATTCTCCATCGGGTCGATCGCCGTGATCCCAAGGACGAAACAGACGGCGCTGTTTGCAGCCGATCCCCGACCCTGGCAGAGGATCGGGACCGGCAGGTTGCGGGCATGGTGGACGATGGAATTCACGGTGAGGAAATAGGGCGCGTATTCCATCTTCTCGATGAGCCGCAATTCGTAGAGAAGCTTGTCGCGCACCGTCTCCGGCACGCCGCCGGGATAGCGCCTGGCCGCCCCCTCCCAGGTATATTTCTCAAGCGCTTCCTGCGGCGTCAGATGCGAATATTCCTTCTCGTCCGGATACTGGTACTTCAGCTCGGCCAGCGAGAACCGGCAGCGTTCGACAATCTCCAGCGTCCGCCGCAGCGCCTCCGGATAGCGCTTGAAAAGCCGGTGCATTTCCTCCGGCGGCTTCAGATAGCGATCGGCATGACGTTCACGCAGGAAGCCGGCATTGTCGATGGCGACGTTGTGGCGGATGCAGGTGACGATGTCCTGCAGCATGCGCCGGGCGGGTTCGTGGTAGAGCACATCATTGGTGACGACGGTGGGAACGCCATGGCGGGCGGCGAGGTTGGAGAGGTCGAACAATCGCAGCTGGTCGTTCGGCCGGCGGCGGAGCGTGAGGGCGAGATAGCAGCGGCCCCTGAAATGCTCGCGCAGGCGACGCAGATGAAAGGCGGCGGTCTCGTCCGCCTCGTCGGGCACCAGCACGGCAAGAAGGCCCTCGTTCCAGTCGACGACGTCGGACCAGTCGAGATGGCACTTGCCCTTGCCGGCCTTCTTCTTGCCGATGGTGAGCAGGCGGCAGAGACGGCCATAGGCGGCGCGGTCGGTCGGGTAGACAAGCAGCGACATGCCATCGACAAGGTCGAGCCGGCACCCGACCACCAGCCGCACCGGCGGAACATCCTCCGGAAGCTCGCACGACGCCTTGAAGGCCTGGACGACGCCGGCAAGGCTGTTGCGATCGACGACGGCCAGCGCCTCGATACCGAGGGCGCTCGCCTGCGCGAACAGGTCCGCACAGCTGCTCGCCCCGCGCAGGAACGAGAAATGGGATGTAACCTGAAGCTCGGCATATCGCGGTTTCATGCGAAAATCCCGTGCAGGAACCAGCGACCGGCCCCGCTTGCCGCCTGCTCTTCATTGCCGGAGCGGAAGAGCCAGAAGCGCGCTCCCTCGGCGTCTTCCACCTGGAAATAATCCCGCACGGCCGCCAGTTCCGCATCGCGCTTCCACCATTCGCCGAAGATGCGCTCCGGCCCATCGGCCCGCTTGACCAGCCGCCGCACGCCCCGCCAGGTGAAGGAGGCGGGCGGATGGTCGGGCAGGAGCGCCATGACCTCGACCGGCTCCGGCCGGGCCAGAAGGCGCGCAGGACGCGGCCAGCGGCTTGGCCAGGTCACCCCGGTTTCGGGCGAAAGCGGCGGAATGCGGCGGAAGGAACGTTCCGGCACGTCGCTTTCGACCGGGGCGATGCGGTAGAGGCGCGCGGCACCGATGCGGTTGACGATCACGTCAACAAGGCCGGCAAGGTCCGCTTCCTCCGCCTCGATCAGGGAGGAGACGGCCTGCTGCAGGACGAGCGGTTCGGCCAGCGTCGCGGTCAGGTCCATGATCTCGATGCCGAAGCCGGGATCGATCGTCTCGAGACGGTCCGTCAGGAGACGGATGAGTTGTCTTTCGTCGCGCACGGCCCGTGCCGTGCCGATACGGATCGCCTGGAGAGAATTGTCGACACGATGGAAGAGGAGATCGAGCCGGCGGGCACCGAGACCGCGTTTTTCCAGCGCCGCACAGAGATCGTGCACGAGGCTGGCCGTGTAGCGCGCGATGGTTTCGGGTGCGCCGATCGGCTCGCCGAAAACCTTCCGGACGGTGACGAGCTCCGGGTCGCGCAGCGGATCGACGGGTTCCGAAATCCGGCCCTGGAGCTGGTCGAGCCGGCGGCCGAGAAGCGAGCCGAAGCGCAGGACGAGCGGCGCGCGCGGCACGGCCAGCACCTCACCGATCGTAGAGAAGCCGAGCACGTGGAGACCAGCCACCGTTTCCGGCGCTATCCGCAATCCCGTGACCGGCAGGGGCGACACGGCCTCACCTGCCCTGCCCGGCGGAATGATACAGACAGGATCGGCGAGGAAGCGGGCGGCGGCATGGGCCGCGCCCCAGCTGTCGGCGATGGCGGCGCGGGCAAAGATGCCGGAGGCGGCAAGACGATTGACGAGGCCGGTCAGCATGTGCGCTTCGCCGCCATGCAGGTGATCGGCACCGGTCGTATCGATAACGAGACCGTCGGGCGCGTCCGGGGCGACGATGGGTGCATAGTGCTGCATCGCCCAGAGCGCGAGGCGGCCCAAGGCGGCGGCATCGGCCACGGGGTCGGCCGGCATGGTGAGAACCCCGGGCAGCAGCGCATGGGCCTTGGTGAGCGGCATGCCGACGCGCAGGCCCGCCTGCTCGGCCGGCCGGCTCACCGCCGTCAGGATGCGGCGCGCCCCGTCACGGCCGACAAGCACGAGCCGGCTATCCGGCGGCGGCGCCGAAGTGCCGAGCGCCCGCCGCAGGCGATCGATCGGCCAGCCGGGAAGAAAAAGCGATACGACCCTCGGCATCGGTGGCCTCCACATCAAAGTCCGCCGCCTCGCCGGCCCGGCAACGGGCCAGTTTCAGCAGCCATTGCGCCCGGCCGATGCCGGGCACGGGAAGGGAAACGGAGGGCCGCATATAGACCCGCCAGCGCGTCACCGCGGCGGAGGGCTGCGCAAGGACCTCCGTCTCCTTGCGGTGGCGGAAGCGGCGCAGGGCAAGACCGAGCGTGCCGCCGGCCTCCGCGGCAAGCTGCAGGCGGCGCGAGGCGGTCATCGACAGGCGCGCCACCTCGGCAACGACGGCCCCGAGCCCGCCATGGCGCAGCCCCTCTTCGAAACAGAGGAGCAGGCTCTTCTCGTCACCCGCCTCCACATAGAGGACACGGCCCGGCGCAAGCCCCGCCTGCGCCAGCGCCGGCGCGAAAAGATCGGGCCGCGTCAGGCACCAGAGCACCTGCCCCTTGGTGCGCGCGGCGATGCCGGCGGCAAAGAGCATGGCGGCGCTGGCCTCGACGGCATCGTCACCGCCACCGCAGATCTCGTGCAGGCTGGCCAGCGCCAGCCCGCCGCCCGGCAGCCGCTCGTCGATTTCGGGCACACCGAAGGGCAGCACCGCCCGGTCGCGCTGGGCGCGGCCGTCGAACTGCCGGATGCGGTCGCGCAGGTCCGCGACAACGGCATGGGCGGAGGCGGACATCGGCTTGGCGGCTCCCGGTTGAAAGGCTATATGTTCTCTTTTTGTTCTCAAATTCTGTAAGAGTCAATCGCCTGATCGCGCCGGAAAGATCACAGTTTGAATCATCGGTGGGAACCAAGTGGCGCGGCAAAAGTTCTTCCTTTCGCCATTCCATCAAATCCAGGAGACATGTCCATGGCTGACGAAAAGAGCACCGGAAAGCGTACGCTCGGCGTCGTTGAGGGGCGCGACAGCATTTCGGAAGACGCCCGCGCGGCAGCGGCGGAAGCGACGGTGAACGAGCAGATCGAGGCCCTGAAGGCGGAAATCAGCCGGCTGAAGGAATCCGCAGGGCTGATCGCCGAAGGAACCGGCCAGCTGGCGGTCGCAAAGGCGGAATCGCTGCGTGACGAGGTGCGCCAGACCATTCAGGCCAACCCGCTCGCCGCGCTGGCCGGCGCCGCCTTCATCGGTTATCTCTTCGGTCTTCGCCACCGGTGACATGCGTGCCCGGGGATACGAGGAAAACCAGGGAAACCCGCGTCTTGCCCCCGTTTCCTCACAGCATGAAAA
Source organism: Shinella sp. JR1-6 (assembly GCF_004284735.1). Classification (NCBI taxonomy): domain Bacteria; kingdom Pseudomonadati; phylum Pseudomonadota; class Alphaproteobacteria; order Hyphomicrobiales; family Rhizobiaceae; genus Shinella; species Shinella sp. JR1-6. Next base: position 440,752 of record NZ_SHMI01000002.1, on the reverse strand, counting down.
AGCCCGGCCAAGCCGGGCTTTTGTCGGCTCAGAACCAGCGCTGCCGGCGCGGCGGTTCGCTTTCAAGCGAGCCGAGCAGATAGCCGAGGACGACACCGGCAAGGCCTGCGGTCAAGACGACCGTGGAGAGTGCCGCGGGATGCTCGCGCGCCGCCTGCGCAACGGCAGCACCTTCGTTGCGCACATATTTCGTTGCCGAACGAACGGCCGGGCGAGCAGCCTCCACGGCATTCCCGGCGCGGTCGCGGATGGTCTCATAGGCTTCGCTGCCACGCTCGCCAAGGTCCTTCTGGAGCTGGGCGATCTCTGCGCGCAGGGCGGAAATCTGGGATTGGACGTCGTTGGTGCTTGCCATTGCGGTCTCCCGTTACAGTCTCTTGTCAGCAATAGAGACCGAACGGTTTTCGCGCGGCTTGGTTCCCGGCGGCCGGGCGTTTTGCCTCTCAGCCCGCCTGGCGGCGGCCGTCGCGGCGGATCTGCGAGGGCGTATCGCCGAAGGCGGCACGGAAGCGGCGGGTGAAGTGCGACAGGCTTTCGAAACCGGTCTCGAGCGCGATCTCGATCAATGGCTTGTTGGTGCGCATCACCATGGTGAGCGCGGCGGCCATGCGGATCTTCATATAGATCGCACTCGGCGAAGCCCCCATATCGCCCTCGAACAGCCGCTCGAGCTGGCGGCGGGAGACGCCCGTCATGGTGGCGATGCTGTCGATCGACAGGAGGTCCTCGGTGTGCTGTTCCATCATCATGATGGCGAGGTGAACGCGACGGTCGCGGGCTTCAAGGCCGAGCGGATTGCGCGGCTGCACGTCGGTCGCATCCCGCCGGTGGCGGATCTGCAGGATTTCCAGCGCATTGCGCTCGGCCGCCTCGCCGACGTGGTGGCGCACGAGCGTTGCGGCAAGATCGGCGACGCTGCTGCCGCCGGCACAGGTGGCAACCTTGCCGTCAAAACGGAAGATCTGCTCCGACGTCGCCTCGATATCGGGAAAACGGCCGCGGAAATCACGGTGGTGCAGCCAGCTGACGCAGGCCGTATGCCCCTTGAGGAGGCCCGCCTCGGCCAGGATGAAGCTGCCCGTACAGAGGCCGATCAGCCCGACGCCGGCCTGGGCCGCCTTGCGCAGATAGGCCTGGGCATAGCTGTCTATGGGCTCTTCCACCGACAGGAGACCGCCGACGACGGCAATGTAGTCGAAACAGGAGGGATCGGCGAAGGGCGCGGTCGGGGCGACCTGGATGCCGCTCGAGGAGGTGATGAAGTTGCGTGTGCTGCTCAAAACGTCCCAGTCACAATGGACGCGGCGCGAGCGATCCTCGCTGTCGCTGGCCAGCCGCAGCGTATCGACGAACAGCGCGAAGGCGGACAGGGTGAAACTTTTCGACAGGATGAAGCCGACGCGCAGCGCCTTCGGCGCCAGGGCACCGTTCATCTCCTTCGACGTCCGAACATCTGCCGCCATCCAGCTCTCCCAGGCCGTTCCGCCCGACACTATCGCCGAAGGCACGAGCCGCTGGCAAGAGCCATAGCAGATTTCGCCCGCCACCTCCATTCCCCGAACGCCGCGGGCTGCCGGTCCCGGGCAGCTTTCGCTACCGCGCGAATTTGCGCGCGCCGGCAACGCACAGCACGATGGCGAGCGTCGTGACCAGCATCAACGGGCTCACACGCTCATGCAGCAGGCCGGCGGCAAGCAGGAGACCGAAGAAGGGCTGGAGTAGCTGTAGCTGCCCCACGGCCGCGATGCCGCCAAGCGCAAGGCCCCGATACCAGAAGACGAAACCGATCAACATGCTGAAGACCGAGACATAGGCAAGCCCCGCCCAGGCGGCGCCGTCAATACCGGAGAATGTCGCGGGCAGCGAGAAGAGGGCGATCACCGCCATCAACGGCAGAGAGAGGATCAGCGCCCAGGAGATGACCTGCCAGCCGCCGAGCGTGCGCGAGAGTTTCGCCCCTTCCGCATAGCCCAGACCACAGGCGATGATGGCGGCGACCATCAGCAGGTCGCCGACGAGCGAGACGTCCCCGCCCGAACTCAGCGCGAAGCCCACCACCGTAGCGCTGCCGATGCCGGAGAACAGCCAGAACAGCGGCTTCGGCCGCTCTCCGCCACGCAGCACGCCGAAAAAGGCAGTCGCCAGCGGCAGCAGCCCGACGAAGACGATGGAATGGGCGGAGGTGACATATTGCAGCGCCAGCGCCGTCAGCAGCGGAAAACCGACGACGACGCCGAGCGCGACGATCGCCAGCGAAAAGAGCGTGTCGCGCGACGGCTTCCGCTGGCGCAGGGCAAGGAGCAGCGCCGCACCAAGAAGAGCCGCGATGACCGCGCGCGCCGATGTCAGGAACAGCGGCGAGAAATCCGCCACCGCCACGCGGGTCGCCGGCAGCGAACCGCTGAAAATGATGACGCCGGTCAGCCCGCTGCCCCAGCCTTCCATGGATGTTCTCATCGATCTCATGCCTTTCCTGTGCAGAGCTGTTGCCATGGAGCGTCAAACCTCTTCCTGACTGACATTGCGGAAACGGCTTTGTTCCAGAGGAACAATCCTGCTTTCCTACGCTTGCGAGGTTGGAAAAGACAGAAACAGTGCAGTACAATTTCTCCAAACTGTACCCGCATGAGAACCAGTACAAAAATGAGAAATCATGACTGACACAACAGCGCACACGCGCATTTCGGAGGTCATGGCGACCATTGGTCACCGCATCGCCAGCCGTGCGCTCACGCCGGGTGATCGGTTGCCTTCCATCCGCCGGTTCGCCGCGAGCATGGGTGTCTCGCCCTCCACCGTCGTGGAGGCCTATGACCGATTGGCGGCGGAAGGGTTGATCCGGGCGCAGCGCGGTTCCGGCTTCTACGTCTCGCAGAGCGCTCTGCCCCCACTGAAGCTGGCGGAAGCGGCGACACCGAAGGCGCGTGCGGTCGATCCGTTCTGGGTGTCGCGGCAATCGCTCGATGCCGACACAGTGGTGCTCAAGCCCGGCTGCGGCTGGCTGCCGGCGGACTGGATGCCGGACGAGGCGCTGCGCCGCGCGATCCGCAGCCTTGCGCGCGGCGACAGCGATCTCATCGCCTACTACGGCAGCACGCGCGGCTCTTCGTTCCTGCGCCGGCTGCTGCTCGGCCGGCTGACGGAGGAAGGCATTGCCGCAGGGCCGGATCAGCTGATGCTGACGAGCACGGGCACGCAGGCGCTCGACCTGATCGGCCGTTTCCTGCTGCGCCCGGGCGACACGGTGCTGGTGGACGACCCCTGCTATTTCAATTTCCAGGCACTGCTGAAGGCCCATCAGGTGACGGTCATCGGCGTGCCCTATACGCCGTCGGGCCCCGACATCGCCGCCTTCGAGGCCGTGCTCGCGGCAGAGCGGCCGCGCCTCTATGTGACCAATTCGGCGATCCACAATCCAACGGGCGCTACGCTGTCGCCACAGGTGGCGCACCGGCTGCTAAACGCTGCTGCCGGCAGCGAGACGATCATCGTCGAAGACGACATCTTTGCCGATTTCGAGCCGGAGCCCTCCACCCGGCTTGCCGCGCTCGACGGGCTCGACCGCGTCATCCGCATCGGCAGTTTCTCCAAGACACTCTCCGCCTCGGCGCGTTGCGGTTACATCGCCGCACGGCCGGACTGGATCGAGGGGCTGGTCGATCTGCAGATCGCCACCAATTTCGGCGGGCCGAGCCCGATGTCCAGCGAGATCATCGCCCATATGCTTGCCGGCGGTGGTTACCGCAAACACATGGAGGAGCTGCGCCGCAAGCTGGTGCGCGCCCGGCGCGAGGTGGCGGAACGGCTTTCGCGGCTCGGCATCACGCCCTGGCTCCAGCCGCGCGGCGGCTTCAACCTCTGGTGCCGGCTGCCGGAGGGGCTGGATTCCAGCGAGATCGCACAGGCAGCCGTTGCCGAGGGTGTCGTGCTGGCCCCCGGCAACGTCTTCAGCGTGTCGCAGAGCGCCGCCGGCTTCATGCGCTTCAATGTGGCGCACATGCTGGAACCGCGCATCTACCAGGTTCTGGCCAATACGCTGAAACGCACAGCCTAACGCCGTTTCGCCAGCATGGAGCGCGACAGCACCACGATGAGGCCGATCGCGACCGTCGCGGCGATGAAGAGGAAGGCCGCGGCGGCAATGGCCGGGCTGATATTCTCGCGGATGCTGGAGAACATCTGTCGGGCCAGCGTGCGCTGGTTGGGGCCGGCGACGAAGAGCGTCAGCACGACCTCGTCGAGCGAGGTCGCGAAGGCGAGCACCGCGCCGGAGAGCACGCCGGGCATAGCAAGTGGCAGCGTCACGCGCCGGAAGACGGTGGCGGGCGATGCGCCGAGGCTTTGCGCCGCCAGCTCCACCCGCTCGTCGATACCGGCGAGCGCGCCGGTGACGCTGACCACCACAAAGGGCACGGCGACGACCGTATGGGCGATGATGACGCCGGCATAGCTGTTCGTCAGGCCGAAACCCGCGAGCAGCACCTGCATGCCGACGCCGAGCACGACCGCCGGCACCACCATCGGCAACAGGAACAACGTGCGCATCGAGCCGCGGAAGAAGAGCAGACGGTTGCGCAGTCCGAGCGAGGCGGCCGTGCCGAGCACCGTGGCGAGCAGCGTCGTGCCCGTACCGATGATCAGGCTGTTGATGATCGCCCGCCGCCAGGCATCGGCGGTGAACAGTTCCTCGAACCAGCGCAGCGACCAGGACGGGATCGGATAGGTGAGGATGACGCTCGAGGTGAAGGCGAGCGGCAGGATGGCGATGAGCGGCGCGACGAGGAAGAGGATCGCCAGCGTGGCGAAGGTGATCTTGGCGAATTTCATCGACATGGCCTAGCGCCTCCCCGGTTCATCGGAGGAGAGCCGCGCATAGACGCTGTAGAGCAGCAGCGTCGCGACGAGCAAAACGACGCCGAGGGCGCCGGCCATGCCCCAGTTCGCCGAGCCTGTAGCGTAAAAGGCGATGATGGACGAGATCATCTGGTCGCCCGGCCCGCCGATCAGCGCCGGGGTGATGTAGTAGCCGATCGCCGAGATGAAGACGAGCAGGCTGCCGGAAGCGACACCACGCAGGCTCAGCGGCAGAAGCACGCGCAGGAACGCCCGCAAGGGCGGCGCGCCGAGCGAGGCGGCGGCCGGCATCAGGTTCTTCGGAATGGTGATCAGCACGGAATAGATCGGCAGCACCATGAAGGGCAGCAGCACATGGGTCATGGCGATGATGACACCGGTGCGGTTGAAGATCAGCGGCAGCGGCGCGTCGATGATGCGCAGCCAGCGCAGGAGATCGTTGATCAGCCCCTGCTCCTGCAGCAGGATGAACCAGGCCGCGGTACGTACGAGAAGCGAGGTCCAGAGCGGCAGCAGTACGGCGCCGAGCATCAGGTCACGCTTCCAGCCCGTCAGCGAGGCGGCGATGATCGCATAGGGAAAACCGATGCAGGCGCAGGCGAAGGTGACGAGCGCGGCGATCCAGAAGGTGCGCACGAGGATCACCCGGTTGACGGACTGGTCGGCCGGCAGGTGTTCTATGCTGCCTGCGGCATTGCGGCCGAGATCGACGGCGGCGAGCAGGTTTCGGTCGGTGTAGGGCGAGAGCGCATCGGCGATCGCCAGCCAGAATTCCGGTTTTTCCCAGCGTTTATCGATGGAGACAAGGTCGGCGGGCGGGTTGGCCGTGTCGCCCAGTGCGCTCGTCGTCTTCGCCATCAGCGTGCGGAAGCCGGAGCGGGCGCTGTTGAGGCGACGCACCATGTCGCCGAGTGCCTGGTCGTCGTCGACGGCCTTCAGGTCCTCCATCAGCGCCGCCTGCATGGGCATGGTCGGCGGCGAGGCGCGGTCCCAGTCGGCCAGCACTTCGGCACTGCGCGGCAGGAGGCGCAGCACGGCCGGATCCGACACGGCCTGCGACATCATGCTGATCAGCGGCCAGACGAAGAAGCCGACGAGGAAGAGAAGCAGCGGCGCCAGCAGAAGGAGCGACCGCCCGGTCCGGGAGGAGCCCGCGCTCATGGCGCGATGACCCGGCAATCGCCGGCCGAAAAACCCGCATAGACCCGCGTGCCCGGCGGGAATTCACGGGACCGGCGGCCAAGCTTGGCGATCAGCGGGTGGGCGGCGTTCTGCAATTGCACGCGCAGGTGATCGCCCTGATAGACGCTGTCGGTGACCTCGGTCTCCAGACAGTTGCGCGCATCGCCCCGGGTCTCGCTGAGATCGACCCGTTCCGGCCGGATGGAGAGGAAGACCGGCTGGCCGGAGGCGACACTGCCAGAGACCGCCGAAACGATCTGCGCGCCAGATGGCAGCCGCACGGTGGCTTCCGCCCCCTCGACTGCCTCGACGACGCCCTCGACCAGATTGGTCTCGCCGATGAATTCGGCGACGAAACGCGTCGCCGGCTCGTCATAGACCTGCCGCGGCGTGCCGATCTGCTCGATCTTGCCCTTGTTGAAGACGGCGACGCGATCCGACATGGTCAGCGCCTCCGACTGGTCGTGCGTGACGAAGACGATCGTCAGGCCGAGCCGGCGGTGCAGGTCGCGGATATCGAGCTGCATCTGCTCACGCAACTGCTTGTCGAGCGCGCCGAGCGGCTCGTCCATCAGCACGACGCGCGGCTCGAAGACCAGCGCGCGCGACAGCGCCACGCGCTGTTGCTGGCCGCCGGAAAGCTGCGAGGGACGACGGTCGGCGAAGGCCGACAGCTGCACCATGTCCAGCGCCCGCTTGACGCGCCCCTCGATCTCCGCCTTGCCCATGCCGCGCATCTGCAACGGAAAGGCGACGTTCTCGCCGACCGACATATGCGGGAAAAGCGCGTAGCTCTGGAAGACGACGCCCATGTCGCGCCTGTGGGTCGGCACGTCGTTGATCGCCGTGCCGTCGAGCAGGATGTTGCCCGATGTCGGCTGTTCGAAACCGGCGAGCATCATCAGCAGCGTCGTCTTGCCGGAGCCGGACGGGCCGAGCAGGCTGACGAACTCGCCTTTGTCGATGCCGAGATCGAGATTTTCGACCACGCAGAGCGGGCCGTAGAATTTGGTGATGCGGTCGAAACGGATGAATTCGGCCAAGATCATGACTCCATCACAACGGTCGCTGGCGGGCAAGCGCCCCTCATCCGCCTGCCGGCACCTTCTCCCTGCAAGCAGGGAGAAGGTGTACTGCACCGTTTTCCTCAACACATGTCTGCGGGGCTGTTTGTGCCCGGGCCTTGCGGGGATTGCGTTCTCCCCGCTTGCAGGGAGAAGGTCGCCGCAAGCGGGATGAGGGGCCGTTCCGCCCCGCAAACGGCAGCCTTACTGCGCCAGCCAGGCGTTGAAGCGCTGTGTCAGCGTTTCCGCATTGTCGATCCAGAAGTCGACATTGAGGGCGATCGAGTCCGTCATGTTGGCTGGGTCGGTCGGCAGGTCCTTGGCGAACTCGGCCGGAACCTTGGCCGCGGCCTCCTTGACCGGCAGGCCGTAAGCCACGAACTCCGGCAGCTTCGCCTGGTTGTCGGGCTCGCTGGCAAAGGCGATGAAGTCCTGCGCGGCGTCCTTGTTCTCCGCGTCCTTCAACACGACCCAGCTGTCGACCGCGTAGATGCTGCCGGGGAAGACGACCTTGAAGTTCTTGCCTTCCGTGCGGTTGATGCCGGTGATGCGGCCATTATAGGCCGAGGTCATCGCCACTTCGCCCGAAGCGAGGAACTGCAGCGGCTGGGCACCCGACTCCCACCAGACGATGTTCGCCTTCAATTCGTCGAGCTTCTTGAAGGCCCGCGTGACGCCCTCTTCCGTGCCGAGCACGTCATAGAGCTCGTCCTTGGAGACGCCATCGGCGAGCAGCGCGAATTCCAGCGTGTATTTCGGCCCCTTGCGCAGCGAGCGCTTGCCCGGGAACTTTTCGACGTTCCAGAAATCCGCCCAGTTGGCCGGGCCTTCCTTCAGCTTGTCGCCGTCATAGGCGATCGCCGTGGACCAGACGATCGCGCCGACGCCACAGTCGTTGACGGCGCTGTCGAGGAACTTGTCCTTGCCGCCCATCTTGTCCCAGTCGATCTTCTCGTAGAGGCCATCCGCACAGCCGAGCGCCAGCTCCTCCGCCTCCACCTGCACGGCGTCCCAGTTCGGCGCGCCGGCCTTGACCTTCGACTGGATGACGCCGATGCCGCCATCCCAGGCCTCGTCGAGCACCGGCTTGCCGGACTTTTCGGCGAACGGCTTGAAGTAGATGTTGCGCTGCGCGTCCTGATAGTTGCCACCCCAGGAGACAACGGTGAGGTCGCGTGCGAGGGACGGCGCGGCAAGGCCAGCCGACAGCACGATGGCGGCAGCCGTGAGCATTCCGGATTTAAAGACAGTCTTCATTGCACTCCCCTTTTCTTCATTTGTGAAGGAACCGGATGGCCCGGCCCCGATGACGATCTCCTGTCGGACTGCTGATCCGCCGCGGCCTTTGGCCTATCAGCGCTTGCAGCCTCTCCGGTCGTCGCACCCTTTCCCCTGGGCGTTACGGCCGATTGATGCATTCCGGGTCTCGCCGGTCAACGGGATATTTTCCCCGCTTGACGGTCGTCAGACGTGCTGCCCTCCGTTGATGTGGATTTCCGCACCGTTGATGTAGGACGATTGCTCGGTGCACAGGAAATGAATGGTCTCCGCGACTTCGCGCGGCTCACCCAGCCGCCCCATCGGCACCTCCGCCGCAACCAGTGCATCGGTGCCCGGCGAAAGGATCGAGGTCTCGATCTCGCCCGGCGCGATCGCATTGGCCCTTACGCCGCGGCGGCCGAACTCATGCGCCATCTCGCGCGTCAGCGCCGCAAGCGCCGCCTTTGAGGCCGCATAGGCAACGCCCGCGAAGGGATGCACGCGCGAACCCGCGATCGAGGTGACGTTGACGATCGAGCCCTTCGCCGCTTCGAGCTCGGGCATCAGTGCGCGGGCGATCAGCGCCGTCGAGACGATATTGACGTTGAGCACCTGCGTCCAGACGTCGGCATCCGTATCGAGCACACCGAGACGGCTGCGACCCGGCCCCTTCGGCGATATGCCGGCATTGTTGACGAGCGCATGCAGCCGGCCGTTCGGCAGCCGCTCGCGCACCGTCGCGGCCAGCCGGTCGATCTGCGTCAGGTCGGCAAGGTCCGCCTGGATATGGCTTTCACGCGCGGACGGCCAGGCGCACTCCTCGGAAAAGGGCTGGCGGGAGACGGTCAGGATGCGCCAGCCCTTCGCCTGGAAGAGCTTGACCGTCGCATGGCCGATGCCGCGGCTCGCCCCCGTCAGCAACATGTAGCGGCGTTCTTCGGTCATGCGCACTCTCCTTTGATGCTTGATACATCGTAATCGGCCATTTCCGAATTGCAAGCCCCTCCGCGTGAAAGGCTACGCCCGGCGCACTTCCCTCTCTCCGCCCCCCTCGATGCGCTCCAGGATCGGCTTGCCGCCGAGCAGGATATCGCCGACGATCGCCATCGAGGCGGATGCCGGATCGTGGCGTTTCAGCGCCTCCACGACCGGATAATGATGATCGATCATCGCCCGGCCACCGGCGATATAGGCATCGGAAATATGCGGGCCCATCTGCAGCCAAAGTCGCCTGAGGATGGTTGTCAGCACCGGGAGCCCGGCAATCTGCGGCAGCAGGAAGTGAAAGGCCTGGTTGAGCTGTGTGCCCTTGAGCCGGTCCCCGGCCGCGATTGCCTGCTCGTTTTCCCGCAAAATCTGCTCCAGCGCCTGGATATCCGCGCTCGTCGCCACCTGCGCGGCGGTTTCCGCCGCCAGCCCTTCCAGCCGGACGCGGATCGCCCGGATCTCCCGGTAGCGACTCTCGCTGAGGCCGGCGATGCGGATGTCGCGCGGCGAGCGGAAGGTGATCGCCTCGTCATTGGCCAGGCGCAGGATGGCGTCGCGGATCGGCGTGACGCTGGTGCCGAACTGCTCGGCAAGGTCACGGATCTTCAGCCGGTCGCCCGGCTGAAACCGCCCCTGCATCAGCGCGTCGCACAGCGCACCATAAACGACGCTGTTGAGGTTCTCATGTTCCAGTGTCGTGAATTCGGCCATGGCACTGATCCGCAAAATCGAGTAATAAGATACTTGATGCATCTTTTTTGATATGTTTCAAGTAGAACCCGTCACGGAGCATCCTTTGCCAAATGCCGGGCGACGGCAATCGCACCGGCACCGTCGTTGGCGGACGGCGCGCAAGGATCGAAAAAACCCGCGGGAAACCGCGCCTACGGAGCAAGCATGACGCAGCCAGCGCCGGCAAACAAGAAGACGGATTCGATGTCGGCAACCTGGAGCGCGACCGCGCTTCCCGACGCCGAGGCCGCCGTTGCGGCGATCTATGGCCTTGCTGGAACCGTGAAGCGGCTTTCCAGCGAGCGGGACGAGACTTTCCTCTTCACGCGAAACGACGGCACGAACTTCGTCCTGAAGATCGCCAACCCCGCCGAAGACCCTGCAGCTCTGGAATTCCAGGACGGCGCCCTGCTGCACCTTGCCGCCGCCGCCCCCGCCGTGCCGGTGCCGCGCCTCGTCCTGACGACGGAGGGCGGGCCGAGCCACACGCTTTCCACCGGCGACGGCCCGCGCATCGTGCGCCTCCTCACCTTCCTTGACGGTGAGCTGCAATATCGCACGCCGGCATCGGAAGCACAGAGCCGCAATGTCGGCCGCGCACTCGCGGAACTCGGCCTTGGCCTCGAAAACTACAATGGCCGCCCGCCGGCCGGAAAATTGATGTGGGACATTTCCCACACGCTGGACCTTTGCGCGGTCGTCGACCATGTCGCGCCCGAGCGCCGGGCGCGGGTGGAAACCATTCTCGCCGAATTCGAGCATGCGCTGCCCGCCATGAGCAGCCTCGCACGGCGGCAGATCATCCACAACGACTTCAACCCGCACAATATCCTGCTCGATCCGGCGGAACCGACGCGGGTGGTCGGCATCATCGATTTCGGCGACATGGTGCATGCGCCGCTGGTCAACGACCTCGCCGTCGCCCTCTCCTATCATCTGGCGACGGACAACTGGGCGGCGCGCACCGGCGCCTTCCTTGCCGGCTTCCTGTCGGCGCGCACGCTGGAACCCGGCGAGATCGAGCTGTTGCCACTCCTGACGCGCTGCCGCCTTGCCATGTCGATCATCATCGCCGAATGGCGTTCCGCCCGCTTTCCGGAAAACCGGGACTATATCATGCGCAACCACGCCACCGCCTGGCGCGGCCTGCAGAACGTAGGCGACCTTACCCCGGCCGGGCTGAAGCGGCTCGTGCCCAACCTTTCCGAGGCCTGACCATGTCGATGGTGAATGCATTTTCGCGCGAGGATTTCGAACGGCTCGACGAGAGCGAACGGGCGCTGGTCGCCCGCCGGGAGAAGGTGCTCGGCCCTGCCTACCGCCTGTTCTACGAAAAGCCGCTGCATCTCGTGCGCGGCGAAGGCGTCTTCCTCTATGACGCGGCCGGCGAAAGATATCTCGACGCCTACAACAACGTCGCTTCGGTCGGCCATTGCCACCCGCGCGTCGTCGAGGCGATCACCCGCCAGACCGCCGTGCTCAACACCCATACGCGCTATCTGCACGAAGGCATCATCGACTATGCCGAAGCGCTGACCGCCACCTTCCCGGACGATCTCAGCCAGGTGATGTTCACCTGTACCGGCAGCGAGGCGAACGACCTTGCCGTGCGCATCGCCCGTTTCGTCACCGGCGGGACCGGCATCATCGCGACGGAACTCGCCTATCACGGCCTGACAAGCGCGGTCGCCGAATTCTCGCCCTCGCTTGGAGAATCCGTGACGCTCGGCCCGCATGTGCGCACCGTACCGGCGCCGGACAGCTACCGCCACACGCCGGAAGAAATGATGGAAAAGTTCGGCCGCGACGTCAAAGCCGCCATTGCCGACCTGCAGCGTCACGGCATCAAGCCGGCCATGCTGATCACCGACACGATCTTTTCCAGCGACGGCATCTTCGCCGGCCCGAAAGGGTTTCTGCGACCGGCCGTGGACGCGATCCACGCAGCCGGCGGCCTCTTCGTCGCCGACGAGGTGCAACCCGGCTTCGGCCGCACCGGCGAAACCATGTGGGGCTTCGAGCGCCACGGCGTCTCCCCAGACATGGTGACGATCGGCAAGCCGATGGGCAACGGCTACCCGATGGCCGGCATCGTGCTGCGCCCGGAAGTCGTCGCCGACTTCGGCCCCCGTGCCCGCTACTTCAACACCTTCGGCGGCAACCCCATCGCCGCCGCGGCCGGTAAGGCCGTGCTGGAAACCATCCGGACGGAGGGCCTGCAGCAGAATGCCCTCGATGTCGGCCAACACCTGATGGACGGCCTCAAGGCGCTCTCTCGCCTCCACCCGGCCCTCGGCGACATCCGCGGCTCGGGCCTCTTCATCGGCGTCGAGATCGTCGCGGACCCCACGACGAAACAGCCCGACGCCACCCTGACGGCGCGCATCGTCAACGGCCTGCGCGCCCGCCGCATCCTGATCAGCGCCTCCGGCCCCAACGCCAACATCCTGAAAATCCGCCCCCCTCTCGTCTTCTCCCGCAAAAACGCCGACATGCTGGTGGACGCCCTTGCCGACGTACTGAAGGCCGGCTGACGGAAGGCACGCCGGAGCGGGCACTCCCCGCTCCGGCGCTGGGGCGCCCCCCAGACGGCGACCATCCAGCCCATGCCGGTGGCGTCGTTTCAATCCACGCCCCCGCGAGGAGGCGACAGCGGCCAGACCTTCGGCTCCACGGCTTTGGCGTGTTTAAATCCACGCCTCCGCAAGGAGGCGACCCCTTATCGACGAGATCAATCATCTGATCGGGCGTGTTTCAATCCACGCCTCCACAAGGAGGCGACTAGTCGTCCGTGCCAGTCTTTTGGGTTTTGAAGAGTTTCAATCCACGCCTCCGCAAGGAGGCGACCTGATCGCCAAGGCGGCGATCGCGGGGATGCTGAGTTTCAATCCACGCATCCGCAAGGAGGCGACGTGCGCGCCAAGAGCGGCGGCTTCAAGCTGTGGGGTTTCAATCCACGCCTCCGCAAGGAGGCGACGGCGCAGAGGGCGTCGGGTTTTCCACACCGAGCAGGTTTCAATCCACGCCTCCGCAAGGAGGCGACCCGTGCGCCGTCAGCCGGCTTTGGAGCCACTGGTTGTTTCAATCCACGCCTCCGCAAGGAGGTGACCTCGGCGGTGCGGCCCCCGCCGTGACTGGGCTTCAGTTTCAATCCACGCCTCCGCAAGGAGGTGACACGCCAACGTTTCCTTCGCGGAAAAGCTGGTGACCGTTTCAATCCACGCCTCCGCAAGGAGGTGACCCGTCCACAGGCTCCAGCTCGATATGACCGAGATGTTTCAATCCACGCCTCCGCAAGGAGGCGACCTCTTCGCACAACGGCGTGCTCAACCCGTTCAACGTTTCAATCCATGCCTCCGCAAGGAGGCGACGTTGCGACCGGAAAGCAGCCCCGTGCTGATCGCGAGTTTCAATCCATGCCTCCGCAAGGAGGCGACCCTCCTGCAAATCGTCGTCCTCGAACCCAGAAATGTTTCAATCCACGCCTCCGCAAGGAGGCGACTTCTCCGGTTCTGTTCGTCTCTCACATGACTGGAGGTTTCAATCCACGCCTCCGCAAGGAGGCGACAAACGTCCGCAGCCCCGGCGTCATCGAGCAGATTGTTTCAATCCACGCCTCCGCAAGGAGGCGACTGGAGCCCGCCGTCAACGTCTTCGTCATGTTGCGGTTTCAATCCACGCCTCCGCAAGGAGGCGACGCGCGCGGACCTCTCGACCTCGGCCTATGTCGTCGTTTCAATCCACGCCTCCGCAAGGAGGCGACTGCCCCGCCTTGTCGGTGACCTCGATTTCAGAAAGGTTTCAATCCACGCCTCCGCAAGGAGGCGACACTTCACCCTCGAAGACCACCTCGTCATGTGGGAGGTTTCAATCCACGCCTCCGCAAGGAGGCGACCGCGCACCTTCAGGCGCAGCTCGCCCATATCGGGTTTCAATCCACGCCTCCGCAAGGAGGCGACTTGCCGCCATGGTAAAAGCCCTGCACGGACACGATGTTTCAATCCACGCCTCCGCAAGGAGGCGACATGGCCACGTCCATCGCGAAGGCGCCTGGTTGCGTGTTTCAATCCACGCCTCCGCAAGGAGGCGACCCTACATCAAGAGCCAAGCCGGCGAAGGGTGGCGAGTTTCAATCCACGCCTCCGCAAGGAGGCGACCATTACTCGTCGTTCACGCGGCACAACACACGGGTGTTTCAATCCACGCCTCCGCAAGGAGGCGACCATGAGCAGCTTGATATCTTCCGGGTCGGGTACCGGGTTTCAATCCACGCCTCCGCAAGGAGGCGACGTCTCAGCGCCAGCACTCGCGGGCGACTGCTACGTGTTTCAATCCACGCCTCCGCAAGGAGGCGACTTGCGGGTGCGGCCATCGACGCGCGGCGACTTGCGGGTTTCAATCCACGCCTCCGCAAGGAGGCGACTCTGGCCGTGGCTTGCCGGCCGCGATGCGCTGGAGTTTCAATCCACGCCTCCGCAAGGAGGCGACGCAACCACCGACGCCGCCCAGGTGACCGCGTCACGGTTTCAATCCACGCCTCCGCAAGGAGGCGACCCCTTCGTAGCTGCGCCCAGCGATCGAGATGTCGTTTCAATCCACGCCTCCGCAAGGAGGCGACATTGCGGTTGTCGTCGACGACGAGCGTGAAGCCGCGTTTCAATCCACGCCTCCGCAAGGAGGCGACTTTGCCGACTTCCAGTCGATGATCGAGGAGGGCGAGTTTCAATCCACGCCTCCGCAAGGAGGCGACACCATCACGCCCGGGGCGGTGATGTCCTCGACATCGTTTCAATCCACGCCTCCGCAAGGAGGCGACGCGATCGGCTCGACCTCGCCCGTGAAGCGGTTCGGTTTCAATCCACGCCTCCGCAAGGAGGCGACACCGGGCAAGGCCGGTGCGCACATACTGCGACCCGTTTCAATCCACGCCTCCGCAAGGAGGCGACAGTGAGCCCCGATGCCGGTTCGGTGACGTCGGGGTTTCAATCCACGCCTCCGCAAGGAGGCGACTACCGGCCTGTGACGACGCATGGAAGCTCGTGTAGGTTTCAATCCACGCCTCCGCAAGGAGGCGACATCTCCATCCGATCATTGCGCTCGACA
Source organism: Shinella sp. JR1-6 (assembly GCF_004284735.1). NCBI lineage: Bacteria > Pseudomonadati > Pseudomonadota > Alphaproteobacteria > Hyphomicrobiales > Rhizobiaceae > Shinella > Shinella sp. JR1-6. The sequence goes on along the minus strand of NZ_SHMI01000002.1, from coordinate 425,570 downwards.
AGTTTGCCGTTTCAATCCACGCCTCCGCAAGGAGGCGACGCCGAATTTGTCGGCGGACTGGCTGAACTTGGCATAGTTTCAACCCACGCCTCCGCAAGGAGGCGACCGATGCGATGGCCGGGAATGTGGGGGCTGCGCGGGTTTCAATCCACGCCTCCGCAAGGAGGCGACCCGGCCCATCCGAATGGCGTCATCCGCCATCCGGGCGTTTCAATCCACGCCTCCGCAAGGAGGCGACTGCCTGCCGAGTCCGAAAACTGGGCGCTGTTCTCCCGTTTCAATCCACGCCTCCGCAAGGAGGCGACGAGAGGCAGAGGTAGAGGAAGCGCCCATCAAGGGAGTTTCAATCCACGCCTCCGCAAGGAGGCGACCGCTCGACATCGGCCTCGCACCAGGGGAGCGTGGGGTTTCAATCCACGCCTCCGCAAGGAGGCGACATACCTGTGGTCGTCATGGTCATGTCTCCATGTTGTTTCAATCCACGCCTCCGCAAGGAGGCGACCCGGGCTGTCATGGCGCCCCTCGGCATCGGGCGTGTTTCAATCCACGCCTCCGCAAGGAGGCGACCGGCTTTCTGGTCACGCGGCTTGCTCCTGACGATCGTTTCAATCCACGCCTCCGCAAGGAGGCGACGGACGATTGAGCACCCGGTCCGCAAGGTGAAAATGTTTCAATCCACGCCTCCGCAAGGAGGCGACTTCGGCGGCGGATTGCTCGCTCAACGCCAGTACCTGTTTCAATCCACGCCTCCGCAAGGAGGCGACGAGCTCTTGGCAAGCTCGTCCTGAGCAGAGGCGACAGTTTCAATCCACGCCTCCGCAAGGAGGCGACCTGCCCGCTCATGAAGAGCTGCCAGCGCCAGTCGGCTGTTTCAATCCACGCCTCCGCAAGGAGGCGACCTCTTGCCGAACAGCCAGAGTTCCTCGATCAGGACGTTTCAATCCACGCCTCCGCAAGGAGGCGACTCTTCGCTGCGGTGTTCTCGGCAACCGTCTTCACTGTTTCAATCCACGCCTCCGCAAGGAGGCGACCACCTTCTTGAAGTGATCCCACTGCTCGTTGGTGTTTCAATCCACGCCTCCGCAAGGAGGCGACTATCTTTGGAGTTGGCATCGAGGACGATGTGGTCGTTTCAATCCACGCCTCCGCAAGGAGGCGACCTCGGCGTGCGGCCGCGTGACGACAAGCCGGCAGAGGTTTCAATCCACGCCTCCGCAAGGAGGCGACCGCGGCGGTCACGAAGTTGCAGACCGACACCGAAAGTTTCAATCCACGCCTCCGCAAGGAGGCGACATGGACCCGGACAAGCCGAGCGATGTGCTGAACAAGTTTCAATCCACGCCTCCGCAAGGAGGCGACCGAGACGTAGAGGCCGTTCACCAGCTCAAGTACGCGTTTCAATCCACGCCTCCGCAAGGAGGCGACTGTTGAAGGGCCCCGCTGGTGCAGCAGGGTTAGGCGTTTCAATCCACGCCTCCGCAAGGAGGCGACCGCGCAACGTCCACGTCATTGCCGCCAATCACGGCGTTTCAATCCACGCCTCCGCAAGGAGGCGACCGTCCGCGACGGCGCGCTCTGGGGCAAGGCGGACTGGTTTCAATCCACGCCTCCGCAAGGAGGCGACCTGAGCGACAGTGCGAGCTTCACGGCCGCCAACACGGTTTCAATCCACGCCTCCGCAAGGAGGCGACGAGGGCCGCCTGCCCGGCCCTATCAAGTTCGGCGGTTTCAATCCACGCCTCCGCAAGGAGGCGACGATCTGGACCGTAACCGGCTTCGGTCCAATGGACCGTTTCAATCCACGCCTCCGCAAGGAGGCGACAGGGAGAAGAGGGAAAGGAGAAGAGGAGGAGAGAGTTTCAATCCACGCCTCCGCAAGGAGGCGACTGGCTGGTTGTAGACCATGGATTTTGCTCGGCGGGAAGGGCTGGATGTGCGGAACGAGGGGAACCGGGACGGGTTCCTCCGGGTCTCCCCAAGGGCTGGAGAGGAAGAGCGTGGAATTTCAACGTCTGGGAGGCGGTGCGAACGTCGCGGGATTTCGCGGCACGCTTGGGGTTCGCACGGGCAGGCCGGGTGAGATCGCCAGGGCCGTCAGATGATCAGCGGGCCGTTGAGATCCGTGGCGGGCTTGGCGCCAACATGCTCTACCCGGCGCTGCCAGTTGGCGCCGAGATGATAGTAGCGCAGGCTGTCCACCGCCGGATCGATGACACCCTCCAGCCGCGCCTTCAGACGGGCCCATTGGGCGGGGTCGACCTCGATCTCGAAGACGGAATACTGCACGCGCTGGCCGAAATCCCGGCAGGCTTTTGCCACAGCCCGCAGCCGGGCTGCGCCCTTTCCTTCGCTCACACGCACATCATAGGTCACCAGAACCAGCATCGGACACCTACTTCCAGAACCACGGAGGATAGGCATCGAGATCGCCCCGCAAATGACGGGCGAGCATCTGGGCCTGCACGTGAGGGACGAGGCCGAATGGCACTTTTTCCTCCAGGAACGGGTGCAGGCGCTCCTCCCGCTTGCGCTCCTGCCAGGCGGTCAGCACAGTCCTGCGCGCCTCCTCGCCCATCATCACCGCCCCGCCATCGCGGGTTTCGAAATCACGGGCCCGCAGCTGACGGCGGTTGATCAGCGATAGCGCCAGCCGGTCGGCAAGCACCGGCCGCAGCTCCTCCATCAGATCCAAGGCAAGGCTCGGGCGACCGGGCCGGTCGCGGTGCAGGAAACCGGCGGCGGGATCAAGCCCGACACCCTCCAGCGCCGACCGGCAATCGTGGGCAAGCAGCGTGTAGAGAAAAGACAGGAGCGCATTGACCGGATCGAGCGGCGGCCGGCGGGATCGGCCGGTCCAGCGCATCGCCTCGTCCGGCGCGCGGATCAGCTGGCCGAAGACGGAGAAATAGAGCTGCGCCGCCTCCCCTTCCGACCCGCGCAGCTGGTCCAGCGTCTCGTCCGCCCGCTCCACCCGGCGCAGGATATGGGCGAGGCGGTCCGTAACCCTGTCGAGAGCGCCCCGGTCCTCCGGCGCCTGCTCCGCGCCATAGTCGCGCAGCGAACGCATCAGCACCGCGCGCTGATTGGCGACCTTGCCGATGACGATCGAGCGCACGATCTCCTCAGGCCGGTCGCAGGCACGGTACTGCGCGCGCCGCAGCAGGATATTCCCGGCCACCGGCCCCTCCAGCCGGGCCTGGAAGCGGCCGTTGCGGTCGAGGAAGGTCAGCGTGATGCCCGCCCCGGCCAACGCTACCATCAGCGGCGGCGAAACATGGATCGCGCCGAAGACGACGACCGCCGACAGCATGTGCAGCGGCACGCGGCTGCGTTCCGCCCCCCCCACCTCCGCAACGAGGTTTTCGCCATCCTTGCGCAGCGCTGCCCCTTCGCTCGTCACATAGACCGTGTTGAGCAGCTTCTTCATGGCGTCTCTCCGAGACAGCGCTCCACCATGCGGCTGCGCCACGCCTTGACCGGACGGGCGACCGTATCGGGGCGACAGAGGTCGAGCAGCGAACAGGCACGGCAGCGCTCGCGCCGTGGCGTGGGCGGCGGCGTCCTTCCGGACGCCAGCGCCGCGGCAAGCGCTGCCAGCGTCTCCTCGGCAAGGTTCCGAAGCTCCGCATCGAAGGGTACGACCACGCGCCGCTTCGTCTCGGCATAGAACAGCGCGCCTTCGGGCACGGGCCGGCCGGTCATCTCCTCCAGGCACAGCGCCTGGGCGCAGAGCTGCACCTCGTCCGCCCGGTGCAACTTCGGCTTGCCGCGCTTGTATTCGATCGGAAAGGCCGTCTCGCCATCCGCTCCGGGAAGAAACTCCACGACGTCGGCAACCCCCGTCACGTTCAGGCGGCGCGAGGCGAGCGGAAGCGCCATGACGCGCCGCAGCCCCCGCGCCTTCCGGCTGCCGGCCTTGTCCGCCACGGCATGCAGCACATGCCCCTCCGCCGTGAAACGGTTGTCAGCCCAGACCCGCTCGACATGGATCAAGGCCGCCTGTCGCAGGCAGTAGACGGCGTGTTGCAGGGCCGAAAGGGGGATGGGGTCATCACTCGGCTCACTTGGAAAAGTGTCGATGCCGCCCATCGCTCAGAGCAACTCCATCACCTCCACTCCCGCCGGCAGACCATCGCGATCGATCGTGACGACATAGTCGGAAAAGGCGCGGGCGGGGGGCAGGTTGTCGAGCCGGCTGTCGATCACGCGGAATTCACCGTCGACATTGCGGCCGATGCGCACGCGGTCGAACAGGGTGTGGGCGGGGGCGTTGCCAAGCGCATTCTCGTGTTTGAAGACAATCAGCTTGCGGGTTGCCATTTCACCGCGGGCAGCCGACCGGTCATGCTCGAACATGGTCGTAAGTGCCTGAAAGAGAAGGGCCAGGTCTTCTTCGGAAAAGCCGGTGCGCTCGGCGAACTTCGCCGAGATGAAGCCGTGCGCGACATAAAGGCCGTAGGGCACGATGTGCTTGCGGCCCATGGTGCGGTTGTCGGTGCGCTCGTTCGTATCGTCGCCTTCGGCCTTCTGCTTCTTTTCCGCCTCGTTGGTGGCGGCCATGCGGGTGATGGAGATTTCGAGCGGCAGGATGGGCTCCACCGAGCGGGCGAAGCTCATCTGCACTGGTCCCTTCACCTGGCCGCAATTGACCCCCGTGGACATGACCGCGCCGAAGGTGCGCACGTCGAAGAAGTTGCGGCACATGAAGGCAGTGAGCGCCTTTGCCTCCGCATCGTCCTTCGGGTTCAGCTTGGCGTCCTTGGCGGCCTTGGCGTCATCCGGCCGCAGGGCCTTGTAGGCCTGGCGGTGCTTGTCGTTGAGGATCGCGCCCTCCTCTACATAGATGTGGAACCCGTCCTCGCCATGGCGGGCGAGATCGACATAGTTGCGGATCTTGCGCTTGAGGCTGACATCCGTCACCAGGCCGCGATTGGTTTCCGGATCCAGCCGCGGCATGTTGCCGGCATCGGGATCGCCGTTCGGATTGCCGTTGACGACCTCGAAGATCAGGGCGAAATCATAGCGGTTGGCAAGAATGGTCATGCTTCGGTCTCCCCGGCGGATGCGGTTTCGGATGCTTTCTTGAAGAAATCGCTGCGTTGATGGTGGTAGCCGAGGCCGAAATAGGCCTGCTCCTGCGCCGTCAGCGAGACAGGAAAGGGGTCGAGCGCCGGATCGTCGGACGGCGACATGAGGTCCATCAGCGCCTGCAACTGCCTTTGCAGGTTCACCTCGCGCCCGATGTTCAGCTTGCGGATTTTTGCCAGGTGATTGGCCGAGCCACCATCCAGCACGGCAAAAACCTTGCGCGGCGTGGCCGAGGCGGAACCGTAGAACTTGTCCTTGATCGTCGCATTCACCCGCCCGCCCAAAGCCGCGCGCTGAATTTCCTCATAGAGCGCAAACAGTCTCCCTAGCACATAGCCCCTGTTCGTGTTTGCCGGATCGAGTGCCACGGGTGTTGCCTCCTTCTTGAAATTGCGAATGAGCAGGGCCTTGAGAATGCCGACGCGCAAGGCGTTGACCTCACCGTCCGCGCGGATGCGTGTCAGCACGGAAGCCATCAGCGACAGGGGATACGGGGTTCCGGAGAGAATGGCACGCATCCAGTCGCCGGCAAGATTGGGGGTGACGTTCTCGCGCTTGCCGAGCACCGCCGTTTCGAGCAGGTAGCGCCAGAGCGGCGGATATCCGTCGCGCGGGGGCGGCTCGATCCGCATGTCCGACACGAATTTCTGGTAGTTGCGGGTGATATCGCCGAAGCTGCCGGCATAGGAGAAACGAACGGACAACCGGGCGGCATTCGGCGCAAGGCCGAGCACGTAGAAATCGACGCCGTCAGCGAGATCCGGCTCGATGTCTTCAAGATGGTCCCCAGCACGGATGCGGGCCAATTGCCCTCGAATGTGCTCGGCGGAGATCTTCTCCTCGGCCCGCGCGTCGCCCACGTCGTCGAGATAGGCGGCAAAGAGCGCTTCCGCCTCCTCCGCCCCCCTGCCCGAGGCATCCGCCCAGAATACCGTGGAGGCGTCGCCGATCTGGAGGCGATGGCCGCTGTCGCGCTCCAGGAAACGATTGAGCATGGTGGTATAGGCGAAAGCGGCGGCCTCGGAGACGGGGGCATTGGCGCCCTGCTCGCGGCCATAGGAGGTGAAGGCGTCGAGATTGAAGGAGACGAGCGCGGCACCAGAGGACTGCGCGCCCCAGACGCCCTTGATCGAGGGATGCAGGCGCGCAACGGGGCCAGGCTCACCGGTCACCAGGCAGATTTCGGCCGCATCGCCTACCGCGCCGGCAGCGCGGTTCCATAGGGCTTTCGCGGCCGGCCGATCGTGCAGGTTCGTGCCGCTCCGCCGCTCGCTTTCAAGGGCGAAGACAACGTTCTGGTCCTTCAGTTCGTCTGTCCAGAGTGGCTCGGCGAACTGGTCCGGCGTCCACGCCTCCAGGAAGCGTTTCAAGGCGCGAAGGCCAACATCTTCACTGTCGCCGATGTCGGCAAGATGGCGTTCCACGAAGGCGCGATGCTCCTCCGCCGTGCGCTTGCCCTCGCCCGCCGTCACGCCGAGCACATAGGCCGTCTTGTCCCACAGAAAATTCGGCGCGATGCCCGCCGTGCGCTTCACCGCCTGCGGCACCAGCATGGGACGTGGCTTGCGCTTGCGGCCCTCGCCCTCCAGCCAGGGCGTCACGGTGGCGACGGTGCCGTCCTCGTTCAGCCCGACCACGACGCCGACCTTTTCCGTCGAGTAACCGAAGGGCGGAGCATCCGGCAGGCGTTCGTAGGCCGCCATCAGGGAGGACAGGATGTTCATCGCCGCACCTCCGGGGAGGCCGGGTGTGGCACCTTGATGACACCCTCCTGCATGACCGCGCGATAGAACATCGCCGGGCGGCCCGGCGCCTGGTGATCGATGTCGAACAGCATGAAACCGAGGTCGCGGCTTTCGGGAATGGCGGCCGGCGTCGGGGCAACCGGATCGAGCAGCTCGAAACGCGCGGAAAACTCACGCGTGCCGAGGCAGGGTTGGTGAAAACACTGTCCCCGCGCCGCACGGCGGTTGAACGTATCGAGATGCTTGCCCTCGTTGTCGTCGGGGCCGGCCTTCGCCGTCATTTCGAAATGCGCCTCGATGACATAGGCAGGCGCAACAAGCACGATCGAGGCGCGCTGCTGGCGATCCTCGTCGACGAGCAGGTTCAGGCCTTCCAGGTCGCCGCGCTTCATGGCCGACTTGATCTTGCCGGCCGGCGCCTTGTGCCCCACCTCGTTGCGCCGGATGGTCTGGAAGCGGATGGGGGAAAGCACATGGATCGCATCGACCACCCAGCGGATCGCCGGCTTCCAGTGGATCGCTTCGAGAATACCCCGCGCTGCCGACGGCGTCAGCACGTCATAGGAGACGCGCTCGACCTTCATTTCCGGGCGCGTGAAACAGCCATAGTCACCCGAGACCTTGAGACGAATTCCGTACCCCACAACTCCCCCTTGCCGCCCTTCATTTTCCTCAGATCAGCATGTCTTCCGCCGCCAGATAGTCGGCATTCTCCCAGATCAAACCGACATCGGGCCGATAAAACTCCATCTTGTGGAGAACCACGAACTGATCGCCGCGCAAAGCCGGTGCAGCAAACGCCGCATGCCCGTTTCGAATGAGCACATCGCGTGCTTTCGGCGGCACCTGCACCACGAAGGGTTGCAGGTTCCGTGCAAGCTTTCCAGAGGGGATCCCCTCAATCGAAAGTTGATCCACCGCTTTCTGCGCCTCCGCTTCGCTGGCTATGATCAACGGGGCCATGCCGCTTTCGATCATGCGAAACGTATCGCCCACCGTGCGGAAGGCAAAATTGCTGCCCTGTCGGCTGAGGGTGAAGCGGTCGAGGATGCCTTTGGCATCGAGCCCCTTCGCCCCGAAACGCCAATAGACCTCGCCAAAATAATCCTCGATCGCGGCGGTCGAGGTGAGGTCGTCATGCCTGTCGATGATCCGCTTCATATCGCCGACGAGCCCGCGGATTTCGGCCGGCGGTGGATAGTCGGGCGCCTTGAAGACGGTCACGATGCTCTCGTCCCGGCGGCGGCGCCCCTCGCGGTTCACGCGGCCGGCCGCCTGGATGATCTGGTCCAGTCCTGCCTCCGCGCGAAAGGCGACGGGGAAATCCACATCCACCCCCGCCTCGATCAGGCTGGTGGCGATCAGCCGGCAGGGCGCATGTGCCTTCAGCCGGGCGCGGATATCCTCCAGGATACGGCGGCGATCAGCCGCATGATGCCGCGTGGTGAGGTGAACGAGACCGCCAAGCCCCTCCCTCTGCGCCGGCTGGAAAAGCTCCAGCGCATGGCGCCTGCTGTTGACGATGACAAGCACTTGCTCGCGGTCCCGCAGGGCAGCGATCAATGCATCATTGTCCATGTCCCCGCCATGCCGGATGCGCACGCGGGCGAATTTTTGCGCAGGCCCCTGTGGATCGGGCGCCAGCTCCCGACCGGCTAGTGGAAGGCCTTTTGGAAAAGCCTCGCGCCGCTCCAGGGCAGGCTGGGTCGCCGTGCAGAGAACCACGGTGCAGCCGTAGTGCGTGGCCAACTCCTCCAGGGCGCGCAGGATCGGCAGGAGCAGCCCGCGCGGCAAGGTCTGCGCCTCATCGAGAATGATGACGGCGTTGGCAATGTTGTGCAGTTTGCGCGCCTTGGAAGGGCGGGCGGAAAACAGGCTTTCGAACAGTTGCACCGTGGTGGTCACCACCACCGGCGCCGCCCAGTCTTCCATGGCAAGGCGCAACTTTTCCTTAGCCTCCTTTTCTTTGCGCTCCTTCGGGTCAAGGTGTTCCTCGTCGATGGCGGCGTGGTGCTCGAGAATGTTCTCCTCGCCCAGGACATCGCGAAAGATCGCCGCTGTCTGGTCGATGATGGATGTGAAAGGGATCGCGTAGATGATGCGGGTATGCCCATGCCGCCGCGCGTGGTCCAGCGCGAAGGCAAGTGAGGCCAGGGTCTTGCCGCCACCGGTCGGCACGGTCAGCGTGAACAGCCCCGGCTGCCGTTCCGCTCCCGCGCGAACATGGGCGAGGATTGCGGCACGCAGATCGTTGAGTTCACTGCCGCCTGCATTCAACTTCGCCATATGCACCTCGAAACGCGAGAGGAAATCGTCGAGACGATCCTGCAAGGCGGGCCAATCGCGGTCCGGGACGACATCACCGCATGCGCTGTAATACCTTTCCGTATCCTTGAAATCCGCGTCCACCAGACACGAGAAAATCATCCGCGTCATGAAGGCGAAGGCGAAAGCCTGCTCCGGCGGGGTTTTCGGGAGCTGCGCCACCATGTCCGGCAACAGGTCGGAGACTTCCGGCCTCAACTCATCCTGCCACGCGGGATCAAGCGCAAGGGGCCGCTTCAGGCGCATGTTGCAGCAGGCATCCGTCTCGTTCAGCCAGTCCGGCAGGCCGGCATGGTGGCCGAGAATGGCATAGGCAAGGAGATGCGCCACCAGCTTGTCCGAACCCTGCGCAAGGCCGGACAGCACCTGGGCGCCTGCGGTCGAGTGATCGACCGGCACATCCCTGCCTTCGAGGCGCAGCTGGAAATCGATGCAGTATTTGCCGAGGTCGTGGAACAGACCGGCGAAGAAGGCCGCGCGTTCGAGGCCCAGCGGTTTGGCCATTTCGGCGGCAAGGACGGCGACGCCGAAGCAATGCTCCGAGAGCAACTGCCAGTCCACCTTGCTCTGGTCTGCCGTGCTATGCGCGTACCAGGACACGATCACCCCCACAACCAGTGAGAGAATACCGCTTCAAGAAAATGGGGAAAGTGCCGTGCGGGCCGATCCGGATGTTTTCCACAGGGCCAAACCGGGGCCGACCTGATGAATATCAAGGATTGCAAGGGCCGCATGCATGCGGCCCCGCTTCGTCACCCGGCAAGCGGGTCGTCAAAGGGCTCAGACGAGCGCGGTGACCTGGATTTCGACCAGCAGTTCCGGGGCGGCAAGGCGCGCCTCGACCGTGGCACGGACCGGCAGGTTGTTCGGGTCGACCCACTGGTCCCAGACTTCGTTCATCTGGGCGAAATGGGCAATGTCGCGCAGCCAGATGTTGGCGCTGATCAGCTTGGCCTTGGAGGTGCCGGCTTCGGCCAGCAGGCCGTCGATGGTCGCGAGGATGTCGCGGGTCTGGGCGACGGTGTCGGCACCATCGCCGGTGACGCCGGCCGTGGTGACGACGCCGTTGACGACGACGGCTTCGCAGAACCGCTTGCCGGGCTTGATACGCTTGATCATCGGAAATCTCCCATATTGTTGATCAAAGAATGGTTTTGCCGAAAGCCGACAGGATGAAATTGGCGCATTCCGCGCCAATCGGCGATGGCAGCGCGGCATCAATGCCGGAAATGCTGAGCGAGCGCAACTTGCCGCTGAGCGCCGCCATTTCCATTGCCGAATGGGTCTCGCGCACCGTGATGCCGCCGATGCCGCCGCTCCAGCCGGACATGTCGGTGGCGGTCGGCGCATAACACAGGTGAAAGCCGCGCGTGCCGGCCGAGGCGAGCGTGATCGCGTCGCGCATCGCCTGGCGCAGGCCTACCGCATCGATTTCTGCCATGGTAAAGACACGCAGGCACGAGGCCTTCAGAACGGCCGCCTCCTCCGGCGCCGCATTGCGCAGGCCGATCAGGACGATGTTTTCCGGCGCGATATGAGGCGGCAGGCGGGTGAGCATACGGCTGAGCACGGCGTTTTCCGGCGGCGGCAGACCGGCCTCGCCATCCGGCATCATCGCTGCATCGGAATCGATCCAGATGAGGCCGAGTGCATCATGCCGACGGCCAGCCTCCTCCACGAATGGCAGCACATCCCGCTTGCGTGCGCGGATGGAGAGCGTGAGCGTCTTGTCCGCATCCTCCGCCCCCCGCTCGAAGCCGAGATGCTCGATACGCTGGGCAACATCCTGCACCACCACGAGCGCACCGCCGATCGCGTCCGTCTCGATCGCATAGGTCTTCGCCTCGCCCGTCTCGCGCACATCCCGCATCGGAACCTTCTCCACATATTCTGATGTCATGACCGTGAGCAGCGCACCGTAGTTCATGCGGAAGCTGACATTTTCGCCGACGGCAAGGGGTGGGTCGGCCTCGGTGAGATCGAGCACCAGATGGTCACTGGAAGCACCGAGCACCCGCACGCCCGGCCGCGTCGGGATCAACCCCTCGGCGATGACGTCCTCACGGCCGATATTGGCGATGCCGCGCAGCCGGTCTCCCTCGTCGACAAAGACGGGAACGTTGCCGAAGGCGTCGATGCCGGACTGGCCGATCGGCAGGGAGGGCTTCGTCTTCACCTCCAGAAGCTCGCCGGTGAGCTCGAAAGCGTCGCGGTCGAGCGCCTGCCAGGGTTCTGTGAGGAACGTGTCACGGCCGCCCTGCAGGATCGCCTCGCCGACACGCAGGTTGTTGATGCCGGACGGCATGCCGCCGGCCAGCAGCAGGGGCAGCGAGGAAGAGTTGCCGCCGGAAACCCAATCGAGCGGCCGGCCGGTCATGGTCTCCACCGTCTGCGCATGGGCGACGAGCTGTGTCAGGTTCTCCCGGGTCGGAATGATGGCGCCGAAGCAGGTGAGGTTCGTGCCGACGCCGGCAATGCGCACGCCGGGCAGCTCCAGTATGGCCTCCACGGTGGGCTCCAGATCGTTCGGCCAGATGCCCTCACGCAGATCCCCGAGGTCGATCATCAGGATGATGTCGTGCACCCGGCCCAGCCGCTCGGCGACACGCGAAATCTCGCGCATCAATTGAAGCTCCGACTGCAGACTGATGTCGACGGTGCGCACCAGCTCTTCCACACGCGTCAGCGGGGGGCTGCGCAACAGCATGATCGGGCAGTCGATACCCGCATCGCGCAGGCGGCGGATGTTCTCGAAGCGGGATTCGGCAATGCCCCTGACGCCGCCGCGCAGCATGGCACGCGCCACCTGCGGCATGCCGCAGGTGCCCTTGGTGACGCCGAAGGGCGTGATGCCGGAGGCGCGGCAGAGGTCAACGACGGTGCGGGCATTGTGCTCGATGCGGGCGAGGTCGATGGAGATTTGCGGATCGGACATGGCAATCCCTTGTTGTCGCATTTCCGGACGAAACCGAGTCCACTTTCCGGTAAAGGCTCAATTCCGATAGAGCAGCCCCGCCGTGTCGATGTCGGGCCTGCGGCCGGAGACGAGGTCGGAGACAAGCTTTCCCGAGCCGCAGGCCATGGTCCAGCCGACATGGCCGTGGCCGGTATTCAGGAAGAGGTTTTCGTAGCGTGCCCGACCATGCACCGGCACGGAGCCCGGCATCATGGGCCTGAGGCCCGACCAGAGCACGGCCTTCGTCTCGTCGATGGCGCCGGGGAAGAGGTCGTGCGCCGTCCGGAACATGGTTTTGAAGTCGGCGGGCTCGAACGAGCGGTCGTAGCCGGCGAATTCGGCGGTGGAGGCAAGACGCAGACGGTTGCCGAGGCGCGAATAGGCGATCAGCCGGTCCTCGTCGACGCCGCCCATGGTCGGGCCCTTGTCCGCATCGATCGGGAGCGTCGCGGTATACCCTTTGACGGGATAGACGGGCACGTCGATCCCGATCTTGCGGGCGAGCAGTGAACTCTCGGGGCCAAGCGACAACACGACCGCGTCGCAGGCGACCGGCCCCTTGTCGGTCAGCACGGCCCCGACCCTGTTGCCCTGCACATCCAGTCCGGTGACAACCGTGTTGAAGCGAAAGTCGACGCCATGGCGCACCCGCGCCTGCTCGGCAAGGCTGCAGGTGAAGAGCGAGGAGTCGCCCGTCTGGTCCATCGACGAATAGACGCCGCCGGCAAGCTGGTGTTTGACGGCGGCAAGGCCGGGCTCCAGCGCCACCAGCCGCTCGCGATCGACCACTTCGATCGCAAGGCCGCGGTCGGCGATGTATTGCATGTGTTTTGCGCCGGCATCCATGCTCTGCTGCGAGCGGTAGAAATAGAGGATGCCCTTGCGCCGGTCGTCGTAGGAGATACCGGTTTCCTGCTGCAGCGCGTTGATGCACTCGCGGGCATAGAAGGCCAGCCGCAGCTTGACTTCGGTATTGGCATGGGCGCGCGATTGCGTGCACTGCATGAGGAAGCGCAGGCACCAGGAGATGAACTGCGGATCGAGGCTGAAGCGCACCTTGATGCCGAGATCGGAGCGGAACAGCGATTTGATGAAGGTGGTGAGCGCGGCGGGCGAGGCCCAGGCGGTGGAATCGCCCGGCGAAACGAGGCCGGCATTGCTCTGGCTGGTGCCGCGCGCCACGTCCTCGTGGCGCTCCAGCACGGTCACGTCATGGCCGTCCTTCGACAGATACCATGCCGCCGCCGTGCCGACGACGCCGGCCCCCAGAACGACTACTTTCATGATGCTCCCCTCAACCCGAGAACGTTCCGCTTTTCCTCGTCTTGCGAAACGGGTCCGGCCTTTTGTTCTTGTTTCCACGCAATTCCGGACGCAAAACCGCTCACACTTTTGCTGAAATTGCTCCTAACTGCTGACCGCGCCCTGCTTGAAGGTTGGCGCGAAGCCGCCGGAATCCCCGTCGTTGAAACGGATGATGCGCACCTCGTCGTGGAATTCGGCGCAGGATTGCCGCCAGACCGCGCCGGGCCAGACCAGCTCCACCGAAGCATCGAGCGGCCGGTAGACGGCCGTGTAGAGCGTGCCGTAGCCGCGCCCGTAGGACGTCTGGTAGACCGGCGGGCGCAGGAAGCCGGACAGCACCTTTTCGACATCCGCCGATCCCGCCAGCGACTTTTCCAGCGCCGCCTCGCGCTCCACCGATTTGGTGGTCTCGGCATGGCGGGCCCATTCGACGCCGTGCTGGTGATTGGTGCTGACGCGCCGCTCCACCACTTCGGCCGGGCGATCCGGATTGACATAGACCGTCGCGTGGTTGTCCTGCCGGTCGATGACGGCGATCGAATAGGACATGTGCACGGGAATGCGCTGGAGCATCGCCACCGCTTCCGCCGTGGTGCTGGCGAATTCCAGGACGTAGCGCAGCACGACCGGGATGCCGAAACCCTGCCCCGCGGCGGTGCGCCCGCCGAAGGAGAGCGAGACCGCCAACCCATCCTCGTTGATGCCGTCGAGCACGCCCCACAGGCAATCGACCACCGCCACCACCCGCTTGTTGTAGCGGGAGGCGAGCCAGGTGCCTTCGAGCAGGCGCGGGCTGTAGTCGTAGTTGCGGATCAGCGCCGGTTCCTGACCGGTGACGATCGCCTGCGAACAGCCGCCGACATAGAAGGGCGGGCACCACATGGAGAGGAACCGCGCCTCAAGGTCGCCGCCGCCGGCCGCCTCAACGATCGCCTCGTAGGTCGGCAGCAGCTCCGGCATGTGGCTGCGCAGCGCCTTGAGGCTCATGAAGTAGGTCGGGCGCGAACGAACCCCGTCGCGCACGAACCAGCGGCTGTAGGCGTGCCAATGACGATCGAACACCCGGCGCCATTTCGGGCCGGGCCTGTCTTCGTCGATGGCTTCAAACTGGAGGTCCATGGCACCCTACAGGATCTTGAACGAGCCGGCTTCCGGCGCTTCGTCCCGCTGGATCTCGGTGAGCGGCTTGCTGGCATAAAGGCGCTTGATGCCCTTGATCCAGTTGCTGGCGCGTTCGTTCAGCTCGAACTCGTCGTTCATCACCCGCCCGCGCGTGATGAGGATGCCGAGGTCGGCGCCCTCGTAGCGGTAGTCGCCGGGACCGGTGATGCGCAGGAAGAACGCCTCCTCGTCGCTCTCGATCGCCTGGCGGTGATAGTCGAAGCGATCATAGGACACGCTGCCGTCCGGCGCCATGCGGTAGATGCCCGACGACGGCGCATGGGTGACGATGTCGACAAGGTCTTCGGTGGATTTGATCACCACCTGTGCCCAGGAATCGATGAACTCTTTCCGCGCCCACCGGTCGTTCAGCTCCTCGACGTCGATCTTGTAGTCGATGCCCGAAAACTCCATCAGGTGGAACAGGAAGAGCGGCGCATCGGCATAGGCGAAGGCGGCGTGGTTGGTCATGGAGCTGGCGCCGCAGATGCGCGGGTTGAGTTCGCCGAGATAGACCTCGTTGTCCTCGACGTCGATGAGGAAATCGAGGTCGAAATAGCCGCGATAGCCTTCCTCGCGAAGCTGGTTGCCGAAGCGGTAGGCCATGTCGCGCGCCTTGGCCCGGATTTTTTCCGAAAACGCGCCCGGAAAGATCTCGTTGCCGCACCAGCCGCCCTTGTAGGGCGTCAGCGCCGGCTGGCCGACGACTTCCGTCAGGAGCGGGCCGACGAGCGTGCCGGATGCCGTCGTGCAGGCCTCCATGGTCGCGCCGCGGCACTTGATGCGCTTCATGATCTTGACTTCGTCTTCCGCCGAGATCTCCGCGGCGTGACGGTTGTAGTCCTCCTCGCTCGCGATGAAGAAGGTGGTGTGGCCGCTGTCACCGAAAGCGGTCTGCACGACGAGGTCTTTGCCGATGCCGGCTTTCTTCGCTGACTCCAGCAGCTCCTCATAGGTGCGCGCGGGGGCGAGCGTGTTCGGCACGGAGGGCACGTCGGCCTTGTTGCCGATGCGCACGGTCTCCATCTTGTTGTCGCAGCGCTGGCGCAGTTTTGCCCTGGGGAACCAGATCTCGATGCCGAGTTCCTTGCAGATTTCTTCCGTCGTCTCGTCGAACATCAGGAAGGTGGCGACGGCACGGCCACCGCGTTTCGTGATGTAGTCGATGACTTCCTTGTGCTGCAGCAGGTAGTTGTTGATGTCCTCGATGCTCTCGAATTCGGCATGTGGGATTTCGGAGGGGACGAAGACGTTCGGATGGCGGCCGTCGAAGCAGTCGATATAGCTGACGAACTTGAAGTTCCGCACCCATTCGTCGATGCCGATCAGGTTGAAGTTCGTCGCCGAGATGAAATAGATCGGACGTTCATTGCGATGCATGACGACGCGCAGGTCGGCAACGTTGCGAATGGTTTCCATGATGTACCCCTCATGTTTCCTGGAACGTTTTTGGCGCTTGTCGCGCTTCTTTTGTTTCTTCTCGTCTTTCTTCCGATCTTTCTTCTTTTTCGACATGCCCCCCGGTCCGTCGTTGCGGTTAACGTTTCAAGCGTGACGTGACGTGTTTGACTTCAAGGTAGGACGACATGCCCCAGGGCCCGAGCTCGCGGCCGATGCCGCTCGCCTTGAAACCGCCCCAGGACGTTTGCACGAAAATCGCCTGCGGGCTGTTGATCCAGACGTGACCGGCCTCGATGGCGTTTGCCACGCGGTTCGCCTGCACGTCGTCGCCGCTGACAACGGTGGCGACGAGGCCGAAGTCGCAGTCGTTGGCGAGTGCGATCGCCTCCTCTTCGCTCTCGAAAGTGCGGATGCAGAGCACCGGCCCGAATATCTCCTCGCGCCAGAGCGCGCTGGTCGTCGGCACGTCGCCGAAAATCGTCGGCTCGACGAACCAGCCGTCACCGGCCGCGGCCGGCTTTCCGCCGCCCGCAAGCAATGTCAGGCCCTCGGCCTTGCCGCGTTCGATGTAGGAAAGCACCTTGTCGTGCTGCGCCTTCATGGTGATCGGACCGATCGTCGTCCCCTCGTCCAGCGGATCTCCGGGGTTCAGCGCCCAGCTTCCGGCGATTATGGCGTCTATTAGCTTCGGCGCAATCGATCTTTCCACCAGAAGGCGCGATGTCGCCGAGCACACCTGCCCGGCATTGAAAAAGATGCCGCCGAGCACGCAGTCCACCGCCTCGTCGAAATCCGCATTGGCGAAGACCACGATGGGCGATTTGCCGCCGAGCTCCAGGCTGACCGATTTGACGCCCGGCGCGCCGGCCGCCATGACGCGGGCGCCGACGGCGTTCGAACCGGTGAAGGATATTTTGGCGACATCCGGATGCGTCGTCATCGGCGCGCCGACGCGCTCGCCGGTGCCGGTGATGATGTTGAGCACGCCGGGCGGCAGGCCCACGTCCTCGGCAATCGCGCCGAGTTCCAGCTCCACGACAGGCGTGATCTCCGAGGGTTTCAGCACCACCGTGCAGCCTGCGGCAAGCGCCGGCGCGACCTTCCAGGAGGTCGTCACGAGGGGAAAATTCCACGGCACGATGAGGCTTGCCACACCCGCCGGCTCCTGCCGCAGCCGGGCGTGAAAACCGTCGTCGGGCAGCGCGACATCCGCGTCCTGCCTCTCCTGCAAGGCGATGGCCTGCTCGGCATAATAGGCGAAGGAGGCGGCCGCATCGGCCATGTCGATGCGCGCCTCGCCAAGCGGCTTGCCGTTGTTGCGGGAGGAAAGGCGCGTCAGCTCTTCGGCGCGCTCGGTCAACCGTGCGGCGATGGCCGCGAGATAACGGGCACGTCCCCGCCCGCCGGCATCGCGCCAGGCGGGGAACGCGGCCTTCGCGGCGGCAACAGCCTTGTCCACATCCGCCGGACCACCGGCGGAGACCTCATGATAGACGGTGCCGCGGTAGGGATCGAAGACGGGAATGCGGCCTGGCTCGACGGGATCCTGCCAGCGACCGTCGATGAAGAGCTGGTGCCGCATCGTCGTCACCTCACGCCGTCAGGGCTGCGGCAAGCGGGGAGCCCGCCTGGATTTCGATCACGGTCGGCACCTTGCGCTTTGCCGAGGCGACAAGCTCGCTTTCCAGCTCCGCGAGCGAGGCCGGGCGCGAGGCTTCGCAGCCGAGGGCCCTGGCGAGGCCCACGAAATCGGGCGTGAAAATGTCGACGCCGATCTGCGGGATGTCGCGTTCGGCCATGAAGGCCTTGATCTCGCCGTAGCTGGTGTTGTTCCAGATGACCACGGCGGTCGCGATGCCCGCCTCCACGGCGCTCGCCAGCTCCTGCACGGAGAATTGCAGGCCGCCGTCGCCGATCAGGCAGACGGAGGGCCGGTTCGGCGCGCCGAGTTTTGCGCCGAAGGCGGCGGGCAGGCCGTAGCCGAGCGTGCCGTAGCCGGTGGAGGAATTGAAGAACGAGCGCGGCTGCGGCGCCTGGTAGAACTGGTTGACGGCATAGACCGGCTCGGTCTGGTCGCCCGCGACGGTGGCGTCGGGCAATGCCCGGGTGATGACCTCCATCAGCTTGCCATGGGTGCGGCAGGCGGGCCACAGGAAGGCCGCGACCTTGTCGCGCACGGCCTTGGCGCGCGCCGCGCTTTCGCCGGCCGGCCGCGCATCGCCGAGGGCGGCGTTGAGGCTCGCGGCGGCGAGTTTCGCATCGGCGGCGATCGGCACGTCCGCGCGCAGGCCGGTGACGATCTGCGCCGGGTCGATATCGATGCGGATCAGCGGGCCGCCGAAGGTCAGCGGTTTCGGCTCGGGATACATTTCCGTCTCGCCGAATTCCGTGCCGATGGCGAGGACCGCGTCGCTGGCGGCCAGCTCTTCCAGCAGCGGCGGCATGCTGAGATTGCCGGTCATGGTGCGCGGGTCACCCGGCTTCAGGATGCCGCGGCCGTTGATGGTCATGAAGACCGGCGCATCGAGCTTTTCGGCAATAGCGGCAATCTCGGCCGCCGCATCGGCAGCCCCGCCGCCGGCAACGATCATCGGGCGCTTTGCGGCCTTGAGGATCGCGGCGGCCTTTTCAATGGCCGCGGGATCAGCGGCGGCGCGGCCGGGCAGCGGCCATGCGTCTGCCGAAAGGTGCCGCGCCTCCGCGACGATGACGTCGAGCGGGATTTCGATATGGACCGGGCGCGGGCGCGCGGAGTTGAAGACGGTGAAAGCACGCGCCATCACCTCGGGAAGCTGCGCGGGGTCGAGCAGCGTGTGGCTGAAGGCGGCAACGCCGGAAACGAGGTTGCGCTGAGAGGGCAGCTCGTGCAGGCGGCCCTGGCCCATGGCGAGTTCGCCACGGGAATTGACCGCCGAGATGACCAGCATCGGCACGGAGTCGGCGTAAGCCTGGCCCATGGCGGTGGCGATGTTGGTCATGCCGGGGCCGGTGACGATGAAGCAGACACCCGGCTTGCCGGTCACGCGGGCATAGCCGTCGGCCATGAAGCCTGCGCCCTGCTCGTGGCGGGGCGTGATATGGCGGATGTTGGTCGCGGGCAGGCCGCGATAGAGTTCGACCGTGTGAACCCCCGGAATGCCGAAGATCAATTCAACGCCGTAGGATTCCAGGAGACGGACGAGGTATTCGCCAGTGGTCAATCGGGTGTCTGCCATTTTTATCGCCTCTGCACGCCCGGAAGGACGCAAAGCATTTCGAAGAGAAGGTTCGCCGCCGTGATCGCCGTATTGCCGGAGGGGTCATAGGGCGGAGAGACCTCGACAAGGTCGCAGCCGACAAGGTTGAGCCCCCAGCAGCCGCGGATGATTTCGAGCGCCTGGATGGTGTTGAGGCCGGCGATTTCAGGCGTACCGGTGCCGGGCGCGATCGACGGGTCGAGGCTGTCGATGTCGAAGGAGAGGTAGACCGGCCGGTCGCCCATCTGTGCGCGGACTTCCTCCATCAGCGGCGTCAGCGACTTGTGCCAGCACTCCTCCACCTGCACCACGCGGAAACCCTGTTCGCGGGACCAGTCGAAGTCGTCGGCCGCATAGCCGGTGCCACGCACGCCGATCTGGATGCAGCGCTTGGTGTCGAGCACGCCGGCTTCGACGGCGCGACGGAACGGGGTGCCATGGGCGATAGGTTCGCCGAACATGTGCTCGTTGATATCCGAATGGGCATCGACATGGATGAGGCCGACGGGGCCGTATTTTTCCGCCATCGCCCGCAGGATCGGATAGGAAAGCGTGTGATCGCCGCCGAGCGTCAGCGGGATGCAGCCGTCCTTGATGATGCCGCGATAGGCATCGGTGATGATGTCGACGCATTTCGGCAGGTTGAAGGTGTCGATGGCCACGTCGCCGATATCGGCCACCTGCAGGCTTTCGAAGGGGGCGGCACGCGAGGCCATGTTGTAGGGGCGGATCATGCAGCTCTCGGTGCGAATCTGCCGCGGCCCGAAGCGCGTGCCCGGACGGTTGGAGGTGCCGATATCCATGGGGATGCCGACGAAGCAGGCATCAAGCCCCTCGGCGGTCGGCTGCGTCGGCAGGCGCATCATGGTGGCGGGGCCGCCGAAGCGCGGCATTTCGTTGCCGCCGAGCGGCTGGTTGAAGGTTCTTGTCGTCATTTTTCTTCCTCCGGCGGGGCGTGTGTACGGGTCTTTTGCCCCACCCTGCATGGCACTCTACGAGACTTGTCCGAGCGGCTAAAATACCTCTTTTCAATTATTCTTCGCCGCGCGGCAGGATAAGGCAGGGCACCGGTGCATTGTGCACGATCTTTCGGGCATTCGAGCCGAGGAAGACGCGCAGCAGCGGCCCGAGCTTACTGGAGCCGAGCACGAGAACTTCGCCATCCTGCCAGTCGAGCGACTCGAACGCCGCCTTCCAGCTCGCCCCATCCGCGATCTCCGCGGAGAGCCCCGCCTGCCCGGCAAGCAAGGCCGTCTGCGCATCGCGCGCCTGCTCGCGCAGCACGTTGGAAACGAACTGTTCCGCATCGTAGCCGGCACCCGTCGGATACATCTGCTTGTCGCGCACCACGAAGGTGACGAGACGCAGCGGCACCGAATAGTCGTGGGCGAGCGCCGCACTGCGGGCGACGATGTCGGGCGCGGAGGACGAACCCGAATAGGCGGCGCTGAGGCGACGGATGCGGGTCTCGGGCCCGGCCGAATAGCCGTGCGGCGCCACCATGATCGGCAGATGCGCCGAACGCAGCAGTTCCGTCGTAACGCCCCCTTCGCCGAAACGGCCCAGCGGAGCCTCGCGCGCCGAGCCGAGCACGAGGCAGTCCGCACCGGTTTCCGAGGCGGCCCGGATCAGGCCCTCGCGGGCCGAGGAGGCGGAAACGGCAAGGAACTCCGCCGTGACATCGGCAGGAAGCGATGCCTTCGCTTCGGCTTGCAGCGTGGCGGTGTGCCGGGCAAGGAAGCTGCCATATTCGCCGTCGACGCGCGCCGGCGAGGGATGCCCCCAGGTATCGGGCGTCACCGTGCAGGCGACGAGCGAGGCGTTGCAGGAGCGGGCCAGCACCGCGCCGAGCGCGAGCGCCTCCTGCCCGCCCTGGTCGGCGGAAAGTCCGACGAGGATCTTCATTCCGCCGCCTCGCCGAGACCTTCAGGCTTTTCGAGCCGCGAATTGCGGGCGGAGTAGCCGAAATAGACAAGGGCGGCGATCCCCACCCAGACGCCGGTGATGGCATAGACCATCCAGCTCAGCTTGAAGATGAGATAGAGGCAGGCGGCGATGGACAGGACCGGCAGGACCGGCCCGAAGGGCACTCGGTAGCCACGCGGCATGTCCGGTTGCGTGTAACGCAGGATCAGCACGCCGGCCGACACCACCGTGAAGGCGGTGAGCGTGCCCATGCTCGTCAGGTCCCAGAGCAGGCCAGACGGCACGAAGGCGGCGATCAGCGAGACGAAGACGGCGACGATGATCGTGCAGGCGACCGGCGTCATGCTGCGCGGATCGACCCGGTGGAAGATCGAGGGCAGAAGGCCGTCGCGCGAGACCGCAAAGAGAATGCGCGACTGGCCGTAGAGCACGATCAGCGTCACCGAGAAGATCGAGATGACGGCGCCGGCGGCCAGAAGATTCGCCGGCCAGGTGGAGCCGGTGATGTTCTGCAGGATCGTGGCAAGGCCCGCTTCCTGTCCCTCGAAGGCGCTTGCCGGCTGCACGCCGAGCGCGGCGAAGGCGACGAGCACATAGAAGGCGGTGACGATGACGAGCGCCGAGATGATGGCGATCGGCAGGTTGCGCCGCGGATTGACCACCTCCTCGCCCGCCGTCGAGACGGCGTCGAGGCCGACGAAGGTGAAGAAGATCGACGCCGCCGCCGCCTGCACCCCGTTGAAACCGCTGTCGTTGAAGAAGGGCGTGAAGTTCGCGCTGTTGAAGGCGCTGCCGGCGATCACAATGAAGAGCGTGAGCACGGCAAGCTTGACCAGCACCATGATGGCGTTGGCGCGGGCCGATTCCTTGGCGCCGCGCAAAAGCAGGATGCAGCACAGCATGACGAGGATGACGGCCGGCAGGTTGATGAGGCCGAAGCCTTCGGCAAAGAAGGCCATGGCAAAGGGATGGTCGCCGTCGACGACGGTGATCGGCCCCTTGATCATCCAGCCCGGCAGCACGATGCCAGTGACGTTGGCGAGCAGCTTTTCGACATATTCGGCCCAGCCCACCGCCACCGCGGCAGCGGAAATGCCGTACTCCAGCACAAGACAGGCGGCGACGAAGAAGGCGATGCCCTCGCCGAGCGTCGCATAGGCGTAGGAGTAGGACGAGCCCGAGACCGGGATCATCGAACTCATCTCCGCATAGCAGAGCGCCGAAAGCCCGGCCGCGACCGCCGCGATGACGAAAGCAATGACGACGGCGGGGCCTGCCACCGGCACCTGCTCGCTCAGCACGAAGAAGATACCCGTGCCGATCGTCGCGCCGACGCCGAACATGATCAACTGGAACAGCGTGATCGAGCGGCCGAGATGGCCATGCCCGTCGCCCCCGCCCGACGTATCCGCTACAAGCCGATCGACCGGCTTCTTGCGCGTGATCTGCTCAAAGATAGATGATGCCATCGTCCTCCCCTCCGATGTCTCCTCACATGCCAGAACTGTAGCGGCGGATGCGGCAAAGGTGCTGCCGTATTTCGATCCTCTTGCGACACTTGCTGCTGCCTGGCCCATCCCTGGCGACAGTTTTTATCGCGTGGCCGGAGCAAGGTTTGCCGGCCGGGAAATGCGCGCACGGGGGCCAGCTTGACAGGGTCGGGCCAAAAGTATCCATATGGCCAGGGCCGCCAGGCCACGCTCATCATGAGACAGCATGGCCCGGTCCGTGCAGCAGGGGGCGAATGAATGAAGGACGAAGACGGGTCGATCCGGCTCGATCAGATCGACTTGCGGATTCTGGCCTGTCTGCAGGCCAATGCACGCATGACCAACCAGGAACTGGCCGATGAGGTGGGGCTATCGCCAAGCCCCTGCCTGCAGCGGGTAAAGCGGCTGGAGAAGGCCGGCGTCATCAACAGCTACCATGCCAGCATCGACCTAGCAAAAGTGTGCCGGCATGTGGACGTCATCGCCGCGGTCACCCTGAACAGCCACGGGCTCGAGGATTTCCAGATCTTCGAACAGATGGTCGAGGACATGCGCTACGTGGTGGAATGCACCAAGGTCAGCGGCCCGATCGATTATCTCGTGCGCTTCGTCTGCCCCGACATCGCCTCCTACCAGATGCTGTCGGACGAGCTTTTGCGGCTCGGCCCCAAGATCGGCAATCTTTCCAGCTATATCGTGCTGAAATCCAGCAAGCCCTACCGCGGCGTGGCCTTCGACGACCTGGTGTCGCCCTCGCCGCGCGGCGTGACGACGCGGCCGGCCGCGCGCACGGGCAAGTAGTTCAAGCGAGATCGTCCCCCATGTCAGCCTCTTCCCTCGAAGCCAATGCAATGCTGCCGTCCGGCGGCCGGCGGGACAATTCCCGTTTCCTGATATCCGGCATCCAGATGCCGGTGCCGATCGGCGGCCGCAACATTCCGGCCATGACGATCCAGGTGGAAAAGACCATGGCGCTCTATCCGGGCACCGACATGATCGTCTTTTCGGAACTCGCCATGCACGGGCCGCTGCATGCCTGCGCGGCGGAGGATCCTGCCGTCGACGAAGCCGCCTTCCAGGCGCTTGCCGCCAAGCACCGTGTCTGGATCATACCGGGCAGCTACTTCGCGCACCGCGAAGGCCGGACCTACAACCATTCCATCGTGATCAACCCGGATGGGGAGATCGTCGGGCGCTACGACAAGATGTTCCCCTTCATGCCTTTCGAGGCTGGGGTCACGGGCGGCACCGACTTCCTGATCTTCGACGTGCCCGATGTCGGCCGCTTCGGCCTGTCCATCTGCTACGATATCTGGTTCCCGGAAACGACGCGCACGCTGACCTCGGCAGGCGTGGAAGTGCTCCTCCATCCTGTCCTCACGGGCACGACCGACCGCAAGGCGGAGCTGGCCATCGTGCAGGCCACGGCAGTGATGTTCTCCTGCTACGTGATCGACGTGAACGGGCTCGATGCCGGCGGCGTCGGCCGTTCGCTGGTCGCCGACCCGACAGGCAATGTCGTGCACCAGTGCGGGCAGGTCGCGGAGATCTTTCCGATCAATGTCGATCTCGGCCTGGTGCGCCAGGTGCGCGCCGAAGGCGCCAACGGGCTCGGCCAGGTGCTGAAATCCTACCGCGACCGCAATGTCGCCTTCGGCACCTATGAGAACGGCGGCGCCTCGGCCTATCTCGACAGCCTCGGCCCGCTGACCCCTATGGCAAAACGGCGGTAACCGCCGCGCCCTTTTGCCGGGATCGTTTCAGGTCCACGCGTACCGGACAATGTGGAAGAAGACCGGCGCGGCGAAGACGAGGCTGTCGGCGCGGTCGAGCATGCCGCCATGGCCCTCGATCATGTGGCCCCAGTCCTTCACCCCGCGGTCGCGCTTGATGGCGGAAGCGACGAGGCCGCCGAAGAAGCCCATGATGCAGGCGAGCGCGGCGAGCGCCCCCGCTTCGAGCGGCGAGAACGGCGTCAGCCAGTAGAGCCCGGCCCCGAGCAGCGAGGCGCTGCCAATGCCGCCGATCAGCCCCTCCCAGGTCTTTGACGGCGAGATGCTCGGCGCGACCTTGTGCCGACCGAAAAGCTTCCCAAAAATGTACTGCAGCACGTCGCTGCCCTGCACGGTAGCGATGAGGAAGGCGATGAGCAGCAGGCCCCGGCCCTCGTTGCCGGGAATGGGCAGCGTCACCAGCGCCGGCACATGGCTGATGCAGTAGACCGAGAGCATGATGCCCCATTGCTGTTCGCTGACCCGTTCGAGGAAGCGGGACGTATCACCACGCAGGGCCGTCAGCGCCGGCATGGCGAGGAAGCAGTAGACGGGGACGAAGATCGAATAGAGCCCGTACCAGTCGATCCAGATCAGGTAATACTGCACCGGCACGATGATCAGGAACATGCCGAGCAGCGTCCACCGATCGGCATGGCGGGTGTTGGTAAGCGTGACGTATTCGCGCAGCGCCGCGAAGGAAACGAAGGCGAAGAGCAGGATCACGCCGCCCGTGCCGAACAGGAAGGCGACGCTGATACCCGCGACCATGATCCACCAGGCCTTGATGCGTGCATTGAGGTTTTCGAGCGTCGCCGGCAGCGGCTTTTCACTGCGCCAGGAGAGCACGCCCGCAACGAGGCTCGCAATGACGAGCACGGAGACGAGGCCGAGGAAAAGACGCGTGTCGTCGCTCATCAACGGGTTCCATCCTTTCGGGGCGCAAGGGCGAGAAGCGCTTCGCGGGCGCGATCAAGGAAAACTTTCCGCTCCTCCCCCGCCTGAAGCACCAGCGGGGCGCCGAAGACGACGCGGCAGAGCAGCGGAACCGGCAGGAGCGCGCCCTTCGGCAGGACACGCGACATGTTCTCGATCCAGCAGGGTACCAGTTCGATATCCGGGCGAAGCGCCGCAAGATTGTAGAGGCCCGAGCGGAAGCGCAGCAGCGGCTCCTCCGTCATGTTGCGCGTGCCCTCGGGGAAGAAGATCAGGGATTGCCCCTTGTCCAGGGCGGCGAGCATCACCTGCATCGGGTCGGCGGTGCGTTCCACCCAGTTGCGCTCCACGAGCACCGTGCGCAGCATCTTGCCCGAAATGAAGCGGCGGACCGGGCCGGCATTCCAGTAGTCCGCCCCCGCAACCGCGGCGGTTCGGCGTCGTTCGGCAAAGGGCAGGCAGGTGGAGATCAGGATGAAATCGCCGTGGCTTGCATGGTTGGCGAAATAGATGCGCTGCCGGCCATAGGGCGCCGAGCCCGCCCAGATCGGCCGCACGCCGGTGACCGCCCGCGAAAGCCCCGCAAGCGCCGCCCCGGACACGCTCTGCAAAAGCGATACGCCGCTCACGCTCATGCCCCGCCTCCCTCCATCCCGTCGAGGAGCAGGACGAAGTAGAGTGTGATGGCGATCAGCAATGCGATCCGCTGCAGCCAGAGGAGCCGTCGGCATCCCTGCAGACGCTCCGGCAGCGTTGCCGAAACGCTCCCCCTGGCGCGAAGCCCCATGCGCGCCAGCACGTCGTCGATGGCAGCAAGCCCTGCCGTTTCCCCGTCATGGGAGGCGGCGAGCCGGAAGAGCGCGGCGTCGAACAGAAGATGCACCGAAAGTGCCAGCGGCACGAGGCAGAAGGCGAGCAGCAGCCCCCAGGCGAGCGGCCCGGTAAAACCGTGGGCGCCGGCCGTCGGCGGCGCCACGGCGAGGATCAGCAAAGCCGTTGCCCCGCCGGCAAGGCCGTTGCGCCGAAGGCGCCGGACGGCATCTGCAACAACCGTCTGCCAGTCCGTCATCGCGCCGCCTCCTCGATCGCGGCATAGGTTTCCAGCGCAAGATGCACCGGCCGGCCCTTCGCCCGGATCTGGGCGACCGCCGCCGCTGCCGTGGTGGCAAAGCCGGTCCGCATCAGGATACAGGCAGCGACGAGCGCGCTGCGCTGGAAGCCGAGCGCGCAGCAGACAAGGACCGGCCCATGCCGCCCCGCCTCCTCGACGGCGAGCGCCGCCTCGCGGATCCGGGCGGCGGAGACGGGCAGCAGGTCGAGCGTCGGGAAAGCACGCCAGGAAAGGCCGGGAACGACAAGGCCCGGCCTTTCCGCCGTCATATCCACAACGGCGGCATAAGTGGAAAGTGAGCGTTGCGACGGCACCCGGCCGAGGAAAACGCCGTCGGCGATCTCGACGGCATCGGGCAGGCGCCGCGTCCACCACCAGACATTCGCCCGCACGCCCAGCCTGTAGGGCATCAGCAGCCAGCGGCTCGCCAGGCTGATGTGGCCATCGGCCCGCTTCTGGAACACATCCGGCCCCGCACCGGCATAGGCGAGCGCGACGAGGGCGAGCGCAAGTGCCGGCCAGAGCAGCAGCAGGCCCGCCCCTGAATCGAACGTCGTCCACACGGCGAGGAACAGGAAAACGAGCGCGCCGGCGGCATAACAGACGGCGAGTCGCCGCGCCTTCGTATCGAGCGTCAGGCGGAACCCTGCCAGCGGCGACGGCCGGCCGGCCGGGAACAGCCAGAGGGCAAAGAGGCCGAGCAGCGCACCCGTCGGGATATCGATGCTGTGATGTTGCCAGGTCGTGAGAACGGAGATGCCGATCAGGAAGCTCCAGACGTGCCAGAGTGCCAGCATCGCCCCGCGCAACCGCAGGCGCCAATGTTCCCAGATGATCACCAGCAGGGCGATATGCAGCGAGGGCGCCTGGTTGAACGGCTTGTCGAAGCCGCCGAGCACGTCGAACAGGAAACCCGGCAGCCCCTGCGTCTCCGGCCGCACGAAGATCGCCTGTAGCGGAAAGGCGATGAAGCAGAGGACGGCGACGACCTGCGCCGTAAGATAACGCCGCGCCAGCCGGCCGACCTCCGCCGGCGTCTCGTTGACGAAGAGCGAGAGCGCATAAAAGGCGTTGATCGACCAATAGGGCAGGATCGTCCAGGCGAGGAAGGGGATGTGCCGCTCCCAGCCGAAAGCGAGATTTGGCACATCCGCCTGCTGCGCGGCCAGCCAGTTGGAGAAACCGTAGGTCAGGTAGAAGAACGGTGCCAGGAAGGCGAGCCACAGCGCCGCAGCGCGAAAAACCGCGCGGCGATCGACGGCAACGACAGATGCGACGCCCTCCCCCATGATCGCCTCAGATACGCTCGGCCAGCGAGACGGTGAAGATGCCCCACTTGTCGATGCGTTGCTCGACCTTGCGGAAACCCGCCGCGGCCACCAGCTGGTCCATTTCCTGCTGGGTGCGCCGCCGCATGATCCACGCCTCGCCGCCGCGATGCGAGGTCAGCGCCCGGGCGATCATCTCGAGCTGCGGATGCCAGGGCTGGCCGGTATAGAGGAGCAGCGCCCCCGGCTCCATCGCCCGGGCGAGCCCGGCCAGCGAGGCCTCGATCAGGGCATTGTCCGGGAAGAGCTCGTAGAGGCCGGAGACGATCGCGAGCGTCGGCTGCGGGGTGATCGCGGCAAGCCCTTCGGTGTCGAAGGCATCGGCCCGGTGGAATTCCGCCACCTCCCTCAGGTCGCGCTCGGCGATCAGCGCCGCGCCCTTGTCCACGTTGATCGGCGAATAGTCCTGCAGGCGGATGCTCTCCGGCTTGGCTTCGGATCCCGCAACCGCGTCGAGCACGTAGCGCCCGTGGCCGGCGGCGATGTCGAGCACACGCAGCGGCCGCCCCTCGGCCTTCAGGCGTGCCAGCGCCTTGCCGATCAGCTCTTCCAGATGGACCTTGCGCTGGCGGATGCCGCGCCAGCCGATCGCATCGAGGAATTGCCGGTCGATCAGCCGCCCGCCGGGGCCGAGACCGCGGGCCTCGTCCTCATAGACATAGTCGAGCGTGGAACCGGAATCGAAGCCGGTGCGCACGCCCGTCTCTATGCCCTTGGAAAAAAGGCTCCCGAGGCGGATCGAGCCCCGCGTCAGTGCCCAGTAGAGCCCGCGCGGGGAGAGCAGCGACAAGGGTGTCGCCAGCCGGTCGGCCTCGTCGCGGGTGTAGCCGGAAAGATGCGCACGCCGCAGGTCGGCCACCACGGGCGGTTCGGCGAAACGCTGGAGGAGGAAGATCCGCACCTTTTCAAGCGCCTTGGCCCGGTCCCGCTCGCCGAGCGTGTCGTGGTAGAAGCCGGGCAGCACATGGCGCTTCTTGATCGTGCTGCCGAGATTTTCGAAGAAGCGGTGCTGCGGCGCATGGCGCACGACGAAATCGCTGCCGGAAACGAGAAGCTGCGTCGGCACCGTGATGGCACGCGCATCGCCGACCACCCGGTCCGCCGCCTCGTAGAGCTCCAGGAGGATGTTGGAGGCGATGGGACGGGTGATCAGCGGATCGGCCTCGAAGGAAGCAATGCGCGCAGGATCGTGCGTCAGGAAGCGGGCCTTGACGTAGGAGTTGACGAAGAACGTGCCCTTGAGCTTCTGCCAGAGCGCGATGCCCTCCCTGGCGAAGGGCACGTAGAGTTTCACGTCGAAGGCGGGCGACGCCAGCACCAGCGCGCGGATATCCGGCGCATAGTCATGCACCCAGGTGGAAGCGAGCACCGCACCGACGCTCTGGGCGACGACGGCAATCTGGTCCATGGCAAAGCCGCCGGTCTCGCGGATGTGGCGGACGAAGCAGTCGAGATCGCGCACCGAATGGGCGAAGGACGGCGAATGGCCGCGCTCGCCGGGGGACCGGCCATGGCCACGCGCATCCCACGCGTAGAAGGCGAAGTCGTCGAGCCCGAGCTCCTCGGCGATATGCGCCACCCGGCCGCTGTGCTCATGGCCGCGGTGCAAAAGCACGATCGCGCCTTTCGCCGTGCCGGAACGGGCGGGCCAGGCACGGTAGAAAAGCTCCACGCCGTCATGGCTCGCAAAGGCGGATTCGATCATGCTGTCATCTCTCCTGTAGAAACCTCAGCACCTATACGGATGAGGACGCATGTTTGCAGTTGATTTCATACGATTTGCATCCTCTTTTGTGGCACGCAATCGAGCGGATTCGAGCTGACATGTCGATCTATAAACTGAAATCGTCCTTCCAGAACCTGCTTCGCCCCCTGGTGGGACGGCTGGCGGCCATGGGCGTCACGGCAAATCAGGTAACACTGATCACCGCGATCGTCTCGGTGGGGATCGGCGCGCTGCTTCTCGTCAATCCGGCACCCGCCCTTTTCGCGCTCGTTCCGGTCTGGATGCTGTTGCGCATGGGGCTCAACGCCATCGACGGCATGCTCGCGCGCGAACACGGCCAGAAGAGCCCGCTCGGCGGCTATCTCAACGAGATCACCGATGTCGTCTCCGATGCCGCGCTGTACGTGCCCTTCGCGCTGGTCGCGCCCTTTTCCCTGCCGTGGTTCACCGCCATCGTCTTTCTCGCCGCACTGACGGAGTTCGCCGGCGTGCTCGGCGTCGCCCATGGCAACGGACGCAGCTACGAGGGGCCGATGGGCAAGAGCGACCGGGCCGTCCTCTTCGGGGCGCTCGGCGCGCTCGTCGCCGGTTTCGGCACGTTGCCCGCCTGGACATGGCATATCCAGCCGATGGCCTGCGTGCTGCTCGCCTGGACGGTCGTCAACCGGGTCCGGGCCGGCCTCACCGCCCCGTAGCCGTCAGCGCTTCTCGCCGAAGCGGCGTGGTGTCGGCCGGCCGGTGATCTGGTCCCAGTGCTCGTCGGCGCGCCGTTCGAAGGTTCCTGCCTCGCGGGCGTCGCTCTGGTAGAAGGCGCCGCGCGGCACCTCCGGCGCGTAAACCTGCTCGCTCCAGCCCCGTCCGTCATCATGCGGAAAGGCATAACCGACATGGCCGAGCGCCGCCGCACCCTTGTAGTGGGCGTCACGCAGGTGAAGCGGCACCGACGACGGCGCTTCCTTTGCCACATGGGCAAGTGCCAGCGAGATGCCGCGGCAGGCGGAATTCGATTTCGGCGCGCGGGCGACGTGGAGAGCGGCATGGGAGAGGATAATCTGCGCCTCGGGATAACCGATCTTCTCCACCGCATGCAACGCCGCCACCGCCGTCTGCAGCGCCGTATTGTCGGCAAGGCCGACATCCTCGGAGGCGTGGATCATGATGCGGCGCGCAATGTAGCGCGGATCCTCGCCGCCGTGGATCAGCCGGGCAAGCCAGTAGAGCGTCGCATCGGGATCGGAACCGCGCATCGACTTCACGAAGGCCGAGACGACGTCGTAGTGCGCATCGCCCGACCGGTCGTGGTTGACCGGCGCGGCGGCATAGGCCTCCTCGACCATCGCCTCGGTGATGACGACAGGTATTCCCGGAGCGTGCCCGACGGCAAGGCTTTCGAGCACCGTCAGCGCCCGCCGCGCATCGCCGCCGGACCGGCCGGCGATGCGGCGCAGCTGGGCGGGCTCCAGGCGCACCTCGATGCCGCGCGCCGCAAGATGGCGAAGACCCCGCCGCACCACCTCTTCCATCTCCTCGAGCGTCAGCGGCTCCAGTTTCAAGATGGTCGAACGGGAGATGAGTGCAGGCGTCAGCGTGTGGTAGGGATTGCCGGTCGTTGCGCCGATGAAGTCGGCGACGCCCTCTTCGCAGAGCGCGAGGAGATGGTCCTGCTGCGTCGCGCTGAAACGATGCACCTCGTCCGCAAAGAGCAGGGTCGGCCGCATGCGCGCCTCGTCGGCGATCTTGCGGATGTCGGCCACGTTGTTGTGCGCGGCGTGCAGCGGGCGGAAACTCTTGCCGAGCATGTTGCCGATGGCACGGGCGATCGACGTCTTGCCGAGGCCGGGCGGACCGTAGAGCACGATGCTGCCGAGCCTTCCGGCGGCGATGCGCCGGCGCAGCATGGTGCCCTCGCCGATGATCTTCTCCTGGCCGATCACGTCGTCCAGCGTCGCCGGGCGCAGTTCCGCGGCAAGCGGCATGACGCCGGAGCGCGGCGCAGCGTCGAAAAGATCGGTCATGGCATCCTCCGGTCTCGAACGGTCCTGTCCAACCCGGCGGCCTGACGCAAAAGCCCGCCTGCCCGGCCGGATGACGTTCGTCTATCGGCCGGAGCAGGCGGGGTCAAAGGCAATCGTGCGCGATGGCGCTCAGTGCAGGCCGAAGAGGGTCAGCAGCTCCTCGCGGTGACGGACGAATTCCGGCGCGCTGCGGTCGCGGGGACGCGGCAGGTCGATCTCGATCAGCCGCGGCGCGGCGTTCTTCTCGCGCGGCAGGATGAGGATGCGGTCGGCAAGGTAGATGGCCTCCTCCAGGTCGTGTGTCACAAGGATGGTCGTGACGTCCTCATCGCGCCAGATGCGCGTCAGCTCCTGCTGCATGCCGATCTTCGTCATGGCGTCGAGCGCGCCGAGCGGTTCGTCCAGCAACAGGATCTCCGGCTGCACGGCAAGCGCCCGGGCGATGCCGACGCGTTGCGCCATGCCGCCGGAAAGCTGGCGCGGATAGGCGTTCTCGAAGGATTGCAGGCCGACGAGCTGGACATAGCGCCGCGCACGGGCCTTCGCTTCCTCGCGGGAGGCCCCACGCGTATCGAGACCGAAGGCGACGTTTTCGAGCACGGTCAGCCAGGGCAGCAGGCGCGGCTCCTGAAAGATCACGGCGCGTTCCGCGCCGACGCCCGAAACGGCCTTGCCGTCGATCAGCACCTCGCCGCCATCGGCATCCTCCAACCCGGCAAGGATACGCAGCAGCGTCGTCTTGCCGGAGCCGCTGGCACCGACGATGGCAAGGCTCTCCCCGGAGTGTATCTTCAGGTTGATGTTATCGAGGACCGGCAGCGGCCGGCCATCGAGCGTGTAGGATTTCGAGAGGTGACGGATCGTCACCTCTCCGCGGATCGTTGCAGGGGCAAGGCTCATGGGAGACCTCAGTTCGTTGCCGCGTCGGGCGAATAGAGCACGTCCTTGGCCGCGAGCTGGCCTTCCTTCAGCTTGCCTTCGCGGACCAGAACGTCGATCCAGAACTGCACGTCCCGCTCGACCGGAAGGCCGCCGGCACGAACGCCATAGCCGCGGAAATATTGCGCGATATCAGGGTTCTCGCCGCGTTCCTGCAAGGCCTTTGCGAGGATCTTGCGGGTCTCCTCGGGGTGCTCGCGGGCATAATCGAGCGCACGGGCCGACTGTTCGACGAAGATTTTTGCCACCTCGGGATGCGTCTTGACGAAATCACGGCGCAGCACCACGAAGCCGCCGGCGATCTCGCCGAGCACGTCCGTATCGTCGAAGATCGCACGCAGGCCGCCATTCTTGCTGGCCGCACCCTCGAAGGTCGTCTGCCAGTATCCGAACGCCGAGATGTCCACCTGGCCGGAGCGCAGCACCTGCTCGAGCTGCGGGCCAGGCACGACGACCTGGTTGGCTGCATCCGTCGGCAGGCCGACCGAATGCAGCGCCTCGCGGATCGTATAGTCGAGATGGGCGCCCAGCGTGTTGACGGCGATGCTCTTGCCGGCAATGTCCTTGATATCCTTGATCGGGCTGTCTTCCAGCACGTAGAAGATCGACTGGACTTCGGCATTGATGCCGTTCGAGGGATAGGCGGCGACGAAATCGTTGCCGCCGATGATCGAGTTCAGAACGGCGGAGGTGGCCGCACTGCCGAGCTCCACATCACCGGAGGCGAGCGCGATCAGCGAGGCCGGGCCGCCGGCGGCATAACCGACATTTTCGATCGTGATGCCGGTTCCCTTGAAATAGCCGAGTTCGGCGGCAAGCTCATGGGCGGAAAGACCGCCCTGGCTGGCGAGGTACCGCAGGTTCACATCCTCGGCGAAGGCCGCGCCGGCAAGGCCCAGGAAGAGGGTGGTGGAGAGGAGAAGTTTTCGCGAGTGGAAGGTCATGGCGGTGTCCTTTGACAAAGAGAAATGCGGAAGGTTCAGGCGTTCGGCTGCGACCAGCGGCAGAGTTTCTTCTGGAGGAGGACCAGCACCGCATTGGCGAGGAGGCCGAGCAGCGCCAGAAGCAGGATGGCGGCGAACATCAGCGGGACCTGGAAATTGTACTGGGCGTTCATCACCTGGAAGCCGATGCCCTTGTTGGCGCCGATCATCTCGGCGGCGATGAGGAGCAGTAGCGCCGTGGTGGCGGAGAGGCGCAGGCCGACAAAGATCGCAGGAACCGAGGCCGGCAGGATGACGCGGCGGAAGATCGTCAAACGCCCTGCGCCATAGGTCCGCGCCATCTCGATCAACTTGCTGTCGACCTCCTTCACGCCGCCGATCGTGGCAAGCAGGATCGGGAAGAGCGTCGCCCAGAAAATGACGAAGACTTTTGACGTTTCACCGAGCCCGAGCAGCAGGATGAAGACGGGATAGAGCGCCAGCGCCGAGGTCTGGCGGAAGAACTGCAGCAGCGGATCGAGCGCCTGCTCGACGATCTTCGCCTGCCCCATGACAAGGCCGAGCGGGATGCCGATCGCGACGGCGGCGACAAAGGCGATACCGGAGCGCTGGAGGCTGATGGCGATGTCATCGAGAAGCGCGCCGCTGGCAAGGCTGTCCCAGAGAGCCGAGACGATGATGTGGAGCGGCGGGAAGACGGAGGGATTGACCCAGCCCTGCGTGCTCGAAATCTGCCAGAGCGCCAGGAAGGCCAGAACCAGTCCGTAGCGGGCGAGGAACGACGGCAAGAGCGCATTCAACCGTGTCGCAAGACCGGGCGCCGCCGGTGGCCGGTTCGCAAGGCGAAAATCCGCACCGAGGGTGGAGTTCACGTTTTCATAGGACATCGTCGTCTCCTATTCGGCGGCCTGGACGGCGGCGCGTGCGCCGGCCCAGCGGTTGACGGGGAACGGCAGACCGAGGTTTTCACGTAACGTCGTGCCCTCGTAGGCGGTACGGAACAGGCCACGGCGCTGGAGTTCGGGGATGACCAGATCGACAAAGTCGTCGAGCGCCGTCGGCAGCCAGGGCGGCAGGATGTTGAAACCGTCGGCGGCCTCGTTCTCGAACCATTCCTGCAGCGTATCGACGATCGTCTCTGGCGTACCGACGACGGTGTAATGGCCGCGGGCGGAAGCGATCCACTGGTAGAGCTGGCGGATGGTGAAATTGTTCTCGTCGGCGATCTGGCGGATCAGCGCCTGACGGCTCTTCATGCCCTCGGTCGGCGGTGCGGGCGGCAGCGGACCATCGAGGTCGTAACCACGAAGATCGAGCGTGCCGCCGGTGAGCCCGTTGAGGAGGCCGACGCCATCCGCTTCGACGATCAGCGCGGTCAGGCGGTCGTATTTTTCGCGCGCCTCCTCCAGCGTTCGGCCGACAAAGGGCGAGACGCCAGGCATGATGAGGATATGGTCCGGATTGCGGCCAAGGCCGCGGGCGCGCGCCTTGATGTCGCGGTAGAATTCCTGTGCCGTCCCGATATGCTGGTGGGCGGTGAAGATCACTTCCGCCGTCGCGGCGGCAAGCCCGCGGCCGTCATCCGACTGGCCGGCCTGCACGATGACAGGATGGCCCTGCGGCGAACGGGCGACGTTGAGCGGCCCGCGCACCTGAAAATGTTCGCCGCGATGGTCGCTCTCGTGCAGCTTCTCCGGATCGTAGAAGACGCCACTCTCCTTGTCGCGCAGGAAGGCGTCATCCTCGAAACTGTCCCAGAGCTTCTTGACCACATCGACATGCTCGGCAGCGCGGCGATAGCGCGCGGCATGGGGCAACTGGGTCTCGCGGTTGAAGTTCTGCGCGGTCGGATCACCCGTCGTGGTGACGACGTTCCAGCCGGCACGCCCGCCGGAAATGAGGTCGAGCGAGGCGAATTTGCGGGCCGTGTTGTAGGGCTCCTCGTAGGTCGTCGAGGCGGTGGCGATGAAACCGAGATTTTTCGTGAAGGGCGCAAGCGCCGAAAACAGCGTCACCGGCTCGAAGCCAGCGACGCGGGCATTGCCCCCTTCCCGCGCCCCGCCGAACCCGATGGCAAGGTTTTCCGCC
The DNA here is from genome assembly GCF_004284735.1 of Shinella sp. JR1-6. Lineage (NCBI taxonomy): Bacteria > Pseudomonadati > Pseudomonadota > Alphaproteobacteria > Hyphomicrobiales > Rhizobiaceae > Shinella > Shinella sp. JR1-6. Next base: position 390,078 of record NZ_SHMI01000002.1, on the reverse strand, counting down.
AGGAAATAAGCGTCGAACAGGCCGCGCTCCGCAGTCTGGGCGAGTTGCTTGTGGAACTCGAAGCTGGTGGCGCCGTCCGCCGGCTGGTCCGGGTGCCGCCAGGAGGCGACGTGCTGGCCGCCGCCGGGAAGGAATGCGCCAAGCCTGATCTTGCGTGTCATCATGTTTCCTTTCATCGCATCTGGAGAGGGCCGCGTCGGCCACAGGGGTCCGATCCCGCCCGCGGCGGGGTACGGCAGTGCTCGGATGTGGATGTCGGTGCGGCGGGCGCCGCTCAGCAGGCGTCAGGACAGGGCATGATAGCGGCCGTCCTGATAGAGCAGCGAATGGCCGGCGCCGAGGCGGATCGCCAGAACCTTGCCGATGATGATGACGTGGCTGTGCCGTTCGATGGCTTCCTCGACAACGCAGTCGATTGCCGCGACGGCATCGACCAGGAGCGGCGCGCCGCTGACGGCGGTGGTCCAGTCCGCGCCGTGGTAGCGATCGGCGCCACGAAGACCACCGCGGCCGGCAAACTGGTTGGCAAGGGCCTCATGGGCGCTGCCGACGATGTTGATGCCGAGATGGCCGTAGCGTTCGACGACGGGCCAGGTGGACGAGGTGCGATTGAGGGAGACCAGCATGCGCGCCGGCTCGACCGAGAGCGCCGTCGCCGACGTGACGGTCGCGCCGGTGCGGGTTTCGCCCTCGCCGGCCGTGATGATGCTGACGCCGCCGCCGAGCGTGCGCAGCGCCGCCTTCAGCGTGTCGGCGTCGGCCGGCTGCTCGATCAGCGACGTGCCGTGAAGGTTGAAACGTGTGTTTTCGACATGGGCGTTCATCGTTCCCGCTCCGCTTGAGACCCTTGATGGTGATAGGGATAACAAGCGGAAGCCCGGGATAGCAGGCACGCCATTTCTTATTTCACTATTTTTATAGAAAATATGAATTTCAATTGCGCATCGCCCGTGGATGCACGCGCCGACCGGCGAGAGCAGAGCCAGACGCACCGCAAAACCAGGCGATGCGTCCGGCATGGGCTCAGGCGCGCCCGCGCCGCGCCGCCATCGCCGTCACCTCGACGCGCATATCGGGATCAGCGAGCGCGGCGACCCCGACGGCGCAACGCACCGGATAGGGCTTCTTGAAATAGGCGCAATAGACCTCGTTGAAGGCCGGGCGCTCGTTGATGTCGGTGAGGTAGATTGTCAGATGGATCACGTCGGCAAGGCTGCTTCCGGCCTTTTCCAGCGACGCCTTCAGGCTCTCCAGCGTCGCGATGCTCTGCGTCCTGATATCGCCAGTCTCCAGCGATCCGTCGGCGCGCAGCGGGATATGCGTGGTGACGAGGAGGTTGCCGAGGCCGGCGGTGTCGGAGGAGATCTCCGTCTCGTCGGTATCCTCGATGAAGAAGGGGGCGTCGTTGTCAGCCATGGCGATTCTCCTTGAATGCGTTTGCCGGCCAGCACGAGCGGCTTTGCCGCGCGCCGTCAACCGAAATCCGGCCTCACCAGACCGTGCTGCGTGCGGCGACTGCCTCGACCCGCGTCACGATGCCACCGCGGTGGAAGACCATACGGTCGAACAGGTTGCTGACGACACAGGTGTGGTTCGGCACGATGCGCACCACGCTGCCGATGGCGGGAAACTCTCCCCGGCAATCCTTGAGATCGACCACCGCATGCTCCTCCGAGAGCGAGACGATGCGGGCACCTTCGTGGCCCTCGATCTCGCCGTAGTCGCTGAAACCGAGCAGGTCCGAGGTCAGCGCCTTGGAACCGGCATCCAGCACCGCACGATCCTCTGCCGGGCGCGAGACGACGGTCGCAAGGATATGCATGGCAAGATCCTGCCGCGTGCAATGGCCGGCGCGCACCATGCTCCGGTCGTTGTAGACATAGGTTCCCGCGCGGTGTTCGGTGGCGGAAGGCACGAGATGGGCCTTCCAGAGGTCCGGCGAACCACCGCTGGAGCGCACCGGGCAATCCAGCCCCCTTGCCGCCAGCAGCGCCATGGTCCCGGCGATGAAAGCCTCCACGGCGCTTGCGCCGTCGGTTGCAGGGTAGGTGAGGATGCCGCCGAAGCGGAGGGCCGGTGCGGCGGCGATGCGGGCCGCCAGATCCGTTGCCGCCTCCGGTGTCTGCACGCCGCATCGGCGCCCGCCCGTATCGCACTCCACAAGCACGGTCAACGGACGGGCGGCATCGAAGGCGCGGGCAAGACCGTCCACGGTCGTGGCGCTGTCGGCGACCACGGCAAGGCGCGGCACCCGCTCATGCAGCCCGCGCAGGCGCCCGAGCTTCGCCGCACCGAGGATGTTGTAGGTGATCAGGATGTCCTCGAAACCGGCATCGGCGAAAACCTCGGCCTCGCTGATCTTCTGGCAATTGAGACCGACGGCGCCGGCCGCGCGCTGCGCCTCGGCGACGGCGACGATCTTGTGGGTCTTGATATGCGGGCGGAAGGCCTTGCCGTGCCCGTCGAAATAGGCCTGCGCGCGGGCGATGTTGGCGGCCAGCCGGTCCTCGTCGATGACGGGCATCGGGGTGAGGACATCGTCGAGCGGCGTGCCGGCAGTGGGCCAGGGATCGGTCATGGGAAGCCTTCCAGTCTTGGCGCCTGCAGCGCCTGTTGGGGTGTGGTCACTATGATGAAAACAGTGGCGGGGCAAAACCGAAATCCCCGCGCCTGCCTCGGTAACATCTCAGGCCTTGCGCTCCTGAAGAATGTTTCCGCCATCGACCACCAGCACGGCACCGTTGATATAGCTCGCCTTGGGTGAGGCAAGGAAGGCGACGGCGGCCGCCACTTCGTCTGGCCGGCCTGCGCGGCCACAGGGTGTCGCCATGGCGGCGCGGCGCTCCTCCTCCGTCGACGCGCCGGTATCGATCCAGCCTGGCGCCACGGCATTGATCGTGACGCCATGCGGGCCGGCTTCGAGCGCCAGTGCATGGGTGAGGCCGACCATGCCGGCCTTGGCGGCGGAATAGGCCGTCTCGCCGGGATTGGCGACATAGGGGCCCGTCACCGACGCCACATTGACGATGCGGCCGTAGCCGTCCGCCAGCATGTCCGGCAAATAGAGGCGTGTCGAAAGGAACGTCGTCTTGAGCGTGACGGAGATGCCGCGGTCCCAATCCGCCTCCTCCAGCATCGCAAAGTCGCGCTGCAGTGCCGGCTGCGCGAGGCTGCCCATGCCGGCATTGTTGACGAGCACCGCGGCCGGCCCCGTCGCTTGCCGCAGGCGCTCGACATCGGCCTTGACGGTGAGGTCGCAAATGTGGCCCGTCGCGGAGAACCCGTTACGCCTCAACTCCGCGGCACGGGTGAAAATCCGATCGCTCGTTGCTACGAGGTGGACGGCATAGCCCTCCTCCGCCAGGCTCCGTGCGCAGGCAAAGCCGATGCCGTCCTCGGCCCCTGCTCCGGTGATGATCGCCGTCTTGCGCTGCATCCGTCCCTCCTCAGTAGCCGGCCGTCACGCCGAAATCTATGGAAAGCGCGGCCCCGGTGATGGGCGCGGCATCCGGCTCGCAGAGATAGGCGACCATGCGGGCGATCTCCTCCGGCCGGATGAAGCGGGCGGCTTCCTGCTGGGGATAGTTGGACAGGAGTTTCGCCTTGTAGCCGTCCGGGTCGCCTCCGCCATAGCGTTCCGCCTGGAACTCGATCATCGGCGTTGCGACGTCGCCAGGGCAGACCGCGTTGACGCGGATGCGGCGCGGCGCAAGTTCCAGCGCCAGCGCCTTGGTCAGCAGAACCAGCCCGCCCTTCGAGGCACAGTAGATCGACGCGCCGTTGTTGCCGACGAGGCCGGCATCCGAGGCGATGTTGACGATGGAAGCGCCGTTCTCCAGATGCGGAATGGCCGCCTGGATGAGGAAGAACGCTCCCTTGAGATTGACGTCGAGCACGATGTCCCAGTCCTCTTCCGTCATCGTTCCGGCCGCACCCTCGCGCCAGACACCCGCGGCATTGACGAGGGCGTCGAGGCGCCCGCGCCAGGCGAGCGTCTTCTCCACGGCAGCGGCACAGGAGGCGACCTTGCGCATGTCGAGCGGCACCGCAAGCGCGGCACCGCCCCCGACTTGCACTGCCTCCGCCGCGGCCGTCAGGCGTTCGGATTCAAGGTCTGCGAGAACGACAGCGTAACCGTCGGCGGCAAGCCGCGTGGCAATCGCCGCTCCCATGCCGCCGGCCCCACCGGCTATGAGCGCTACTCGGGTCTGGTCGGTCATGGGTGTCTCTGCTCCAATGCGATATCCTCCCGGAAGAAGAATGGGCGACGGCGTCGATAGTCAACACCGCAATTCAGGCAACCCAGCGCTCAGTGGCGGCCGTCGTCTCAGGCCGCGCGTTCGCGCCACCAGTCCTGTGCCTGCAGTTTCCAGTAGGTCAGCTGTGCCACCGCCAGCCCTGCAAGGCCGCCGGCCCAGACAAGGCCGAAGGGCGCAAAGAGCCTGTAGCGCTCGCTTTCGCCGAGAATGCCCTCCGCAATGACCTTGCCGCCGATCGCCGTCGTGTTGAGGCCGTGGCCGCCGAAGGCGGTGCAATGCCAGACGCCCGGTGCCATGCGTCCGATCTGGGGCATCAGGTGGCGGGCATAGGACATCAGACCCGACCAGGCGAGCTCCGTCCCGAGACCGGCAAGCTGCGGATAGGTGCCGACCATTTCGGCGCGCAGTTCGCGCACCAGCCCGGCTGTCGAAGCGGCGCGGGTGGTGATACGCCCGCCCCAGAGCAGCCGCCGGCCGCCATCGACGAGGCGGTAATAGTCGCCCGCCCGGCGGTTGTCGCCGATGGCGTCGCGGGTGGCGATTGCCGAGGCGAGAAGGTCGGGCGCCTCCTCGCTGACCATCACATAGGTGGCGATCGGCAGGAAGGCACGCCGGAGCCGCGCATTCAGCGACGCGGTATAACCACCCGTCGCAAAGACGACGTCGCGCGCCGTCACCATGCCGCCCGCCGTCCTCACTCGCTTTTCCGCCTCGTCCAGTTCGCTGCCTGTCGCCGTAGACTGCTCGAAGATGCGCCCGCCGAGGCGCTCGATTTCGCGGACAATGCCGCGCAGATAGTTCAGCGGGTGCATGTGGAAGGCAGCCCCGTGGCGCACCGCCTGATGGTAGCGATCCGATTTCAGCACCGCGCGCACGGCGTCGCGATCCATGTAGGCGATGTCTTCGCCATAGCGCCGGCGCGCCTCCTCCACATCGGCCCTGAGACGCGCGCCGTCATCGTAGCGCAGCACGCTCACCAGGCCGGGCCGGAGATCTGCATCGGAAAGGCCGAGGGTCCGGATGTTGTCGCGGACGAACTCCACACCCTCCATCGACAGGCGATACAGGTCGTGCGCCACGGCCGGGCCGGCCATGCGGGCAATATTGTCCTCCCCCGTCGCATAACCGGCGCTGACGAAGCCGCCATTGCGCCCGGAGGCGCCGAAGCCGATGCTTTCCGCTTCCAGCACCACGACGCTCCGCCCCGCCCGCGCGAGCTGGAGAGCCGTCGAAAGACCGGCAAGACCGCCGCCGATGATCACCGCGTCGCACTCGACGGTGCCGGAGAGCGCCGGACGCACCACCTGATCCGTCATGGTGCGGCGATAATAGGTATCCGGATAGACCATGCTGCTCCCCCTCGGCCTGCGACAGGAGGGACTGATGCGCATCCCGTGCCCGTTCGTCAATCAGCCCTAAAGCTGATGCAGCACGAAGGGCTTGCCCTCGATCGTCTCCACCCGCATGCGGAAGCCGAAGACGGTTTCAAGCATTTCCGGCGTCAGGATCTCCGTCGGTGCGCCGTCCGCAACGATACGGCCGCCCTTCATCGCGACGATACGGTCGGCATGGGCGCTCGCCTGGTTGATGTCGTGCAGCACGATGACGACCGTCTTGCCCTTGCCGTCGGCGGCGCTGCGCAGCGAGCGCATCAGCTCACGGGCATAGTACATATCGAGATTGTTCAGCGGCTCGTCGAGCAGGAGGTAGTCCGTACCCTGCGCGAAGGCCATGGCGACCAGTGCGCGCTGGCGCTGGCCGCCGGACAGCGTCTCGATGAAGCGGTCGGCAAGGTCGGCGAGGTCGAACTGGGCAATGGCCGCGGCGATGATGGCGTGGTCGGCCTCGGTAAGGCGTCCACGGCCGTGGGGAAAGCGGCCGAAGCCGACGAGCTCGCGCACCTTGAGGCGGCTTGCCACCGTTGTGTCCTGCCGCAGGATGGCGATGACGCGGGCAAGTTCCCGGCCGGGCGTCGTGTCCACCGGCAGGCCGTCGATGTCGATGGTACCCGTCTGGAGCGCTTGCAGGCGGGCAACGAGCGAAAGAAGCGAGGATTTTCCCGCGCCGTTAGGTCCGATCAGCGCCACGACGCCGCCCTTCGGGATCGTCAGGCTGACATCCGTGAGGATCGGCGTTGTCCGGTGTTTGAAGGAGACGTTTTCGATCCGGATCATTTTCGGCTCCCGAGAACCAGCAGCAGGAGGAAGACAAGCCCGCCGACGAATTCGATGACGACGCCGAGTGCTGTGGCATTGCCGAGCGCGTGCTGGAACAACGTCTGCCCGCCGACAAGCACGGCGATGCCGGCAAGGGCTGCTGCCGGCAGCAGCACGCCGTGACGGCGGGTATCGACGATGCGCTCGGCGAGCGCCGCCACCAGAAGACCGAAGAAGGCGACCGGCCCGACGAGCGCCGTGGAGACGGCGACCAGCGCGGAGACGAGCAGCAGCAGGCCCGTCACCGTGCCCGCCCAGCCGACGCCGAGCCCCGTCGCCGTATCCGGCCCGAGCGAGATGACGTCGAGCACGTGGCGCGCGCGCCAGGCGATGACGGCGGCGACGACCGTGACGATGGCGGCAAAGACCAGGAGGTCGGTACGCACGGCATTGAAGTTGGCAAAGCTCGCCGATTGCACGACGGAGAATTCGTTGGGGTCGATGAGGCGCGCGAGCAGCGAATGCAGACTGCGGAACAGGACGCCGAAGACGACGCCGGCCAGCAGCATCAGCCCCATGTCGAGGCGGCTCTTAAGCATGGGCAGCAGCAGCGCCGAGGCGAGCGCCATCAGCACCAGCACCTCCAGGCCGAATTTCAGCTGCGGATCGAGCGTCACGTAACCGACCCCGCCGAGCAGGAAGACCATCAGCATCTGGCCGAAGAGGTAGAGGGCATCGAGGCCCATGATCGATGGTGTCAGGATGCGGTTGCCGGTGACCGTCTGGAAGATCACGGTGGAAATGGCGATCGCCACGCCCACCTGCACCAGAGCCGCAAGCTTCAGCAGCCGCAGTTCCAGCACGAAGGCGATGTTGCCCTTGAGGCCGATTGCCAGGAACGCGGCGGCGGCGGCAAGGGCTGCCGCGGCAAGAGCGAGAAGACGACGGTCAGGCATGGGCGCCACGCCGGAAGAGCAGCCAGAGGAAGATCGCGCCGCCGACCACGCCCATCACCGTGCCGACCGGGATTTCGTAGGGATAGCGGATGAGGCGCCCGACGATGTCGCAGGCGAGAACCAGTCCCGCTCCACCGGCGGCGACCCAGCCCAGCGTGCCGCGCACATTGTCGCCCATCAGGCGCGAGACGATGTTGGGCACGGCAAGCCCGACGAAGGGGATCATGCCGACGACGGCAACGGCCAGCGCGGTGATGACGGAGACGAGGACGAGGCCGATCTGCATCATGCGGGCATAGTCGATGCCAAGCCCGATGCTCGCCTCCCGCCCGAGTGCCATGATGCTCAGCCGGTCGGCCACCACCCAGGCGATGGCGACCATCACGGCAGCGATCCACAGGAGCTCGTAGCGCCCGCGCAGCACGCCGGAAAAGTCCCCGTTGGTCCAGACGGCGAGGAACTGCAGGAGATCCGCCTGCCAGGCTGCATAGGTCGCCGCCGCGCCGATGACCCCGCCATAGACGATGCCGAAGAGCGGCACGAGAAAGGGCTGGGCGGGCGGCAGGCGATGGGCGGTCGCCAGGAAGATCGAGGTACCGAGAAGGGCCGCGCCGCTGGCGACGAGCGTCTTCACGGGCAGCGCGGCGGCGGGAAAGAGCAGCGTGACGAGGAGGATGCCGAGTTCGGCGCTCTGCGCCGTGCCTGCGGTCGCTGGCTCGACGAAACGGTTGCGTACCAGCGTCTGCATGATGAGCCCGGCGATCGCCAGCCCGGCGCCACACAGGACCGCGGCAAGCGTGCGCGGCAGGCGGCTGACGAGGAGGAGCTGGAGCGCTTCGGGATCGCTCAGCACCCGGCCGAGCGGCAGCGGACTGACGCCGACGGCAAGGCTCAGCACAAAGAGGACCGCGAGCCCGAGGCCCGCGATCGTTCCGGTCCGCAAGGATGGGTGCAGGGCGCTGGCGCTCATTTCGCGGCGGAAAAGGCCTCCGTGACCGTCGCAAGCACGCGTTCGAGCGACTGTACGCCGCCGGCCGCGATGTAGAAATCCGGTGCCGGCAGGTAGACGACCTGGCCCTTCTTCCACGCCGTCGTTTCCGCGACAAGCTCGTTGTCGAGCGTCACCCTCGCGGCCTGCTCGTTGGAGCCGACGGCGGCGGCACGGTCGAGCACCAGCAGCCAGTCGGGGTTCGCCTCGCGGATGAACTCGAAGGACACCGCCTCGCCGTGGGTCGCCGTCTCGATCTCGGCGATTGCCGGCGGCAGGTCGAGCGCCGCATGCACCCAGCCGAAGCGCGAGCCGGGGCCATAGGTAGAGACCTTGGGCCCGTTGGTCATGACGATCAGCGCCTTACCCTTGCCGGCAACAGCAGCCTTGGCAGCAGCAAGCTTCGTGTCCAGCTCGCCGGCAATCGCCTTTGCCTCAGCCGCCTTGCCGAACAGGGCACCATAGGCCTGAAGGCGCAGCTTGGCCTGCCCGACCAGATCGTCGCCATCGATCGTCATGTCGATCGTCGGCGCGACCTTGGCCACAACATCCGCCTTTGCGGCGGACCGGCTGCCGACGATGATGAGATCGGGACCGAGCGCGCTCAGCGCCTCGAGATCGGGCTCGAAAAGGGTGCCGACCGTGGTCGCACCCGCCTTGATCGGCTCCAGCGCGGGAACGTAAAGCTTGTCCGGCACGCCCGCCGGGCGGATGCCGAGACGGTCGAGCGTATCGAGCGCAGCCATGTCATAGACGGCGATGGTCTTCGGCACGCCGTCCACCGCGACCGTTCCCCGCGCCGTCGTCACGTCCATGGCGCTGGCGGGCAGGATGGAAAGGGCAAGCGCGGCGAAAGCTGCGAGCGGGCGGAACTGTTTCATGGTCTACCTGTCATGCTGGATGGATGCGAGCGCTCAGCCGGCCTTGTTCTGCCACTGCCAGTCGAGCGGCTGAAGCTCTTCGCGGAAGGCGAAGCGCGCGAGGTGGGATTCGATCACCGACTGGGTCTGGGCGAGATCCTCGCCGTTTTCCGCCCGGGCGGTCATGCGCAGGCCATAGTCATCGGCATCGAGAATGCCGAGGCCGCAAGCGAAGTGACATTCACCGTGGTTTTCCGAAGCAGTGACCTCGATCTTGTGGGCGAAGTGCTTGCACAGCTGGGCCAGGTATTTCCGGCCGTGGGCGGTTTCCAGATAGGCGGCGGATTCGAGCATGGCCTTCCCTTTCATTCTTGTCCGGCGGTCGGCTCTCCTGCCGAGGCACCGAAAACATAACGTCTTTACTCATGTTTTCTCAACAAGGGAAGCCGGCCGTCAGGGCCGGTCCCCACCGAAAAGCGCGATCAGCCCGTCCGAGATGACGCCCTGCCAGACGAGGTAGTCGTGGCCGCCGGCATAGTCGCGATAGATGACGGAAATGCCCTTGGCCTGCAGCACGTCCCGCAGATGCCGGCTGGTTTCGAGGATGCCCGCGGTGCCCTGCGCACCCGTTTCGAAAAGCCCGGCCGAAAGAAAGAAGCGCAACGGCAGCGCCGGGCCTGCGGCAATCAGCCCCGCCACATGCTCCCGGCGGTCCTCCGGCGTACCCGGCGGGCTCCACCAGAAAGAGCCGGACATGGCGAGCACGTTGCCGAAGACCTCCGGATGCCGCATGGCGACGGTGGCCGAAGCCAACCCGCCATAGCTGGAACCGGCCAGCACCGTACGCGCGGCCGGAACCACCAGCCCCGTTTCCTTTGCGACAAGCGGGTGGAGCTCGGTGGCCATGAAATCCGCAAAGGCCAGATTGGCCGGGAGCTCCCGCGCCCGCGCCGCCCGGTCGGGATTGGCGACGAAGACGGCGACCACCGGCGGGACGGCGCCGGCGGCGATCATGTTATCGAGGATGCGCGGCACCGGCACGCGGCCGAGATACTGGTCGGCGTCGAAGACGAAGAGCAGGATCGTGTCCTTGCGCGCCGGGTCGAAACCGGGCGGGTAGTAGAACGTGATGTCGCGGCGGTTGCCGAGCAAACGGCTTTCGACCGACAGCGTGTTCAGCCGGCCCTGCGGGTTGCCTTTCTCCGCCAGAAACGGCTGCGGCGGGGCACCGGCCAGTTCCAGCACGGAATCCTGATTGTAGGCGTCTTTCGCTTCCGCCGGCCAGCCGTGCCGGTTCAGTGGATCGGCCTTGGCCGTCGAAAGGACAGCAACGCGCCGGTCGCGCGCGGTGCCCGGCACATAAGGCACATCGAAAGCCAGCTGATAGGACAGCCGCGTGTCGTCGGGCACCTCGAAGCTCTTGAACCAGATGTCCGAGCCGCCAAGGCGCTGCAACTCCTCGTGATCGCCGCTCGGTGCGCCGAACAGGCGGATGTTGCGCTTTGCACCGCGCCCCAGGAAGGTGACGACCTTGCGCCCGTCCTGCCCGTCCTCGACGAGTGGCGTGCCGCGGTCCGTGACCATCGCCCAGAAGGCCTCCGTCGTTCCACCCGTCGCGACCACGGCGGCGATCCCGGCAATGGCAGGGCTCAGATAGGCGGTCGGCGCCGGCCGCTGATCGGCGACGCCGACCTTGCGCTCGATGCCGAGCACATAGGTGCCCTCGCGGTCAGCCGTGGCGACCAGCCGCACGCCAGAACCTTCGGCAACGAACTGGAACTCCGCGACGCCCCCCGCCCCTTCCGCGAGGCGGCGCAGGTGCCGGCCTTCGCTGTCGACGAGATCGAGATCGAACACGCCAGCCTCGACGCGAAGCGTCCCCTTGACATAGTCGCCCGCAGCCGCCTCGGGATCGAAGACCTGCCTTGTCCCGGCCGCCACAGCCTTCCCCATCACCGCCGCGCCGACCGCGAGCGGCACGGCGTGTGTCGTTTCCGCGGCGAGCAGCGGTGTCACCGAGAGGATCAGGGCCACGACGCCCGATCCTACTATCCTGCGCATCACCATTCCTTCTTCAGCGTCGCGACGATGCTGCGGCCTTCGCCATAGAAGCAGGCATAGGCGCTGGCGCAAGAGGCGACATAGCGCTCGTCGCCGATGTTCTTGACGTTGAGCTGGAGCGAGAGCCCCTTCAGGTCCGGGCTCTTCGCGCCGAAATCGTAGGAAGCCATGGCGTCGAACAGCGTGACGGCGCCGACCTTGAACGAATTGCCGCCGTCACCCCAGCTCGTGCCGATGTAGCGCAGCCCCCCGCCGACGGTCAGCCCCTCCAGTGCACCCTCATCGGCCGTGTAGGTCGCCCAGAGCGAGGCCTGGTGCTGCGGAATGCGCGACGGCATCTTGCCGACTTCGCTGGTGTTGACGGATTCCTTGACGATCGAGTCGATGTAGCTGTAGCCTGCGATCAGCGAGAGGTTGTTCGTCACCTCCGCCCGGGCGGAAAGCTCGATGCCGCGGTTGTGGATCTTGCCGACCTGCGAATAGACCGTCTGGCCGAGGTCCGGGTCCCAGGCACCGGCCACCACGTCCTTCTGCCTGAGATCGTAATAGGCGGCCGTCAGCAGCAGGCCGGAGCCTTCCGGCGCATATTTGACGCCGACTTCGAATTGCTCGGCCGTCGTGGGCGAGAAGGCCGACGCCCCGGCAGGCGGCATGTAGAGCGCCGGCTCGAAGGAGGTCGCATAGCTGACATAGGGCGAGAGACCGTTATCGAAGACGTAGAGCGCGCCGGCCCGCCAGGTGAAGGCACCGTCCTTATAGGACTGGTCGTTGGTGCCCAGCCGGTCGTCGATCTCGGTCTTGGCGCGGTCGTAGCGGATGCCGGCGAGGAGGTTGAGCGCGCCGATCTCCACCTGGTCCTGCAGGTAGACGCCGGCCTGACGGGCCGTCAGGTCCTGAAGATCAGTGGTTGCGAGCACCAGCGACGAGAAGTCGAAATCACCGTAGCGCGGATCGGCAAGGTCGATGCTCGGCCCTGCGGCACGGCCCCACTTGTAGTCGCGGGTGCGATACTGGAAATCCACACCGCCGAGCAGCGTGTGTTCTGCCGCCCCCGTCGAGAATGTCGCCTCGAGCTGGTTATCGACGGTGAACTGGTTCCAGGTGTCCGTGCCGCCGCTCGCCGAGCGGCTGACGATCGTGTTGTTGCCGGTCACCGGATCGGGGCCGGCACTGCCATAGACCAGCGTGTGGTGCAGCCAGTCGACATGGTGGTAGCGCGCATTCTGGCGGAAGGTGAGATTGTCGTTGAACTCGTGCTTGAATTCGTAGCCGATCCAGGCCTGCTTGCGCTCCGAGCGCTCGAAATCCGGATCGGACACGAAGAAATCGCGCGGCACGAAGCCGAAACCCGGGATCGGCGTGACGGTGCCGGCAGCATCGAGAAAGTTGCGATAGCCGGCATCCGGTTCGTTCTGGTAGCCGCCAAGGATCGTCAGCGACGTACCCTCGTCCGGCGACCAGGTGAAGGATGGCGCGATGGCGAAGGAGCGGTTCGCGGCGTAATCTTCCTGCAGGTCGCGCCCAAGCCCCTTCGCGGCGATGCGGTAACCGAAAGCATCGTCGAAGGTGTCGGAGATATCGAAGCCGGCGGAAAGATACTTGTCCGTGCCGACCGAAAGCTCCACCGCGCGCAGCGGCGTATCGGTCGGCTTCTTGCTGACCATGTTGACGATACCGCCGGGATTGGCCTGCCCGTATAGGACGGAAGCAGGCCCCGAGATCAGTTCCACCCGCTCCAGAAGATAGGGATCGATCTTCGCATAGGAGAGGTCGCCGCCAAGAAAGAGACCGTCGAGATATTTCGGCACATAGTAGAAACCGCGCACGAAAAGCTCGTCGCGCAGGTTGGAGGCGCCGCGGTAGTCGGTCAGCACGCCCGGCGTGTAACGCAGCGCCTCGGCGACAGACTGGGCGCTCTGGTCCTCGATCTGCTCCTTGGAAACGACGCTGACGGTCTGCGGCGTTTTGGAAACGGGCGTGTCCGTCTTGGTACCGGCGAGGCTCTTCTTGGCGACGTAGCCGTCAACCGGTCCATCGCCCCGCTCGCCGGCGCCGCCCTCCACAACGACCGCTTCCAGCGCGGTGCTGCCCTGGCCGGTCCCTTGATCCTGCGCGACGGCTGCGTTCAGTGCCAGGGCGCTGGCCGCGGCAAGCAGCATGATACGACGGTGTCCGATCGACGGCGAAAGAGTGCCCCACATTTCCTGAATCCACATACGACAAGGCCGGCATGGCGGCCGGCAATTAAACTTGATTAACAAAGTCAACTATGCCAGTAGCTTGGATCGGCTGTCGACCGCAAAGACTTTCGCGGAGGCCGCAGAAAACTTTGCGGAAGCGGCAACCGAGGTCAGCTCGCGCGGAAAAAGGCGATGCAAGAGGGCGGCGTCTTGAACATCAGGATCAAACCGGAAGTTCCCCAACACCTGTTCGTCGGCGCCATGGATGGCCCGGCGAGCTGCACGCCGGACGACAATCTCTATGACGTCTGGCCGAAATTCCTCATCATGGTGCTTCTGCAAGGCCAGCAGCATTTCGTGATGGACGGGGAGCACTTCCGCATCGATGCCGGCGATGCGGCAACCCCGGAACCGACCGTCTTCATGCTGAATGTCGGGCGGGACTGCAAGCTGCAGTTCGTTAATGAAAGCACGACGCCGCTGCGCAAGGTCATGATCTCCGCGCCCCTGCCCTGGATCGACCGGCTGATGCGCTCGCAGCCGACGAGCATGCCGAAGCTGCGCGCCTTCTTCGCCCGGCACCTCGCCGAATTCAGCTTTGCCCCGAACCGTCACCTCATCCAGATCGCCGAACACATCCTCAAACCGCCAGGCACCATGGCGGGCGAACTCCTGACACTCTACCGCAACTCGCACGCCTTCGACATCATGTGCCAGGCCTGCACGGTTCTGGTCGAGGCCGACGCGGCCGCGCCGCACCAGCCGACGGCCTTGAGCCGCCGGCAGAGCGAGAAGGTGCGCGACTACATCCTCGCCCATGTTTGCGAGGACCTGACGCTCGACCGCATCGCGCGCGAAGTCGGCATCAGCACATCCTCCATCCAGCGCCATTTCAAGGAGCATTTCGGCACGACCGTTTCAGACTTCATCCGGCAGGAGCGGCTGGAGACGGCACGCGCCGCGCTGGAGCGGGACGGCATTCCGATCTCGCAGGCCGCCTACCTCGCCGGCTATCGCAACCCATCGAGCTTCACCACCGCCTTCAAGAAGGCCTATGGCGTGACGCCGAAGCATCGGCGGGCATGACGGGCCGCCGCGCTCCCGAGACAAACTTGACCTTATAAATCAAGTTAAGATATGTCTCATGGACATACGGCTGCCGCCTGAGGCGCGGCGATTCTGAAGGATTGGCAATGGCGGCGACGTGCGGCGATGCCGGAAAACGAGCGGGAAAGGTTCTGGCGCGCGGCTTGACGTGCCGGGTCGGACTCCTGCCGACGGCCGCCCGCTGGACCCGCCTCGAAAAGGCTGTGCCGTGAAGAAGGAGGGAGATGCCACCTCGCTGCTCTACGCCGCCCACCGCCCTGCCCTCGTGCGTTATGCGGCGCGGATCCTGGGCTCGCGCGAGGCGGCGGAGGATATCGTGCAGGACGCCTTCCTGCGCTTCTCTCCGGCCAACACCTATGGCGCTTCCGCCAGCCAGACACTCGCCTATCTCTATCGCATCGTGCGCAATCTCTGCCTCGATCTCATCAAGCGGCGCAAGATCGAGATGAGGGAACAGGACAGCGAGCCGCCGTTCTGGTCCCTACCACGCGCCGTCGAGACGCCGGAGGAGACCGTGCTCGTCTCCGACGAAGTGCGGACCATCACCGGGATTCTTGACCGGTTTCCGCTGGATGTCCGCGTTGCACTCGAAATGCACCGCTTCGGCGGCTACACGCTGGAGGAGGTCGCCGCCCATCTCGGGATCTCTGTCGCCACTGCTCATCGCCATGTCCGCGCCGCGCTGGTGGAGATCGCGCTTCGGCTCGGCAATGATGCCCCGTGAAAAAAATCCGCGCGCAAATCGTCCCTACGCAGCAATTTGATATTCGGCTAGAACGCCAGGCATGGCGTGGGGAGCCGGGGCACGGGTAAGAACTTGATTCAGGACGACAGCGAAAAGCGCCGCGCGATCGAAGAAGCCATGGATTGGCTGCTGCGGCTGAAGGCCGATCCCGATTGTCCGCAGGCCGCCCGGGATGTGGAGGACTGGCTTGCGCGGGCGGAAACCAACCGTTCCGCCTGGCGCGATGCACTGAAGGCGTGGGATGCCCTCGGCGAGATACGGCCGCGCCACGCCGACCTGTGGCCGGCCCGCCCGGTCGTGCCCCTGCCCCTGCCCCGCCGCAGCCGCCGGCCCCTTGCGACGGGCATCGCCCTGGCCCTTGCCGCCGCACTCCTCGTCGTGCTGGCCGCGCCGGCCCTGATGATCTGGCTCAAGGCCGATTTCCGCACCAGCACGGGCGAAAGCCGCATGGTGACGCTCGCCGACGGCAGCGCCGTCAACCTTTCCGCCGACAGCGCCATCGATGTCGAGCTGACGCCGGAGGGCCGCCATGTGCGCCTCCTCGCCGGCCAGGCCTTCTTCGACGTGACGCATGACGGCAAGCGCCCCTTCACCGTGGAGGCCGGCAATGCCCGGGTGGTCGTGCTCGGGACCGCCTTCGACGTGGCGCTCGACGATACCGCAACCACGGTGCAGCTTGCCCGCGGCGTGGTCGGTATTTCAGGCGAAGGCGACAGGCAGGCCGTTGCCGAAATGGCGCCCGGCGACATGGCGACGGTCGACAGCGCGACCGGCGCGATCCGCCACGCGGTCGTTCCATTGGAGGAGATCGGCGCCTGGCGGAGCGGCCTGCTCTTCGTCAATGACGTCACCGTGGACAGCGTCGTTGCACGCCTGCAGCGTTACCATCCCGCCTGGATCAGCGTGCCGGATCGCACGCTCGGCCGCCAGCGCGTGACCGGCCTCTACGACCTTCGCGACCCGGACCGGGCACTGACAGCCCTGGTCAAACCCTATGGCGGCAAGGTGCGCGCGATTTCCTCCTATACCCGGATCGTCTCGCGTTATTGAGCCTTTCGGAAAGTTTTCCGAAAAATTCAGGAAATTTGCCGGAAGCGTGAAAAAGATTCCCGAGGCGATCGTTTCTGCACCGGGAATGCGCGCTTCAGGAGCAGCGCATCCCGAGGATGATACCGGGGGTACAATGCGTTTGCATATCGATCGATCGACCACGTCGCGCGCCAAGGCGCGCACGCGCACCGTCTTCATGACCAGGCTGATGGTCTCCACGGCGGCGGCGCTCGTCTTCAGCCTGCCGCAGGCCGCCCTACAGCCGGCAGCAGCCCAGGCGAAATCCGCCCGCATCGGCACCATGGCGTTCGACATTCCCGCACAGCCTCTGGCGAGCGCCCTCAACAGCTTCGGCCGGCAATCCGGCCTGCAGGTCTCGCTCGCCGCCGCCACCTCGCGCGGGCTGACCTCCCGCCCGGTCAAGGGCACGTTCACGCCGCAGGAAGCGCTTGCCCGGCTTCTCGAGGGCACCGACACGCGCCATTCGGTCACCACCGACGGCACGGCGATCGTCACAGCCTCGCATCTCTCCCCGCTCGTGACCGGTTCCGTGGAAAACGGCTCGACGACGCTCGACCGGATCACGGTGGAGGGCGAACAGGTCGGTGAGGGCGACGTCAGCGAACTGAACATTTCCGCCAAGGATCTCGAGCGCAAGAACCCCGCCACAATCCAGGACGTTTTCCGCGAAGAGCCGAGCGTCAAGGTGGGCTCCTCGCTGCCCATGTCGCAGAAGGTTTATGTCAACGGCATCGAGGAAACCAACCTCGCAATCTCCATCGACGGCAGCCGCCAGAACAACAAGGTATTCCACCACAATGCAACGACACTGATCGACCCGACGCTGCTGAAGGCCGTCAGCGTCGACGAGGGCGTGGCGCCGGCCGATGCCGGCCCGGGCGCGCTCGCGGGCTCCATCGTCTACGAAACCAAGGATGTCGGCGATTTCCTCCAGGGCAACGGCTACGGCGGCTTCGTCAATTCCGGCTTCAACACCAACGGCAACATTTTCAGCACCGGCCTTTCGACCTTCGGCAAGCAGGACGGGTTCGAATATCTCGGCTACTTCAACATTGGCCGCGGCAGCGAATTCTCCGCCGGCAACGGTGACGAGGTGCTGGGCACCCGGACGCACTTCCAGAGCGGCCTCGGCAAGCTTGCCTATGAATTCGAAAGCGGCGACCGCATCGAACTCAGCCACGAGGCGATCAAGGACAACGCACCGCGCCCGTTCCGCGCCAACATGGGCACGACGACGGGGGCCAAACCGTGGGAGCCGCTGGTGCGCGACTACGCGCTCGACCGCACCAACACGGTCCTGACCTATACGGACGCCACACCCGAGGGCTGGTGGGATCCGAAGCTTGTGCTCGCCTACGGCCAGACGGAGGTCGGCACGACCGTCTACCTGAAACCCGGCAGCGCACCGGAAACCTATCCGGTCACCGGCATCACCGGCACCTTCAACGGCAAGTTCGAAAACCGCTTCCATTTCGACCTTGGCACGGTGACGGCCGGCGTCGACTTCTACAGCGACAAGGCGGAGGTGGAAGACCTCTACGAGCCCGCCACAGAAAAGGCGCGCAATATCGGTGCCTATGTCCAGACGCGCCTCGAGCCCTTCGAGCGTGCCCGCCTGTCCTTCGGCGGCCGCGCGGACCGGCAATGGTTCACCGGCACGACCGGCGAGGAATGGGACAATGCCGGCCTTAGCGGCAACATTTCCGGCGAGTACGACCTCATCCCGGATTTCCTGACCGCCAAGGCCGGGTACTCCCATGTCTGGGCCGGCATTCCGCTCGCCGAGAACTTCATCATGAACCCCGCCTGGGTCTATTCGCCCGAGCCGGAGCCGACGACCTCCGACAACTACACGGTCGGCCTCGTCGCGAAATATGCCGGCTTTTCGCTGGAAGGCTCGGTGTTCCGCACGGAAATGGAGAATGCCCGCGCGGCGCGCTACAAATATGCCTTCGAGGGACGGCATGTGGAATCGGAAGGTTTTTCGATCGGGGCCGGCTATGACTGGACCGACGGCTACATCCGCGTGAAATATGCCAATATCGACACGCTGATCGACGGGAAGCCGGCCGATTCCGATACCGGCACTTACCTCACGACACCGGTCGGTGAGATCATCACGGTCTCCGCCGCGCACACCTTCGCCGATTGGGGCCTCACCGTCGGCGGCGATATCGAGATCGCGCCGAAATATGACAAGGTGCCGGATGGAAGCCCTGCCTTCAAGGCGTATCAGGTCGTCAACAGCTTCGTCGAGTACAAGCCGCCGAGCCACCAGAACCTGACGCTGCGTGCCGAGGTGAAGAACATCTTCAACGAGACCTATGCCGACCGCGCCACCTATGGCCAGGAGTTCGGCGAGGTGAAGCCGCTTTATCAGCCCGGACGCGCGTTCCTCCTCAGCGTGCGCGCCACGTTCTGACGTCATGGCCCCGGCCGACCGCCGGGGCCTTACCGGAGACAGACATGAAACGCCTGAAGTCCCTCGCCCTTGCGGCAGTCCTCCTTGCCACCGGCACTGCCGGCGCCGCCGATATCTCGATCGACACGGCGGCCGGCCGGAAGACCGTTGCAACCCCTGTCGCCACCGTCGCCGTCTTCGACATCGCCGCCATCGACACGCTGGACAAACTCGGCATCAGGCCGGCAGGCCTGCCGTCCAATCTCTACCTGAAGGAACTGTCGCGCCTGAGCGACGGTGCGACTGTGGTCGGCGACATCTTCGAACCCGATCTCGAAGCACTGAGCGCGCTCGCACCCGATCTCATCATTCTCGGTGGCCGCTCCTCCACCAAGGTGGGCGCCACGGCCAAGGTGGCTCCGACGATCGACATGACGATGGACGGGGACGACCTCATCGACCAGGCCCGCGCGCGGATCGCCACCTACGGACGCCTGTTCGGCAAGGAAACCGAGGCCGAGGCCGCGCGCAAGGAACTCGACGGCGCCATCGAAACGGCCCGTGCCGCGGTTGCCGGCAAGGGCAAGGCGCTGATCGTCATGACCAACGGGCCCAAAGTCACCGCCTATGGCCCCGGCTCGCGCTTCGGCTGGCTGCACCGCTCGCTCGATCTTCCGCCGGCGATCACCGAGGTAGAGGCGGCAACGCACGGCGAGGCGGTCTCGTTCGAATTCATCCGCGAGGCCAACCCGGATTGGCTGATCGTGCTCGACCGCGCCGCCGCGATCGGCTCCAACGAGCAGAACGCCAGGATCACGCTCGACAACGAGCTGGTCGCCGAGACGGTGGCGTGGAAGAAGGGTCAGGTCGTCTATCTGCCGTCCGGCGATTTCTACATCGCCGCCGGTGGTGCGCAGGCGATGATCCGCGTCTATTCCGCCATCGCCGAAGCCTTCGCCGCGGCGAAGTAACCGTCAGTTCAGCCGCTGCTCCGTCTCAGCGTCGAAGACATGGAAGGCAGTGGGCGCAACGACAAGGGCGATCTCGTCGCCGGCGGCGATGCGGGCGGTGGCCGGCAGGGCGGCGACGAGGCGCTGGCGGCCCATGACCGCCGTGACGACCAGTTCCGGCCCGGTCAACTCCGCGACCTCGCAACGCGCCGTAAGCGGCACGCCTTCGCCCGTCCGCTCGACCGCCTCCGGCCGGATGCCGAGGACGAGCCGGCGCCCGGACGACACGCCGTTGAGACCGGGCACAGGCACGGCGATGTCCGTGCCGTCGATCCGCACGCCGTCCTCGGCCGCGGTAGCGGCCAGAAGGTTCATCGGCGGCGCGCCGACGAAGGTCGCGACATAGAGCGTCGCCGGCCGGTTGTAGATGGCCTCCGGCGTATCGAGCTGTTCGATCCGGCCACCGCGCATGACGGCAATGCGGGTGGCGAGCGTCATCGCCTCGATCTGGTCATGCGTGACATAGACGACGGTCGTCTTCGTCATCTGGTGCAGGCGTTTCAGCTCGGTGCGCATTTCCATGCGCAGCTTCGCATCGAGGTTGGACAGCGGCTCGTCGAAAAGGAAGATTTTCGGATTGCGCACCAGCGCGCGGCCGATGGCGACGCGCTGACGCTGGCCACCCGAGAGCTGGCCGGGCTTGCGCTCCAGAAGGTTCTCGATCTGCAGGAGCTTCGCCGTCTCATGCACGGCCCTATCGCGTTCCGTCTTGTCCACCTTGCGCATTTCGAGGCCGAAGCCGATGTTCCGGTGCACGGTGAGATTGGGATAGAGCGCGTAGGACTGGAACACCATGGCGATGTCCCGGTCCTTCGGGTGCACCCCGACAATCGAGCGGTCCCCGATGCGGATGTCGCCGCTCGTCGGCTCGGCAAGGCCGGCGATGATGTTGAGCAGCGTGGACTTGCCGCAGCCGGAGGCGCCGAGCAGCACGAGGAACTCCCCGCTTTCGAGCGCGATGTCGATGCCCTTCAGCGTCTCGACGGCGCCGTAGCTCTTGCGGATGGCGTCAATGGTCAGCGTGCTCATGCCGTAGTGTCCTGCCCGGTCGGTGTGTAGCTTCGGGGATGGGTGGAAATAGCGCGCGAGGCCACCGCCGTGCCGGCGGCAAGGCTTGCCTCAAGCCCTCCGCCGACTGCGTGGGAAGCAAGGAAAGCTGCGTTGAACACGTCGCCCGCGCCGATCGTATCGACGACCTGCACGAAAGGCGCAGCGACGTGAAAAACCCGCTCGTCGGGATCCACGGCGATGGCCCCCTTCGGGCCGCACTTCACGATGACGAAGCTTCCCTCCGGCATGCCCTGCCGCAAGATACGTGCCGCCTCCGCGGGATCGGCAACACCAGCAAGACTGGTCGTCTCCACCTCGTTGAACAGCGCGATCCGGCAGCGCGACAGCCAGCGTTTCGCCGCCCGCCTGTTCGCCTCCGTCCAGCCGTCCAGCGGCCAGCCGGTATCGAGGGCGACGGCGATATCATGCCGATCGGCCCAGTCGAAAAACCGGTCGTAGTCCTCCACCAGCCGCTCCGTCAGGAACGAGCCGCAAAGGAGCGCAATGCCGCCGGAAAGCCTCGGTCCGTCGAGCACCGAAAGGACGTCCTCCAGGCTGAACAGCGGCAGGTGCCCGCGCGTCGTGAAGAAGGTCCGCTCACCGTCCGGATGGGTGATGCCCACGGAGAGCGTCGTGCTGTCGCCGTGCACCGGCCAGGTGCTTGCGCGTGCGCCGAAACTTTCCGCCAGCCAGCGGCCGAACTGGTCGCGGCCGATGCTGGCGGCGATCTCGAAGGGCGTGCCGAGCGCCATCCAGGCGAGCGCGGCATTGCCCGCCGAACCGCCGACGCGCAACTCGTCGTGATCGACGATGCTTTCCGTGCCCGGCTGCGGCCAGGGCGCAGCCGGTCCCATGATCAGGTCGACATTGACGTTTCCGATGACGGCAAGCGGCTTCACTCATTCACTCCGGGTAATCTTGGTCGTGCGCACCGGCGTTCCGGCATCGGTGACACGCTCCGCAGCAAAGGCGATCATCAGCCGCTGCGCCGTCGGCAGCATGGCGAAGACGGCAGCAAGCCCGGTCAGCGGCGAGAAGGCGATCGTCGCCGCGCCCTCGACCGGCGGCCGGCCGGATGCGTCGAACATGACGAGCCTTGCGCCCGCCTCGACGACCGAAGTCGCCATCGCCGTCACGAGATCCGTCGTCGCGTCGTCACCGCGGAAGAGGACCACGCCCACCTCTGGCGAGAGCATCTCCATCGGCCCGTGGCGCAGCTGGCCACCTTCCAGCGAAAAACACGGCAGACGCGACAGTTCCGTGAAACCGAGCGCGATGGCCTCGGCAAGCCCCTGCAGCCGCCGCCCGGACGTCACGACGGAGCGCACGTCGCGCAACATGGCCAGCGCCGCATCGATGGAAGGCTCCTGCGGGGTTTCCAGGACATCGACCGCCGACGCGCCGTCTTCGCCGAGGGCAGCGAGGATCGCAAGGTGGAGCGCGAAGCTCACGGTCAGGCTGCGGGTCGCGGCGAAGGCCTGCTCCGTGCCGCCGTGGCCGACGAGGCAGGGCGCCGTGCGCGCAAGGAAGGAGCCGCCTTCGAGCGTGAATCCGAATGTGTCCTCATTGCCACCGGTCTCCCCGAACCAGCGCAGCACCTCCGCGCTTTCCCCCGACTGCGAGGTGACGAAGACCGTGCGCCCGTCGAGGGCGAGCGGCGCGCCGAGCTGCTCGGAAAGCGGCAAGGCAATCGCGTCGATGCCGAGGCGGCGGTAAAGCGGCTCGACGGCGCGACCGACCGCCTGCGAGCCGCCCATGCCGAGGAGCAGCAGCCGGCCGGTGCGCTTCAGGCTGGCAGCGGCCCTTTCAGCCATTGCGCCGTTGTTGCGGAACGAGGCGAGCGCATCGGCATGCTGGCGCGCCATTTCGCGATCGATCGCCTTGAGACCTTCCGGCCGGGATGCAGTCGTGTCCATCATCATCCTTTCACACCGCCGCTGGTAAGGCCCGAAATCAGGGCCCGTTGCATGAGGAGGCCGACCAGAACCGGCGGCAGCGCGGCCAGAACGCCGGCCGTCGCGATCAGCCCGTAGTCGGAGACCCGGCCGCCCGCGAGGTCGGCAATGGCGACTGTCAGCGTGCGGGCGCGCTGGTCCGAAGTGAAGAGCAGCGCATAGAAGAACTCGTCCCAGCCGAGCAGGAAGGCAAAGAGCGCCGAGGTCGCGACGATGGGCATGGCAAGCGGCAGGGTGATGATACGCAGCGTCGCAAAAAGACTTGCCCCGTCCATCATCGCCGCCTGCTCGATTTCCCGCGGAATGCCGTCGAAGCCGGATTTCATCAGCCAGGTGGTGAAGGGTGCCAGGATGGTGAGGTAGACGAGCGCCAGGCCGAAGACAGAATTGAGCAGGCCGAAGGCGGCGAGCGCCATGTAGAGCGGCACGGCGAGTGCGACGGGCGGCAGCATGTAGGTGGCGATGACCAGCGAGAGCGACCAACCGACCGAAGGTGTGCGCGAGACCGCCCAGCCCGCCGGCACGGCAAGCAGTACGGCGGCAACCGTCGCCATGCCCGCCACGAGGATGCTGTTGACGAGCGAGGCGACGAAGGTTGCACCCGCACTGTTCGGGATGGTCGAAAGCAGCGTGGCGTAACGCGAGAAATCGACCGTGCTCGGCCACCAGCGCAGCGGGCGCGCCACGAGGTCGGCCGCCGGCGATATGCTCATCACGAAGAGCCAGAAGATCGGCGCGACGATGACCGCGGCCAGCAGCAGCGCGGCGGCATGGATGAGGATCGAGGCGAGAAGGCTGCGGCGTTCCATCAGGCGGCACTCCCCGCCGTGCGCCGCACGAGCATGCCGTAGCCGATTGCCAGCACCGTCACGATGAGGGTGACGACGAGGGCGAGCGAGGCGCCGGAGCCGGCACGCTGGAAGGAGAAGGCCTCCTGATAGACGAGGATCGACAGGGTGCGCGTCGAATTGGCCGGGCCGCCGCGCGTCATCACCCAGATCAGATCGAACACCTTGAAGGCCTCGATGGTGCGCAGGACCAGCGCCACCATCAGGGGGCCGGCGAGATAGGGCAGGATGACGAAACGGAAGCGCGCGAAGGGGCCTGCGCCATCGACCAGCGATGCGGAGGTAATGTCGCGCGGCACGGCCTGGAGGGCGGCAAGTGCGATGAGGGCGACGAGCGGAAAGTTCTTCCAGCAGTCGGCGACGATCAGCGCTGTCATGGCGGTGCCGGGCTCGCCGAGCCAGGAGCGGTAGCTGTCGAGAAGGCCGACCTGTGTCAGCGCCGCGTTCAGCGCGCCGTATTCCGGATTGTAGATGAGCCGCCAGAGCGTCGCATTGACCACCGTCGGCAAAGCCCAGGGCAGGATCAGCAGGGCGCGCAGCACGGTGCGGCCGTAGAACCGCTGGTTCAGCAGGAGAGCGGCCAGAACGCCGATCACCATCTCCGCCGTCACGGAGACCACGGCAAACCAGGTCGTCGCATAGAGCGCGCGCTGAAAATTGCTGTTCGACAGCATTTTCAGGTAGTTGTCGAAACCGATGAAAGCACCGCCGGAACCGATCAACTTGGCATCTGTAAAGGAGAGCCGCACGGTATCGACCATCGGCCAGCCGATCACGGCGAGCATGATCACCAGCAGCGGCAGCATGAGAAGCCATGCCCGGGTCGTCATCCAGGTGCCGGACATAGCGTCCTCTTCATCGATTGCAGGAAAGGGGAGTGTGCGGGCGGCCGAAGCCGCCCGCAAGGCCGAAGGTCAAAGACCGCTGTTGTCGGCTGCCGATTTCAGCGCATCTTCCGGCGATGCCTGGTCGAGCAGGGCTTCCTGAATGGCCTGCTGGAGGGCCGTGGAAAGCTCCTGGTACTTCGGCGTGGTCGGCCGCGGATACATGGCGGCAAGACCGAGCTTGGCGGCCGCGATCAGCTCTTCCTGACCGGCAGTGACGGCGGCATCCTCGTAGGACGACGCCCAGATCGGCAGGCTGAGCTTGGCATAGGCGTTCTGCGTCTCCTGCGAGGTCATGTGCACGATGTACTTCCAGGCCTCGTCCGGGCTCTTGCTGGTCGTGGTGATGCCGAGGCCCATCGAGCCGTTGACGGCCGAGACCTCGCTCTTGCCTTCGACGCCCGGTGCAGGCACGACACCGACCTTGCCGGCGACCTTGCTGTCCTTGCCGCCATTGGCCATGTTGTACATATAGGTCCAGTTGAGTGCGAAGGCCGCCTCGCCGTTCTGGAAGAGGTTGCGCACGTCCTCTTCGAGGAACTCCTTGGAGTTCGGGTTGGTGAGGCCGGACTTGTAGCTGTCGACCATGTACTTCAGGGCATCGAGACCGCCACCTTCCGTAAAGGCCGGCTTGCCGTCCTTCAGAAATTCACCGCCATAGGCGCTGACAAGCGTGGTGTAGTCGCAGATCGCGGCCTCGGCCTGCGACCAGCTCCAGGCGATCGGGGTCGCCAGCAGACCCTTGTCCTTGATGACCTTTGCCTGTTCGTTGAGTTCGGCCCAGGTCTGAGGCGGCGTCTTGATGCCGGCCTTCTCAAGGATTTCCTTGTTGTAGAACAGGTACTTGGTGTCGAGGATCCACGGCATGCCGTAGGACTTGCCGTCATAATTGACGGTCGTCCAGGCGCCCGGCAGCACGCCCTTCTTCATCTCGTCGGTGATACGGGACGAGACGTCGACCAGCACGTTGTTGGTCGCATATTCGGCCGGCCAGATCACGTCGAAAAGCACGACGTCGTAGCCGCTGCCGGAACCCTGCGCGAGCACCGCCTTGTCGTGCAGGCCCTCGTAGGGAACGAATTCCAGGTTCACCTTGATGTCGGGGTTCGCCTTGGTGAAGGCGTCCGTCATGGCGCGCACGTCCGCCTCGCTATAGGCGGCCTGCGCCATGAAGAGCGCGTTGAGCGTCGTTTCCGCAAAGGCATGCGGAACGGAAACGCCGGCAACCAGCACCGCGCCGAGCAAGGTCTTCTTTATCGATTTCAACATGATTGCGTCCTCCTTTTTGGTTCATGCATCCGAGGGCACCCTATGGGCACCCCTGGTCGTTTCGGGCCGCCTCGGCCCCTGAGGACCATTGACAGCTCCTTGTCGGATCAAGGCGGGAGACCCGCCGCCGTTCCCCGGAGCTCTTCGGCTCCTTATTAAGTCAAATCTCTTGACTTAAGTGTTCTGTATTATTCAAATGGTGTCAAGAGGGGGTATCGATGAACGAACTGCGGACGATCCGCGCCAAGAGCGGAACCAACCAGGAAGGCACCAGCGCCCATAACCGGCGCGTCATCATCGAGGCCATCCGGCTGAACGGACCCCTGTCGCGCGCCGATCTTTCCCGCGCCACGCGACTGACCAAGCAGACCATCTCCAATCTCGTCGAAAGCCTCGAGGTGGACGGGCTCGTCGCGTCGGAGGAGGTGGTGCGCGGTGGGCGCGGCCAGCCTTCGACGCCCTATCGCCTTGTTCCGGAAGGCGCCTTTGCCCTCGGCGTGCAGATCGACCGGCACCTCACGCGCCTCGTCGCCGTCGACCTCATGGGGCGGGAAGTCGCCCGCGCCGTCGCCAACCTTCCGCCGGGCGGCCCGGTGGAGGGCTGCAAGCTGATCCTTCGCCTCATCGAGACCATGCGCAGCGACCTGGCACGGCGCATCCCCGAATCGACACACCGGCTTGCCGGGCTCGGCCTTGCAATGCCCGGGCCTTTCGGCCTTCCGCCGTCCGAGGACAATGCCTGGATGATGGCGCCGTGGCAGAGCTTCCCGCTCGTCGAAACGCTGGCCGCCGGCACGGGACTGGCCACAAGCCTGCAGAACGACGCCACCGCCTGCGCGGCAGCCGAGCGGATGAACGGCTCGGCGGACGGCCTCGACCATGCCGTCTGCATCTATTTCGGCTACGGTATCGGGGCGGGGCTGATCCTCGGCGGGGAGCTCTATACGGGCAGCAACCGCAATGCTGGCGAGATCGGCATGGTGCTGTTCTCGCGCGGCGGCAGCCAGTCACCGCTCGAACACCGCTCGTCGCTCGCTTCGCTGTTCCAGCATCTCGGCCTCGATTCGGCGACCACGGAGGCCTATGCCGAGGTCGAGCGGCGGACGCTTGCGGACGATCCGCGCATTCTCGACTGGCTGGCGGGCGCGGCGGCCGACATGCGCCAGGCCGTGCACACGGTCGAGACCATCTTCGATCCCCAGACCGTCATTCTCTCGGGCAGCGCACCGGAGCCGCTGGCAAAGCGGCTGTTCGATGCCATGTTCCCGCTCATCTCCTCCAATGCCGACCGACCTGACCGCATGCTGCCGCGCCTGCAGCTCGGCATGATCGGCCCGTGGGCGGTCGCGCTGGGTGCCGCGGCCGAGCCGATCCGCCGGGCTTTCGATCCCCGCTTCTCCGCGATCCTGAAAACGGCGTCCTGACGGCTGCCTGTTTCGCGGGCATTTCCCGTCCGCAACCCGGCCAAAACCGCTGCATCTGCAGTTTATTTGCACGAGCGTACCGGAATCGCCGAATCAGACCTTCCCTGTGTCCCAGCAAAACCCTACTCAGATATCACTCGCGCAACCCGCGAGCTTCCCCGCGTCATTGGGAGCCAACCGTGGCGCTCGCTGCCCCGCTTCGTGCGGGGCCTCTTTTTTTCCGCTGTCGAAAATCCCATCCGCTCAGGGGTGATGCAGCACGCTCATCCCGCCATCCACCGTCAGGCAGGTGGCGTTCATGAAGGGGCATTCGTCCGAAACCATGAAGAGCGCGGCTTTGGCGATCTCCTCCGGCGAGGCGATACGCCCGCCGGGATGAAGCTTCATCGTTTCAGCCTCTGCCGCGACGGGATCTGGAAAGCTGTTCCAGTATTCCACCGCCTTCTGCGTGCGCACATAGCCGGGCGCCAGCGCGTTCACACGAACGTCCTGCCCCGCATATTCGAGGCCGAGCGCCTTGGTCATGCCGAGCAGCGCGTGCTTGGCCACCGGATAGGGAAAAGTGTGCGGGATGATGGTGAAGGCGTGGGTCGAGGCGATGTTGAGAATGACCCCGCCCCCCTCTTCGATCATGCCAGGCAGAACGGCCTTGCTGCAATTCCAGGCGCCCTTGAGGTTGATGTCGAAGCAGCGCTGCCAGTCGGCATCCGAGAGCTTCAGCGGCTCGAAGAAGACATTGACCCCGGCATTGTTGACCAGCGCATTCGGCCGGCCAATCTCGGCTGTCGCGGCAGCCACCGCCCGCGCGATGGCATCGGCATCGGTGATGTCAGCCGCCGCAAGGCCAACCTTGCCGCCAGCGGCACGAAGCCGGCCGGCTTCCGCGGCCAGCAGATCGCCGTCACGATCGATGAGGAAGAGACTTGCCCCCTCGGCAAGGAAGCATTCGGCCATGGCAAGGCCGATACCCTGCGCCGCACCGGTGACGACGATCCGTTTTCCGTCAAGACGTCCGGCCATGTCTGCCCTCCTCACCATTCGGCGACGCTACCGTCTTCATGCCGCCAGACGGGGTTGCGCCAGCGATGGCCCTCCTTTGCCCGTTCGATGACATAGGCCTCGTCCACCTCGATGCCGAGCCCGGCTCCCTGCGGGATCGAGACGAAACCATCGGCATAGTGGAACACCTCCTTGTTGGAGATGTAGTCGAGAATGTCGTTGGCCTTGTTGTAGTGGATGCCGAGGCTCTGTTCCTGGATGAAGGCATTGTAGGAGACCGCATCCACCTGCAGGCAGGCGGCGAGCGCGATCGGGCCCAGCGGGCAATGCGGCGCGAGCGCCACGTCATAGGCCTCCGCCATCGCCGCGATCTTGCGGCATTCCGTGATGCCGCCGGCATGCGAAAGATCCGGCTGGAGGATGTCGACATAGCCGTCCGAAAGCACGGACTTGAAATCCCAGCGCGAATAGAGCCGTTCGCCCAGCGCGATCGGCGTCGAGCAATGGTTGGCGATCTCCTTCAAGGCCTCGCGGTTTTCCGAAAGCACAGGTTCCTCAATGAACATCAGATTATAGGGCTGGAGCTCCTTTGCGAGCACCTTGGCCATGGGCCGGTGCACGCGGCCATGGAAATCGACGCCGATGCCGACATGCGGGCCGATCGCCTCGCGGATGATGGCGACGGTCTCCACCGCCTTTTCCACCTTGTCCCAGCTGTCGACGATCTGCATTTCTTCGCAGCCGTTGAGCTTGATCGCCTTGAAGCCGCGGGCGACGACCTCGCGGGCATTGTTGGCGACATCGGCAGGGCGGTCGCCGCCAATCCAGCTGTAGACCTTGATCTTGTCGCGCACCTGGCCGCCGAGCAGAGCGTGAATGGGCTGGCCATAAGCTTTGCCCTTGATGTCCCAGAGCGCCTGGTCGATGCCGGCCAGCGCCGACATGTGCACCGACCCGCCGCGGTAGAAGCCGCCACGATACATGACCTGCCAATGGTCTTCGATCAGAAGCGGATCCTTGCCGACGAGGTAGTCGGAGAGCTCGTGCACCGCCGCCTCCACCGTCAGCGCGCGACCTTCCACGACGGGTTCGCCCCAGCCGACGATGCCCTCGTCCGTCTCCACCTTGAGGAAGAGCCAGCGAGGCGGAACGATATAGGTCGTGAGCTTGGTGATCTTCATAGGGACACTCGTCTGGAAACAGAAAGGGATTGGATCAGGCGCCCGCAGGCGTCGGATGATTCTTGACGGCAATCGCCAGATCGCGCGCGGCAAGATCAAGCAGGCGGTGCGAACATTTACGCGCCGTCGCTTTGTCGCGCATGCGCAGCGCATCCACGAGGCGCTTGTGGACCTCCAGCGCTTCGTCCCGGGCATCCGCCGCTTCGGCGGAGGCATGCAGCGAGAATTCGAGCGCGGCCTGGATGATGCTGGCGAGCTGCATGAAAACCTGGTTGTGGCTGGCCTTGAGCAGCGCCGCATGGAAAGCGAAGTCCGCCTGCGAGAAGGCATCGAGATCGCTCTCTGCATCACGCATGCGTTCCCAGGCGCGCTCGATTTCCGCGACGTCTTGCACCGTCGCGCGCTCGGCGGCGAGTTCGGCGGCAAAGGGCTCGATGGCACGGCGCGCGTCGAGCACGCAGGTGAGAAGGTCGAATTCGAAGATGCGCGGGCCGATCCATTCCAGCACCTGCTGGTCGAGGATGTTCCACTCCTCCTTGGGGCAGACGATCGTGCCGACCCGGGAGCGGCCGCGCACCAGGCCCTTCGATTCGAGGATCTTCAGCGATTCGCGGATGACGGTGCGGCTGACGCCGTAGCGCAGGCACAGCTCGTTCTCCGTCGGCAGGAACCCGCCGACCGGGAAGATGTCGGCGCAGATATCCGAGGCAATCGCCCGCGTGATGTTCTTCTGCACCCGGGGACGCCGTACGCCGCCCTCGCCATCGGCCACGCCCGAGCGCCCGTCCTGTTCCTGCACGATCATTCTCCACCCCATTTCCGTCCGCGATGCATATCCCGTTTCGCGCCCGATGGCGACGGCCCGCTTCGCATCATCGCGACGTTACTATCATACACTGTTATTTAATTCATCATACAAACGCAATTGACGAATATGATGAAAGACACTACACCAAGGCACACTGCAGGCGCAGTTAACTTGGGAGAGAGACAATGGGCCTTATCAAAGCAGCCATCCTGGCTGGCACCGTCGCCGTATTCGCCGCAACCTCCGCCTTCGCTGCCGATGTGAAGATCGGCTTCATCGTGAAGCAGCCGGAAGAGCCGTGGTTCCAGGACGAATGGAAGTTCGCAGACATCGCCGCCAAGGAGAAGGGCTTCACCCTCGTCAAGATCGGCGCCGAGGACGGCGAGAAGGTTCAGTCGGCCATCGACAATCTCGGCGCCCAGGGCGCCCAGGGCTTCATCATCTGCACGCCGGACGTGAAGCTTGGGCCCGGCATCGTCGCCAAGGCCGCCGCCAACGATCTCAAGCTGATGACCGTCGACGACCGCCTGGTCAATGCCGATGGCAGCCCGATCGAAGACGTGCCGCATATGGGCATCTCGGCCACCAAGATCGGTGAGGCCGTCGGCGAGACCATTGTCGCGGAAATCAAGAAGCGCGGCTGGGACATGAAGGACGTCGGCGCGATCCGCGTCTCCTACGACCAGCTGCCGACCGCCGTCGACCGTGTCGAAGGTGCGCTCTCCGTGCTGAAGGCCGCCGGCTTCCCGGAAGCCAACATCTTCGACGCCCCGCAAGCCAAGACCGACACGGAAGCGGCACTCAACGCTTCGACCGTCGTGCTCAACAAGAATGCCGGCATCAAGCACTGGGTCGCCGTCGGCCTCAATGACGAAGCCGTGCTTGGCGCGGTGCGCGCCACCGAAAGCGTCGGCATTGCCGCCGACAGCATGATCGGCGTCGGCATCGGCGGTGCGGATTCGGCGATCAACGAGTTCAAGAAGCCCACGGCAACCGGCTTCTTCGGCACCGTGATCATCTCGCCGAAGCGTCACGGCTACGAGACCGCGCTCAACATGTTCGAGTGGGTCGCCAACGGCAAGGAACCGGAAAAGCTGACCCTGACAGCCGGCCAGGTCGCTCTGCGCGACAACTATGAGACCGTCCGCAAGGACCTTGGCATCGAATAATCATCCTCCCAAGATGATATCACCCCGGCGGCGCAGTTGAAGACTTTTGGGCCGCCGGGCTTCTTTTCGGGGGTGGAGAGATGCAGGACTTCCTTCAATTCAACGCGATATCCAAGGGATATCCCGGCGTGCAGGCGCTCGCCGACGTCTCCTTCTCCGTGAAGAAGGGCGCCGTGCACGGCCTGATGGGCGAAAATGGCGCGGGAAAATCGACGCTTATCCGCGTTCTCTCGGGTGATCAGTCCGCCGATACCGGAGAGATCCTGATCGACGGCAAGGCGCAGCACTACCGCTCGGTGCGCGACGCCTTCGAAGCCGGCGTCATCGTCATTCACCAGGAACTGCAGCTCGTGCCCGAGCTGACAGTCGCCGAGAACCTCTGGCTCGGGCGCTTTCCCGGCAAGGCCGGCGTCATCGACCGCACGCGCCTCCTCGGCGTGGTGAAGGCGAAGCTCAAGGATATCGGCATCGACATCGATCCCGCCGCCAAGGTCGCGTCGCTGTCGATCGGCGAACGCCAGATGGTCGAGATCGCCAAGGCCGTGATGGCCGACGCGCGCGTCATCGCGCTCGACGAACCGACCTCTTCCCTCTCCTCGCGCGAAAGCGAAATCCTCTTCTCCCTCATCGACCGCCTTCGCGCGCAGGGCAAGGTCATCCTCTACGTCTCGCATCGCCTCGACGAGATTTTTCGCCTGTGCGACAGCCTCACGGTCTTGCGCGACGGCAAGCTGGCGGCCCATCACCCCGATATCGCCGCCGTGACGCGCGACCAGATCATTTCCGAGATGGTCGGCCGCGAGATCGCCAACATCTGGGGTTTTCGCCCCCGCGAGCGCGGCGCCGTGCGGCTGGAGGTTAAGGACCTCGCCGGGCGCAAGCTGCGTACGCCGATCAATTTCTCCGTGCGCCAGGGTGAAATCCTCGGCTTCTTCGGTCTCATCGGCGCCGGCCGCAGCGAAATGGCACGTCTCGTCTACGGCGCCGACAGCCGTTCGCAAGGCACGGTGGCCGTCGACGGCAGGGCCGTTGCACCGGACAGTCCACCGCAATCGATCCGCTCCGGCATCGTGCTCTGCCCGGAAGACCGCAAGTTCGACGGCATCGTGCAGGGCCGCAACATCGAGGAGAACATGGCGATCTCCTCGCGCCGGCACTTTTCCCCCTTCGGCATCCTCCAGCCGAAGAAGGAGGCCGAGCTTGCCGACCGCTTCATCGCCAAACTGCGCGTGCGCACGCCCTCCCGCAAACAGGAGATCGTCAACCTCTCGGGCGGCAACCAGCAGAAGGTCATTCTCGGCCGCTGGCTGTCGGAGCAAGGCGTCAAGGTCCTCATCATCGACGAACCGACACGCGGCATCGACGTCGGCGCCAAATCCGAGATCTACGAGATCCTCTACGAGCTCGCCGGCCAGGGCATGGCGATCATCGTCATCTCCAGCGAACTGCCCGAGGTGATGGGCATCACCGACCGCATCATGGTCATGTGCGAAGGCCGTGTCGCCGCGGACATCGAGCGGGCCGATTTCGACGAACGCCGCATCCTCGCCGCCGCCCTTCCCGATGTTCCCAACCAGCAGGTCAAGTCCCGATGACGTCCTTGAAAAAACTCCTCCTCGGCGAACAGGGTCTGGTCGTCATCTTCGCCGTCGCCTTCGCCATCGTGGCCCTGACGGTGCCCAACTTCCTGACCGAGCGCAACATGCTCGGCCTCTTGCAATCGGTGGTCACCATCGGCATCGTCGCCTGCACGATGATGTTCTGCCTCGCCTCGCGTGACTTCGACCTGTCGGTCGGCTCCACCGTCGCCTTTTCCGGCATGGTCGCCGTCATGGCGTCCAATGCCTCGGGGTCGATCCTCGTCGGCCTTATCGCCGCACTGATCTGCGGCGGTGCGGTTGGCCTCGTCAACGGCGTGGTGATCGCCCGCTTCCGCATCAACGCGCTGATCACGACGCTCGCCACCATGCAGATCGTGCGCGGCTTCGCGCTGATCGCCTCGGACGGCCGCGCCGTCGGCATCAACGATCCGGGCTTCTACCAGCTCGCCCTGTCGAAATTCCTCGGCATCCCGACGCCGATCTGGGTCATGGCCGCCTTCTTCATCGTCTTCGGCTTCGTGCTGAACCGCACGGTCTTCGGCAAGAACACGCTGGCGATCGGCGGCAATCCCGAGGCCTCGCGCCTTGCCGGCGTCAACGTCTCGAACATGCGCATCTGGATCTTCGCACTGCAGGGCCTCGTCTGCGCGGTTGCCGGCGTGCTGCTGGCCTCGCGCATCACCTCCGGCCAGCCGAATGCCGCGACAGGCCTAGAACTCTCGGTCATCTCAGCCTGCGTGCTCGGCGGGGTGTCGCTTGCCGGCGGCCGGGCGGCCATGACGGGCGTCATCGTCGGCGTGCTGATCATGGGCATTGCGGAAAACGTCATGAACCTCCTCAACATCCAGGCGTTCTACCAGTATGTCGTGCGCGGCCTGATCCTCCTGCTCGCCGTTTTGCTCGACAACCTGCGCTCGGCCGCAGCCGGCCGGCGCACCTGACTGCACCTTCCGCAGCGCGGCAGTGCCGGGTTCATCCTTTGCAGGTCACTGTAGCCTGGGTGGCCGGGATTAAATTCCGGCCACCCCTGTCGCCCAGTCGCAGGAAACACCCTGTTTTGGGCAGCGGGGATATTGACTTTACCCGTCTTGTCGCTTTCCATGAAGACTTGCTAATTTCGGGTGGACAGGACCATGACCAGATTCGTAATAGCAAGGTGGACTTCGCTGGCAGCACTTCTGTCGGCATCCGTTTTACTGAGCGGCTGCGAGACGAGCGCAGGTAAACCGACAGTCTGTACCGTCAAGGGCAAGCAGGTGCCCTGCAAGGTCGCCAAGAAGGCACATATCGATACGTCAAGCGCCACGCGCGGGGCCAGGAATTATTGATCCTTTCTCTGGATGCGGGGCAGATCCGGTCTTCGGCCCGGTCGTCCGCTGCTGGCATGCGCTATTCCGACTGGGTCCTGCAGACCGCGGGCGATATCCACACCGCCCCCCTGCTTGAACTGGAACGGGAGGATGGACGCGACGTCATTCTACCGACGAGCCGCAAGCTTTTCGACCGCATCGCAACGCTGGCCGTTGCCGATTGCCTTGTCGGCGGCAGCGCCTTTCGCCGGCGGGCGATCCGCGAACTGCTGAACGCTGCCGTATTCACCGACTGGAACCCGACCCATTTCCTCGACACCGCGGAGATGACGACCGGCATGGCGCTCGGCCTTTGCTGGACGAGGCCGCTGTTGACCCGTGCCGACCATGACACGATCGCCACGGCCATCGCCACCAAGGGGCTTGCCCCAGGCCTTGCCGCCGCGGCAGCCGGGGCGTCCTGGATGACGGTCAGCAACAACTGGAATATCGTCTGCTGCACCGGCATGATCGCCGGTGCAGCCGCCATGGCCGACACGGACGCCACCCTCTCCGGGGACGTGCTGGCGTGTTTCCGGCCCGCCCTGCGATATGGACTGTCCGCCTTCGGCGCCGATGGCAGCTATGAAGAGGGGCCGGACTACTGGGAATATGCCACGCGCTACGCCGTGCTCGCCCACGCCCTTCTCGACGATCTCGGCCTTGCGACGGATATGCCGGACGCAATCACGCGCACCTGGCGATATGGCCGCGACCTCACCGGCCCCAGCGGCCGGGTGTTCAATTTCGGCGACGCGACGGAGCAGCCGCGCCGCGCGCCCGTGCTCGGCTGGCTCGCCGGCCGCGCGAGCGAACCGGCCGCAACGGCCTGGCAACACACCGCTCCCGGCGATCCGCACCCTTTCGACCTCCTGTGGTGCGCACCGGAGGCCGGGCCCCAGCCGGCCGATGACGCACCGACCGCCTACGAGCCGGCAGGTGTTGCGGTTCTGCGGACCGGCACGACCTGGCTCGCCCTGAAAGGCGGGCGCAACGACGTCAACCACGCCCATCTCGACCTCGGCACCTTCGTGCTGGAGATAGCCGGCCGGCGTTTCGCCAGCGAACTCGGCCGGGAAAACTATGCCCTTCCCGGCTATTTCGAGCCCGCGCGTCGGTTCGACTATTTTCGCACGCAGACCGCGGCTCACAGCACCGTGCTGATCGACGGCGCACCGCAATCGACCACGGCCTTTGCAAGGCTCCTCGGTGTGGGACAGCGGGACGGCCGCCGCTTTGCCGCCTATGCCATGGGCGATGACGGCTGGCCGGTCGATTGGCGCCGAGGCGTGGCCCTTGACGGTACCGACACCGCCTTCATCGTCGATGAGCTGGAGCAGGAGGGCGCCGCCACCCCGGCCGGCCTCTGGCAATTCTACAGCGAAGCCACCGTCGATCTCGATGGCGCCTGCGCCCGGCTCACCCTCGACGGCGTGACAGTGACGGCTGAGATCCTGGCACCGGTCAGCCTCGTCTGGTCGTTCGAGCCCGCCCCTTCCCCCACCGGCGAGAGCAGCAATGCCGCCTTCGGCCGGTTGTTTTTCCCCGTTCCTGCGACCACCGGAACGCAATCGGTCGTCGTGCGTCTCGCCGCCGGCCGACCGTCGCTATGGCGCCCCGCTGCCATTGCCGCTTGGCCGCTCGCCTCCTGATCCCTCACCCCGCTTTTTCCATTCGCCCTTCGTTGACAGCGCCGGGTCCCGGCAATAGCCTTCATCCAGAGGCGCTTTCAGGCCCGCCCCGGCGGGATCGAGGGGGAGGCGAAATGGGGATCTTCGGCTGGTTGCCGCAACGCGGCCCTAAGCCTGCCACACCGGACGAAGTGCCGGCGCAAACCCTCGCCATCTACGCCTCGCAACCGGCGCTCAGCACGATCATTGTTACGCTCATCGGCGTCGAGGCGGAGCAGATCGACGAGATCATCGACGTGACGGCCCGTCGCTTCGGCACGAAGCACAAGATCGTCTATCTCACCGACAGCCTCGACTTCATGCGGTTCCGCGACAGGAACGCCATCTTCGAATACCTGCCCTCCGTCCTCGAACAGAAGCTGCACGCCGCCGAAATCTCCTGGAACGCCTATCTGGCCAAACGCTGGCGTCTCCTCATGTCGAAATGGCAGCCGGTGCATGTCATCAGCTACGGCCAGAACATCGACGCCTTCCTTGCCGCAGCCCCTGCAATGACGGCGCGGACCAATCGATGAGCACGGCGCTCGACGTCCTCTTCGTTGCGGATGTTCGCTTCGAGGGAGGGACGTCGACGGCACTCGCCGTGGAAATCCGTACCGCCGCACGCGCAGGCCTGCGCACAGGGTTGCTCGCCGTCAAAGGACCGCTGCTCGGTCTGCCCTTCCCCATGCACCCGGACCTGCGGCGCCTGATCGATGAAGGATTGACCGAGCGCATCGACCCCGACATGCGCCTCCACGCCCGCCTCGTGCTGATCCATCACCCGACGATCGTCGAGAACCGCCCGACGCGCCCGCTGTCGATCACCACGGACAAACTGCTGATCGTCCTGCACCACCCGATGTATGACGGAGACGTCCGCCAGCAGTACGACCTCGAACGCGTCGTTGCTCATGCCTGCGACGCCTTCGGCAGCGATGTGTTCCTGGCGCCGGTCAGCGCCGTCGTGCGCGACAGCCTTCCGCGCCGCCTGCCGCCCTATGCGCATATGCTGGAGGAGGACTGGGGCAATCTCATCGACCTTGACGACTGGGCGGCAAAACCGGCCCGAGAGCCCGCCTATCCCGTCGTCATCGGGCGACACTCACGCCCCGACCCGTTGAAGTGGCCGACCGCCGAGGACGTGCTGCTCGCCTACCCGGCCGACGGCGCACGGTTTCGCGTGCGCGCGCTCGGCGCCGATACTTTCCTCACTGAAAAATACGGCGCGATCCCGCCGAACTGGGAGCTGGTGCCCTTCACCTGGGACGGTGTTCCGGCCTTCCTCGGCACGCTCGATTTCTATGTCTACTTCCATGATCCGGCCTGGTCGGAGGCCTTCGGGCGGACGATCCTCGAAGCGCTCGCGACCGGTCTTGTCGTCATCCTGCCCCCGCATTTCGCGCTGCTGTTCGGAAAGGCAGCGATCTACGGCGAACCTCAAGATGTCGAGCGCCTCATCGATGGCTTCGTGAACGACCCGGAGCGCTACCGGTCGCAATGTATGCAGGCCCGCCGCTTCGTCGAAAACAACCACGACGCGGCTATCTATGCCGACCGTCTCACCCGCATCATGGGGACGCCGGAAGAGGCGCCATCCTTCGGCGGCAGGCTCTTTCCGGCCCTGCCGCAACGCAATGTGCTCTTTGCCTCCAGCAACGGCATCGGCGTCGGACACCTCACCCAGCAGCTCGCCGTCGCGCAGCGGCTGCCGTCGGGTCTGACACCGGTCTTCGCCACCATGTCCTATTCCATGAATGCGGCCGTACAGCAGGGCTACCAGGCGCATTTCCTGCCGCATCACCGCATCCTCGATGCCGACCCCGAGGACTGGAATACCTGCCTTGCCGAGGAGCTGTTCGAACTCGTCGCCCATTTGCGCCCCGTTGTCTTCGCCTATGATGCGACGGCGGTTTTCGAAGGCGTCACCCGGGCGCTCGGCGCGTTTCCCGATCTCTTCAAGATCTGGGTGCGGCGACCGCTCTGGCGGGAATCCCACCGGGTGTTCCTCGACTTCACCGACCATTTCGATGCGGTGATCGAACCCGGCGAGCTGGCGGAAACCTTCGATCACGGCCCAACCGCAGCCTGCCGCAGGGAAACCTTCCTCGTGCCGCCCGTCCTGCAGCTCGACCCGGCCGACCGCATGGCACGCGAAAGCGCGCGGGCCGCGCTGGGCCTGCCCGAAGGCATAACCGTCGTCGCCTTCCAGCTCGGCTCGGGCGCCAATTTCGACATGCGGGATAT
This sequence comes from Shinella sp. JR1-6, assembly GCF_004284735.1. Classification (NCBI taxonomy): domain Bacteria; kingdom Pseudomonadati; phylum Pseudomonadota; class Alphaproteobacteria; order Hyphomicrobiales; family Rhizobiaceae; genus Shinella; species Shinella sp. JR1-6. The sequence goes on along the minus strand of NZ_SHMI01000002.1, from coordinate 351,830 downwards.
TCGCAGCGCGCTGCTCGCCGAAGTGCTGCGCCGCCCCGACACGATCGCGCTCGAGATCCGCTCGCCGATCACGCCCGACGCCGCCGGCCTCGAAAGGCTGGGCGAGCGGCACCGGGTGGTCGAGCTCTTCCCGAGCTTCCGCTTCAGCAACGCCTTCGACGCGGCGATCACCGCGGCCGGCTACAACACCTTTCACGAACAGGTGCTCGGCGCCGTCCCGACACTGTTCGTGCCCAACGAAGCCGACGAGATGGACCTGCAGGCAAGCCGCGCCCGCTGGGCGGAACTCACCGGCCGCGGCTGGCTGATGCGCCGCGACTACGACCTCGGCTTTGCCGCGGCCCATGTCGAGCGCCTGCTGGACCCGGTGGAACGAGAGAGCGTGGTGCGCCGCTGCCGGTCTATCACCTGGACGAACGGCGCCCGCGACATCGCCCGTTACGTGGAGGACCATGCCCGGATCGTCCGGACCGACTGGGACATCACCAAGCTCGACAGCCTGTGAGGACGACGGTGGCCTCGCCAACCTGCAACATCTGCGGCAGTCCGGTCTTCGGGGATACCTATGGCGAGAAGGACAGCGCCTTCCTGCGCCGAAACGTGCGCTGCGAGGGTTGCGGTTCGCTGGAGCGTCACCGGCTGATCTTCGAGGTGCTGCGCCTGCGCGGCCTCCTGTCGGGAAATCGCCGCATCCTGCACCTCGCTCCCGAAGAGTGCCTCGCCACCCCCTTTCGAAACCGCTTCGGCAGCAGCTATCTCAGCGCCGACATCGACCCGGGCCAATTCCCTTTCGCCGTCACCCGTCTCGATCTCTGCCGCGATCTTCCAACCCTTGCCCCGGCTTCCTTCGATATCGTGCTGCACAACCATGTGCTCGAACACGTCGCCTGCGACTATCGCGCCGTCGCCGCCGGCCTCCACCGTTTGGTGAAACCCGGCGGCCTGCATATTTCCAGCATCCCCTTCCTCGAAGGCGGGTTCCGCGAGGCGCTGGAGGGGCACACCGGGGCCGAGCGCACAGCACGCTTCGGTCAGTCGGATCACATGCGCATCTTCTCCCCGGAGGATCTCGCCGATACGCTCGGCGCGGTCCTGCCGCTGCCAGCGGACTACGACGCGACCCGCCTCGTTCCCGCAGAACGGCTTCTCGCCATCAACGTCCCGGAAACGGCCTGGCGCGGCTTCAACAACAGTGCCGTCTTCTTCATCGAAAGGCTGGAGGATCGGCCGATCCTCGATGAGCGGGCGGCAACGGCGCAGCCGGCAAGCCCTGTCCCTCTCTCTGATCGTCCCGACGGCATCCTGTTCGTCTCGGCGAACGGCATCGGCCAGGGCCATCTCACTCGCCAGCTTGCGGTCGCAAGACGGCTGAAACACCGCCCGGCCGCCTTCCTGACCATGAGCTACAGCGCAGGCATCGTGCGCGATCTCGGCTTTTCCGTGCATTTCGTGCCGCATCATGGGCTGACCGGCGAGGAGCCCGCCGCCTGGAACGACCGGCTCGCCGCGGAAATCGGTCTGCTGCTCGAAGCCCATCACGCCACTACCCTCGTCTACGACGTCAATTTCGTCTTCGACGGCGTCATCAAGGCCCTCGGCCATCATCCCGGCGTGCAGGCCATCTGGATCCGGCGCGGAATGTGGCCGGCACACCATGAGAGCTATATCGGTGCCAGCGCGCATTTCCCCATCATCATCGAACCGGACGACTATGCCGGCGAATGCGATGGCGGGCCGACCGCCGCCGACCGAGCAAAGACCCGGCTGGTGCATCCGATGCTGCTGATCGACCCGTCGGAGCGCCTGGCGCGTGATGTGGCCCGACAAACACTCGGCCTGCCACAGACAGCCACCGTCGTCCTTCTCGACCTCTCCCGTTCCGCCAATCCCGATCTCATGCGTCTTCACACCCGGCTGCTGGACGACCTCCTTGCGAGGGCCGACCTGCATGTGCTGGAACTACAATCCCCCCTGACCGGAAAGACCGCGCCCCGCCATCCCGAACGCCACCACCGGCTCATGCGCCACCCCGCCTATGCCGTAAGCCGCGCCTGGGACGCCGCGATCGTGCGGGCAGGCTACAACACGTTCCATGAGAACATTGCAGGTGGCATTCCCACCCTCTTCGTTCCGGACGAAAGCCCGGACATGGACCGGCAGGTCGATCGCGCGCGCTGGGCCGAGAGCCGCGGTGCCGCCTTGCTGCATCGCGTTGCGGACGACGAGGCGCACCTCTCCGCCGCCCTCGGCAGACTGCTTCGTCCCGACGTGCAAGCTAATTTGGTAGCGGCGTGCGCAAGCATCGCCGAGGCCAGAGATGGCTGGCGGAACGGCGCTGAAACGCTGGCGCGCATGCTGGAAGGCAGTTTTGAGGACGGGGACGCAGAATAACGCCGGGCTGCATCCCGTCTTGTCCAGTATCGGGCCGGAGGACTATGCTAGCCTCCTGCCAGGATCTTCATGGGGTGGCGATGCTCATGCAAAGATTGTGTCTTCTTCTCGTTCTGTTTTTCTCGATGGCGACCGCGGCGTTCGCCGCCGCAGACAACCGCGTCGCGCTGGTGATCGGCAACGGCAAATATACCGATCTTCCGCGCCTGCCCAATGCGCAGAGCGACGCTAAGCTGATGGAGAAGGCGCTCTCCGCCGCCGGCTTCAAGATCGTCTCGGTCATCGACGGCGACCGCCAGCAGATGGTTCGCGCGCTGAAGAGCCTGACCGAGGCGCTGACGCCGGAAACCAATCTCGTCGTCTACTATGCCGGCCACGGCATCCAGTTCGCCGACGAGAACTATCTGATCCCGACGGACAGCCAGCTCACCTCCTCTTCCGACCTGCCGCTCGAAGCCTTCAGCCTGAAGATGATCACCGAGCAGATCGAGCGCGCCCGCCCACGCATCGCCGTGTTCATCGTCGATGCCTGCCGCAACAATCCGCTGGAGACCAACCGCTCGGCGGGCACGGCGGCCAATGACGGCGCAACACGCGGCCTTGCGCGTGCCACCGGGCCGCTGGGCACCTTCATCGCCTTCGCTACCGCACCGGGAAAGGTCGCGACGGACGGCACGAAGGGTAACAGTCCCTTCACGCGGGCACTCGCCGACTTCATCACCGCGCCGGGCCTGCCCATCGAGCAGGTCTTCAAGCGGGTGCGCGAGCGGGTTGTCGAGGAGACCGGCGGCGAGCAGGTACCGTGGGACAATTCCTCGCTGACCAAGGACTTCTTCTTCACCGACGCCCTGCCGGAAGTGCCGAAGTTCTCCGCGGAAGCAACCAAGGATGCCGAAGCCTGGCAGGCAGCCGCCGACGGCGACACGACCAAAAGCTACCAATCCTACCTCGCCGCTTTCCCCCAGGGCCTCTTTGCCGACATCGCCGAAATGCGCGTCGATACGCTCGCCGAAGCGAGCAAGCCGAAGGAGGAGAAGGAACAGGAGGTTGCGGCTCTGCCGGTCGATCGCAGCATCAATGCGGCCGAGGACCTTCTGATGTGGAACGGCATCCAGGCGAACGGCACCGCCGACCAGTATCGCGGCTATCTCGAAAAATTCCCCGAGGGCGTCTTCGCCAAGCTCGCCCGGCTGCGGCTGGAAGATGCGACGAAGGGCTCCGACGAGACCGTGCCGGCGATCTCAGGCCGCGTCACGGCGAATTACGAGGAATTCGCCCAGAACCCGCTCTACCCCGAGATCACCGATTGCGACCGCGAGGCCGGCCATGTGCAGGAGATCGCCGACCCCGCCGTCGGCGTCTATTTCAAGCAGATCAAGCCGGAAACCGCGGTGCCGGCCTGCATGACGGCGCTCAAGCAGTTTCCCGACAGCCTGCGCATCCTCATGAACTACGGCCGCGCCATCGATGCCGCCGGCCGACATGACGAGGCCCGGGAAATCTACCGGACCGGCGCCAGTGCCGGCTTTCCGATCGCCTATCGTTCGCTGGGCGACGTCTATCGCGACGGCCGCGGCATCGAGAAGAACCTGACGGAAGCCCGCTACTGGTATGTGCTGGGGGCGGCAAAGAAGAACGTCTTCGCCGAATTCAACCTTGCCTTGATCTACGAGAACGGCCTCGGCGTGACGGCCGATCCGCAGAAGGCGGCCTACTGGCTCTGGCGGGCGGCAAAACAGGGATTCGCTCCGGCCATGGAGAAGCTCTCGGCCTACTACCTCGACGGCAAGGCCGTGCCGAAGGACGTCGCCCAGGCGGAGATCCTGCTGACAGGCGCCGCGGAAATGGGCCATATCTATGCCGAGCTCCGGCTCGGGGACCTCTATCTCGACGGCAGCGCCTTGAAAAAGAATCCCGCCGCCGGCGCCGAATGGGTCGGCAAAGCGGCAAGACAGGGCTACAACGAGGCACAGTTCCGGCTTGCCACGCTCTATCTCGACGGCACCGGCCTCAAGAAAGATGCCGGGCAGGCACTCAACTGGTTCACGCTGGCAAAGGCCAACGGCGTCGAACGGGCCGGCGAAATGGTGGCGGCGCTCGGCGAAAAGCTCGGAGGAAAGGCCGTCAGGAAGGCTGAAAAATTCGCGGCCGGCTTCCAGCCCACGGCCGTCAAATAGGCCCGACTGCGGCCGGTCCGAGGCAATAGCGGGTCCGCATCGTGCGCGCATCCCGCCCGTCGATACGGACCACACCGCGCTCGGCCAACGCGTTCAATTCCCTCAGCACGAGGGCGTGGGCAAGGCCGAGGCGGTTGGCGAACGTGCGGCTGTCGCTCGCGACGCCCATGCGAGCGGCCGCGACGAGCGCGGCCTGGATGCCCGTCAGCCGAGGATCCTCGCCCTGCACGCGGGCGACAAGCGCCAGGAAATCCCAGGCCTCCCTCGCCTCGCCGCTCACGCGGCCTCGCACCTGCGGAAGGAGACCATGATCGACTTGGAGGTCGGCGTGTCGCTTTCCTCCCCGGCGCTGGAGAGCGGCACCAGCACATTCAGCTCCGGATAGTAGCCCGCGATGCTGCCGCGCGGCACGTCATAGGGCACGAAGCGGAAATCGCGCGCCACGCGTTCGATCCCGTCGTTGTGAGCGCCGACGACGTCCACCCGGTCGCCGGCTTCCGCCTCCATGGCCTTCAGGTCCTCGGGATGGATGAAGATGACCTGCCGTTCGCCGTAGACGCCGCGGTAGCGGTCGTCGAGGCCGTAGACGGTCGTATTGTACTGGTCGTGCGAGCGGAACGTCTGCAGCGCGAAGCGCCCGCCGGCCTTGCGCGCCCGTTGGTGCACCGTCTCCTCCGGCAGCGGGCCGGAGAAGAAGGAGGCCTTGCCGGCAGGCGTATCCCATTCCCGGTGCGACGCCGCATTGCGCAGGAGGAAGCCGCGCGGCTTGCGCAGGCGCGTGTTGTAATCCGTAAAACCCGGAATGGTCGCCTCGATATGGTCGCGGATGCGGTCATAGTCTTCCGCAAGCGCACTCCAGCGCACAATGCCGCTGCCGACCGTCGCCTCGGCGATGCCGGCGATAATCGCCACTTCCGATTTCAGATGCGGCGAGGCGGGCCGGTTGATACCGGCCGAGCCATGCACCATGCTCATCGAATCCTCGACGCTGATCAGCTGGGAACTGCCGTTGGGCGCAAGGTCCATCTCGGTGCGGCCAAGGCAGGGCAGGATGAAGGACACCTCTCCCGGCATCAGGTGCGAGTGGTTGGGCTTCGTGGCGATGTTCACCGTCAGTTTGAGCCGGCGCAGCGCCGTTTCCACCAGCGTGCTATCCGGCGTCGCGCGGGCGAAATTGCCGCCGAGGCCGATGAAGGCCTCCGCCGAGCTATCCAGCATGGCACCGATTGCCGACAGCACATTGTGCCCGTGTTGGCGCGGTGGGGAAAAGCCGAACTCCCGCTCCAGCGCATCGAGGAAAGCTTCCGGCGGCTTCTCGTTGATGCCGACCGTGCGGTCGCCCTGCACGTTGGAATGACCGCGCACCGGGCAGAGACCTGCTCCCGGCCGGCCGATATTGCCGCGCAGGAACATGAAGTTGGCGATCTCGCGGATCGTCGCGACGGAATGCACATGCTGCGTCACGCCCATCGCCCAGGTGCAGATGACGCGCTCGGCCTGCATGTAGACCGCCGCCGCACGCTCGATCTCGGCCCGTGTCAGGCCGGACTGATCCTCGATCTCGGACCAGCCGGTCGCCTCGACCGCGGCACGATAGGCGGAAAAATCCACGCAATGTTCGGCAAGGAAAGCATGGTCGAGCACCGGCGGCAGGCCCGCCGCAATCGCCGCGTCCTCCGCTGCAAGCACCGCCTTTGCCATGCCGCGCACGGCCGCCATGTCACCGCCGAGCTGCGGCTGGAAATAGTGGCTGGCAATGTCGGTCGAGCCGCCGCGCAGCATCTCGATCTTGTCCTGCGGATCGGAGAAACGCTCCAGGCCCCGCTCGCGGATCGGATTGAAGACGACGATGCGCGCACCGCGCAGGGCCGCCCGGCGCAGGTCGCCCAGCATGCGCGGATGATTGGTACCGGGGTTCTGGCCGATCACGAAGATCGCGTCCGCCGCCTCGAAATCCTCGAGCAACACCGTTCCCTTACCGACGCCGATCGCCTGGCGCAGCGCAACGCCGCTCGCCTCGTGGCACATGTTCGAGCAATCGGGAAAATTGTTCGTGCCGTAGAGGCGGACGAAGAGCTGATAGAGATAGGCCGCTTCGTTGCTGGCGCGGCCGGAAGTGTAGAACTCCGCACGATCAGGATTGTCGAGGCTCTTCAGGATGTTGCCGATTTCTGTGAAAGCATCGTCCCAGGCGACCGGCAGATAGCGGTCGCTCGCCGCGTCATAGCGCATCGGATGGGTGAGGCGGCCATGGAGTTCCAGCTCGTAGTCGCTCAGCTTGCGCAGGTCCGAGACCGTATGGGCGGCGAAGAAGGCGGGCGTGGCCCGCTTTTCCGTCGCCTCCCAGGCAACCGCCTTCACGCCGTTCTCGCAGAATTCGAAGGAGGAGCCGTGCTCGGGATCCCCCCAGGCACAGCCCGGGCAATCGAACCCGTCCGGCTGGTTCGCCTTCAGCATGGCCCTGGCGCCCGACAGCGGCGTGCCGCTTTCAAGCAGTCGCTTGCCACAGCTTTTCAACGCCCCCCAGCCACCGGCCGCGGAGGATTTCTTTCCGATAAAACGAGTATCCATAAATCAGGTATTTGCCATTCGTCAGGATTGATCAAGGGGCCAGTTCGAATGGCTTGATAGGGAATTCCTATCGCCATCGGCCACACAAAATCTGGCAGTTTGCCTGAATCACGGCGATTGACTACCAATCCTCTAAGGGGATCACCGAACCGGAGGCGTGGCCTTGGACTATCTCGTCAATCTCTCGCGTCTTGATCCCGACCCGGCGCTCGATGCCCGGATGACGCAGGCCGGCGTGACGATCCGCAGGGCCCTTGCGCCCGAAGCCAGGCTCGTCACCGACTGGGTGGCGGATACGTTCGGCAATGGCTGGGCCAGCGAGACCGCGGTCGCGCTGACGCGCCAGCCACCCACCGTCTTCATCGCAACCCGCGAGCGCCGGCTCGTCGGTTTCGCCTGTCATGAAGCGATCGCCCGCGGCTTTTTCGGGCCGACGGGGGTGGAAGCGGACGCGCGCGGGCTCGGCATCGGCCACGCCCTGTTGCTTGCCAGCCTCTTCGACCTGAAGGCGATGGGATACGGCTACGCGATCATCGGCGATGTCGGACCTTCGGCCTTCTACGAGAAGACGGTCAATGCCATGCCGATCCCGGACTCGGCGCCCGGTATCTATGCCGGCATGCTGCCGGTCCAGGGATGATTGCCATGCCGGCGCATGACCTCTACGGCCTTACGCTCGAAACCGTCTGGATCCCGGCCGCGGGAGAGCAGGCGATGGCCTACCGGCTCACGTTGCACAACGACGGGGCGACCGCCATCGACAATTTCCGCCTGTGCTTCAGCGGCCCCTGTCAGGTCGATGCCACGGCAACCGCGGAGGGCGGCCATATCGGCCGGCGGCTTTCAACCTTCACGGAGCTGCTGCCGCCGGAGGGGCTGGAGCTTGGCGCCGGCGCGAGCTGGACCGTCACCATCCATGGCCTGTCCTGGCCATTCCAGCACTGGACGGATGGTGCACGGGGCGCCTATCTGCTCTTTCCCGACGGCAGCACGCGCCAGGTCGCCACCACGCCGACGAAGCGCATGGGCGGCAACGCTGCGCCGAAACGGGGCATGGAGCCCTATCCCGTGCCCGCCAGACCACCGGCACCGGTTTCGGTCATCCCCTGGCCGAACCATGTCGCGCTCACCCGCCTCGGCCCCGTCCCCGCCGGCCTGACGCTTCTTGCGGAAGATGCCATGGCAACGGCGGCGGCGGCAGCATTCCGGCGGCTGACCGAATCGCTTTTCGCCGTCGAAGGCATCGTCCGCGCTGCCGAGGAGGGCGGACTGCCGGTGCATTTCCACATACGGCAAACGCTCGCCGCCGAGGCGCATGAACTGGTCTTCACACCCGGCTCCGTCGCCATCCACGCCTCCGGGCAGACCGGATTCCTCTATGGGCTCATCACGCTCGGCCAGATCTGGCGCGGCGCGCATCATTATCCGCACACCTTCGGGTTTCCGGCAGAAGGACAGATCGCCGATGCGCCGGCGATGGGCTGGCGCGGGCTGCATCTCGACGTGGCACGCCGGTTCTACGGCGCAGCGGAAATCCGGCGGCTGCTTTCCATTCTCGCCTGGAACAAGCTCAACCGCTTCCACTGGCACCTCTCCGACGACGAGGCCTGGCGGGTCGAGATCGATGCCTATCCGGCACTGACGGCAACAAGCGCCTGGCGCGGCGAAGGTCTTGCCATTCCGCCTTTGCTCGGTACCGGCGCGGAACGCAGCGGCGGCTACTACAGCAAGGCTGCCATCCGCGACATCGTCGGACATGCCCAGGAGTACGGTATCGAGATCGTGCCGGAAATCGACATGCCCGGCCATTGCCACGCCCTTCAAATAGCCATCCCCGAGCTCCGCGATCCCGACGAGCGGGGCAGCTATCATTCAGTCCAGGGCTTTGCCGACAATTGCCTCAACCCCGCACGCGAGACGACCTACCGTGTCGTGGAAACGATCCTTGCGGAACTGATCGCGCTTTTCCCCTTCCGAACCATCCACATCGGCGCAGACGAAGTCCCGATCGGCGCGTGGTCCGGCTCGCCGGAGGCGCTCGCGAAACTGTCCGAAATCGCCGGAAGGGACATGAGCGAAGCCCATGCGAAACGGCTCAACGTGATCACCAACACGCACGGCGCCGATGCCATCGAAGGGTCCGGCGCGGCGGCGTTGCAGGCGATCTTCCTCAGGCGCATCCAGGCATTCCTCACCGCACAGGGCTGCACCACCGGCGGCTGGCAGGAAGCCGCGCACGGCAACGTCATCGACAAGGACACGACCTATCTCTGCGGCTGGCGGGACGTCGCGGCCTCGGCGGCACTTGCCGACGAGGGCTACACGATGGTCGTCTGCCCGGGCCAGGCCTATTATCTCGACATGGCGCATTCGGCCGACTGGGACGAGCCGGGAGCAAGCTGGGCTGGCGCCTCGACGCCAGAAATGACCTACGCCTTCGATCCCGTCTCCGGCTGGAACGAGGCGCAGAAGGCCAGGCTGCTCGGTGTGCAGGCCTGCATCTGGTCAGAGCCGATGCTCGACCGCGCCGTCTTCGACCGTCTCGTCTTCCCCCGCCTCTCGGCCGTCGCCGAAACCGGCTGGACCCGACCGGAACACAAATCCTGGCGGCGTTTCCAGGCTTCCGCAGGCCTCATGCCGGTGCTTTACGGCGCCGCGTAGAACACCGGCCGGCAGGCGCACCCTTCGGCCGTCCCGCGCGGGCAGGAAAGCCCGCAAACTCCCGGCAATTCAGGCATTCCGCCCCGCAACCTCCACGTACAGGTTCAGGCAAGCTCGCGATTGTATCGAAAATCAGCCGAATGGTGAATTTGCTGTTCTTTCGATTCCATATTTCAGGACTTTGCCCATGACGTCGATCGTGCCCACCCTGAGCATCGCCCAGATCAAGCAACTCTCCACTTCGGCAATCCTGGCCTGGACGACGGAGGACGTCGCCTCGCTCTCCACGAGCCAGCTCAATGCCTTCTCTTCCAAGCAGATCGCAGCGCTGGAAGTGGAGGACATCGAGACCCTCAACACCCGACAGCTGAGCGCCATTTCGCAAAGCGCCATCATCGGCCTGTCGCTCGACCAGCTCAGCGCTCTCGACAAAATCGCCATCGAGAACCTTGCACCCTCCCAGGTCGCCGCCCTCACCGCGACCCAGATGAGAGGCCTGTCGTCCGAGCAGGCGGAGGCGCTGACGGTCTCGCAGGTCCGCATGCTGAGCGCCGCCCAGCTCGCCGCCCTCGACCCCGCGGATATCGCGACCTTCTCCACCGACGACATGGCGGCCATCAGCTACAAGGCCGTGCAGCTTCTCGGCACCGCGGCCATCGCCGCCCTTTCCTCCGAACAGATCAGCGCCCTGACGCCGCTCGCCATCGCGGGATTCACGCCGGCGCAGACCACGTCGCTGACCCCGGAACAGATCGCAGCGCTCACGACGGCGCAGGTCGCACTCCTCAAGCCGACGCAGATCGCGGCACTCAGCGCCGAAGCGGTTGCCGCCTTCAGCGAGACACAGATCGCAGCGCTCAGCACCAGCGCGCTGACAGGTCTCCGATCGACCCAGATCAGCGCCATGAACACCGCGCAGATCGAGGCATTGACCCCGGCGCAGGTCCGCGCGCTTAGCGGCCAGCAGCTTACGGCCATGGGATCGTCCGGCCTTGCCACCTTCTCCAGCCAGGATATCGCGGCGATCTCCAGCCGTGCCGTTCCCAGCCTCAGCATCGGCGTCATCGCCGCACTCTCCGCCGACCAGATCGAGGCCCTCAGCCCGTCCGCCATCCAGGCCCTGACGGTGATGCAGATCAATGCCCTCAGCCCGGCCCAGATCGAGCTCTTCACGTCCACCCAGGTGCGCGGGATGAACATGGCGCAGATCGGCGCGCTCGGTGCCGACGATATCGCCGCGCTCTCCAGCGACGCCCTCGCCGCCATCAACAACACCGCGCTGAAGGGGCTCAACACCGCCGCCGTCGCCGCCCTTTCGCAGGCGCAGATCGAGGCACTGTCGACGGCGCAGATCAACGCGCTTTCCGCAAGACAGATCGCCGCGCTCGGCACCGCCGGCATCGCGCTGTTCTCCACGCTCCAGATCGCCGCCGTCAACAGCAGCGCCATCCCCGGCTTGACGACCGCCCAGATCGCCGTCCTCGCCAGCGACCAGGTCGAAGCCCTCTCGCCGGTGCAGGCCAAGGCGCTCACCGCAACCCAGATCGCCGCGCTCGAAGCCGATGACCTTGCGGTGTTCTCGACCGCCGACATCGCCGCCCTCTCGGCGAGCGCCGTAACGGGCCTTTCCACCGGCACGATTGCCAGCCTTTCCACCGACCAGATCGCCGCGCTCAGCGTGAAATCGATCCCCGGCCTCTCGACGCAGCAGATCGCCGCGCTCGAAGTCGCACAGGCCAAAGCCCTCACGGTCGCGCAGGTCAAGGCGCTGACGGCCCGGCAGGTCGGCGTTCTCTCTCCCGAGGCGCTGGAAACCTTCTCGACCGCCGATATCGCCGCGCTTTCGGTCAACGCGCTTTCCAGCCTCGGCAGCGACTCCATCTCCCGCCTCACCCCCGAGCAGATCGCGGCACTGACGACCGGCCAGATTACGGCCCTCAAATCGTCGCAGCTCGCCGCGCTCACCACCGAGCAGGTCGAGGCCTTCACGCCCAATCAGGTCCGCGCCATGAGCGCCGTCCAGCTCGCCGCACTGACGCCGGACGCCATCGCCACCTTCTCGACCGCGGACATGGCGGCCATCAGCAATCGCGGCATTTCCGGCCTCAGCACGGCCGCCGTCGCGACCCTCACCACCGACCAGATCGCCGCGCTCAGCGGCGGCGCGCTCGGCAGCCTCACGGGTGCGCAGATCCGCGCCCTCGAAGCCGAACAGATCGAAGCGCTTTCCACCGCCCAGGTCGCGGCACTCGGCGCGACACAGCTTTCAGCCCTCGGCCCTGAAGACATGGCGATGCTCACCGAAGCACATATCGCCGCGATCAATGCCAAGGCCATCTCCGGCCTCAGCAGTGAGGCCATCGCCGCGCTTTCCACCGACCAGATCGCGGCCCTCGGAACCAGCGCCATCGCCAGCCTGAAGTCGACGCAGATCGCCGCCCTCACCCCCGAGCAGGTCGAGGCCTTCTCGCCGGTGCAGGTCCGCGCGCTCAGCGCCCAGCAGATCGCGTTCCTCGGCGCGGACGACCTTGCCACCTTCTCGACGGAGGACATAGCGGCGATCAATGCCAAGGCGATGCAGGGCATCACGTCCGATGCCTTCATCGGGCTTTCGGACGAGCAGGTCGGCGCGCTGTCGACCGCGCAGATCGCCGGCCTTTCCGCCAAGCAGTTCTCCGGGATGGACGGAACGGTCCTCGCCTCGCTCACCACCGGCCAGATCGCAGCCCTCAGTGCCAGTGTCATCGCTATCCTTTCGCCCAGCCAGATCGAAGCGCTGAGCACGGCACAGATCGAGGCCCTGACCCCGACCCAGATCAAGGCGCTGAGCGCCAACCAGCTTGCCGCGTTGACCGCGGCCGACATAGCGACCTTCTCGAGCGCCGACCTTGCGGCCATCAGCAGCCGGGCGATTTCCGGGCTTGATGCCGATGTGCTCACCGGCCTTTCGGCCAGCCAGATCGCCGCTCTCGACCGCTATGCGATCCCGGGCATGAGCGCCCGGCAGATCGAGGCGCTGTCCTCCGCCCAGATCGCCGCCCTCACCACCGCCCAGATCGCCAGCCTCACCCCCACGCAGGCCGGCGCCTTCGAGGTGGAAGACATCCGGGCGCTTTCGACCGCGCAGGTCGCCGCCCTTTCCTTCCGCGCCATTCCCGGCCTGAGTGCCGGCTCCATCACCGCGCTCTCCTCCGATCAGCTTGCCGCGCTCAGCACGAGCAGCATGACGGGCCTGACCAGCAGCCAGCTCGATGCGCTGACCTCCCAGCAGGTGAGCCAGCTCTCCACCGCCCAGCTGCGGGCGCTGAACGCCACCCAGCTCGCCGGCCTTGACGACGACATCGATGTCCTCTCCACCGCGCAGATCGCCAGTCTCAACCCGGCCGCCATCAGCGGCCTCACCACGAACCAGATGGCGGGCCTCACCTCCGAGCAGGTCGCGGCCCTGACCACGGCACAGATCGGCGGGCTCAACTCCGGACAGGTCGGTGCCCTCAGCCCCGCCGACATCGCCTCGCTGACGAGCGCGCAGATCAATGCGCTCAGCGGCGTCGGCATTTCCGGCCTGACCGCAAATCAGATCGCGGCACTCACCACGACGCAGATCAACGCCCTCAACAACCGCCAGATGGCGGCACTCTCCTCCGCGCAGATCGCCGCGCTGGGAACCGACAACGTGGCGGCGCTGACCACGGCTCAGATCGCCGCGCTCAATGCCGGCAGCATCGCGGGCTTCACCTCCGAACAGCTCGCCACCCTTTCCACCGCCCAGGCCGAAGCGCTGACCAGCGCGCAGGTGGGCTCCCTCAAATCCGACCAGATCAGCGAACTCGGCACCGACGACATCGCCACCTTCTCGCCGAGGGATATCGGCATGATCAGCTCCGGCGCCATCGCCGGGCTGTCTCCGGCCGCAATCGCCGCGCTCTCGACGGCACAGATTGCCGCCTTCAGCACCGCCGCCATCGGCGCGATGAGCGCCCAGCAGCTCGCCGCCCTCTCCACGGCGCAGGCCGAAGCCCTGACCAGCCAGCAGGTTGCGGCCCTCAGCTCCGCCCAGCTCGCCACCTTCGGTGCCGATGACCTCGCCACCTTCTCGACCCGGGATATCGCAGCCATCGGCTCGAACGCCATTGCCGGTATCTCGACCGAAACGCTCGCGGCCCTTTCGACCGCCCAGATCGCAGCCTTCAGCACCGCCGGTATCGGCGGCATGACGGCACGGCAGTTCGAAGCGCTCAGCGTCGCCCAGGCCGAAGCGCTCACCAGCACCCAGATCGGCGCGATGAGCTCGGCGCAGCTTGCGGCCTTCGGGACCGACGACATCGCTACCTTCTCGACGCGCGAGATCGCCGCCATCGGCGCGAACGCGGTCTCCGGCCTCTCGACGGCCGCAATCGCAAACCTCTCGACGGCGCAGGTGGCAGCCCTCAGCACCGCTGCGATCGGCGGCCTTGCAACCCGCCAGATCCAGGCCCTCACCAGCGCCCAGCTCGACGCCCTGTCGCCTGCCCAGGTTCGCGCCCTCGATGCCCGGCAGATCGCAACGCTCGGCACGGAATACATTGCCGCGCTTTCGACGGAGCAGGTTGCCGCCCTCAGCACGGCCGCCATTGCCGGCCTCTCCACCGACCAGATCGCGGCGCTCTCCACCGCCCAGGCCGAGGCCCTGAGCAGCAAGCAGGTCGCGGCCCTCACCTCGCGCCAGATCGCGGCGCTCGATCTCGACGACCTCGACACCTTCTCCGTCGCCGACATGGCCGCCATCAGCTCCAGCGCGATGTCGGGCCTGTCGACCGACATGCTCGCCTCGCTGACGACGAGCCAGATCGCCGCGCTCGGCCCGGCCGGCCTTTCCGGCATGACGAGCAGCCAGATCGCCGCCCTTTCCACCGATCAGGTCGGTGCGCTCACAACGGCCCAGCTCGCCGCCCTTGGGTCGAAGCAGACCGCAGCGCTCAGCACGGACGACATCGCCGCCCTTTCGCCGGCGCAGATCGCCGCCCTCGGCTCGGCCGGTGTTTCCGGCCTCACCACGGACCAGATTTCCGTCCTGTCCACCAGCCAGGCCGAGGCGCTGACCAGCGGCCAGATCGCCGCACTGAGTTCCAGCCAGGTCGCCGCCTTCAGCGCCGACACGATGGAGACCTTCACCGCCGCCGAGATGGCCGCAATCACATCAGGCGCGGTCTCCGGCCTGTCGGCGGCAACCATCGCGGCCCTGACGACGGCGCAGATCGCAGCGCTGAACGGTGCCGGCCTGACATCCACACAGGTCAACGCCCTCAGCAGCGACCAGCTGGAGGCGCTGACCAAGACCCAGCTCGCCGCCTTCGGATCGGCACAGATCGGCGCGCTCGGTACGGACGACATTGCAGTCCTCTCGCCCGAGCAGATCGCCGCCCTCGGCACGGCCGGCATCGCCGCCCTTTCCACCGCGCAGGTCGCAGCGCTTTCCAGCAGCCAGGCGGAGGCCCTGACCAGCAAGCAGGTCGCCGCGCTGAATTCGCATCAGATCGCAGCGCTTGAGGCCGAAGACCTCGAACTGTTCTCGACGGCCGATCTTGCCGCGATCAATTCACGGGCCATGTCCGGTCTGTCGACGGCAACGCTCGCCGCGCTCAGCCCCGAGCAGATCGCCGCCTTCAGCCCCTCCGGCATTTCCGGCCTGTCGAGCGCCCAGATCGGCGCACTGACCGCCGACCAGGTCGAGGCGCTGACAAGCGCCCAGGTCGGCGCCCTGAGCTCGCAGCAGATCGCGGCGCTCGATGCGGATGACATCGCGCTGTTCTCGACGGCCGACATGGCGGCCATCAGCTCGAGCGCGATTGCCGGCCTGTCGCCGGCGGTGCTTGCCGGCTTCTCGGCCAGCCAGATCGCCGCACTCAGCGCTGCGGGGATCAGCGGGCTCACCACAAGCCAGGTCGCCGCCCTCACCTCCGCTCAGGTCGCCGGGCTTTCCACCCAGCAGCTGGGAGCCTTCACCTCCAAGCAGGTTGCCGCCCTCGATGCCATCGACGTCAGCACACTGACGCCTGCCCAGATCGCAGCGCTCAGCACGGGCGGTGTGGCCGGTCTTACCAGCACGCAGACCGGCGGCCTGACGCTGGAACAGGTCGAAGCGCTCACGACAAGCCAGATCGCGGCCCTCGGTTCATCCGCCCTTGCAGGCCTTTCGACCGAGGCGCTCGACACGTTCTCGCACGGCAAGCTCGCCGCGATCAGCGCCAGCGCGATCAAGGGCCTGCCGCCGGGCTATATGGCGACGCTCTCCGAAGGTGAAATCGCCGCCCTCGGCACGGCAGCGATCTCCGGCCTCAGCAGTGCCCAGATCGCAGCACTCAGCACCGCACAGGTCGAGGCCTTGTCGCTGGCCCAGATCGCCGCGCTGAGCCTGCCGGGCATTGCCGGCCTCACCTCCGCACAGATGCAAACCATCTCCTCCGAGGAGCTGGCGGCCATCGGCACGGCAGCCATCCGCGGGCTTTCGAGCGGCACGATCGGCGCACTGTCGACGGCGTCGATCGCAGCCCTGTCGACGGCTCAGGTCGCCGCCCTCACCTATGGCCAGATGTCGGCACTCGGCGCCCAGCAGGTGGGGGCGCTCTCGTCCGACCAGATCGGTGCGCTGACGGCGACACAGGCCGCGGCCCTCGGTGCCGACGACCTAGCCACGTTCTCGGCTGAGGATATCATCTCGCTGAGCTCAAGCGCGATTTCCGGCCTCGGCACGGCGACACTCGCCGGTCTTTCCACCGAGCAGGCTGCCGCCTTCACGCCCGGCCAGCTTGCCGCCATGACCTCGGCACAGATCAACGCCCTGCCGCAAGGTGGCGGGGGCGCACAGAACTTCGCCTCTCCGCCCATGAGCGACGAGTCTGCAGCGGAAGATCCGAGCTCTGCAGAGCCCAAGGCCGAGAGCGATGCGCAATCGGAGATCGCGTCGATCATCTCCTCCTACCTCACGGTCTGATCAAGCGACAAAGCCTGAAAACACGTTCGCCCCGGCAAGCCGGGGCGAACTGCATTTGGATCGGCCGCTTCTGCGCAGACGGCTACGGGCTACCGTCTTCCCTCAGTGCCGCATCGGTGATCGTGTTGTCGAGGTCGAGCGCGCGGTCCGGCTTCAGGCCGAACCGCTGCAGGTCGCCGTGATAGCCGCGCACGGCTTCCGCCGGCGTCACGTTTCGGTTCGCGACGGCGCGCATCCAGGTCGTCAGCGACAGCTGGTGTTCGGCAAGGTTGATCTTGCGGCCGAAAATGGCGAGGCGGGCGCCGCTCGCCTCGGCGCGGGCGACCATTTCCATCGCATCGCGATGCGTACCGCTCGCCCCGCCCATCACGCCGACGACGACAGTGTCGTCATGAGCGACCAGCTCTTCGAGCGCGCGGCGGCCGTTATAGACGATCTTCAGAAACTCCGGCCGCTCGGCGCGCGCGAGGCTCGCCAAAGCCCGTACGATGCAGTCGTTCACGAAGGCGCCGGTCCCGGCAACGCCGAAGCCCGTTGCGGCATTCGGATTGAACACTTCGAGGAAATGCCGCTTGCCGGCGGTGCGTGCGTCGGCGCGGAAGGTCCGGTAGGCCTCCAGCATGGCGACGTCTGCAACGGCATCGTTGTTGAAGGTCATCGAGAACAGGCAGAGCTCAGCCTGCGCGCGCAGAAGATCGGCGCCGCGATAGGGCTGAGCCGGCGTCTCGCGATAGCGGCCGCCGCGGATGTTGAGCCAGACGTCGGTCGTCTCGTTGGCACGAAAGGCCGGCGTCACGGGGCTGCCGTCGAAGCTGCCGCGCTCGACGAGCCGCTCAATGTTGCTCGCAGAGCCCAGCATGACATCGACGGCTTTTTCCGCGATAAGGGTTTCCATCTCGGCGAGGAACTCCCGGCGCGTGCGGCTGCCGGCCGCGATCCCGTCTGCGCCGCGGCGAAAACCCGTCGTCAGGATGCCGCCGGAAATGTCGGCATCCTTGGCATCGACGAGGATGAAATCACCCGATCGGTAGGTGCCGGCGCGGATGCGCGCCATCTTCTCGTCGTAGCTCTTGGGCATCATGTCAGATCAACTCCATGGAAGGTCTTCAGCCGCGCGCGAACGGCGGCGATTTCATCGGCACGGCGGGCCACATCCCAGCCGAACGTCTCTCCCGCCTGGACGGCGAGCGCTTCGACCAGTCGCGCCGTCAGACGGCCGGTCACGGCAAGCGTCGTGCGACGGAAGGCCAGGTCCGCCAGCGAGCCGACCTGCTCGTTGCGCAGCACGTAATCCACCTCGCCGGTGCTGTAGTCCGGAGCGTCGGGAAGCGGCGCATCGGCCGGAACCGCGGCGACATGCGCCGCAACGACCCGCGCCGTGGTGCCGTAGTGGGCGAAGAGATCGCCGACGCGCTTCTCCGCAAGCCCGGTTTCCCGTGCGAGACCGGCAATCCACGCCTGCTTTCCCGCCTCGGTCTTCGGATAGTCACGCCCCCCGCCGATGGCGAGGTCTCGGGTCGAAGCCTTGCGGCTTGCGCCAAGGCGCTTCATCAGCATGTCCGCCACTTCTTCCGCATAGCCCCGGAAGGTCGTCCACTTGCCGCCGACGAGCGAATAGACCGGATAGGGCCGGCCGGCGGCGGGTTCGAGGACCGGCGTCGCGTGGTCGCGGGTGATGAGGCCCGGATCCTTCGCATCGGAAGCCGGCAGTGGGCGGATACCGCTATAGACATAGACGATCTGGTCGCGAGAGAAGCGAAGCTTCGGCAGGAGCCTGCGCAGGCTTTCGAGGAGGTATTCCACCTCGTCGGGCTCGCAACGCACCGTATCGGGATTGGCCGCCTTGATGTCGGTCGAGCCGGCAAGGGCACGGCCGAGATATTCGAAGACCAGGCAGATGCGCCCGTCATCCGCCTCGAAATAGATCATCCGTCCCTTCAATTCCTTCAACAGGTCAGGATGGTCGAGCAAAATATGCGACCCCTTGGTGCCGCCGATCATGCGCGAGGGTTCGCCGAGGATGGCGTTCACCTCGTCGATCCAGGGACCGGCCGCATTGACGACGATCTTCGGTCGGATCGTCGCCGCCGCCTCGCCGGTGAGGCTTTTGACCGTCAGAGCGCCGTCCGCGGCGCGCTCCAGCCCGACATGGTTGAGCGCCGCTGACCGCGGGCTGTCGGCAAGGCCGTCGCGTACGAGTTCGAGGATCAGGCGCTCGGGATGGGTGACGGTGGCGTCGTAATAGGTGCCCGTCGCCACGATATCGGGCGTCAGCGCCGGCAGATCGCGCAGCGAGGCAGCCCGGCTTGCCGTCGAATGGCGCGGCATGACGCGGTGGCGCGCGCCATAGAAGTCGTAGAGCATCAGGCCGATCTTGACGAGCAGCGCGCCGCGGCTGCGCGGGGCGCTCTTCGAGCCGAACAGCGTGCGCAGCGCCGCGCCGATGCCCTTCGTCCAGGAGAAGATCGGGATCAGCGTCGGCAGCGGCTTGACGTAGTGCGGCGCATTGGCGAGCAGCAGGTTGCGCTCCAGCGTCGACTGCGCGACGAGGCGGAACTCGCCCGTCTCGAGATATTTCAGCCCGCCGTGGATGAGACGGGAGGGCGCCGCGCTGGTGCCGGCGGCATAATCATTCTTCTCGATCAGCAGGCAGTCGAGCCCCTGGGCCGTCAGGTCGCGGAAAAGGCCCGCGCCGTTGACGCCCGCCCCGACGATGAGAACGTCGACCGTGCCGCGCGCCGCCATCGCCGCCATCCGTTCGCCCATGCCGCCGGGAAAGGCGGCGGCGCCTGCTGCTGTCGCATTCATGTACTCTTGCCCATTTTCACGATTTCGAGTTTGACGCCGGCGTCTTTCAGACGCGCCCTCACCGCTTCGTCGACCCGGTCCGTCGTCAGCACGACGTCGAAGGCGGTTAGATCGCTCAGCACGTTGAGGGCGACCTTGCCGAATTTCGAGGAATCGACGAGCAGGATCTTGCGGCTCGACGAGGCCATCATCGCCTGCTTGACCTTGGTAACCTGCGCGTCCTGGATGAACGCCGTCACGCCGTCGATGGCAGAGGCGGAACAGAAGAGAACGTTCGCCCGAAGGCTTGATACCGCCTTCTCACAGGTGATGCCGATATAGGCGTTGTAGTTGCGGTGGTACTTGCCGCCGAGGCTGATCAGTTCCACTTCTTCGGCCTCGATCAGCTTGCCGGTCGAAATGTAGCTGTTCGTGATGACGGTGAGCGGATGGGCCTCCGGCAGGAGGTCCGCAAGTGCGCAGGCCGTGGAAGAATCGTCGAGCATCACGGCCTGTCCGGCCTCGACATAGGCCATGGCGGCGCGGGCGAGCGCTTCCTTCTCCCCCTTGCCCACCGTCTCGCGGTAGCGGAACGTGCTTTCGTAAAGACCGGAAGGCTGGACTGTGACCATGCCGTGCAGCTTACGCAGCACACCCTGCTGGGCGAGCGCGTCGATATGCCGGTGAATGGTCATGCGCGACACGCCGAAATGCTCGACGAGATCCTCGATGCGCGCCTGGCCGGCCCTCATGATGTAGTCGGCAATCTCCTCGCGCCGTGCTTCCGCCTTCATCCGTCCACTCCCCTTGACCGTTTTGCGAGATCCTCGATGGCCCGCCAGTGGGGCGCCATCCCGTCCGCAAGCTGTCTATAGAGATTGTAGCGCTCGGCAAGCCGGGCGCTGCGCACCGTATCCGGCTGGTAGGAACGCAGGATACGGGTCGTCGCTGCCGCGCCGGTTTCCGGGCTCGCATAGAGCCCGACCGCAGTACCGGCGACGAGCGCCGCACCCCAGGCGGCCGCCTCGTCGGCGGAGGAAACGTCGACGGCGAGCCCCGTCGCGTCGGCGAACATCTGCGCCAGAACCGGGCTGCGCGCGCCACCGCCGCTGATGCGCATGCGCTCCACCGGCACGCGCGACAGGAGGTCGTCGATGTGGAGCTTGTGGTTGAAGACGATGCCTTCCAGCACGGCCTTCAGAAGGTCGCCGCGCTCGTGCCAGCCGTGCATGCCAAAGAAGCCGGCGCTTGCACCGCTGCCGAAGGGCGAGCCGAAGAGGAAGGGATGGAAGACGATGTCCGACGGCTTTTCCAGCGCTCGCGCAAGTTCCGGCTGCAGCAGCGTATGGATGTCGGTCGCCTCGTGCTCGGCCCTTTCCGAAAGGTCGCGGCAGAAATTGTCGAGGAACCAGTCGTAGTTCGCGGTGGAGGCCGGGGAGATGGCCATGGCATTCCACCAGCCCTTGCGGATGCCGTTGCGGCAGAACCAGCGCGGATCGGCCATCGGTTCCTCGGTGACCAGCTCGTTGATCGAATAGGTCCCGGCGACGACCGCCAGCAGACCCGGCGCATGGCCGCCGATGCCGAGCGCCGAGGCCGTCACGTCGTGCAGGCCGGCGGCAACGGGCGTGCCCTCGAGGAGGCCGGTCGCTGCCGCCGCGTCGCGCGTTACCGTACCGATGATCTCATCCGGCCGCGCAACAGGTGGAAGGGCCGGCCAGAGGTCGCCGAGGCCGAAGACCTCCAGCGCCGCCCTGTCGAAGGCCTGCGTGCGCACATTGGTGAAGCTCGTGCTCGCCTCGGTCAGATCGGTGCCGACGACACCGGTCAGGCAGAAGCGCAGCCAGTCCTTGCAGGTGAAGACATGGCCGATGGCGCGGTAGCGCTCCGGCTCGTGCTGCCGGATATGGGCAAGCAGGGCCGAGGGCGCCGAGGCGTGGGCGGTCTGGCCGGTCAGCTCCAGCGCGCGTCGCGCCACGCCGTCCTTCTCCCACGCATCGACGATCCCGCCGGCGCGGCTGTCGAGCGAGAGGATGCCGGCGCCGAGCGGGCGCTTGTCACCGTCGAGCAGGTAGAGACCGTCGCCATGGGCGGTGGCCGCGATGGCCTTGATGTCACCGGCCGGCCGGCCGCTCTTCTCGATCGCCTCACGGATCGCCTCGGCGGTCGCGGTCCACAGGCCCGCCATGTCGCGCTCGACATGGCGCGGCTCGGGGAAAGACTGCGGCACCCGCCGCCGCGCGACGGCGACCGGCGTGCCGTCCTCCTCGAAAATCACCGCCTTGGTGACCGTCAGGCCATTATCGATGCCCAGAAGCAGCGCCATCGTTCTCTCCCGTCAGTTCCGGCTTGCATGCAGGGCGAAACGGTCCTGCAGGCTGGCAAGATAGATCGCGACGAGCAGCACGCAACCGAAGACCATCTGTCGGATCGAGGGCTCGATGCCGGTGAGGTTCATCAGGTTCTCGATGATGGCGATGACGATGACCGCGCCGAACACGCCCGAAAGCCGCCCGATGCCACCATTGAGGCTGGTACCGCCGAGAATGGTGCCGGCGAAGACCATGAGGATGTCACCTTCACCGAGATCGGCGACGACCGATTGCAGGCGCCCGACTTCCAGGAGGCCGCCGACGGCGGCGGCAAGGCCGGCAATGCCGAAGCAGAGGATTTTCGTGCGGTGCACCTTTACACCGGCAAGGAAGGCGGCTTCCTCGTTGTTGCCGATGGCGTAGATCTCCTTGCCGATGCGATGGCGCTCCATGAAGATATAGGCAACGCCGTAGAGCACGAGCCAGACGAAGATCGCAACCGGAATGCCGAACCAGCGTGCTTCGCCGAGATAGGTATACTCGGCTGGCAGGTAGTAGACACCCTCGGGAATGAGGAAGACCACGGCACCGCGCATCACGAGCAGCGTCGCGAGCGTCACGAGGAAGGCGTTGACGCGCAGGTTTACCGCGAAGGCGCCTGCTGCAAGGCCGACAAGCAGGCCAACAACCGGCGTCAGGATGACGGCGAGAACGGGATGGACCACATCAGGCGCCCAGACCGTCATCGCCACGATGGCAACGGCCGGCGCAAAGGCAAAGCTCGATTCCAGCGAGAGATCGACCTCCTTGATCAGCAGGACGAGGAAGAGGCCGAGCACCATGCAGCCGAGCGGCGCTGCCGCCCAGAGCACGTTGGTGATGTTCTGCAGCGAGGCGAAACCGGGAACAGTGAGCCCGACGGCGACGAGAACGGCAAGCAGCACCCAGATGAGGTGGCGCTCCATCAGACGGGAGAACAGCCGGACTGTGCTGGACATCGTTCAAACTCCTTGAATGGTCTTGTAGAGCGCGGAGACGGTGAAGTTCTCCTCGCCGCGTTTGAGGACGGCGATAATGCGGCCACGGAAGAAGACATAGATGCGGTCGCAGACCGTAATCATCTCCTCCTCGCTCTCCGTCAGCATGATCACCGCACTGTCGCGCGACAGATCGGTGCGGATCGCCTTGAGGATTTCGGGTTTCGTGGCGAGATCGACGCCGCGTGTCGGTTCGTTGAGGATGAGCAGGCGCGGCGCGTTCAGCGTCAGGCGCGCGATCAGAACCTTCTGCTTGTTGCCGCCGGAAAGGCCGCTCATACCGATCTCCGGCCCCTTGGCCTTGACCTTGAACTCGACGATCTTGTCGGCCGTCACCTGGCGGGCGCGGCGACTATCGATCAGGCCGAGCGCGGTGGAGAACTGGCGGTAGCTGGAAATCAGCGTGTTTTCGGCAATCGAGCGGCCCTGGATGACGGCCTGGCGCTCGCGATGTTTCGGCAGCAGCGCGATACGGTGCTTCATCGCTTCGCCGGGCGATGCAAGATGCAGCGCCCTGCCCTCCATCTCGAAGGTTCCGGCGTCAAGCACGCCGAGGCCGAACAGGGCTTCGGCCGCCTCGTCCTTGCCGGACCCGTCCAGCCCGGCAAAACCGATGACATCGCCCGTGCCGAGCGACAGCGTGACGTCCTCGAAGACACCGTGACGGGTGAGGCCGGAAATGCGGGCGATGGGGCGCGACTGATCTTCCGGCACGGCGCGCGCGAGGCCATCAAGGCTCATCACGGGAATGTCGCCGACGATCCAGTTGGCAAGTTCCGCACCGGTGGTGGCGGCGACGTCGAGCGTGGCGACGGCGCGGGCATCGCGCATGACCGTGACGCGGTCACAGAATTCCATGATCTCGGAAACGTGGTGCGAGATCAGCGTGTAGGACCGGTCGGGATGGCGGCGCACGAGATCGCGCAGCAGCGACAGCAGCATCGTCTTGCGCTCGCGCGACAGTGATGCGGTGATCTCGTCGAGCAGGATGACCTTCGCCTCGTCGATAAACTGCGCCTTGCCGAAGGCAAGCAATTGCTGGCTCTCGATGGGCAGCGTCAGCATTAGCGCGTCGGGGTCGATGGAAAGCCCGACGGCCTCGGCAACCTCGACGGCCTTGCGTCGCATGTCGGCACGGCGCAGGAAGCCGAGCCTGCGGGTCAGCGGCTGGCCCATGAACATGTTGTCGACGACGGACAGGCGCGGCGCGAATTTCGGCTCCTGCGGCACGAGCGAAACGCCGAGCCCGTGGGCGCGCACGGGATTGTAGTCGGCGATGGCGACAGGTGCGCCGCCGATTTCGATCGTGCCCGATGTCGCCTGCTGCGCGCCGGAAATCAGGCTCATCAGCACGGACTTGCCGGCACCGTTGCGGCCGATGATGCCGTGGATCTCGCCGCGACGCACGGAAAGATCGACATCCGCGACGGCGGTGAGGCCCGGGAAGCTCTTGGTCAGCCCGGCAAGGCGATAGGACGGCGTCCCGGTCGCCGGGAGGGCGGCGGATTGGATCATGGTTCTACTCGTGGTCGGGAAGGAAGGCGGCGGCTGACATGCCGCCGCCCGGCACTCAATCAGTTCGCGGCCTTCATCTGGTTCGCCCAGTTGCGGGCATCGGCCGCCGGCACGTCTTCCGGTACGGAATAGGCCTGGATCTTGTACCAGTCGCCGTCGAAGGCCTCGGAGGGCACGATCTCGACCGGCGCCCAGAGCTCCTCGCCCTCGATCGGGAAGGTACCGGCGGAAGCCGACTTGTCGAGAAGCTTGCCGCTCTTCATCATGTCGTAGAGCAGACGCATGGAGACGATGCCCTCGCCCGTCGCCGGCTGCACCGAGACGTGGGTGAGATCGCCTTTCTCCACCGCGGCGAGTTCCGGCTGCGTGCCGTCGATCGTCGCGACCGGGATATGCGCCGGATCGTCCGACTTCTTCAGCATATCCTGCGCCCCGAACGCCGGAATCGCACCGCCGATACCCATCGTGCCGTCGATGCTGGCGACCGCAAGGATCTTGTCCTTGCCGTAACGCGAGATCATGTCGTCGACGACCTTGCGGGCCTTGGACCCGTCGCAGCCCGCCTCATGGGATTCGATCTTGATGTTCGGGTTGTCCTTGACGATCGGATCGAAGGCCGAATGATAGCCGGCGCTGCGGCCGATGTCGAAGGATGCGGTGATGATGCAGCGCAGCTCGATGATCACGCCCTCTTGCTTGCGCCAGCTCTCGCCTCGGTTCTTGTCGAGCCAGTTCACGATCGCCTCGCCGCCCTTGCGGCCGGCCGTCTCGTTGTCGAAGGCGACGAAGGTCGACTTGGACTTCGGCACGAAGGCATTGGAAACGACGACCGGAACGTTCTTGGCGGCGAGGTCCTCGACCACCTTGATCATCGCCTCGCCGCGCCACGGAACCAGGAGCACGCCATCGACGCCGCGGGCGATCTGCGCGTCGAGCGCATTGCGTTGCGCACTCACGTCATTGGCGCCGAACACCGTGAACTCGATCTTCACGCCATCCTTTTCCTCGATGCGCTTCCTCTCGATCTCCTGCCCGAGCTGCACGCCGTTGAAATAGATGTCGTTCGGCTCCCACCGGATCACGGCAACGCGATAGCTGTCCTTCGCCACGGCGGCGGTGGACAGAGAAAGGGCGATCGTCATCGCTGACAGACCTGCCAGCAAAGTCCTGGTTTTCATGGATTCTCCTCCGAATGCGCCTCTTCGTCCAGCGCTATTTGTAACGTATATAGTCGTTATAATATCGTCAATAGATGTTACAAATTTTCCAGATGCCCATTTCTGCACACAGGAAGGCATGCGCCGCCGCGGTCACCTCTCCGCAGAAGAAAATTCGAAAAACAGGATTGAAAACATACGGCCCCAGCCGGGGCAGCCACGGGTAAACCGGTCGTCCGAGCGGCTGACTGCTCAGGCCTTGAAGGATTTCAGGATGGGACAGGGGCCGGTCTTGCCGACCGCACATTCCGAGACAAGCTTCTGCAGCGACAGCCGTGCCTCCTGAAGCTCCGCCATCCGGGCCTCCAGTTCTGCAAGGCGCTTCGCCGCCAGGACGCGCACCGCCGCCCTGTCCTCGCCGGAATCGAGTGCGAGCAGCTGGCGGATTTCCTCCAGCGTGAAGCCGGCGGCCTGCGCCTGCCGGATGAACCGCAAACGGCTGACATCGGCCGGCCCGTATCGACGGATACCGTCGAGGCGTCTGGGCGTCGCGAGCAATCCCCTGCGCTGGTAGAAACGCACGGTCTCCACGCCGACATTGCCTGCCGCCGCAAGTTTTCCGATCGTCAGTTCATCAGGGGCTTGACTCCGTACCATGATACGGAACTTATAGTCCTGCCAACGATTTCACAAGACAGGAGACGTGAGATGTTGGACAGAAACGATCAGGCCGGCCGCACGGCCATCCTCTATCGCATGGTGATGCCCGGCCACACCTGCCCCTATGGCCTGAAGGCGAAGGACCTGCTGAAGCGCTCGGGCTACGAGGCCGACGACCGCCACCTGACGAGCCGCGAAGAAACAGACGCCTTCAAGGCGAAACACGCCGTTCCCACCACGCCGCAGGTTTTCATCGACGACGTGCGCGTCGGCGGCTACGACGACCTGAGGCGCTATCTCGGCAAGCCCGTCGCCGATCCGAAGGCCACCACCTACCGCCCCGTCATCGTGCTCTTCGCCCTGACGGCGCTGATGGCAATGGCCGCAAGCTACGCCGTCAGCGGCACGCCCTTCACCCTCAGGGCCGCGGAATGGTTCATCGCCTTCTCGATGGTCGCTCTCGCCATGCTGAAGCTGCAGAATGTCGAGAGTTTTGCGACCATGTTCCTCAATTACGACCTGCTCGCCAAGCGCTGGGTGCCCTACAGCTACATCTATCCCTATGCCGAGGGTCTTGCCGGCATCCTGATGGTGGCGGGCGCGCTCAACGGGCTGTCGATCCCGATCGCGCTCTTCATCGGCACGATCGGCGCCGTGTCGGTCTTCAAGGCGGTCTATATCGAGAAGCGTGAACTGAAATGCGCCTGCGTCGGCGGCTCCAGCAACGTGCCGCTCGGTTTCATCTCGCTGACGGAGAACCTGATGATGATCGCCATGGCGATCTGGATGGCGGCAGCCAGCCTCGGTTATGTCGGTGGACACGCCATGTAGTCTGCCGGGGAGCGTGCCATGTTGCCGCATGGCACGCTCGTTACGTTACGTCACCAACCCAGAATGCTTTCTTGACCTTTTCTTCACGCTCCTCGCGTAAGCAGAACAGGACGAGGCCCGGAATGGGACAGGGCCGGGTGGGTATCGATGTCGAGCGTTCGTTCATTTGAAGCAGGGGATGTGGATGCGGTCGCGGACCTGTTCCAGCGCCTGCTGCGCAAGACCGCTGATCCGGCGAACGACGATCTGAAAACCTATCTGCGCACCCTCTTCATCGATTTTTCCGAGAAAGAACCGGAGCTGCGCTCCCGCGTGCATGTGCGCGCCGATGGCAGCGTTTCAGGTTTCCTCGGTGTCCTGCCGATGGAGATGGAGTTCGAGGGCCGCCGCCTGAAGGTCGCCAACTGCGGCACTTTCGCTTGCGACGACCGGGACAGCGACCCTTTCGCCGCTCCGCGCCTGCTGCGCGACGTGTTCTCCGGACCCCAGGACTTCTCCTTCACCGAGACGTCCAACACGATTTCCACCGACATGTGGCGCAAGGCGCGCGCCACGGTCCTTGCGCCCTACAGCCTCGAATGGCTGCGCATCCTCAAGCCGGCCGCCTTCTCGCTGGAGGTCGCAGCCGGACGCCATTCCGCCCTGAAACTGTTCCGCCCGATCGCCCGCGCCGCCGATGCCATCGTTTCCCGGCGCAGCGAAAAGCAGACCTGGTCCCATTACGCGCCGCAGGCAAGCAAGGCGGATGCCTTCATCGATGAGCCGGTATCCGATGATGAATTTGCCAACCTTTGTAGGCAATTTTCCAGCCATTTCCCGCTGCGTCCGGTCTGGGACAGACCGATGCTGGAAACGATGCTGCAGCATGCCGCACGCAAGGCGATGCATGGCGAACGTGTTCAGCATGCTGTCAAGACCCGATCCGGCAAGGCCATGGGCGCCTACCTTTATTATGGCGGCCCGGGCGGTATCGGCCATACGGTCCAGATCATGGCGGAACCCGGCCAGGAATCCATCATCATCGATTGCCTGATACGAAATGCGCACGCCCGCGGCCTCGTCGCCATCCGCGGCCGCACACAGCCGGCCTTGCTGCAGGCAATGCTTGGCAAGAAATGCGCCTTCCTGCACACCTCCTCGACCATCGTGCATACCCGCGACCCCGCACTGCTGGAGGCGATGACGAACGGCAAGGCATTCCTCAACGGCCTTGCCGGCGAAGGCTGGACGCGCCTCATCGGCGACCGGTTCGGGTAAGCCATGTGCGGGATCGCTGGATACTACGGGGGAAACATCGCGCCGGAACGGGCGGCGGACCACCTGCGCCGCATGGTCGCCGCGCTTCGCCATCGCGGTCCGGACGGTGAAGGGATCCTCATCCGCAGCGATGCAGGCCTCGCCCATACGCGCCTTTCCATCGTCGGCCTTGCCGACGGCGCCCAGCCGATGGCGACGGATGACGGGGCGCTCGCGCTCTCCTTCAACGGCGAGATCTTCAACTATGTGGAGCTGCGCGACGATCTGACGGCCCGTGGCCACCGGTTCCGCACCACGTCGGACACCGAGGTTCTGCTCACGGCCTTTGCGGAAAAGGGACCTTCCTGCCTGGCAGACTTCAACGGTGACTTCGCCTTCGCCATCCACGATGCGAAGAACCGTCGGCTTGTGCTTGCCCGCGACCGCATGGGCGTGCGTCCGCTGTTCTATACGCGGCACGAAGGCGCGCTGTTCTTCGCCTCAGAGATCGGCGCGCTGCTGGCCTTGCCCGGTATGGTCGCCGAGATCGATCCCGTGGCACTCGACCAGATCTTTACGCTCTGGTGCCCGATCCCGCCGCGCACCGCCTACCGCAACATCTTCGAACTGCCGCCCGGGCACCTGATGACCGTCGAGGGCGACCGCCAGACGGTCCGCCCCTGGTGGCAACTCTCCTTCCCCGATCGCGGCGATGTCCCGCCGGCCAGCCGGTTCGAAAGCCAGGTCGAGGAGCTGCGCGCGCTTCTCGCCGATGCGACGCGCATTCGCCTGCGCGCCGACGTGCCCGTCGGATCCTATCTTTCCGGCGGCATCGATTCCTCCATCATCGCCGCGCTTGCTGCGCGCAGCGTGACGCGCGGCCTTCGCACCTTTTCCCTGACCTTCCGCAGCGAGGAACACGACGAAAGCGCCTGGCAGCGGCAGATGGCAGCGACGCTCGATGCGGCCGCCGACAGCGTCGAATGCTCGACGGAGGCGATCGCACACCACCTGCCCGCAGTGATGGGCCATATCGAGCGACCGATCCTGCGCGCTGCCCCTGTGCCGCTGCACCGGCTTGCCGCTCGCGTGCGCGAGCGCGGCATGAAGGTCGTGCTGACCGGCGAGGGTGCGGACGAGATCTTCGCCGGCTACGACCTTTTCCGTGAGGCACGCGTCCGGCGCTTCTGCGGCCGGCAACCGGGATCCGTCCACCGCCCCCGTCTCTTCCAGCGGCTCTACCCCTATCTGCCAGGCCTCAAACAGCAGACGCCGGAATATCTCGCGCGTTTCTTCGCCTTCGGCTCGGAAGCCCTCGACGATCCGCTCTATTCCCACCGCCCGCGCTTCCGCTCCACGGCGGCGGCAAAGCTGTTCTTCTCCGCCGGCCTCAAGGAGACGCTTGGCAACTACGACGCCGCTGAGGACCTTGCAGCGCAGCTGCCGGCCGATTTCCGCCGCTGGCATCCGCTGCACCAGGCGCAATATCTCGAAACGGCCTTCCTGCTGCCGGGCTATATCCTGTCCAGCCAGGGCGACCGGGTGATGATGGCCAATGCCGTGGAAGGCCGCTTTCCCTTCCTCGACCACCGGGTCGTCGCCTTCGCCGCCAGCCTTGCCCCGGATACGAAGCTGCTCGGCCTTCGTGAAAAGCACATTCTCAAGGAAGCCGCCCGCGGCCTCGTACCCGAGGCCATCATCGACCGCCCGAAACAGCCCTATCGCGCGCCGGACAGCGAGAGCTTCGCCGCCCCGCACACGCCGGCCTATCTCGACACCGTGCTGTCACCGGAGCGGCTTGCCGAGGGTGGGCTGTTCAATGCCCAGGCCGTCGGCAAGCTGAAGGAGAAGGTTCGTAACGGACAGGTCTCCGGCTTCCGCGACAACACGGCCTTCATCGGCATCCTCTCCACCGAGCTCCTGCGCGGCACCGGCGCCGCGCGATCCACAGAACCTGCATCCAGCATTGGGATAAGCTGACCATGTCCGACGAGACCAAAGCCGCAATCCGCACCTTCATCGTGGAAAACTTCCTGTTCGGCGACGACAGCCATCCGCTGCCGGCCGACCTGTCGCTGATCGACAACGACCTCGTCGATTCCACCGGCATCCTCGAACTCGTCGGCTTCCTTGAAGAACGCTTCGGCATCCAGGTCGCCGATGCCGACATCGTCCCGACCAACCTCGACACGATCGAGCGCATCGCCGGCTTCATCGACCGCAAGCAGGCGGCCTGACGGCAAGCCGGCCATGCGGATCGAGCAATATCTCAAGGACAGCGCAGCCCGCGACGGCGCCCAGACGGCGATCGTCTCGGGCGACGTGCGGCTCAGCTACGCGCGCTTCCTCGATCTTGCGACACGCATGGCAACGACGCTGCACACACGTGGCGTCGAACGCGGCGACCGCGTTCTCATCCTCCTGGACAACGGCTGGCAGACCGCCGTCGCCGTCCTCGCGACCTGGATTGCGGGTGCCGTCATCTGCCCCGTCAACCCCGCGGCCAAGAGCACACGGCTCGCGCAGATCGCCCGCGACTGCACCCCCGCGCTGGTCTTCGTGGAAGGCCGCCTCGAAAGGCTGCTCGATGAAACGCCAGAGATCGCCGCGACACCTCGTATCGTGGCAGGCGGCGGCTTCGAGGCAGCGCTCGATGCCGCGCCGCTCATCGCCGCCCCCCTGCCCGACACGGATCTCGCAGCACTGATCTACACATCGGGCTCGACGGGGGAACCGAAGGGCGTGATGCTCGCCCATGAGAACATGGACGCCGCTGCCCGCGCGATCACCACCTATCTCGAGAACACCGCCGCCGACACCATTCTCGTCGTGCTGCCCATGTCCTTCGGCTACGGCCTCAACCAGCTCGTCACCGCCATGCGCTGCGGTGCGACCCTGGTCATCGAGAAATCCTTCGCCTTTCCGCAGGCGATCTTCGAGAGGATCCGCGACGAGCGCGTCACCGGCTTTCCCCTCGTGCCGGCCATGGCCGCCATGATGATGCAGGCGCGCGACCTCGACGCGTCGCTCTTTGCAAGCCTGCGCTACGTCACCAGCGCCGCCGCGCCCATGCCGCTCGCCCATCTCGACTGGCTGCGCGCCTTCTTGCCGCAAGTGAAACTCTATTCGATGTACGGCCAGACCGAATGCACCCGTGCGAGCTGGCTGCCGCCGGGCGATATCGATGCCCGGCGCGGTTCTGTCGGCATCGCCATACCGGGCGGCCGGGCCGAGGTCGTCGATGAGGCAGGCGTGCCTGTGTCGCCCGGCACGGTCGGCGAACTGGTGATCAGCGGGCCGCATGTCATGCGCGGCTACTGGCAGAACGAGGCCGCGACACGCCGCGCGCTGCGGCCCGATCCGCGTATGGACGGCCTGCGTCTGCACACCGGCGACCTTTTCACCGCGGATGTGGACGGCTACCTCACCTTCGTCTCCCGCATGGATGACATCATCAAGTCGCGCGGCGAGAAGGTCGCGCCGAAAGCCGTGGAAGACGTGCTCTGCCGCATGCCGGGCGTCGCGGAAGCGCTGGTCGTCGGCATTCCCCATGAGGTCCTCGGGCAGGCGGTCAAGGCTGTGATCGTCGCCTCGGACCCGGCCCTCACCGAACGGGACGTGCTGCGCTTCTGCGCCCGCCATCTCGAGGACCACATGGTCCCGAAGCAAGTCGAATTCCGGGATTCCCTTCCCAAGACCGATTCCGGCAAGGCAAGCCGCCGGCTTGCCGCCGAACCCGCCATTACGACTGGCCAAAAGACAGGATCGCCTGCATGACCGCGCCGAAGTCCCACACGCCCACCTTTGCCCCGCTCGTGCTCGATCCCGCTGCAGAGGTAGAACGCATTACCGGCTGGATGCGCGAGCGCTTGCGCCTCGACCTGCGCAAGCGCGGCCTGGTGCTCGGCCTTTCCGGCGGCATCGATTCCAGCCTCTGCGCAGCGCTCGCCGTCAAGGCGCTCGGCGCAAAGAACGTCTTCGCCCTGTTCATGCCGGAAAACGATTCCGATCCGGAAAGCCTGCGCCTCGGACGCAGCGTCGCCGAAACCTTCGGCATCGAGAGCATCGTCGAGGATATCGGCCCATCGCTCGCCGCCATGGGTTGCTATACGCGCCGCGACGCCTTCATCCGCGAGGCCGTGCCGGAATACGAGGCGGGCTGGGCCTCCAAGATCGTCTTCGACAACCCGATGACGACGGGCGGCTACAACATCTCCTCCCTCGTCGTGCGCGCGCCCGACGGCGAAATGCGCAAGGTGCGCCTATCGGCGAATGCCTATCTCGGCATCGTCGCGGCGACGAACATGAAGCAGCGCACCCGCAAGCAGCTCGAGTACTACCACGCCGACCGGCTGAACTTCGCCGTGCTCGGCACGCCGAACCGGCTGGAATACGACCAGGGCTTCTTCGTCAAGAACGGCGACGGCGCCGCCGATATCAAGCCGATCGCCCACCTCTACAAGTCGCAGGTCTTCCAGCTTGCCGCCCATCTCGGCGTCCCGGCCGACATCCTGTCGCGTCCGCCCACCACCGACACCTATTCCCTGCCGCAGACCCAGGAAGAGTTCTACTTCGCCCTGCCCTACGACAAGATGGATATCTGCCTCTACGGGCTGGAGAACGCCGTGCCGCCAGCGGAGATCGCCGCAGCAACGGGCCTCAAGGCAAGCGACGTCGAACTGGTCTGGACGGACATCGCCGCCAAGCGCAAGGTCGCCCGCTACCTGCATTGCCCGCCGCTCGTCTTCGATGGTGCGAACTAGGTTCCGCACAACGCGCGGGCGTTGAGCAATCCCCAGCCGTAGACGGCATCCTTGCCGGGCTTGCCGATGTCCTCGGCGGATTTCATCAGCTCCGCCTCGACCGCGCCCGGCGAAAGGCCGGGCTTGGCGGTCAGGAGAACGGAGACGGCAGCGGTGACGAAGGGGGCGGCGAACGAGGTGCCGCTCTTCTGCCTTGCACCGGAAACCGACGCCGCCGTCCACACGCCGACGCCGGGCGCCGCGATATCGATATGGTCCCCTCGCACGGCGCGGCGATAGGGATTGCGCGCCTTGTCGACCGCCGTCACGGCGATCACGTGCTCATAGGCGGCGGGATAGACCGGCTCGGCATTCGGCCCGTCATTGCCGGCAGCGGCAACCATGATGATCCCCCGGCTGGCGGCGGCCGCCACCGCCCGCTCCAGCAGCATATTGGCCGGACCCGTGAGGCTCAGGTTGACGACCCGGATGTCACGCTGGACGAGAAGGTCGAGCGCCCGTACGAGGTCGTAGACATTGGCGATGTCGGCGGTCTTGCGAAAACGCTGGAAAGCATCCACGGCGACGACCTCGGCCTCGGGCAGCAGGCCCGGCACGCGGCTGCCGGGTGCGCCGACCAGCAGGGCCGCGACGGCCGTGCCGTGCTGCTCGCCCGATGCCGCACCCTTTTCGTCGCCAAGGCTGAGCACCTCCAGCCGCGCCTTCGCCAGAACGGCATGGTCGGCATTGATCGCCGTGTCGATGAGGCCGATGCGTTGCGGCTTCAGGCAGGCCATGCCGCTGCCGTCACCTCCGGTCGGCCAGCCGACCATGTGGCGCACCAGGCCGCAGCTTTCCCGCACGCAGGCCGCCTTTTCGGCCTCTGCCGCCTGCGGCTGGTAGAAATGGTTGAAATCCACCGCCGCAGTGGCACTGCGGGCCGAGACGGCAGCGCGCGCAGCCTCGAGTGTCATGCCCCGGGGAACGATGAGGCGAACCATCTCGCCGCCGACCAGCGCGACCTCGATGCGGCTGTCGATGACGAAGCCGTCCTGTGTCAGGCCGGCAAGCGCGCCCTCATCGAGGCCCGTCGCGACGATCTCGTTCTGCGCCCGCTCCGGCACCACGACCGGCCGGCGCACGGGCACGCGCCGGACCTCGCGCTCGGGACGGGAGAACAGCGGGCGCAGGATACGCGGCGTCTCCATGCGGCGGTCATCCCCGCGGCCGCCGCGATGGCTGCTGCCGCCGTCGTCATCGTCATCACCGTCGTCGCCGTCGTCGTCGTCGGCAAGGGCCATGGCCACACCCGGCGCCAGGCTACCTTGCGGCGCAGGCAGGGCAACGACCCCGGCCATGACCAGCGCAGCGAGGAGGGAAAGGCGTACGGTTCTGTCCATAAGGCGGCTCGGCATGGTCCGTCTCCCGTGGCGACACCGGTTCATCGGTGCCGCCTTCTGTTGATAGTCATCCCTGACATACGTTTGACTCGACAGCTTATTCCATGGCGTGCCAAAGAAATTGCATGACGAACACCATGCCGACGGTGCCGGAACGGCTTGTGGCCTTCCTGCCGAACCTCAGACGTTTTGCGATTTCTCTCTGCCGTTCACGGGAACTGGCCGACGACCTGGTGCAGGCCGCCTGCGAGCGGGCGATCCTCGCCGCAGACAGCTTTGCACCCGACAGCCGCTTCGACGCGTGGATGTTCCGCATCCTGCGCAATCTGTGGATCGACCACCTGCGCCGCCAGAAGACGGCCGGCCCGCATGACGACATCGACGAGGCGCTCGACGTCTCCGTGCCCTCGGGCGAGGCGGCCGCCCATGCGCGCATGGACCTCGCCGGCGTGGCCGCTGCCTTGCAGAAGCTGCCGACGGAACAGCGCGAAGTGCTGGTTCTGGTCTGCGTGGAGGACATGAGCTACCGCGATGCCGCGGAAGTGCTGGCCATACCGATCGGCACGGTGATGAGCCGCCTTGCCCGCGCACGGAAAAATTTGATGGAGCTCACGGGAATAAGTTTCAGCGACGGGCGTTCGTCCGATACGAAAGGCGGCGTTCTATGAGCAAACAGGAATTCGACGACGAAACATTGATGGCGTTTGCCGATGGCGAACTGGACGAGGCGCAGAGCCTCGCCCTGGAAGAGGCGCTCGCCGACGACGAGGCCCTCGCCGAACGGCTCGCCGTCTTTTTCGACAGCCGCCGTCTGGTCGGCGATACCCTCAAGCCGCTGATCGACGAGCCGGTGCCGGAAGCACTGACCGTTGCGGTACAGCGCATGGTGCAGGAGGCGGGGCAGAAATCAGCACCGCCGCAGGACAATGTCGTCTCCTTCCCCGCAAGGCCACATCCGGAGCCCGTCCGGCCGGTGGCGCGGTCGTGGATGATGCCGATCGCGGCGAGCCTCGTCGCCGTCATCACCGGCGTCGTCGGCTTCACGCTCGGGCGCATGGGCCCTTCAGCGACGGATTCCGGCGCAGAGATCGCCGCCGCCCTCGATCGTGAGGCGTCCGGCCGGGACGTGACGCTCGGCACCTCCGTGCTGCATGTCGTCGCCACCTTCCGCGACGAGCGCGGCGAGCTCTGCCGGGAATACCGGCTGACACAGCCGGCAAGCAACACACAGACCGTTGCCTGCCGTCAGGACGGCGCCTGGACCACGCGACTCGCGCTGACGACGCCGCAGGCCGAAGGCTACGTGCCCGCCTCCGCACAGGAGACCGTCGACGCCTACCTCGCCTCCATCCAGGCAGGCGCGCCGCTTTCGGCCGAAGAGGAGCGCAAGGCGCTTTCTCCCTGAAAAACTACTTATACCGCCTTCCGGGCGGCCGGCGGCTCCTCCCAACAAGGGAGAGAGCCTTGCCTGCAGTTTGCGGCAGATCGAAAATCGACAAGTCATAAGGCCCCGAACGGCTCCGCTCCCACATCGGAAAGGCTGGCAGACAAGGCGTTTTGGACGTAACGCCCTGCGCAGGGCATAGGGGACGGTACAGCCAAATAGATTGATATCAATCTATTCTTGACACATACCAACCGTATGGTATGTTACCAACATGTCCAGACCGACCAAACACGCCCCCGAACGCGGCAATGCACGAACCCGGCTCCTCGAGGCGGCCCGCGACATCATCCGCGAGAAGGGATTTGCCGCAACGAGCGTCGACGATCTCTGCAAGGCAGCCGACGTCACCAAGGGCGCCTTCTTCCATCACTTCGCCAGCAAGGAGGCGCTGGGCGTGGCGGTTGCAGAGTTCTGGACGGAGACGACGACGGCCTATTTTGCAGCCGCGCCCTATCATGCGCCGAACGACGCGCTCGCCCGGGTCCTTGCCTATGTGGCGTTCCGCAAGGCGATCATCACGGGCGCGCTGAAGGATTTCACCTGCCTCGTCGGAACGATGGCGCAGGAGGTGCACGCGAGCGCGCCCGATATTCGCGACGCCTGCGGCCGCAGCATCTTCGGTCATACGGCGACGCTGGAGGCCGATATCGAGACGGCGCGGCAAGAGCGCGGCATCGCCGCGGACTGGTCGGCCGACAGCCTGGCACGGCACATGCAGGCCGTGCTGCAGGGCGGTTTCGTCCTTGCCAAGGCCGGCAACGACCCCGTGCTCGCGCGCGAAAGCCTCGATCATCTGGAGCGATACATACGACACCTGTTCAACGCCATGGAGGATGACGCGCATGATGAGAGCGACCCAGATCGGCTGCGCCTGCGGGCGGACATGCCTTGAACTGCGGGGAGACCCGATCCTCGTTTCGGAGTGCCTGTGCAACAGCTGCCGGGCCGCCGCCGGCAGGCTCGCCGCCCTTCCCGGCGCGAAGAACACACTGACAGCCTACCAGGCGACACCCGCGGCGGAGTACCGCAAGGACCGGATACAGTTCCTCTCCGGCGCGGAAACCCTCCGGGAGTTTCGCCTCTCCCCCGGCGCTGGCTCGCGCCGGGTGATCGCGACCTGCTGCAACACACCTGTTTTCCTGGAGATGAAGGGCGCGCACTGGCTGAGCCTCTACCTGCATCTGTGGCCGGAGGCGGCACGGCCGAAGGCGACGTTCCGCACGATGACCGGCGACCTTGCCAATACGTCCGGCCTGCCGGCCGACATGCCGAACCTCAAGACCCATACCGTCTCCTTCTATGCCAAGCTTCTGGCGGCATGGATCGCCATGGGCTTCCGCAATCCGAAAATCACCGTGGGAGGAACCGTCGATGCCTGAGAAAATCGAAATCGAGAACGTCAACATTCCCGGCCGCACGGAGCGGGTGGACCACACGAAATACATGGCGATGCGCAAGGCGCTTCTCGCCGCCCTGCCGGACACCGCGCCCGGCATGACGGTGGCGGAGGCCCAGGCCGCCCTCCTGCCCTTCCTCTCGGAAGCGGATTTTCCGGAGCGGCAGAAGGCGGGCTGGTGGATGAAGGCCGTGCAACTCGACCTTGAGGCGAAGGGCGTCATCCGGCGTGCACCGCGCAAGCCGGTGCAGCTCTACCACCTTGCTGCCGCTGTGGCCGGCTGAACGGCATCTCCCGGCATTTTTTCGGGATGCCGGGAATAGACTGCAGCCGGCGCCGTTCCTCCTTCAATCGAACGATGAGGAGAACAGCGATGGCACTCGCCCTTCTGAAGAAACCGCAGCCCCGGCTGACCTTCCTCTGCCGCAAGGAGGACGAGGGTGTCATCCCCGCCCCGGTGCGCGCCAAGACGGCCCTGCCCGACTGGTTCCGCAAGCTGCCACCCGTCGATGCCGCCCATGTCTCTCCGACGAACAGCGGCCTGACGGTGAAGCGTTGCATGCCCTTTCTCGACGCCATGGCGGCGGGATGGGTGATCGGGCTTTCCGGCACGGTCCGCATGGAGATATCCGATGGCGGCAGGACCGTGGATTGCGGCTGGGATTTCGATCGCACGCTGGTCAGCAACCATGCGAGCCACCAGGTCGCCGGCAATCCGCGCGAGCCCCTGCCGCCCTGCAAGTTCCACAACTACTGGACCATCCGCACGCCGCCGGGCTGGAGCTGCCTCTTCGTGCCGCCGCTCAACCGGCCGAACGGCGTCTTCGAGGTCGTGGCCGGCGTCGTCGACACCGATACCTACCAGTCGGAAATCCACTTCCCCTTCTTCGCCACCGGCGAGGACGGCCTGCATGTGCTCGAACGCGGCACGCCCCTCGTACAGGTCATCCCCTTCCGCCGCGAAACCTCCGACCTCGACGCTGACATCCGCGCCGAGTGCGAGGCGGAGGGCACGGTCCGCAAGACGATCCTACGCAAGACACTCGCTGCCGACGGCTGGTACCGCAAGTTCGCACGCGCACAGCGATAGCCCGCAGAAGACGAAAACTGCCCTTTCACCGCCGTTGCACACGCAGCGGCGGCGATGCCGCATGGACGAAAAAACGATCTATGCAATTGAAAAATATTTCGTTTTTTTGGGAATAGACACCCTATTCCGCCGTTCCTCCTTTGCAGCCGGCAAGGCTGTCATTCAAAGGAGACATGCCATGAAGAAACTCATCGCAATCCTCGGCACCTTCCTCGTGGTCGGTGCGGCAGCGCCGGCCCCTGCCGTCGCGGACGATCCGGTCCAGCGGTTCCTGCAGAAGATGACGCGCAGCAACAAGGCGCACCACAGTCGCGCCTATCGTGACCGGGACGACGACCGCCGGGGCAGCTGGAGTTCCAACCGCAATTCCAACAGCAGCTCCAACAGCTCGTCGAATTCCTCGCGGAACTCCAACTCCAATTCGAGTTCCAATTCGTCGAGCAATTCCTCCTCGAACAGCTCTTCCAACTCCTCGAGCAATTCGAGCTCGAACTCCTCGTCGAACTCTTCGTCCGACGACGATTGAGACCCCGCCTGAAAGACCGAAAGGAGGGCAGATCTTGGCCCTTTATGCAATCGCCCCGCCCGCACCCCACGCCGCCCGGCGTGGGGAACCGTCCCCGGTTTCGCAAGCCACCGTCCCGCTCGCCCGCGTCAAGCAGATCGTCGCGGCGATCGTGCTCGCCTTCAGCGCCATGCTGATCTTCCTGGCGATCGACGGCCTGACGCTGCCTATGCGGCTGACCCTTGCGGTCTTCGTCGCCGCAATCACCGCCTGGACTATTCTCGATCTGCCGGATACGCCGGTGGCGTTGGCCGGCGCGGCGGTGCTGGCGGCCGTCGGCGCCATCGACGAGGACGTGCTTTACCGCTCGCTCGGCAACGATATCGTCTGGCTGATGCTGGCGGCCTTCGTCGTTGCCGGTGTGCTGCGGCAGGTCGGCGTGGTCGAACAGGTCATCGCGCGCCTGCTCGCCCGGCTCAACACCGTGCAGAGCCTGTTCTG
The DNA here is from genome assembly GCF_004284735.1 of Shinella sp. JR1-6. Classification (NCBI taxonomy): domain Bacteria; kingdom Pseudomonadati; phylum Pseudomonadota; class Alphaproteobacteria; order Hyphomicrobiales; family Rhizobiaceae; genus Shinella; species Shinella sp. JR1-6. The sequence continues at coordinate 312,441 of NZ_SHMI01000002.1, read as the reverse complement.
GACGCTGACGCTCCTCATCTTCGCCACCGCCTTCGTCATTCCCTCCACCTCGGCGCGCGCCGCCATGCTGGCACCGGTCTATCTCGGCCTGTCGGCGGCCATCGGCAACGGGCGGGTGAACCGTGCATTGGCGCTGCTCTTTCCCTCCGTCATCCTGCTGTCCGCCGGTGCATCGCTTATCGGCGCGGGCGCCCATCTCGTCGCTGCCGACATGATGAAGAAGACGGGTGGCGAAAGCCCCGACTTCCTCGGTTGGCTCGCGCTCGCCGGCCCGTTCTCCCTCCTCTGCTCGCTGATCGCCTGCGCGGCGCTGCTGCGTCTCTTCCTGAGCCCCGAGGAGCGCAGCATGGCGCTCACCCGCCCTGCCGCGGAAGCGTCACCCACTCGCATGACACGGCGCCAGTGGACCGTGCTCGCCATCGCCGCGGCAATGGTCCTCCTTTTTGCAACGCAGCAGCTCCACGGCATCGGCATGGCGCTGATCGGCATCGCCGCCGCCCTGCTGCTGACGACCGAGCGCATTTCTGGCCTTTCCCTGAAGGCCGCGCTGAAGGGCGTCGAATGGAACCTCCTGCTGTTCCTCGCCGGCACGCTCGTCATCGGCGAAGCGCTGCTCGAGACCGGAACGGCGGCCGTGCTCGCCGAGCGGGTGGTCGGACTTGCCGGTGAGGGTATCGCGGCCTGGCCCGCCCTCGTCATCGCCTTCGCGGCAATTGCCGCGACGCTGTCGCATCTCGTCATCACCTCCCGCACGGCGCGGGCGACAGTGCTCATTCCCGCCCTCGCCCTGCCGCTGGCCGCCCTTGGCGCCGATCCCGTCGCTCTCGTCATGGTCGTCACGCTGGCGAGCGGCTTCTGCCAGACGCTGATGGTGTCGGCAAAGCCCGTGGCGCTCTTCGGCGGCATGGATCCGCCGGCCTTCGGCCAGGCCGACCTCTTCCGCCTCGCCGCCATCCTGATCGTGCCGTTCGTCGGACTGCTCGTTGTCTTCGCAACGCTGATCTGGCCCCTGCAGGGTGTGCCGCTGCGCTGAACAAGCACTGCATGAGGGAAACAGGCCGCCATTGGAGGCCTTTTTTTATTTAGCCGACTAATTTTTTTCGACCCGATGGAATAGACCGCGCGCGCGCCCGTTCCTCCCCTGTCACATGGTTGTCACAGCAGAAAAGGAACGCTCCATGTCTTTCACGGTTCTTGTCGCCCCTTCCGGTTTCAAGGAAAGCCTGTCGGCGGATGAGGCAGCCGATTGCATCGCAACGGGCGTGCACCGCGCCTTCCCGAACGCCACCATCCTGAAGGCACCGATGGCCGATGGCGGGGAAGGCTTCACCAGGGCGCTCGTCAAGGCGACCGGCGGCACGCTGTATAACCTCTCGGTGACCGGTCCGATCGGTGAACCGGTCGAGGCCCATTTCGGCTTCCTCGGCGGTTGCAGCGAGCCGACCGCCGTCATCGAGATGGCCGCGGCCGCGGGTCTCAGCCTCGTGCCGCGCGACCGGCGCAACCCCTGCCTCACCACAAGCTACGGCGTCGGCGAACTGGTGCGCGCCGCACTCGACCGCGGCGCCCGCCGTATCCTGCTCGGTTGCGGCGACAGCGGCATCAACGATGGCGGCGCGGGCATGGCCGAGGCGCTCGGCATCCGGCTGCTCGACAATACGGGCGCGCCCCTGCCCCGCGGCGGAGCAGCCCTCGCCCGCCTCGCCGCCATCGACATGGCCAACCGTGACCCGCGCCTCGACCGCGTGCGCATCGACGCGGCCGTCAACTGGCACAACCTGCTGCTCGGCGAGCGTGGCGTCGCCCGGGTCTTCGGTCCGCAGAAGGGCGCAACCCCGGCGCAAGTCGAGGTGCTTGCAAGCGCGATGGAGATCTATGCCGACGCCATCCGGCGCACGACCGGCATCGAGGTCGGCACGGCACCCGGTGCCGGCGCTTCCGGCGGGCTTGGCGCAGCGGTGCTCGGCCTTCTCGGAGGAAGGCTGCATCCCCGCTACGACATCGTCATGCAATATCTGGAACTCGATCGCTTCATGGCGACCGCTGACCTCGTCATCACCGCGGAAGGCAGCCTCGACGGACAGACGCCTTTCGGCAAGGTGCCGGCCGAGGTGGCCCACCGGGCAAAGCAGATGGGCGTGCCCGTCATCGCGCTCGCCGGCACGCTCGGCAAGGGTGTACGGCTCAATTTCGAGCACGGCATCGATGCCTTCGCCTCCATCCTCAGCCGCCCCTGCTCGCTGGAAGACGCAATTTCCGGCGCCCCGAAGCTCCTGGCCCGGGCGGCGGAAGATGCCGCGCGCATGGTGATGGTCGGCATGAGCCTGCGCGATCGCCTCGACAGGGCCGCATGACGCTGGAGACGCACCACGGGACCGCACCGAGAGTATCCTGACATTGTCCACACTCTTCGCAAAGGGGCATTCCGCTCGCTTTACTTTACCGACCAGACGGTATAGTAATTTCTCGTGCTTAACGCGGTGTGGGAGGAAACACAGTGCAGCGGGATGGATTTCTGAGAACGACGGCGCTCATCGGCGCCGTCCTGTGGGGTGGCTCTGCGGCAGCGGCGGAAGTGTCGATCTTCTGCAGCTCGGCCGGGGCCGAACTCGAACTCTGCCAATCGGCCTCCGAGGCCTGGGCAAAAGAGACCGGCAACACGGTCAAGATCAACAAGATGCCGGCGAACTGGGGCGAGGCCCTGCCGCTCTACCAGCAGCTTCTCGCCGGCAAATCGGGCGACATCGACGTTCTGACGCTCGACAACATCTGGGTCGGCGCACTCGCCTCGCATCTGGTCGATCTCAAGGAAAAGGTGTCGGCAGAGGAGCTTTCGGGACATTTCGAGGCTGCGCTCGCCGACAGCACCATCGAGGGCAAGCTGCTCGCCATGCCATGGTTCGTCGATGCCGGCCTGATGTTCTACCGCAAGGACCTGCTCGAAAAATACGGCAAGGCCGAGCCGAAGACCTGGGCGGAACTGACCGAGACGGCAAAGTCCGTCCAGGAACAGGAACGCACCGCCGGCAACAAGGACATGTGGGGCTACGTCTGGCAGGGTCGCGCCTATGAAGGCTTGACCTGCGACGCGCTCGAATGGGTCGCCTCCTATGGCGGCGGCACCTTCATCTCGCCGGACGGCGAAATCACCGCGAACAATCCGAAGGCCATCGAAGCGCTGGAACTCGCCCGCACCTGGATCGGCGGCATCAGCCCGGAAGGCGTACTCAACTATGACGAGGAAGGTTCGCGCGGCGTCTTCGAGGCGGGCAACTCCATCTTCCACCGCAACTGGGGCTATGTCTGGGGAACCAGCCAGGCGGAAGGCTCGTCGCTGCTCGGCAAGGTCGGCGTGATGGCGCTGCCGGTCGGCGCGGAAGGTGAAAAATCCAGCGGCTGCTACGGTGCCGGCCTTCTCGGCGTCTCGAAATATGCCGACGATGTCGATGCGGCCGTCAGTCTGGTACAGTACCTCACCAACGCCAAGGAACAGAAGCGCCGCGCCCTGCAGGGCTACAGCCCGACGCTGAAGGCGCTCTACCAGGATACGGAAATCCTGGAAAAGAACCCCTCGCTGCGCTTTGCCGAAAAGGCCTATGCCGAAAGCGCCTCGCGGCCGTCGCAGGTCACGGGCGCCTCGTACAACCGCGTCTCGCAGCGCATCTTCAACGGCGTTCACAACGTTCTGAGCGGCAAGGAAAGCGCCGGAGACGCGCTCGCCAAGGTGAGCAGCGACCTGGAACGGCTGAAGAAGCGCGGCTGGTAACCGCCGTGGGCAATTCCGGAAGGACAGCATAGCGCCTTTGGTCTGGAGTTGCGCGAAACAGAAGCCCGAGCGTTTCGGCGGTTCGAGGAACAGTCGAAACGCTCGGGAAAACCCAAGGAAAAGACAGTGAATATCGCGATCGCACCGTGCTGCTGGGGCGTCTACTGGCCCACCGGCAACGACCTCGGCTGGACCGATTATCTCGACCGCATCGTCGCGGCCGGATACCGGCATACCGAACTCGGCCCCTACGGCTACTTCATCACCGATCCCGCAGTACTGTCACGCGAGCTGACCAGCCGCGGCCTCTCCGTGGTCGCAGCGGCTCATGTCCACACGCTGGCGGATGCGGGGACCGCGGACGCCCTTGCGGAACGGACGCATCAGATCTGCTCTCTGCTCACGGCCGTCGGCGGCACGCATTTCATCCTGATGGATGAATCCGAATTCTACCCGAAGGACCAGATGGGTATTGTCGACGAGGCCGGCTGGCGCACCGTCGTCGAACTGACCCTGCTCTCCGCCCGGATCGTGCGGGACTACGGCCTGCAGTTCAGCTTCCACCCGCATGTCGGCACCTGCGTCGAACATGAGGACCAGATCGATCGGCTTCTTGCGGAGACCGATCCCGATCTCGTCGGCCTCTGCCTCGATACCGGCCACCACGCCTATTGGAAAGCCGATCCGAAGGTGTTCTTCCTGCGGCACACGGCACGCATCAATGCCATCCATCTCAAGAATGTCGATGGCACCTTCCGCGACAGGGTGCTGGCGGAGAACATCCATTGCGACCGCGCCTTCGAGGACGGCATCATGACGGATCTCGACCGCGGCGCCGTCGACATCGCCGATTTTCTCGAGACGCTGCTGGCGAGCGGCTATGACGGCCCGCTGGTCGTCGAACAGGATCTTGCGCCGAAACACCCCGAGACGCCGGAGGCGATCGCCACGCGCAACTTCACCTTCGTCTCGACCCTGCTTGCGGGACGGAGCGGCCGATGAAGACCCTGATCCACGACACGCCCGAGGCGATCGGCGCGCATCTCGCCGCCCGCATCCTCGCGGAGATCCGTGCCGCCAATGCCGCCGGGCGACCTTATGTGCTCGGCTGCCCGGGCGGGCGAAGCCCGATGCCGGTCTATCAGGCGCTGGAGCGCCAGCTCGCCGCCGCGCCCGTCGATTGTTCGCATCTCGTCATCGCGATGATGGACGAATATCTGCTGCCCGGTGGCGCCGGCCTCTTTCCTCCAGCCGCCAGCGCGCACTACTCCTGCCGCGGCTTCGGCGAACGGGAGATCGTCGGTCGCATCAACCGGGCGCTGCCGGACGGCCTGCGCATGCCGGAGGCAAACTTCCACATGCCTGCCATCGCCGAGCCGGAAGCCTATGACGGCATGCTCGCAGCTCTCGGCGGCATCGACCTGTTCCTGCTCGCCTCCGGCGCCGGCGACGGCCATATCGCCTTCAACCCACCCGGCTCCGCCCGCGACAGCCGCACCCGCATCGTCACGCTCGCCGAGCAGACGCGGCGCGACAATCTTGCGACCTTCCCGGAATTCCGCGGTATCGAGGACGTGCCGACCCACGGTCTCACCATCGGCATCGGCTCCATCGCCGCGCTGTCCAAGGCCGTCGCGATGATCGTCTGGGGTGACGGCAAGCGCGAGGCCTTCCGCCGCCTTTCGGGCGCAGAAGCCTACGATCCGTCCTGGCCGGCAACCATTCTCGCCGAGTGCCGGAACGGCGAGCTCCACGCCGATACGGCCGCCGGAGCGCAACCATGACACGGCACGCGATCGGGGTCGATGTCGGCGGCACCAAGACGAAGGCCTGCATCGTCAGGCTTTCGGACGGCGCGGTCGTCGCCGAGCACACCGAGGCAACGCCCTGCCAGGACGGCGGCAGCGCGGTGCTCGATCTCGTCTGCCACCTCGCGGCAACCATGCAGGATCGCGCACGCGGGCAGACCCTCGACATCGCGGCCCTCGGCATCTGCCTGCCGGAACTCGTGACACGGGACGGCGAGCCGGCCTCTGCCTGGAATTTCGACTGGCGCGGCCTCGACTACCGCACCCAGCTTGGCGCCTTCGCCCCCTTGCACATCGACAGCGACGTGCGCGCCGCCGCCTTCGCCGAGGGCTGGATGGGCGCCGGCAGGGGCGTCGATCCCTTCGTCTACGCCACCATCTCCACCGGCCTCTCCCATTCGCTGGTCATCGGCGGCACGCCCTATGAAGGCGCCCGCGGCTTCGCCATCCATTTCTCCGGCAGCGATATCGTCGCCTTTGACGGTGAGGGCCGCGCGGTGCGGCACAATCTGGAACTTTTTGCCGGCGGCAAGGCGCTCGGCGAGCGCTATGGTGCGATCACCGGGCGCCCGGATGCCTCCGCACTGGCGCTTTTCGAAGCCGAGGCGACGGACCCGCGCGCCGCGGAGATGGTCGCCAATGCACTCCTTTCGCTCGCCTCCTATCTCGGCCAGCTCATCAACACGCTCGACCCCGCCCTGCTCGTCCTTGGCGGCGGCATCGGCAGCGACCCCAAGGTGACGCCGCGGCTTGCCGCACTGACGCGCGAGTTCATCTGGGCGGACGGAGCGCGCGACATGCCGATCGTGCCGAGCCTCATCGGTGACACGGCCTGCGCCATCGGCGTGGCAGCGCTGGCAGCCCGGGCGCACGAAAAAATAGCGGAAAAGACACTCAGCAAGATGGAACGGCCATGAGCGGTATAGATCTCATCAATGTCGTCAAACGGTTCGGCGCGCTGACGGTCATCGACGGCGTTAATCTCGAGATTGCCGAGGGCGAGTTCGTCGTCTTCGTCGGCCCCTCGGGCTGCGGCAAGTCCACGCTGCTGCGCATGATCGCGGGGTTGGAGGAAATTTCCGACGGCGAGCTGCGCATCGCGGACAGCCGTATGAACGAGACGCCGCCGGCAAAACGCAACATCGCCATGGTCTTCCAGTCCTACGCGCTCTATCCGCATATGAATGTCGAACGCAATCTCGGCTTCGCCCTGGAAACCGCCCGGCTTCCCGCCGCCGAAATCCGCGAGCGCGTCACGAGGGCCGCAAAATTCCTCAAGATCGACCATCTGCTCGACCGCCGCCCCGCCCAGCTTTCCGGCGGACAGCAGCAGCGTGTCGCCATCGGTCGCGCCCTCGTGCGCCAGCAGAAGCTCTTCCTGTTCGACGAACCGCTCTCCAACCTCGATGCGGACCTGCGCATGGAGATGCGCGTGGAAATTGCCCGCATCCACCGCGAGGTGAAGGCCACCACGGTCTATGTTACCCACGACCAGATGGAGGCAATGACGCTCGCTGACCGCATCGTCGTGCTGAAGGACGGCCGCATCGCGCAGGTCGGCACCCCCATGGAGCTTTACGAGCGTCCGGCCAACCGTTTCGTCGCCAGTTTCATCGGCTCACCGCGCATGAATTTCCTCCCGGGAACGCTGGGGCGGGAAGGTGAGGAAAGCGTGCTGTCGCTATCCGGCAGAAGCTATCGCCTTCCCGCCCATGACTATGCCGGCGACGTCAGCCTCGGCATCCGCCCGGAAGACCTGGTCCTCGGTGGCGGCGAGGCAACGCTGGAGGCCGAGGTCTTGCTCGTCGAGCCGCTCGGCGGGGAATCCCTCGTCCATCTCACCGTCGGCGATGGGCGTTCGATCGTCGTCAAGGCACAGGGCAAGCCGGATATCCGGTCTGGCACCACCATCGCCGTCGGCTGGAACCACGCGCGTGCGCACCTCTTCGACAAGGAAGAGTGCACGATCAAGCCGGGGAGGATGTGACATGGCGACGGGAGCGATACGCATCGGCCTCAATGCCAAGCGGGCGCGTACGGCCTGGCTGTTCCTCGCACCGAGCCTCCTCGTGCTCTTCGCCGTGGCGCTCTGGCCGCTCGGGCGGACCTTCCTCTTCTCCTTCACCGATGCCTTCCTCACCGAACCCGACATCTACGACTATATCGGCCTCGAAAACTATTTCACGCTGTTCGAGGATCCGCTGTGGTGGCAGTCGGTCCGCAACACGCTCTATTTCACCGTCATTTCGGTCTCCATCGAGACCGCGCTGGGACTTGCCATCGCGCTTTTGCTGAACGCCCACATTTCCGGCCGCGGCTTCATGCGCGCGGTCATCCTCATTCCCTGGTCCATCCCCGTCGTCGTCAGCGCGCGCATGTGGCAGTGGATGCTGCATGACCAGTTCGGCATCCTCAACCATGTGCTGAAGCTCATGGGCCTCATCGACAACGGCATCGCCTGGACGGCCAATCCCGATCTCGTGATGCCCGTCATCATCGCCGTCGACGTCTGGATCACCACCCCCTTCATGGTGCTGCTCATCCTTGCCGGCCTGCAGATGCTGCCCAAAAGCATCTACGAGGCCGCCTCGATCGACGGCGTGTCGGAATGGCGGCAGTTCACCGCGCTCACCCTGCCGCTGCTTGCGCCCAGCATCGCCGTCGCGGTGCTGTTCCGGCTGCTCGATGCGCTGCGCATGTTCGACCTCAGCTTCGTGCTGTCCTCGAACAGCGACGACACCAAGACCGTGTCGATCTACGCCCGCGAGGTACTGGTCAATTTCCAGGACATGGGCGTCGGCTCGGCGGCAAGCGCCGCAATCTTCCTGATGATCGCCGTGGTGACGGCGATCTACGTGACCGTCTTCCGGCTCAACCGCAAGCTCCTGGGGGTGTGACATGGTGCGCAGTTCAACGGGCAGGCGCCTTCATCGCATCGCAATCTACACGCTCTTTGCCGTGGTCGCGCTCTACACGCTGTTTCCCTTCTACTGGATGATCGCCTCCTCGCTGAAATCCGGCCAGGCGATCTTCGACGTCACCTTCCTGCCCGACCTGAAGTTCAACAATTACGAGGCGATCCTGTCGGACGGCGTGTTCCTGCGCAGCCTGCTGAATTCGCTCATCGTCGCCGCCTCCGTCGTGGCGCTCTCGCTGGGGCTGGCAATCGCGGCGGCCTATGCGCTGGGCCGCATCAATTTCCGCGGCCGCTCGCCGATCATGTTCCTCTTCCTCGCCGTCTCGATGTTCCCGCAGATCGCCCTGCTGTCAGGCCTCTTCGAGATGATCCGCTGGCTCGGCCTCTACAACACGCTCGGCTCGCTGATCTTCGCCTACATGATCTTCACGCTGCCCTTCAACATCTGGGTGCTGACGACCTTCATGCGCAGCCTGCCGCGACAGATCGAGGAGGCCGCCATCATGGACGGCTGCTCGCCGCTGCGCATCGTGCGCTGCATCTTCCTGCCGATGATGGGGCCGGCGCTGATCTCGACGGGCCTGCTCGCCTTCATCGCCTCGTGGAACGAGTTCCTGTTCGCGCTGACCTTCATCCTCACGGATGAAAACCGCACCGTACCGGTGGCCATCGCCCTCATTTCAGGCTCCAGTCGCTACGAGTTCCCCTATGGCGCGATCATGGCCGCGTCGACCATCGTCACCGTGCCGCTGATCGTGCTGGCACTGCTCTTCCAGAAATACATCGTTTCCGGCCTCACGGCCGGGGCGGTCAAGGGATAGGCCCCTTCCGGGGCAGAAAGGTCTTTTCCATGCGTACCGTCCGTGTCGGCCTCATCGGCCTTGGCGAGGTGAGCCAGCTCATGCACCTGCCGATCCTTGCCGATCATCGTCACCTCTTCGAGGTCGCCGGCGTCTTCGATGTCTCGCCGAGCCTCACCGCGCACTGCGCAGGCCGTCATCCGGGCGCCCGCGCCTATGAGAGCGCCGAAGCGCTGCTTGCGGCATCCGATATCGACGCCGTCTTCATCCTGACGCCCGACCAGACGCACCGCCACTATCTCGACCTGGCGCTGAAGGCCGGCAAGGACGTCTTCCTCGAAAAGCCCGCCTGCCTGACGCTCGGCGAGATCGACGACGTCCTGCCGCTTGCCGAAAAATCCGGCCGCCTCGTCTTCGTCGCCTATATGCGGCGCTATTCGGCAAGCTTCCTGAAGGCCAGGGAGATGATGCCGGCGCAGGAGGAGCTGCGCTATGTGCGCGTGCGCGACCTCATCTGTGAAGGCCCGTACTTCATCCGCCAGACGCGCAACATCTTCTACCCCAACGACCTGGATGGCGCCTTCCTTGCACAGTCCCGCGCCGAGACCGAAGCGCTTCTGCGCGACGTCGCCGGCAAGGACGCTTCACCCAGCCTGATGCGCGCCTACCAGGTGCTGACCGGCCTCTCCTCGCACAGCCTCTCGGCCATGCGCGAACTGATCGGCCTGCCGCACCGGGTCATCGCCGCCCATCACAAGCAGAACGGCGAGCAGATCGTCGCGCTCTTCGACTACGGCCACTTCACTGCGATCTACGAGGCGCTGATCGACAATGTCGCGCGTTTCGACGCCCGCATCGAGGTCTATTCCGACCGCCGCCGTCTCAGCTTCGGCTATGACACGCCGTACATCCGCAACCTGCCGACATCGCTGGAGGTCACGGACTCGACCGACACGGAAACCGAAACCCGCACCTTCGGCCCGAACTATACCGACCCCTTCGCCATCGAACTGCGCACCTTCCACGATCATCTCGTGAACGGCACAGCGCCGAAGACGACACTCGGCGATTCCCGCCAGGACCTTGCTTTGATGGCGGAAATCGTCGGTCGCCTGCGCGAAAGTTCGTCGCTATAGCGGGAAGACCAGCAACAGCATCGAGGTTCGACATGGCAAGACGTGGCACCGCCCGGGAACGCATTCTCAGCGCCGCTGAGGAAATCATCGTCAAGGAAGGCGTTTCCTCGCTCACTTTCGACAAGGTGGCGGAGGTGACCGGGCTTTCGAAGGGCGGCATCCTCTATCACTTCGCCAGCAAGGATGCGCTGGTGCGCGCCATGGTCGAACGCTTCGTCTATCGCTTCGAGACCGGTCTTTCCGGCCTCGAAGGTGAGGACGAGGAACCGCATGGCCGCTACACCCGCGCTTATGTGAAGGCCACCATGGGCGGGGCCGCCAGCACCGGCGACCAGTACGACCGTCTCGGCGCAAGCATCACCGCAGCGCTGTCGAACTTTCCCGACCTGCTCGAAATCGTCCACCAGCAGAACATCCGTTGCCAGGCTTCCGTCGAAGCGGACGGCCTGGACCCGGTCGAAGCGACGATCATCCGCCTCGCCATCGAGGGCATGTGGATGGCCGAAGTGTTCAACGTCATGCATCTCGACCCCGCCACGAAACAGGCCGTCATCGACCGGCTGATCGCGCGCACGCGCCCGGCGGGCGCCGCCCCCTAGCTTTCCATATCATGAAGAGGAGATTTCCATGGGCTACAAGCCGTCCCCCCGCCCCGTCTTCGACCGGCCAAGCCACATTCCCTATGCCGGCGTGACACGCCATCTTTGGGGCGAGGAGAATGCCGGCCTCGTCGACGACTGGATCTATGCCTCGACGGACAACATCCACCAGATCGTCTTCGGCATGCAGCCCGGCGGCTGCTTCAAGCACACCGATGCCTTCCGCACTATTTTTGGCGCCGACGAGCTGCTCTATGTGATCAGCGGCACGCTGGGGCTCGCCAATCCGGAAACAGGCGAAGTCTGCATCGCCAAACAGGGCGAAGCACTGTTCTTCCGTAAGGACACCTGGCATCACGGTTTCAATCTCGGCGAGGAGCAGGTCCGCGTTCTCGAATTCTTTGCCCCGCCGCCGGCCAAGGGCACGTCGGGCCCCTATGCCCGCACCAAGCCGCTGCTATCGGAAAACCGCTACATCCAGGACGAATTCCTCGGTCGCTGGCCAATGGAGGCGGCGGCGCATGAGAAGGCCCGCACCATCCATCCCAAGCGCGATGCCGACATGCTTTGGAGCCTCGATGCCGCAACGCAAGGCGCCTATACCGGGTTCTACTGCGCGACAGACCAGCTGACGGTCGGCAAGACGACGGTGCTCGGCGGCAAGCGCACCCGCATCGAACGCCACAAGGGCGACGAATGCCTGTATGTCGTTTCCGGCGTGCTCAACATCCATATCCCGGATGCCGAGGGCCAGGCCTGGTTCGAACTCAACCCGCGCGACGGCTTCTACATCCCCGCCGGGTTCGACCACCAGTATTTCAACATGTCGCACACGCCTTGCGAATTCGTCTTCGGCGTGGCGCCGGATTTCTGATCTGAAAATGGGCTCTCGAAAACCGGGAGCCCTTTTTGTTTCAGCCTTCGAACACCATCAGCGTGTCGCCAGCCTGAAGGTAGTCACCTTCCTTGACGCGCAGGCGAAGCCGGCCGGCCTTGGGGGCGAGGACCTGCGTTTCCATCTTCATCGCTTCCATGACAGCCACAAGGTCGCCTTCCGCGACGGTGGCGCCATCGGCGATCTTGAACGCCTGCAGCGTGCCGGAAACCGGAGCGGCGATGCCGTCCTCGGCAGGGCGCCCGCCCTTGCCTGCGGCCGATGCAGCGCCCTGCCCTGCAGCGCCGAGGCCGGCGAGCAGCACGCTCGGAAGAGCGAGCGACACGCGCTTGCCGTCGATTTCGAGATGGGTGCGGACCAGCGTGGGGTCTTCGGTCGGCTCCGGCCGGGCCATGGCATCAGGCATGGCGGCAAAATCGGTCTCGATCCAGCGCGTATGCACCTTGAACCCATCCGTGCCGATGAAGTCAGCCGTGTCGATGGCGGCACGGTGGAACGGCAGGACCGTCGCGACACCCTCGATGCGGAACTCCTTCAGCGCACGGCGGGCGCGGCGAAGGGCCTCGTCGCGCGTCGCGCCGGTCACGATCAGCTTGGCGACCAGCGAATCGAAGACACCGGGTACGGTGGAGCCGCTGACGACGCCGCTGTCGAGGCGCACGCCCGGGCCGGAGGGCGGATCGAAGACCGTGATCGCGCCCGGCGTCGGCAGGAAGCCGCGGCCGGGGTCTTCCGCGTTGATACGGAACTCGATGGAGTGGCCGCGCGGTTCCGGCGTTTCCAGCACACGCAACGGCAGCCCTTCGGCGATGCGGAACTGTTCGATGACGAGATCGATGCCGGTCGTCTCTTCCGTGACAGGATGCTCGACCTGGAGACGGGTGTTCACCTCCAGGAAGGAGATCGTGCCGTCGACGCCGAGCAGGAACTCGACGGTACCGGCTCCGGAGTAACCGGCGGCGGCGCAGATCGCCTTTGCCGAGGTGTGGATCTTCTGGCGCTGTTCGCCCGAGAGGAAGGGCGCCGGCGCCTCCTCGATGAGTTTCTGGTTGCGGCGCTGGGCCGAGCAGTCGCGGGTGCCGAGCACCAACACGTTGCCGTGCTTGTCGGCGATGACCTGCGCCTCGATGTGGCGCGGCCGGTCGAGGAAGCGCTCGAGGAAACACTCCCCACGCCCGAAGGCCGCCGTTGCCTCGCGCACGGCGGATTCGTAGAGGTCTGCGACCTCCTCCATCTTCCAGGCCACCTTGAGGCCGCGCCCGCCGCCGCCATGCGCGGCCTTTATGGCGACCGGCAGGCCATGCAGCTCCGCAAAGGCGACGACCTCGGCTGCAGAGGACACCGGGCCATCGCTGCCGGCAACCAGTGGTGCGCCGACGCTTTGCGCGATACGCCGTGCCTCGACCTTGTCGCCGAGCGCTTCGATGACGGACGGATCGGGGCCGATCCAGATGAGGCCCGCGCCCTGCACGGCCCGTGCGAATTCGGCACGCTCGGAGAGAAAACCGTAACCGGGATGAACTGCATCCGCACCGGCACGTTTTGCGACAGCGATCAACTTCTCGATATCGAGATAAGTTTCCGCCGGACGCACGCCACCGAGCCCATAGGCTTCGTCGGCGAGGCGCACGAACAGCGCGTCCGCATCCGGATCCGCATAGACGGCCACGGACTGGAGGCCATGGTCCTGGCAGGCGCGCGCGATGCGCACGGCGATCTCGCCACGATTGGCAATCAGCACTTTCTTCATGGCGGTTCTCCTAACGGGTCGCGGCAATGTCGGCGAAGGGGCCGATCGGGCGGAAACGGATTTTTGCATTGATCGGGATCTGGCCGGCGAGGTCCAGATGGTATTCGGCGACGGCACCGATGACGGGATAGCCGCCAGTCAGCGGATGGTCAGCGAGGAAGAGTACCGGCTGGCCGCTGTGCGGCACCTGGATGGCGCCCGTCGCCGTGCCTTCGCTCGGCAGCTCCGCGCTGTCCTTGCGCTCCAGCGGCACCTCGCCGGCAAGGCGGATGCCGACGCGGCTCGATTGCGGCGTCACCTGCCACAGCTGGCTCGTCAGCGTCTCGATGCCCTTCTGCGTGAACCAGTCCGTTCGCGGGCCGAGCACCACGTCGAGCACCACCACATCACCGGCCGAGGGCAGCCCGAGAGCGGGAAGCTCATCGGTCGAAACGCTCGCCAGTCCATCCTTGCGGCCACCCAGCGCGAGCACCGTCCCGGCCGTGACCGGCTCGGGGCCGACGACGGCCAGCGTGTCGGTGGCCGCGCTGCCGAGGATCGACGCGACATCGAAGCCGCCGCGCACGGCAAGATAGGCCCGCATGCCCGCCTTCGGATGGCCGATCGTCACGACGTCGCCCGGCTCCAGCGCGATAGGCTGCAGAATCGAAAAGTCTTGGGCGCGGCCGTCCACATCGCGGACTGTCACGGGACAGGCGGCACCGGCAAGACCGATCACGGCGCGCACATTGCTTTCGAAGGAGAAGCCGCCGAGGGTGAGTTCGAGCGCCGGCGTGTTGGCCGGATTGCCGACGATGCGGCCCGCGGCGTTAAACGCGCCGCGATCCAGCGCGCCGGAGGCGGAAACACCCTGCCCCGTCTGGCCGAAGCGGCCAAGATCCTGGAAGAGAGCCGGCATCGGTGCGGCCAGAACCCTGAACTGCGGCGCATCCGCCACGACGGTGCGATCCGCCTTGGCGGCCGGTACGGGAAGGCTGACCGTCCGGCCCGTCGCCTCCATATCGAAGAAGCGCACACGATAGCCGGGCTGGAACAGTGCACCAGGCTCGCGATCGATGTCCCACATCTTCACCGGCGTCGTGCCGATGATCTGCCAGCCGCCGGGGCTTGCCTGCGGGTAGACGCCGCTGAAGGCGCCGGCAAGGGCGACCGAGCCGGCCGGAATGCGGGTGCGCGGGCTCTTGCGGCGCGGCACATGCAAGGCCGGATCGCCGCCGACGAGATAGCCGAAACCCGGCGCAAAGCCGCAGAAAGCCACGGTGAATTCGCTTTCCGTATGCCGGCGGACGACCTCCTCGACACTGAGGCCGGTCAGCTCCGCAACATCGCGCAGGTCTTCGCCGTCATACCGCACGGGAATTTCGACCAGATGCTCCGACGGTGCGATCTTGGCAGAAAGGTCGCGAATGCCGATCCGGGCTGCAAGATCCGCCGCAGCCACCTTTTCCGGGCGGAAGCGGATCATCAGCGTGCGCGCGGCCGGCACCATTTCCTCGATGCCATCGATGGGATCGGCCTGGAGTGCAGCAAAGAGAGCAAGCGTCTCGTCGAGATCGGCGAGCTCGACGAGGATGGTGGTCAGGCTGACGGGAAGAAAGCGCATCGAACCCTCACGCGTGATAGGCGGAATCGGGGATATCGGTGATGAACATGTGGCCCGGCGCATGGGTGATGGCAAAGGGCACGCCCGATGCCATCACGGCCGCCTGCGGAGTGACGCCGCAGGCCCAGAAGACCGGCACTTCGCCGGGCTCGATGCGCACCGCATCGCCGAAATCAGGTTTTGCGAGGTCGCTGATGCCGATGTCTTCGGGTGCGCCGACATGAACCGGCGCGCCGTGCACCGCCGGGAAGCGGCCGGATATGGTGGCGGCGTCGGCAACGCGCGCGGCCGGGATCGGCCGCATGGAGACGACCATGTTGCCCTTGAGGCGGCCGGCGGGCCGGCAGGCCTTGTTGGTCAGGTACATCGGCACGTTGGTCTTGTCCGTCATGTGGCGGATCTCGATGCCGGCCTCGACCATCGGCGTTTCAAAGGTGAAGGAACAGCCGATGAGGAAGGCGACGAGATCGTCGCGCTCCGCCCAGGCCGCCGACGCGTCCGGCGTTTCCTCGGCAAGCTTGCCGTCACGCCAGATGCGATAGAGCGGCAGGTCGGTGCGCAGGTCCGCGCCGGGCGCCAAAAGCGTCGTCGGCGAGCCGGGGTCGGAGACATCGAGCACCGGGCATGGTTTGGGATTGCGCTGCGCGTAGAGCAGGAAATCGAACGCCCAGTCGCGCGGCAGTACGATCATGTTGGCCTGTGTAAAGCCCGGTGCAATGCCGGAAGTGGGCGCAACGAGCCCATCCCGGTAGGTGGACCGCGCTTTGCGGGCGGCCGTGGCGTCGGCATGATCCAGGAAGGCGGTCGGGATCGTCATGGCCGCTCCTTACGTCTTGTCAGCGAAAGAGCGGATGGCGATGCCTTCCGCCTCGAAGCGGCGGCGGATCCCCTCTGCAATCGCCACCGCGCCAGGGCTGTCGCCGTGCACGCAGATCGACTGCGCCTCGATGCGGATCGTGCTGCCGTCGATCGCTTCCAGCGTACCCTCGCGGGCGAGCTGCACCATGCGGTCGGCGATCTTCGCCTCGTCGTGCAGCACGGCACCCGGCTCGCGGCGCGAGACGAGCTCGCCCTTCGGCGTATAGGCGCGGTCGGCGAAGGCTTCGGCGACGACGGCAAGGCCGGCCTTGCGGGCGAGATCCAGGATCGGCGCATTGGCAAGGCCCATCAGGATCAGCGAGGCATCGACCGCCTTGATGCCGTCGATAACGGCCTGGCCCTGCCTGGCATCATAGGCGATGCGGTTGTAGAGCGCGCCATGCGGCTTGACGTACCGCACGGTGGCGCCGGCCGCAGCGGCGACGCCCTTGATCGCGCCGATCTGGTAGATCACGTCGGCGATCAGCTCCTCGGGCGTGGCGTCGAGGTCGCGCCGGCCGAAGCCGACGCGATCGGGATAGGAGACATGGGCGCCGATGACGACACCGTTTTTCGCGGCGGCCTGCACCGTGCGGTAGATGCCCGCCGGGTCGCCCGCATGGAAACCACAAGCGATGTTGGCGGAGGAGACAACGGCGAGCATCGCCGCATCATCGCCCATGCGCCACGCACCGTAGCTCTCACCGAGATCGCTGTTGAGGTCGATCGCTGCCATTGTTTCCTCTCCCTTTCTTAAGTTTTGCCGCTGTTCCGAACGCAAAACCGCTTCGCACGTTTGCTGGAATAGCTCTAGAGACCAAGCAGTCCGAAGATCGTGCCGGCCGACTTGTAGCCCATATACCATGTCAACAGGCAGACCAGGACGCCAAGGGCGAGCAGCCAGCGCGGATAGTGGTAGCCCCCCATCAGGTCCTCGCGCTTCCAGGCGGCAAAGAGGAAGATGCTGAGGCCGATCGGCAGGATGAGGCCGTTGAGACCGCCGACGAAGACCAGCATGGCCGCCGGTGGCGTGGTGATCAGCAGGTAGGAGACCAGCGAGATGGCGATGAAGACGACCGTCGCCATATTGCGGGCGTGTTCGCTGATATCCTGCTTGAAGACGGTGATGAACGAAACCGAGGTATAGGCCGCGCCGATGACGCTGGTGATGGCCGCTGCCCAGAAGATGATGCCGAAGAGGCGCAGACCGACATCGCCTGCTGCCGCCTGGAAGGCCTGGGCGGCCGGGTTGGCGGCCTGGCTCGCCGTGTCGATGACGACGCCGCTGGCGACGACGCCGAGGATGGCGAGGAAGAGGACGTAGCGCATGAGACCGGTCACGGCGATGCCGGTGAGCGCGGCGCGGGTGACAGCCGGCAGGTGCTCCTGGCCGACCATGCCGCGGTCGAGCAGGCGGTGTGCGCCGGAATAGGTGATGTAGCCGCCGACCGTGCCGCCGACGATGGTGGTGATCGTGGCGAAGTCGATCGTGTCGGGCAAGACGGTCTGGAACAGCGCGTCGCCGACCGGCGGGCCGGACACGAAGGCGACGTAGAGCGTCAGCACGATCATGAGGATGCCGGCGAAGATGATGAAACGGTCGACCGCAAGGCCGGCGCGCTTTGACAGGAAGATGCCGATCGAGAATACGGCGCTGATCGCTCCGCCGATCTTCGGATCGAGACCAAAGACCGCATTGAGGCCGAGGCCGGTGCCGCCGATATTGCCAATGTTGAAGAACAGGCCACCGACGATGACGAGGATGGCCAGAAGATAGCCAGAGCCGGGAATGGCGGCATTGGCGACGTCGGAAGCGCGCATGCGCGTCAGCGTCACGATGCGCCAGATGTTCAGCTGCACGACGAAGTCGATGAGGATGGAGGCGAGGATGCCGAAGGCGAAGGCAGCGCCAAGCTTCGTGGTGAAAGTCGCCGTCTGGGTGATGAAGCCTGGGCCGATGGCGGAGGTCGCCATCAGGAAGATCGCGGCGATCAGCGCCGAGCGACGGGATTTGACGGTTTGAAGGCCCTGCGCGACCACACTCTGGCCGGCAGGCACAGCAGCATTCTGTTCCATGAGATTTCTCCGCTCTCACGCACCCGCCCCTCGCGAGTGGTTCATCGTTAAATGATGAACCGCTACACAAAAATGTCAAGATTGTTCAACAATATTTCCATATCGTTCCTTATTCCTGCCGTTTTACCAATCACATAGCACTGGATTCGCCACACTTTTCGGCCCCATCGCTCACCCATTCATGCTATGCCCAGCCAGGAAAGAGGGTGCCCGAAGCAAACGGAATCGGGCCGGGGAGAAGACCATGACCGATGACGGAGAAGGCCTGCCGCTGGCGGATCGACTGGCGCGGCGCATTCGCACGCTTCTGATCTCGGGCGAACTCTCCCCCGGCCAGCGTCTCTCGGAAGCCGCCTTCAGCGACCGTTTCGACGTCTCGCGCAATTCGCTGCGCGAGGCCTTCCGCCTGCTCACCAAGGATGGCCTGCTGCGCCACGAGGCCAATCGCGGTGTCTTCGTCGCCGTGCCCTCCATGGCCTCAATCATCGACATCTACCGCGTGCGACGCATGCTGGAATGCGGCGCACTGCGCCAGGCCTGGCAGAAGCATCCGGCAATCCGGGCCATGCGCGCGGCGGTGGAGATGGCCCGGGAGCGGCGTATCGAGGGCGACTGGATCGGTGTCGGCAGCGCCAACATGATGTTCCACACCGCCGTCATCGACCTTTCCGATAGCGCGCGGCTCAACGAATTCTATGAGCGGATCTCGGCGGAGCTGCGCCTCTGCTTCGGCCTTCTCAACGACCCGGAACACCTGCACGCGCCCTTCGTCGACATGAACGACGCCATTACGACTCTCGTCGAAAAGAACCAGCCGCATGAGGCTGCGGCGCAGATGGAGATCTATCTGAACCTCGCCGAACGCACGATGCTCAAGGCACTCGAGCGGGCTTCGGAACTGGCCTAGCGCCAGTGGAACCTATGCGACGTCGGCGCGGCGCAGCGGTGCGGCAAGACCTGTCGTTTCCGGCAGGAAGGGCTCCGGGCGGCCGATGGAATAGCCCTGCGCATAATCCACGCCGATCGTGCGCAGCGCGGCAAGAATCTCCGTGTTTTCAACAAACTCCGCGATCGTCTTGCGGCCGGCGAGGTGAGAAATCTGGTTGATCATCTCGACGGTCATCCAGTCCGCCTTGTCCGCCAGCATGTCGCGCACGAAACTGCCGTCGATCTTCACATAGTCCACCGGCAGGCGTTTGAGATAGGTGAGCGAGGACATGCCGACGCCGAAATCGTCAAGCGCGAAACGGCAGCCCATGGCGCGCATGGCGTTCATGAAGGCGATGGCTTCGTCAAGATTCTCGATCGCGCTGGTTTCGGTGATCTCGAAGCAGAGCACTTCGGCCGGCACCCGGCTGCGGCGCAGGGCTTCCCGCAGGAACGGCAGGAAGGTCTCGTCCTTCAGCGTCAGGCCGCTGAGATTGATGGAATAGGTGCCGGAAGCCGCGCCCTTGCGGCGACCGATGATGTCCAGCGCATGGCGCACGACCCAGCGGTCGAGCGCCGGCATCAGGCCGAAACGTTCGGCAGCGGGGATGAACGCGCCGGGCGACAGCAGCGTGCCGTCCTCTTCGAGGCGTAGCAGGATCTCGCAATGCTCGCCCGTCTCGCCACCTTCCCGCAGGGTGGCGATGGCTTGCGAAAACAGCCGGAAGCGGTCCTCCTCCAGTGCCCGGTGCAGGCGCTGCACCCAGTTGAGATTGGCCGTGAACTGGGTCTGTGCCGCATCGGTCGTCTCGAAGACGTGCACGCGGTTGCGGCCCTTTTCCTTGGCCATGTAGCAGGCAATGTCGGCGGCGCGCAGCGCCTCCTCAAGCGTGTAGTTGCGCCCGGCCAGATGCACCACACCGATGCTGGCGCTGATCGAATAGCGATGGCCGTTCCAGACGAAGTCGATCGCTTCCGTGATCTCGCGCAGGCGCATGGCAATGCGCAGCCCATCCTCCGGCGCACAGTTCGGCAGGATGATGCCGAACTCGTCGCCACCCAGCCGTGCCAGAAGATCCGTACCCCGGATGGCGTTGACGAGATCGCGCGAGACGCGGCGCAGCAGCTCGTCGCCAGCCGCATGGCCACCATTGTCGTTGACGGCCTTGAACTGGTCGAGATCGATGAACATCAGTGCGTGGCGGGTCTTCGGCCCTGCCAGCATGCGCTCCAGCTCGCGCTCGAACAACCGGCGGTTGGCAAGCCCCGTCATATCGTCGTGATTGGCGCTGAAAGACAATTGCTCCTCGATCCTACGCCGGTGGGTGAGGAAACTGTTGAGCCGCCAGACGGTCAGCACGATGAAGAGCAGTGCCATCGCCACATTGGCCGCAAGAAGCACCGTCTGGACCTGCCGCGTTCCCTCGCCGAGGCGATCGGAGAAACGTTTGGTGAGTGGCGTGACAAGCGCGTTGATCTCGTCGAGCTGGCGGATAATGTCGCGGCGGTCGGCCTCGCTGATATGGGGGGACGTGTCGATCGCCTCGCCGATCGGCAACAATTGCATCAGCACCCCTTCCGCCGTGCGCCAGTCGCGCACGCAGGCCTCCATCACCGGAAGCCAGCGAAAATAACGGAACAACCAGATCACGTTGGGAATGTCGTCCGGATGGTTGCCGCCATTCAGGAAACCCTGATAGGCCGCCTGGATGTCGGGTTGAGCGGCCTCGAGCGCGAGCCGTGCCGCCCGGTCGCCGAGCGGGATGGCCATCGCCTGCCGATAGCGATCGACGAAGGAGCGGTTGCCGCTATCGGCATAGCGGTTGAGGTAATAGAGCGCGTCGTGCTGACCCTTCGACCACAGGCTCTCGCCCGTCACAAAGGCGCGCAGCGACGTGCTGACCTGCAGGCTGAACGTGGCAAGCGCTGTCTGCAGCACAACGATCAGCACGAAGGGCCAGGCGACCGAGATCAGGCGAAGCGTGCTTCGAGGAGACCGCATCATGACCGGCACCGTGCGGCCCGGCTCGTGTACGGGCATATGACCTTAACCCCGATGCGGCACACCCCGTCATTCGCGATCGCTGTCGTCCTGTCCAAAGGCCGTACCCGTCTCACCACATTTGTCCCTTGCGCGCAGGCGCCCGGAAACCGGCAACCGCACCATCGCTTCGGTACGGACGAGTGGAGCACAAGAGTGTGAGAAAACCCCTAATACAACCACGAGATTGCACCCTATCGGCACGTTTGCGCCCCGGTTCGGGACGCTAGAAGGCCCAGGGATCGACGACCTCGATGCCGGTGCCGGTAAAGTCACGTGTGTTGCGGGTCGCGAGCCGACCGCCGTTGACGCGGGCGATCGCGGCGATCATGCCGTCGGGCGCCGACATCGGGCGTCCTTCCCGCACCGCCTGCCCCATGATCTCGCCATAGGCAAGGGCCGCCGCCTCGGTCAGGCCGAAAATCCGCCCGGCAAAGCGCCGCCGCCATTCGGCCAGCCCCTGCTCCAACCTCACGGCCCGCTCGTCCGGCCTGATCTTCTGGATGCCGAAGGCGATCTCGGCAATCGTCACCGTCGGCAGCGCCAATTCGGCGTCGAAACGCACGAGCCAGGTGAGCACGTTTTCCGAGGGCGCCTTCTTCAGCGTCTCGGACACGACATTCGTGTCGAGGAAGATCAAAGGTCGAGGCCCTTGTGCGGCGTGCGGTGCTCGCGGATCACGGCCTCCAAGTCGACTTCCGCACCGAAATCGGCGGCAAGCCGGCGGTAGAAATGGGCCGCCGGCTCACTGCCGGCCTCCCGCACCTCATAGGCCTCCAGCGCCCGCTCGACGATGTCGGCGACCGTGCGGTTTTCCCGCCGGGCAAGGCGATGAGCGAGATCGCGGGCGCGGGCGCTGCGGACGGAAAGTTGCGGTTCTGCCATGACGGTCTCCTTCGAGGGGAAATATAACCCCTCGCCTTGACGCCATCAAGATGGCAGGGGATGGCAAGCCATCAGGCTTTTGCCAGAATCGCCTCCGCCGCCTTTTCCGCAATCATGATGACAGGCGAATTGGTGTTGCCGGAAACGATGGTCGGCATGATCGAGGCATCGACGACGCGCAGCCGGTCCAGGCCGTGCACACGGAGCCTCGTATCGACCACTGCCATCGGATCGCTTCCCATCTTGCAGGTACCGACGGGGTGGAAGATGGTCGTGGCGATATCGCCGGCCTTGCGGATCAACTCCTCGTCGCTGTCATACTCCCGGCCGGGCAGCATTTCCTGCGGACGGAAGGGCGCAATGGCCTTTGCCTGCATGAGGCTGCGCGCATGGCGGATGGATTTTGCGGCGAGCAACCGGTCACCGACCGTGGAGAGGTAGTTCGGCCGGATTTCCGGCGCAAGAGCGAGGTCGCGGGTCGCAATGTGCACCATGCCACGGCTTTCCGGCCGGAGATTGCACACCGAAACGGTGACCGCAGGATAGCGATGCAGGGGCTCTCCGAGCCGGTCAGTGCTGAGCGGCTGGACATGATATTCGAGATCGGCCGTGGCGACGGCCGGATCGCTCTTGGCAAAGATGCCGAGCTGGCTCGGCGCCATGGAGAGCGGGCCGGAGCGGCGAAAGGCATATTGCAGCCCCATGCCGGCACGGCTGAACAGGTTGTGGTAAAGCTGGTTCAGCGTGCGCGCACCCTCGATCCGGAAGACCGTACGGATCTGCAGATGATCCTGAAGGTTCTCGCCGACACCGGGCAGCGCGTGGTGAACGGGAATGCCGAGCGCGGAAAGCAATTCCGGCCGGCCGATGCCCGACAGCTCCAGGATTTTCGGTGAATTGATCGCGCCCGCCGACAGCACGACCTCCCGCGTGGCGCGGGCAAGGCGGGCGCGTCCGCCCTGACGAAAGCGCACGCCCGTCACCGCCCGGCCGTCGAATTCCAGCCGCTCGGTCTCCGCGCCGGTGAGGACACGCAGGTTCGGCCGTTTCATCGCCGGCCGCAGGAAGGCCTTCGTCGTGTTCCAGCGCAGCCCGCCGCGCTGGTTGACCTCGAAATAACCTGAGCCCTCATTGTCGCCGTCGTTGAAATCGTCGGTCTTCGGGATGCCGAGTTCCTCCGCCGCATCGCGGAAGGCGTCGAGGATCGGCCAGGAGAGCCGCTGGCGCTCGACGCGCCACTCCCCGCCGGCCCCGTGCATGCCGGTTTTTCCGCGGTAATTGTCTTCCGACTTCAGGAAATAGGGCAACACGTCGTCCCAGCCCCAACCGGCATTGCCCGCCTGCCGCCAGCCGTCATAGTCGGCCGCCTGGCCGCGCATGTAGATCATGCCGTTGATCGACGAGCAGCCGCCGAGCACCTTTCCGCGCGGATAATTGAGCGCGCGGCCGTTGAGACCAGCCTCTGCGGCCGTCTTCATCATCCAGTCCGTGCGCGGGTTGCCCATGCAATAGAGATAACCGATCGGCACATGAATCCAGTGGTAGCGGTCCGAGCCGCCGGCCTCGATGAGCAGCACCCGGTTCTTCGGGTCGGCCGAAAGCCGGTTCGCCAAAACGCAGCCGGCCGAGCCGGCACCGACGACGATGAAGTCGTAGCTGCCCTCGTCCACCGGCATTTCCTGTTCCCTGACGGTCACGCTGCAACTCCTGCTGCCATCTCCTGCGAGGCTGTAAGGCGCCGCCAAAGCGGCGTCATGGCCTCGCCAATATCCCTGTAGAGGGCGTAGCGCCGGTCGTAGTGGGCGGCAAGCGCGACATTCGGCCTGTAGTGCCGGTCGGTCCGCACCATGGCATTGGCGCCTGCGGTGAAATCGGCAAAGAGGCCGACCCCGGTGCCTGCCGCAATCGCCGCACCGAGCGCGCCCGTCTCGCGTGACATGGCGACGGAGACAGGGACGCCGAGCACGTCGGCGAAGATCTGCGGCCAGAGCCTGCTGCGCGAGCCGCCGCCCGACAGAACCGCCTCCTCGAACGTCGCCCCGGCCTTGCGGATCGTCTCGACATGCTGGCGATGACCGAAGGCGACGCCTTCGAGCAGGGCACGGACCAGATGTCCCTTGGTGTGCCAGCCGGCAATGCCGTAGAAGCCTGCCCGCGCATGGCCGTCCTGTTGGGCGCCGTAGAGATAGGGGTGGTAGAGCGGATCATCCGCTACAGGCTCCACCGCCGCGGCATGCGCGCAGCAGGCGTCGAAGGGCGAGACGTCGGCGGTGTGGTCGCCTTCGAAGAACTCCCGCACCAGCCATTCGAGATTGGCGGCCGAGGTGGCGCTGTTTTCCATCGCCATATAGCGGGTACGATCGAAGGTCGACGACATGAAGACCGGACCGTCGAGATCCGGGCCATCGATGACGACCTGGTTGATGCTCCAGGTGCCGGCGATGACGGAGGCGTTGCCGGTGCGCGAGACGCCCGAACCGAGTGCCGAAGCGACGACGTCGAAGAGCCCGCCGATGACCGGCGTGCCGGCGGCAAGGCCAGTCTCCGCGGCCACCGCCTCCGTCACGTACCCGGCAATATCGGCGCTTTCGATGAGCGGCGGCAGGAGATCCATGCAGTCACCGAGGCCATAGGCCTCCATCAACGCCTTGTCGTAGCGGCGCGCGGCAAGATCGAGCAGGCCGGCGCCGGACATATCCGAAACCTCGCTGACACGCTGGCCGGTCAGCCGATTGACGACGAAGTCCTTCGAGAAGAACACCGTGCCGATGCGCTTGAAGAGTTCCGGCCGGTGACGCTTCAGCCAGGCGAGCAGGGTCGGCGTCTGCGACGGCCAGGGGCGTTGGCGAGCGATCGGATAGGTCCGTTCGCCGACGCCTTCTGCCAGCCATGACTCGACGAGGCCGGTCGCCCGCGTGTCGAGCGACTGGATGCCGACAAGCGGCTCACCCGCCCGATCGAGCGCATAGAGCCCGTTGCCATGGCCAGCGCAGCCGATGGCGGCAATGTCGCCCGCCGCGATGCCCGCCCGGTCGAGGCAGGTGCGGATGACACGCCGCGCATTGGCCCAGAGCTCCCCGAGATCGCGCTCGACATGGCCGGGACTCGGCATGCGGCTATGGCCTTCTTCGCCCGCATGCGCCAGTTCCCGGCCCGTCCGGTCGAAGATCACCGCCTTGATCACGGTGTTGCCCGCATCGAGCCCCAACAGATATTCCTGCATGCTGAACCCCTCCCAAGGTTCTGGTCTATCTTACCCCTGCTGATAGAGCGCGAAAGCCTCTTCGCCGCTCGCATCCGCATGGATGATCGCCATCAGGCCGCGCACCACGGCGCTCGGATTGGCGTGCTGGTAGATGTTGCGTCCATAGACCATGCCCACGGCGCCCTGCCGCATCAAGGCTGCGGACTTGTCGAAGACGGCGCGAAGATCCTCCTTGCCGCCGCCGCGCACGAGGACCGGGCAACGCGCCGCCTCGACGACCCGGTAGAAATCCTCGGCATTCGTTGTCGGATCCGCCTTGATGATATCCGCACCCATCTCGCGGGCAAGCCGCGTCAGGGTGACGATCTTCTCCGCATCACCGTCAACCATATAGCCGCCACGCTCCGTGACGGGTTGCATGACGAGCGGCTCGATCATCAGCGGCATGCCGTATTTCTCGCAATCCGCTCGGACGCGCGCGATATTCTGCACGCACTGGCGAAAAAGATCGGGCTCGTCCGGCAGCATGAAAAGGTTGACCACCACACAGGCGGCATCCATCTCCAGCGCACCGATCAGCGGCTCCGCCTCGTTCTGCAGGACAGCCCACATGTTGCGGTGGCGGATGCGGTTATAGGGGTTGCCCATGTCGATGCGCATGACGAGGGCAGGCTTGTCCTTGCCGGGAAGGCCCTGCAAAAGGTCGGCCTGGCCGTAGTTCATCTGGATCGCATCGGGCCTCGCATCGACCAGCGCCTTCACCACGGCCGGCATATTCTCCAGCCCGTCGAGGAAGGACGGCTCGTTGCACACGCCGTGATCGATCGCCACGTCCAGGCAACGACCGTTGCCGAACAGCCGGTTCATCCGGACCTTGCGGTTGTTTCGCATACATCACTCCTTTGTTCGTTCCTTGCGGAAAGGTTTTCCTCCGCGACGCCGTGGCGCTCGCGCATGAGGGTCAGAAAACGGGTGCGCTCCTCGGCCCTGCGCGCCGCGGGCCAGCCTTTTTCGGCTGCCAGCACATCAAGCGCGGCCTCCGTCATGCCAAGCGAGAGTTCGCCGGTAACGGCGAGCGCGGTGCGGCGCAGAAGGAGGTCGTCCAGATGCTCGACGGCTTCGGAGCGAATGAGATAGAGAAGTTCGCGAGCGCTGTAGGCCGGATGAGGCAGGACATGATCCGGCCCGGCGGCGATAAAGCAGGCGATGTCAAGCGCATCCGTGCCGTAGCGCGAGAACAGCACCGCGGTCTGTTCCGCGGGAAGGCCTGTAGAGGCCGAGAGCGCCCGCGTCCAGTCACCACCATTCTCGGGATAGTCCCGGCCGCCACCGAGCGGGCGTTCCGCCGTGTCGATGCGGCGCGGCAGGCCGAGCCGGTCGAGCGCCATGTCGGCGGAGAGTTCACCGAAGGAACGGAACGTCGTCCACTTGCCGCCGATCATGCAGAGCACCGGCGGCCCGCCGTCGCGCCCTTCGAGGACGGTGCAGAAATGGTCGCGGGGGATACGGCCGGTAAAGCTGTCCTTGCTCGCCGGCAGCGGGCGCACGCCCGAAAACTGGAAGACGATCTCCTCCGGACGGATGCGGATGCCGGGCAGAACGAAAGTGAGCGATTGCAGGATATAGTCCCGCTCGTCCGCCTCACAGCGCACCATGCCGGGATCGTCGACGCGGATATCCGTCGAGCCCACCAGCACCTTGCCGAGATAGGGGAAGAGGATGCAGATGCGCCCGTCCTCGTTCTCGTAGTAGATCATGTGCCCGTCGAGCATGTCGCGCAGGGCGGGATTGTCGATGATGAGATGCGAGCCCTTCGTGCCGCCCATCAGCGGCTCGGGCCGTGCCTCCGCGGGAAACAGGCTGGCATTGGCAATGTCGATCCAGCCGCCCGTCGCGTTGACGATGAGTCGCGGCCGGAGGGCAAGTGTCTCCCCGGTGAGGCCGTCGTGCAGCCTGTAATGCCCGCCGCTCGCCTCCTCGATCGTCGCGTAGTTGAGAGCCCGTGCCTGTTCGCCGCCGGAAAGGCCGTCGCGCAGAAGCTCGATGCCGATACGCTCGGGATGGCTGACCCAGGCGTCGTAGTACGTCGCCGAGTTGCGGATCGCCGGATTGAGCGCCGGCCACTTTCCAAGGGTCGCCTTGCGGCTGCGGAACTGGTGCTTCGGCATCAGCGCCCGTTTGCGCGTGAGGAAATCGTAGATGCCGAGTCCCGCCTTGATGGCGATCGCGCCGCGGCGACTGGGGCGGCGGGTGAGGCCGAGGAAACGCACGATGCCATTGGCAAGGCCCGAAAAGATGTCGAAGACCGGCACCGTCGTCGGCAGCGGCGCGACGTAATGCGGCGCATTGCGCAAGAGGCGGTCGCGCTCGACGAGAGATTCCTTGACGAGGCTGAACTCGCCGTTTTCGAGATAGCGCAGCCCCCCATGCACCATGCGCGAGAGGGCGGCGCTCGCACCGGAACAGTAGTCAGCCTTCTCGACGATGAGCACGTTGACGCCCTGCAGCGCCAGCTCGCGAAAGACGCTGAGCCCGTTGATGCCGCCGCCGAGGACGCACACGTCCACCTTCGGGCTCTGGCGGAGCCCGTCCAAAGTCTGTTTCCGGTTCATGATGGCAGTCCGTTATCCGTCCATGGAGACGAGGTGTGCCGCGATGGCGGTGTCGATGGCCGCCAGATCGTCCGCCGTAAGCCGCAGCGTGCCGGCCCGCGCATTGTCGAGCGCCTGTGCCGGGTTCCTGGCGCCGCAGAGCGCGAAGGTCACGCCCTCCTGCGCCAGCGTCCAGGCGATCACGACCTGGGCGATGCTCGCGCCATGGCGCTCGGCGACGGGGCGAATCGCATCGGAAAAGGCCTTCGCCTTCTGCCGGTTGGCGACGGAGAAGCGCGGATTGTCCTTGCGCTGGTCGTCGCCGGAGAACACGCGATCCGGGCCGATCGTGCCGGAGAGCAGGCCGAGCGCCAGCGAAGAATAGCTGAGCGTCGACACGCCGTTTGGAACAGTGAGCGGCAGCAGGTCCGCCTCGATCTCGCGATCGATCATGCTGAACCGCTCCTGGATCGCATCGAGCGACCCTGTTTCGATATACTGCGCAAGCTCCGACCTATTGACGTTGCTTGCACCGATGGCGCGGATCTTGCCCGCTCTCTTCAGGTCCTCAAGCGCCGCAACCGTTTCCCCGATGGGCGTCGTCGCGTCCTGCCAGTGGGTGATGTAGAGGTCGATGTAGTCCGTGCCGAGCCGGCGCAGGCTCTCCTCCACCTCATGGATGATCGCATCCCGGCCGAGATAGCGGTGGACCGGCTTGCCGTCCTGTTCGAAAAAACGCGTGCCTTTTTGCGTGTGCCAGACGAGGCCGCATTTCGTGGCGATGACGGCCTTGTCCCGGCGCCCGGCGATGGCCTTGCCGACGATCTCCTCCGAGCGGCCGAGGCCATAGGCGGGGGCCGTGTCGATGAGCGTTACGCCGGCATCAAGCGAGGCCTGGATCGCGGCGATGGATTGCGCCTCGTCCGTGCCGCCCCACATCCAGCCGCCAATCGCCCAGGTGCCGAGGCCGACGGCCGAGGCCTTGACGCCGGAGCGCCCGATGTCGCGGATCAATTGTTCGCCGCTCATGCGGAAACTCCTTCTTCGGATGCCAGTTCAAGAATGCGCGCACCGGTCGCCTCGTCAGTGACGAGCGTGTCGAGATGATCGCCGCGCAGGACGCTGAGAATGGAACCGGCCTTGTTGAAGCCGCTCGCGACGCCGATCTTCGTCGGGATGGAGGCGAACTCCGGAAGCGTCAGCGAGACCAGGGTACGGTTGAGGCTGTAGTCGCAGATCCGGCCCTCGCCGTCGAGCAGATGGGCCAGCAGCTCCGAGCTTGCGCCGGAATGCTCGATCGCCTTGCGGTCCTCGCTCGAGGAGGGATGCAGGTCGTAATAGGTCGAATCCGTGCTCATGATCGAGCCGATGCCGACGACCGCCACCTTCGCCTCGCGTGCCCGCTGGAAGACGTCGGCGACGGAGCGCATGTTCATCAGCATTGCGCGCTGTTCGGCATCGTCGGCAAAGAGCGGTGCGTGGATCTGGTAGGAGCGCCCGCCGAGCCGTTCGGCCATCAGCGTCGAGACGTGGTTGACGTCCGTATAGTGTTTGCCCTGGACGCAGCCCGTTGCGGGAATGACCTCGACATCGAAGCGTCGCGCGGCCTGCAGACCGGCAACGACGGCGCTGACGCCCTTGCCGCCGGTGATGCAGATCGTGTCGCCATCGGCGATCTCTTCGAGCAGCAGCCGGGCTGCGGCCTCCCCCACCGCTTGCAAGGCGGTCTGCGGGTTGTCGGAGACGGTCGGCACCACGACGGCGCGGCTGATGCCGCCGAGCGCCAGAAGCCGTTCCTCCATATCGACCAGCGGCTCGACCGGCGACTTGATCTTGATCTCGACGAGGCCGAGCTGGCGGCCGCGCTTGATGAGGCGATTGACGGTGGCGTGCGACAGGCCGAGCTGGTCGGCGATCTGCGCCTGCGTCAGGCCTTCCAGGAAATGCAGCACGAGCGCCTGGTGCATCTGGCGGGCGATGACGATCTCTTCACGCGCCGCTGTCGTCTTGGGTTTCAGCTTGGCGATCGGCATGTCAGGAAGCCTTCCGCTTGTGCAGGAAATGGTCGATCGAGACGGCCGATAGCAGGATGCAGCCCTTGATCATGTCCTGCCAGTAGACCGAGACGTTGAGCAGGATCAGCGACGAGGTGACGACCGAGAGCAGCGCGATGCCGAGGATGGCGCCAAGAATGGTGCCCGAGCCGCCGCTGAGCGAAGCCCCGCCGATGACGGCCGCAGCGATGATGTTGAGCTCCATGCCGGCACCGAAGGTGGGCGTCGCTGCACCGAAGCGGGACATGTAGATGACGCCTGCGACACCGGCGAGGGTGGAGCACAGAACCGTCACCCAGAACTTCACCTGGTTGGTCTTGATGCCGGAATAGAGCGCAGCCTTCTCGTTGCTGCCGGTGTAGAAGACCTTGCGGAACGCGGTCGCCCGGCGCAGCAGGAAATCGAACAGGATGACGACCGCGACGAAGATCAGGATGACATAGGGCACACCGTAGAAGGTGCCCTGGCCCACCGCCTTGAAGCCGGCTGGCAGCGTGAAGAGCGACAGCGGCGTACCCTTGGTGATGATGAGGCAGAGACCGCGCACGATCACCATCGCGGCCAGAGACGTGATGAAGTGGTTGAGGCCGACGACCGTCACGAAGAAGCCCATGGCGCCGCCGATGGCGCTCGAGGCGAGAATGCCGATCAGCGAGGCCGTCCACGGATCGAGCCCGGCCAGGAACAGCGAGCCGGACAGCACCATCGCGAAGCAGACGACGGAGCCGACCGCAAGGTCGATGCCGCCGACGATCAGAAGGATCGTCATGCCGACGACGACAATGCCTTCCACCGAAAAGCTCATCAGCATGGCGCGGAAATTCCCGAGCGTCAGGAAGTGCGGCGAGGCGAAGCTCATGATCACGCAGAGCACGAGGATGATCGCGATCAGCCCGGCCTCACGCATGGTACCGATGCGCCTGAAGGACGATGTCTTCGGCGTGCTTGCCGCCATCGTGTCGATTGCCATTCCCGTCTCTCCCAGTTTCTTCTCACGCGGCATGGTTCGCCGCCCTTGCCGTACTCATGCCCGAAGCGAGCCGGATCACGGCTTCCTCCGTCATCTCCTCCGCGCCGAGTTCACCCGCGATGCGTCCCTCCCGGACAACGAGCACGCGGTCGCAGAGCCCGAGCAGCTCCGGCATTTCCGAGGATATGACGACGATGCCGATGCCCGAGCGTGCAAGCTCGCGCAGCAGGCGGTGAATTTCCGTCTTCGCCCCGACATCGATACCGCGCGTCGGTTCGTCCATCAGAACGACCTTCGGCTTGACGGCGAGCTGCTTGGCGATGGCCACCTTCTGCTGGTTGCCGCCGGAAAGCGATTTTACCGGCGCGTCGATGCCGCCCATGCGCACGGCGAGCCGCTTTGCAAAATCCTCCGCCAGTGCTGCCTCGGCGCGGCCGTCGAGCAGGCCGAGCGGGCTCGTCAGCGACTTGAGGTCGAGCACGGAGATGTTCTGCGCGATGGAGAGATCGAGGAAGACGCCGGATCCCTTGCGGTCCTCGGAGAGGTAGACGATGCCGGCCTTCACTGCATCCGCATAGGAGCGGATCGCCTGTGTCTCGCCGTGCAGGCGCACCCTACCCGCCGTGTGCGGCCGCAGCCCGCAGATGCCCTCCGCGATCTCCGTCCGGCCGGAGCCGATCAGGCCGCCGATGCCGAGGATCTCGCCCTTGCGCAGAGTGAAGCCGACGTCGTGGAAACGGTCGCCGTCACCGAGGCGGTCGACCTCGAGGATCGTCGTCCCGGGCGCCTCTCCCGCGCCAAGCTTGTCCGGATAGAGCTGCGTGATCTCGCGTCCGACCATGCGGCGTACCACGTCATCAGGCGTGATATCGGCGATACGGTCGGTGCAGACATAGCGGCCATCGCGAAAAACGGTCACACGGTCGCAGAGCGAAAAGATCTCGGCCATACGGTGGCTGATATAGATGATCGAGATGCCGTTCGCCTTGAGGTCGCGGATGATGGAAAAGAGCTGCTGCGCCTCGGTTTCGGTGAGGGCGGCGGTGGGTTCGTCGAGGATCAGCACACGGCAGTCGAGCGTCAGCGCCTTGGCGATCTCGACGAGCTGCTGGCTGGAAATCGGCAGGTCCGCCACCTTGCGGCGGACATCGATGGCGGCAAGGCGGTTCATCACGGCCTGCGCATCGCGCTCCAGAGCGCGGTAGTTCATGAAAGGCGACCGGCGCCGGTTGGTGGCGGCCATGAACATGTTTTCGGCAACCGTCGCATCCGGGCAGAGCGCGATTTCCTGATGCACGAGGCCGATGCCGAGTGCCTGTGCGGCGGCAGGCGAAGCGATGCGCACGGCCTTGCCGTCGACGCGGATTTCCCCCTCTGTCGGCTGCAGGACGCCGGCGATGATGTTCATCAGCGTCGATTTGCCGGCGCCGTTCTCGCCGCAGAGCGCATGCACTTCGCCGCGCTCCAGGGTGAAGTCGACCTCGGTCAACGCCTTCACCGCCCCGAAATGCTTGGTCACGCCATGAATGGTGAGCACCGGCTCCGCCATCGTCTTCCTCCTCCTTCCCGGAACCATCCGCGCCACACGGCGCGGATGGCGTTCACCTGGGAAGCTTACTCCTCGATGCCCTTGGTGCCGCGACGCTTCAGGTACTTGTCCCAGTAGAAGTCATCGGCATTTTCCGCCGTCACGATGGACAGGCCGTTGTCGACAACCGGGATGCTCATCGGGTTGAAACCGGAGCGCTTGGCGTCGTTCATCGGGTCGATCAGTTCCGGATGCTTGGCAAGCCAGAGCAGCATGAAGCCCATATAGCCCTGCATGCCCTGGTTCGGGTTGATCGAGCCGAAGACTTCGCCGGCCTTGATCATGTCGAGGATGTTGGCGTTGACGTCCGCGCACATGACGAGGACCTTGCCGCCGGCTTCCTTGTTCGCCTGCGCCGCACCGATGGCGGAGTTGGCTTCCGGCATGAAGACCGCGCCGAGGTTCGGGTTGGCCTGGATGAGGCTCGACAGGCCCTGATAGGCCTTGGTCGGGTCCTGGTTGGACGCAGCGCGGCCGACCAGCTTCATGTCCGGCCACTTCTCCTCCATGCGGGCGATGAAGGCGGCGATGCGCTTGTCGTGGTTGTCCTGACCCGGATTTTCAAGAACCGCATATTCGCCCTTGCCGCCCATCTTCTCGGCGATCGCATCGGCGGCATAGGTGCCTTCGCGGGTATTGTCCGAGGTGATGAAAGAGACGCGCTTGGAAAGCGGCGAGTCGGCAGCGAAGGTCACCACCGCCGTGCCCTGGTCGATGGCGCGGTTGATCGGCTCGATGAACGGGTCGGAGTTCATCGGGTGGACGAGAATGCCGGCCGGGTTCTGTGCCAGTGCCTGGTCGAAGGTGGCGATCTGCTTGTTGACGTCATATTCCGGCGTGCCGGTGTATTCCGTCTCGCAGCCGAGCTGCTGGCCGGCCTGCTTGAACATTTCATAGACCGGGAACCAGTATTCGACGCCCGAGACCATGACATTCATGACGTATTTCTCGCCCGGCTTGCAGCGGAACGGGTTCTCCGTTTCGGCCGCCGCGGAACCGGCAAAGAGCGTCGTTGCAAGGACCGCCATCGCGGTCGTCGTCAGAAAAGTGCGCAAGTATCCTCCTCGGGGCGAAAGCCCCTCCCAAAAAGCCCGTGGGCGTCGTTCCGACGCCGGTGATCTCCGTGAAGACCGGAATTCCTCCTCGAAGTCCGGTATGGGCAACTAATCGCAAAGCAGAGGGAGTGTCAATATAATTCACACATTGAAATATATTTCATACTCAAATGGTGAAATCAAGCCCGGAGACTGAAATATCTTTCACCCTTTGGAGACGGCCGCCACGGAAGCGGCGAAGACCGGATCGGCCATCAGCGCGCGGCAACGGGCAAAACGCCCGTCTGCATAAGCGCGGAAGTCGGCGGCCGGATTGCCGTTCGCCAGCTGGATGAGCCCCCACAGGGTCCAGAGCAGGTCACACATCGCCTTATAGATGACGATCCGGCCGCGCTCGGCCGGTTTCGGCTCGCCACCAAAATAGGCGCGAATCATGGCCTCTTCCTGCGCGCGGTCGAACTCCGCCTCCACCGAGAGGTCGCCGAGATCCCACATCGGGTCGTTCATGCCGGAATATTCCCAGTCGACGATCCACATGCGGTCTCCCGTGTCGAGGAAGTTCTCGCAGAGCGGATCGCAATGGCAGGCGACGACGGGCAGCGGATGGGCGGCAAGCGCGGCGCGCACCGCCTCCGCCTCGCGCAGTCCCTCGTGATAGCCTTCCGGCAAGGCGACATCCTTGGTGGCGAGCACCGAAAGGTAATCGTCGATCATCGCGAAGAGCTCGAAGCGCGCGGGAAAGACCGCACCGCTGTCGTGCAGGCGGCGGAAGGCCTCGCCTGCACGCGCCGGGGCGCCGGCGACGGCCTTGAAGCCCTCCGGCGTCATCGTCGTCGCACCGGGAATGAAGCGCGTGACCATCAGCCCGCTCGCCGGATCCGCATGAAAGACCTCCGGCCCCACGCCGACACGAGCGGCTTCCCTTGCCGCAGCGGCCTCGTTGCCGCGATCGATATATTCCTCCGTGCCCCTGCCGGGCACGCGCAGGCACCAGTCACGGATGCGGAAGACGAGGTTGGTGAGGCCACCGAGCCGTTCCACGGGACCGTCGTAGCCTGCCAGAAGGGGGATTTTTGCGATTGCATCCAGGGCCTGCCGCTCGTCGCTCATCAACACCTCCTTTTGGCCGCCCGGGACGGTTTCACAGATTTCGGCCTTTCGCTATCATCATCAGAACACGGGAGAAAAGGCTATGGCAAACGGGCATCACGAGGGCGCACTCGGCGCGGTCTACAATGCAAGCGGCACGGAGGAAGTCGCAGCCCTCTACGACGGCTGGGCGGAGACCTACGACGCCGACATGGCGAGCGCCGGCTACCGTCATCCGTCGATCTGCCTTGCGCTGCTTGCGCGCCACCTGCCGCGTGGCGCCGCGCCCCTGCTCGACGCGGGGGCCGGCACCGGGCTCATCGGCGAGTGGCTGGCGATCCTCGGCTATGCCCATGTCGAGGGCCTCGACATTTCCGAAGGCATGCTCGCCCGGGCGGCAGCAAAGAGCGTCTATGCCGCCCTGCATCGCGCCGCCCTCGGCAATCCTCTGCCCTTCCCGGACGGTCACTTCGCCGGCATCGTCTCGTCCGGCGTCTTCACGTCAGGCCATGTCGGGGTGGAGGGCCTGCCGGAGCTTGTCCGCATCACACGGCGAGGCGGCATCCTCGTTCTGACGGTGAAGAACACGCTCTGGAACGACGGCTTTTCCGACCGTCTGGCTACCCTCGAGCGCGGGGGCATCCTCGAGCGGGCCGAGGAAACGGCGCCCTATGTCTCGATGCCCGGCGAGACGGGCACCGTGCCGAGCCGCGGCGTCGTGCTGAAGGTGCTGCGCCACGGCTGAGGCAGCGCCGGTCAGGCCGGCTGCACCTCGACGGTCACATGCGACAGCGCACCGAGATGGGCAAGCCGCGCCTTGTAGTCGGACGGCGCCTTCGGCTGCGGCGAGGACAGCGAAACGATGGCGGCGTGGTGGCCCGGGCCGACCTGCCAGACATGCAGGTCGGTAATGCGCTCGTCGCCGCGCTCCAGCGCCGTGCGGATACCGTCCGCCAGCGCGCCGCCCTCCGGCACCGCATCGATCAGCACGCCGCCAGTCTCGCGGATGAGGCTCCATGACCAGCGCACGATCACCAGCGCCCCGACCACGCCCATCAGCGGATCTGCCCAGAGCCAGCCGTAGCTCCGGCCGACCAGCAGCGCCACGATGGCGAGGATCGAGGTCAGCGCGTCCGCCAGGACATGCAGATAGGCGGCGCGCAGGTTGTTGTCGCGCGCGGAATGCGGGTGATCATGCGCATGGTGATCATGATCATCATGGTCGTGGTGATCATGATCATCATGGTCGTGGTGATGATGGTGCCCGCCATGACCGTGATGGCCATGGTGGTGATGCGCGTGATCGTCCCGCAGCAGCCAGGCGCTGACAAGGTTCACGGCAAGGCCGGCAACGGCAACGGCGATCGCTTGGCCGAAATGGATCTCGACCGGGTTGGCAAGGCGCTGGAGACTTTCCCAGCCAATGAGCAAGGCAATGAAAGCGAGGATGATGGCGCTGGCAAAGCCAGCGAGATCGCCAAGCTTGCCCGTGCCGAAGGTGAAGCGCGGGTCGCGCGCATGCCGGCGCGCATAGGAATAGGCAAGCGCCGCGATCAACATGGCGCCGGCATGGGTGGACATGTGCCAGCCATCTGCCACCAGCGCCATCGAGCCGTAGATCGCACCCGCGACGATTTCCGCCACCATCATGCCGGCCGTCAGCGCGATGACGAGCCAGACCCTGCGCTCGTTGCGGCTATGG
Organism: Shinella sp. JR1-6; assembly: GCF_004284735.1. Taxonomy (NCBI): domain Bacteria; kingdom Pseudomonadati; phylum Pseudomonadota; class Alphaproteobacteria; order Hyphomicrobiales; family Rhizobiaceae; genus Shinella; species Shinella sp. JR1-6. Next base: position 276,126 of record NZ_SHMI01000002.1, on the reverse strand, counting down.
TCTGTGCCGAGAAAGACGTGCTCGTGTGTGGACCTTGCCGTCATGTCGTTTGCCATGGGATTTCCTTTCGTTGTAGTCGGCGAGACTGGATCCCTTCGACAGGTCCCGCTGCGCGGTACATCCCGCCGTAGCGGGAACTACGCTATTTCATGTAGGTCCGGATGACCCCGATCAGTTCCTCGCCGCCCTGAAGACAGTCCGCCTTCGTTTCGGCCTCCATCACATGGTGACGCAGGTGATCCTCCATCACCTCGGCCGTGAGGCCGCCGAGCGCGCCGCGCACCGAGGCGAGCTGGCGCATGATCTCCGCACATCCAGCCTCGCCTTCCAGCGCCCGTTCGATGCCCTCGATCTGGCCACGAATGCGACGCACGCGGGCGATCAGCTTGTCCTTCTGCTGGATGGTGTGGCCCATGCAGGTCGTCCTTCGAATCTATAATATAGGGGGGTATACTATATGAATCATCCTCCGGGAAGGCCCGAGGGCCCTCCCTTCCTCAGGATCAGGCTTTCACACGCGCACCGGCCGGGTCGTAGAGCGGTTCGAGATGAATCTTTGCCGGCGTGCGCTCCATGGCGACGACGAGTTCATAATCACCGCCTGTCAGGAAATCGTCGTCCACACCCTCGGCGCGGCGCACATAGCCGTAGCCGACATTCTTGCCGAGCGTGTAGCCATAGCCGCCGCTGGTGAGGTAGCCGACGGGCTCGCCGTTGCGCAGGATCGTCTCACGGCCGACAAGCACGATATCGGGATTGTCGACCGTGAAGCCGGCCAGCGCCTTCCTGCGCTTTTCCCCTTGCAAGGCCTCCAGCGCCCGGCGGCCGAGGAAATCGGTATTCTTGCGCAGCTTCACCGCCCAGCCGAGACCGGCATCGAGGGGGGTGTCGTTCGGCGTGATGTCGGATCCCCAGGCGCGATAGCCCTTTTCGAGGCGCAGCGATTCCAGGGCGCGGTAGCCGACCGGGCGGATGCCGAACGGGGCACCGGCCGTCATCAGCGCGTCGAAGACCGTGCCGATGGCATCGATCGGCACATGCAGCTCCCAACCGAGCTCACCGACATAGGTGACGCGCAGCGCCCGCACGACATGGCCGGCGAGCACGATTTCCCGCACATGGCCGAAGGGGAAGCCCGCATTGGAGACATCGGCATCGGCCAGCGCGGCCAGCACGTCGCGCGCCTTCGGCCCCATCAGCGAGAGCGTGCCGAAATCCTCCGTCACATCGCGAAGCGTCACATCGAGACCATCGGGAAGGTGATCCGTGATCCAGCCGAGATCATGGGTGCGGAAGCCCGTGCCCGTCACGATGTAGAACTTTTCCTCGGCGAGCCGCGCCACCGTCAGGTCCGCCTCGATACCGCCGCGGGTGTTGAGAAGCTGCGTATAGGTCAGCCGCCCCACCGGCTTGCCGACATCGTTGGCGCAGATCCAGTCGAGCGCCTTCAGCGCGTCCGGCCCCGTCATCTCGTATTTGGCGAAGGAGGACTGGTCGAAGATGCCGACGGCCTCGCGCACATGGCGGTGCTCGTCGCCGACCGTCGAGAACCAGTTCTGCCGGCCCATCGAATAGACGTCCCGTGCCTCCATGCCCTTCGGCGCAAACCAGTTCGGCCGCTCCCAGCCGAGCTTGGAACCGAACACCGCGCCATGCGCCTTCAGCCGCTCGTAGAGCGGCGAGACGACGCGCGGGCGCCCGCTTTCATATTCCTCGTGCGGGAAGCCGATCGTATAGTGCTTGCCATAGGCCTCCAGCGTGCGGTCGAGCACCCATTGACGGTCGCGATGCATGCCGGCGAAGCGGCGGATATCGACCACCCAGAGATCGAGCGGCGCCTCGCCGTCAACGACCCATTGCGCCAGCACCCAGCCCGCCCCGCCGCCCGACGCGATGCCGAAAGCGTTGAAGCCCGCACCGACGAACATGTTGCTGCATTCCGGCGCCACACCGAGAATGAAGTTCCCGTCGGGCGTAAAACTCTCCGGTCCGTTGATCATCTGCTTGACGCCGACCTTTTCCAGCGCCGGCACGCGGGCGATCGCCTCCACCATATGCTGCTCGAAATGGTCGAAATCGTCATCGAACAGCCGATAGGCCCACTCATCCGGCACATCGCCGGTCGTCCAGGGCTGCGGGTTCGGCTCGTAGCCGCCCATGACGAGCCCGCCGACCTCTTCCTTGAAGTAGGTGCGGCGATCCGGATCGCGGATCGTCGGCGCATCGGTTGCAAGCCCCGGCACGGTTTCCGTGATGATATACTGGTGCTTGACCGGCTGCAGCGGCACGTTGATGCCGGCCATCGCGCCCACCTGCCGCGCCCACTGGCCGGCGCAATTGACCACCTTCTCGCAGGCGATGTCCCCGAGCGTCGTGCGCACGCGCCGGATACGGCCGCCCTCGATGTCGAAACCCGTCACGCGCACGTTCTCGACGATCTTCGCGCCGTGCATGCGCGCGCCCCTGGCGAGCGACTGGGTGATGTCCGAGGGGCTCGCCTGCCCGTCCGTCGGCAGCCAGCTTGCGCCGACGAGGTCGCCGACCTCCATCAGCGGCCACATGGCCTTGACCTCCTGCGGCGTCAGGAGATGCATGTCCATGCCGAAGCTCTTGGCGGTGGTGGCGAGGCGGCGGAACTCCGTCCAGCGGTCCTGGTTGGTGGCGAGCCGCAGGCATCCCGTCATCTTCCAGCCGGTCGCAAGGCCTGTCTCGGCTTCGAGGCCCTTGTAGAGATCGACGGAGTATTTCAGCACCCGGGTGATCGACGCCGAGGAACGGAGCTGACCGACGAGACCGGCCGCATGCCAGGTCGAGCCCGAGGTAAGCGTGCCCTGCTCCAGGAGGATCACGTTCGCCTTGTGGTCGCGGGCGAGATGATAGGCTGTCGAGCAGCCGATGATGCCGCCGCCGATGACAACGATCTCAGCATGGGATGGCAGGGTCATTTGGTGTGTTTCCCGTATTTCGTTCTGTAGTGGTCGAGCGCCCTGTCGAGGCGATCGAGATTTTCGGCCGTGTAGCCGACATAGTCGGCCCCCGGGGCTTGGAGATGGAGTTCCGACACCATGCTCCACATCGCCTCACGCAGCAGCGAGGCGCATTGCATGGCCGCGTGCGAGCGAAGGATCGCCGGGTCGGGGGCACCGGCGAAATAGGCATCGAGAAAATCCTCCGCCTCGTCGGGCGAAAGCCCGGCATTGGAGGTGGCGCCTGCAAGATCGAACATGGCGGTGGAGAAGCCGGCATATTCGAAATCAATCAGCCAGAGCCGATCGCCATCGTCGAGGATGTTGGCCGGCAACAGGTCGTTGTGCGCGAAGACGATCGGCAGCGGCGCCTGGGCGGCCTCCAGTTCAGCGGCAAGCGCGAGGTAGCCCGGAAGATGCGGCTTCATGCGGCTGCCACCCTCCCGCAGCGTGCGGGCATAGTCGCGCACCACGTGGAACGGCCAGAAGAGGAAGGCGGCGCCGCTGACCTCCTGCGGCATCTCGCCATGGAACCGGCGCAGCAGGTCGGCCACCCGCCGCCGCCCGGCGGCAACATCTTCCGCGCTGAACGTCTTCGCACCGAGAAAGGCAGAGACCATCACACCGGGCTCGGCATAACGCACTTCGGGACCGAATCCGGCCGCATGCGCCGCGCGGGCCGTCATCAGCTCCCGCTCGCGAAATACGTGGTGGAAGGGATAGTCCCGGCCGAAGCGCACGACATGACGCCCCGCCCCGTCGCTGACCAGATAGCTCTCGTTGCTGATACCGCCCTTCAGCGGCGCGATCTCGATGCGGCCCTCCCAGCAGGGCAGAGCACGGATGCGATCCTCGACGGCCCGGCTGGGTTCGACATGACCGTCCATCAGCTCACCCTTTCACGAATGCGGTTCGCGCCGGCTGAGATCAGCCGGTCCGCGATGATGGCGATGAAGGCGACGGACAGACCGGCGACGAGGCCGCGCCCCGTATCGGCCTTGGTGAGCGCGATATAAACCTCCTGCCCAAGATCACGCGTGCCCACCAGCGCCGTGATGACCAGCATGGAAAGGGCGAACATGATCGTCTGGTTGAGGCCGAGCAGGATTTCCGGCAGCGCCAGCTTCAGCTTGATCTTGACGAGAATTTGCCCGGGCGTGCAGCCCATGGCTCGGCCCGCCTCCACCACACGCGGATCGACGCGGTGAAGGCCCAGCACCGTGTAGCGGATCGCCGGCACGACGGAATAGGCGACGACGGCGATCATCGCGGTAAAATCCCCGACGCGGAAGAGCATGACGACAGGCATGAGATAGACGAAGGAAGGCAGTGTCTGCAGCGTATCGATAAGGAGTTGCAGCCAGCGCCACAGCCGGTCGCGCTCCGCCGCCAGAATGCCCAGCGGCACGCCGATAAGGCAAGCGAAGACGACGGAGACGCCGCAGAGATAGACGGTGATCATCGCCTTCTCCCATTGCCCGGTTGCGGCGATCAGGAAAGAAAGCACACCGACCAGCGTGGCGAGACGCAGGCCGCCCAGCCGGTAGCCAGCCAACGCGAGCAGCGCGACGACACCCGCCCAGGGCAGGTCGCCAAGCAGCCGCTTCAGCGGAACGAGGAGGTTCAGCAGAATGACGTTGCGGATCGCCTCCAGCGCATCGAAGAAATTGACGTTGATCCAGCGCACCACTTCGGACCAGAAAGTGCCGGTGGAGACCTGCCAGCTTTCCGGAAAGCTCTGCAGCGCGGGCACGGCAAGCCCGGCAAGGAAGGTCGCGACGACGATGGCGAGCGCGGCGACGAGATAGGCATGACGGGAAACGAGGCCGCCATCCGTCGGGAGACCGGCTGCAGGCCGCCCAGCTTTCTCCGCATAGGCCTGGCTCAGCCGGTCGAGCGCCACGGCGAGCGCGACGATTGCAAGCCCGGCTTCGAGGCCCGCGCCGATATCGAGGCGGCGGAGCGCGGCGAGCACGTCGAAGCCGAGGCCGCCGGCACCGATCATCGAGGCGATGATGACCATGTTGAGCGAGAGCATGATGACCTGATTGACCCCCACCATCAAGCTGTCCTTGGCCGAGGGCACCATGATCTTCCAGGTCATCTGCCGCCGGCTGCAACCGACCATGTTGCCGAGGTCGCGGATTTCCGATGGTACGGAGCGCATGGCGAGGATCGTGACGCGCGCCATCGGCGGCAGGGCATAGATCAGCGTCGCGACGATGGCTGCGGTCGGACCGAAGCCGAAGAAGACGAGCACGGGCACGAGATAGGCGAAAACGGGGATCGTCTGCATGAGGTCGAGGATGGGAACCAGTACCCGCTCGAAGACCGGCCAGCGCCAGGCGGCAAGGCCGAGCAGCAGGCCAGCCACCACGCCGATCGGCACCGCGACGACGATGGAGGCAAGCGTCACCATGGCGCTCGTCCATTGGCCGAAGAGGACGAGGAAGCCGAAGCAGGCCGTGACGAGCGCGGCGAGCCGCACGCCGCCGGCATGATGGCCGATCAGCGCAACGATGGCGAGAACCGCCAGCCAGGAGAGTGGCGGCAGGTGCTGCACGGCGCTCGAGCCCTGCCCCGACAGGAGCCCGCTCGAGAGCAGGCCGAGCGCCACCCGATAGGGCAGGTCGATGATCTCGGCAAGGAACCGGGTGAAGTCCGTGAAGGTGAAGAGGCCGAAGCTCGCCTCGTCCACCAGCCATTTCGTCGCCTTGCCGATCCAGCGCGCCGCCGGGATCTCGAAAGCGCGCGGGTAGGAGAAGGCCCATTTCGCAACACCCTCGCCGAACTGCCAGAAGAGGACGAAGAGGGCGAGCGCCGCAGGCCACAGCCGGCGCGTCCGCACAGCACCACGCGCGGTTGGGTTTTCCGGGATCGGTTCGGCGACTGGCTGGAGAACGGGGAAGGACGCGCCCATGTCGTCAGCCCCGCATCATCACGTCGACGACCGCCGCGCGGTCGAGGAGGCCGACGGGTATTCCCGCCCCGTCGAGTGCGGCGAGCGTCTCCGCACCGTGCGAAAAAAGCGGCGCGGCTTCGGCCACCGGCGCATTGGCGCGGATCGAGGCCTGCGGCAGCGTACCGTTGAGCGGCCGCATGAGGGTGGCCACCTTGACGACCTTGGCCCTGGCGACGCTGCGCGTGAACTCCGCCACATAGGGGGTCGCCGGGTTCAACACGAGATCCTCCGGCGTGCCCGCCTGCACGATCTCGCCATCCTTCATGATGGCGATGCGGTCGGCAAGGCGGATCGCTTCGTCGAAATCATGTGTGATGAAGACGATGGTCTTCCTCAGCACCGATTGCAGGCGCAGGAACTCGTCCTGCATCTCCCGTCGGATCAGCGGGTCGAGCGCGGAAAAGGGCTCGTCGAGGAACCAGAGCTCCGGCTCGACGGCAAGCGAGCGGGCAATGCCGACACGCTGCTGCTGGCCGCCGGACAGCTCACGCGGGAAGGCATTCTCGCGGCCGGCAAGACCGACGAGATCGATCATGCGCCGCGCCCGCTCCTCCCGCGCCGCCCGCTCGACACCCTGGATCTCCAGCGGAAAGGCGACATTCGCCAGCACCGTGAGATGCGGCAGCAGGGCGAAATGCTGGAAGACCATGCCCATCTGGTGGCGGCGGATCTCGATCATCCGCGCCTCGCTCGCCGCCAGGAGATTCTCGCCGTTGAAGAGGATGTCGCCGGAGGTCGGCTCGATGAGACGGGACAGGCAGCGCACCAGCGTCGACTTGCCCGAACCGGACAGGCCCATGATGACGAAGATCTCGCCCTCGCGCACCTCGATGTTGACATCGCGCACCGCACCGACAGCGCCGGCCGCGCGCAACTCCGCACTCGTCAGCCGGGCAGACGAGGAGCCGACGAGGGATTTGCCGCCGGCTCCAAAAATCTTCCAGACGCCGCGGCAGACAAGTTTCGGTTCGCTAGAGGCCATTTTCATTCCGGTCGCGTCATCGAAACGCGGTCCTTGCAGGACCGCACGAAAGGTGCCCGGCCTCCCCTGCTGGCGGAGGGCCGGGCCTTGCGCGCTACTTCTTGATCCAGCCGGACCAGCGCGCTTCGTTCGCCGCCATCCATTCGGCGACCACCTCGGAGACCTTCTTGCCGTCGAGGTCCACCTTGGTGATCATCGCCCCCATTTCGTCGTTGTTGATGTTGAACGCCTTGATGGCGGCATAAGCGCCCGGCCATTTGTCCTTGACGCCGGACCAGCCGACCTTCCAGATCGGGCCGAAGGGCTTGCCGCAATCATAGGCGGCATCGGGGTTCACGCCGGTCGCCGGATCCTCGTAGCATTCCTTCGAATAGGGCGGGAACTCGACCCACTCGCCCTTGTACTTGGCCGGCGCCCAGTGCGGCGCGTATATCCACAGGAGGATGGGCGCCTGGCGCTGGTAGGCGCTTTCCAGTTCGGCAAAGAGCGCGGCGTCCGTGCCGGCATGGATCACCTCAAAGGGCAGGTCCAGCGCCTCGACGCGCTCGTCATCGAAGCCGCCCCACGTGACGGGGCCGCCCAGATAACGCCCCTTTGGCGCGGTTTCCGGAATGGAGAAGGCTTCCGCGCATGCCTCGCTCTTCAGCGCCTCCCAGTTCGGCAGGCCGGGGCATTTCTCCTTCATATAGGCCGGATACCACCACTCTTCCTTGGCCTGCATGCCGGTCTCGCCGAAATTCTCGACCTTGCCGGTGGCCGTCGCGGCGTCCATCGCGTCGCGGCCGGTCGTTTCCCACATTTCCATGGCGACGTGCAGGTCGCCGGTTTCCAGCCCCGCAAACTGCGCGAGATAGTCGGCCTGGACATATTCGACGGAATAGCCGGCCTTCTTCAGCACCTCGCCCATGATCTCGGTGGTGATGAGCTGGCCCGTCCAGTCGTGCAGAGTCAGCTTGATGGGGTCAGTGGATTCCTGCGCCGCTGCGGGCGCAATCGTGAAGGCCGCGGACAGGCAGAGCGTCGCGGCAAACAGTCCTGACAGGCGAATAGGTTGAAACATGCGTGATCTCCCGGTCGCACTTTGAAGTCGATGCTGTATGATGCGCCGGATGCCGTTCCCCGTACTTTTGTATCTGTCGGCCTGCGCACGGTAGCGATCTCACGCTGGATAAAAGCGGCTGTCAATCCTGCAATGTGGCTTTTTCTGCCTTTATGACCGAATTTGCGGCTTTCTTGCCAGATGATCCGTCTAGGATTATGAAGCAGGAGAACGCATGCGGACATGACGACGATGAACCACTCCAAACGCCACAACGACATTCTGAGGCTGCTCCAGCAGGACGGCACGGTGACGATCGCCGACCTTGCCAAGAAACTCGACGTTTCGCTGGAAACCGTGCGACGGGACATCAAGCCGCTGACGACGAACGGCACCGTGCTGAAGATGCACGGCGCCGTAGCGCTGCCCTCCGTGGTCGGCGAAGCGCCCTTCGAAAAGCGCATGCGCGAAAACAGCGAGGCGAAGAAGGCGATCGCCGTCGCCATGGCCGCGACGATTCGCGACGGTGATTCGATCATGCTCGATACGGGCACGACGACGAGCTACCTCGCCCGTGAATTGCTGGGGCACCGACGGCTGACGGTCGTGACCAACTCCTCCGACATCGCCCGCACCCTTTCAACGGTCAACGACAACAGGGTCTACATGGCGGGCGGCGAATTGCGCAGCGACAACGGCGCCGCCTTCGGCGTCTCGGCGATCGAGTTCATCAGCCATTTCACCGTGGGCCATGCCGTGATTTCCACGGGCGCGATCGATGCCGGCATCGGGGTGATGGACTACGACCTCGAGGAGGCGGAGTTCGCCCGGGCCGTGGTCTCGCGCGGCAAGCGAGCCGTCGTCGTCACGGATCATACGAAGTTCGGCCGGCAGGGGCTGGTGCGCGTCTGCGAATTCAGCATGCTGACCGATCTTTTCACCGACAAGACGCCGCCCCGCGATGTCTCCGCCTCGCTGAAGGCGGCTGGCGTCAACGTCACGCTGGCACGCTGACGAAAAAGCGGCCCGGCGGATATCCCGCCGAACCGCTTTGCATCCCCCCGGAAACCCGGGCGATCACGTCATCATCGAGCATTGGCGCCCGAAAAGAGCGCAGGGATCCTTGTAGACTTCCCCGCACTCAAAAGCCTTGTGGCTAGTAGGCATTTTCGTAGGCGGCGCAGATTTCCGCCTGCGTCTTGCCGGCAAGGTAGGCGATCTCGCCTTCCTTGTGCTTGACGTAGACATCGGCAAAGCCTTCCGGGAACCAGCCGCACACCGTTGCATTGCCACGGAACCGCTGGAGCGCGGCCTCCAGCGTCTGCGGCAGACGAACGTAGCCGCGTGCAGCCAGCGCCTCGACGGTCAGAAGAGATAAATCCTCCTGCGTCGCCTCCGGCACGGCAAGCCCCTCTTCGATACCCTGCACGCCGGCATGCACGATGGCGGCAAGCGTCAGATGCGGATTGGCCGTGCCGTCGGCAGCACGGAACTCGAAATTGAACTGGGCAGCGCGGGCGATGTCGCTGATGTCGGAAACCGGGCAGATGCGCACCGACGCCTCACGATCGCGGAAACCGAGATTGTTGAAGGCCGCGCTCCAGCGATGCGGCGTGAGACGCAGATACGAGACGACGCTCGGCGCGGTAATGGCGATGATCGAATCGAGGTATTTCAGGATACCGGCAACGAACTTTCCGGCGACGTCGGAGAGCTCGTGCTTGCCGTTCGGATCATGCGTGACGGGATTGCCGGCTGCGTCCAGCATGCTCATATGCACATGCACGCCATTGCCGACGCCCGCGGGGTCGCGGATCGGCGTGAAGGTGGGATCGTAGCCAAGCTCGCGGGCGACAAGACCGACGAGCTCGCGGGTGATCAGCGAATGGTCCGCGACGGTGACGCCCTTCTGCGGGCCCATCGTCACCTCGAACTGGCCGGCGCCGAACTCCTTCAGGATGGTGTCGGGCGTGACGCCCGCTTCCCGCATCGCCGCGATGATCGCCTCGCAGAAATGCCGCTCCTCCTGGAAACCGCCGAGCGTAAAAGCCTTGCCGATATCGGAGACGAGGTGCTTGATCTGGAATTCGTGCTCGAAGGCGCCGTAGAGCGTGACGCCCGCCACCCTTTGCAGGCGATCTAGCGCGGCCTCGAGGATCGAGCGCGTGCAGAATTCCCAAGGCCGACCGTCGGTATAGCGGATGTTGCCGAGAACGAAATTCTCGTTCGGTGCCCCCTCCTCGCTCTCGATGCTGACGCTCGTCGCCGGATCGGGAATGAGCACGAGATCGCCGAGCGAGCCGAACGGGCTTTCGGCGATGTTGTCGAAGCAGGTGATCTGCACATTGGTCGGCGTCCAGCCGACACCACGCCTCAGACGCTTCTCCATCTGCACCAGCGGAAAAGCCTTGCCGCGCACTTTGCCCGAAAGGTCGCCACAGCAGGCGACCATCATTTCTTCACGTTTCATCAGCGTCCCCGTTGATCTGATCATAGCCCGGCATCGAAAAGCGGATGCCGTCCCAATCCTTGATGCGTTTCTGCGTCGCCCCCCAATCGGCCTCGGAGACGCGCACGATCAGCGCCTCGACAAGTGCCATGGCGGCCGCCACCGTATCCCAGGCCGTGCCAGCATCGATCGGCAGCGCGACGATATGGTCGGCGCTACGCGCCGCCGGCGACATCCACTTGTCGGTGACGACGACGATCGTCGCGCCGCGCTTTTCGGCGATGGTCTCGGCAAGGCGCGCCAGGCTGAGCTGGTAACGCCGGAAATCGAACAGCAGAACGACGTCCTTCCGGCGCATGCGCAGGACGTGCTCCGGCCATATTTCCGGGTTGCCGGCCATATGGTAGATGCCGCTGCGGATCTGGCGCAGGTGGATCGACAAGAACGCGGCGACATTGTCGCTGACGCGCCCGCCGAGCAGGAAAATGTTGCGCGCAGGATCGGCGAGCAGCTCGGCAAGGATGTCGAACTGCGCCTGCGACACCGTCGCGGTCATCTCCTGCATCACGGCCGAGACGCGCGCGACGTATTCCGACAGGAATTCCGAATGGCCGACCGGCTTCTGGCTCGATTTCAGGTCGAGCGGCGAGCGCTGCCCTTCCTTCAGCTCGGCAATCAGCTGGCGCTGCAAGTCCTGGAAGCCCCCGCAGCCGATCTTGCTGACGAAACGGGTGATCGAGGGCGCACTGACGCCGGTCTTGGCCGCCAGCTCCTGGATGCTTTCGAGGCCCGTGAAGGGGTAATCCGCAAGAATGGCATTGGCGATCTTGCGCTCGCTGGCGGTCAGCTGCGCTGCGGCATCACGAATCCTCGTGCGGATCGTCGTCGACGATTTCCCATCGCTCATTGGCGTTCGTTCCCTTGGTTGGTCCGGATATTTGCGCCATGAAAAAAATTAGTCAAATGGAAAAATGCAATTGACTATGATCGAAAAATTTCTTTGACTGACTGTCATGAAAACCCGACCCACCGGGTCCACGACGGATGCCACTCCATGCTCAGGTTCGCCGACCGCGACACGACCAGACTGCTGCAGACGGGCGATCCGGAGCCGGTGGAATGGATCAATGCCGCCGGTGCCTCTTCGATCTTCCTGACCTGCGAGCATGCCGGCCGCGCCATTCCGGCGGCCCTCGGCGATCTCGGCATTCCCGCCGCCGAAATGGACCGCCACATCGCCTATGACGTCGGCGCCGAGGGCGTAGCCCGCGGTCTTGCCGAGCGGCTCGACGCCGCGCTCGTCCTGCAGCGCTACAGCCGCCTCGTCATCGACTGCAACCGTCCCTTCGAGGCGAAGGACTGCGTCGTCCTTGAGAGCGATGGCACCCCGGTGCCGGCCAATGCCGATATCTCCGATCTCGACCGCCGCCGCCGCTTCGTGGAGATTCACCAGCCGCTGCACGAAGCGATCGCCGCCGCGCTCGACCAGCGCCAGGCAAGCGGAAAGCCGCTTCTGCTCGTCTCGGTGCACAGCTTCACCCCGGTGATGCGCGCGACGGGCGCCGTCAGGGATTTCGAACTCGGCCTGCTCTACAATCGCGACGCCCGCCTTGCCGAACGGCTCGCGCAGACGTTCCGCGCCGCCAATCCGGACGTTACCGTCAAGCTCAACGCACCTTACCACGTCGACGACATCTCCGACTACACGATCCCGGTGCATGGCGAGCGGCGTGGCATTGCGCATGTGCTTCTGGAAGTCCGCAACGACCTCATCAACGATGCCCGCGGGCAGGAGGAATGGGCAGGCCGCCTGGCCGGCCCCCTCCGCCTTGCGGCAGACAGCCTCGAAGGAAACGCCTGATGGCCGCTGACCATCTGACCACCCGTGACGTGCCGCTCGATCCGGCCGCCGCCGCCATTCTCTTCATCGACGTGCAGAACTTTTCCGTGCGCCGCGAGGGCGGCGAGTTCAAGGACGTGTCCGACGCCGATATCGCCGGGAAATACGGCTATTATTTCAAGCGCGTCCACGAGGTGGCGATCCCGAACATGCAGCGCCTGCTCGAAGGCTTCCGCAAGGCCGGCATCGAGGTGTTGCACACGACCATCGAGAGCCTCACCAGGGACGGCCGCGACCGCAGCCTCGACTACAAGATCACCGGCTTCAACGTGCCGAAGGGCTCATGGGACGGCAAGGTCATCGACGAGCTGGAGCCGCTCGACGACGAGATCGTCTTTCCGAAGAGCTCGTCCAGCGTCTTCGTGTCCACCCATATCGACTATATCCTGCGCAATCTCGGCGTAAAACAACTCGTGCTGTGTGGACTTCTGACCGACCAGTGCGTGGAATCGGCCATTCGCGATGCTTGCGACCTCAACTATCTCGTGACGCTCGTGCCGGATGCCTGCGGCACCTATTCGCAGGAGCGGCATGATTTTTCGCTCAACGCCATCAAGGGCTATTGCCGCCAGGTCTCGACCGACGCGCTGCTGAAGGAAATCGGGCAGTAAGGCCCGCAGACGAACAGACGGGACGGAACAAGGAGCATCCGAAAGCGGGCCGCAGAACAAAACAAAAAGGCAGGACCGCGCGACATTTCACTGCCCAAAGGCATTAAAAAGGGGAACGACCATGATGAAGACTTCAAGACTGCTTCTGGCGGCCGCAAGCCTTGCGCTCGCCGCCTCCGCGGCCTTTGCCGAAGACGACAAGATCGTCATCGGCGGCGCACTTTCCATGACGGGCATCCAGGCCCCGCTCGACACGCCCGGCTATAACGGCGCGCAGGTCGCAGTGAAATATCTCAACGACAACGGCGGCGTGCTCGGCAAACAGGTCGAGTTCATCAACATCGACGGCAAGTCCGATCCCGTCACCGTCGGCAACGTCGCCGTCGAGCTGATCGACAAGGGTGCCCAGGTCATCGTCGCGCCGTGCGATTTCGACTTCGGTTCACCGGCGAGCCGCGAGGCGCAGTCGGCCGGACTCGTCGGCATCTCCACCTGCGCGTCCGACCCGCTCTATTCTTCCTGGTCGCTCGGCGACAAGCAGTTCACGCTTTCCATGTGGAACACCACGATGGGCGCGACCGCGGCCGATTTCGCCTTCAAGGAAAAGGGCTGGAAGACGGCCTATGTCGTTACCGACCAGTTCATCGCCTATACCAAGTCGCTCTCGAAATACTTCGTCGAGCAGTTCAAGGCCGATGGCGGCGAAATCCTGCTGGAAGACACCTATACGAACGGCGACAACAATTTTTCCGCCCAGCTCGCGCGTCTCCAGGCGCTCGGCAAGAAGCCGGACGTGATCTTCGTCTCGTCCTACGGCACGGATATCGGCGTGATCATCCGCGCGTTGCGTGAAGTAGGTTATGATGCGCCGATCCTCGGTGGCGATGCCTATGACGACCCGGCGATGCACCAGGCGCTCGGCGAAAAATTCGGCAACAACGTCTATTTCGTCACGCATACCTGGATGGGCCCGGAAGCCCACCCGGACATGGCGAAATTCATCGAGCTCTACACCGCCATGCATGGCAAGGCACCGGATACGTCCTTCGTCTCGACCGGCTGGGATACGATCATGCTGCTTGCCGAAGCGATCAAAGCGGCCGGCACGACGGAAGGCGGCGCACTCGCCAAGGCGCTGGAAGACGGCCAGTTCAAGCTTCTGACCGGTGACCTCGACTATGGCACGGCCGAAGAGGGCCACGTTCCGAACAAGGCGGCGGCACTCATCGAGCTGAAGGGCGGCAAGCCGACCTTCGTGGGCTGGCGCAAGCCGGAATCCCTGCCGAAGCCCTGATCGCACCTCACGGGCCGGCCCTTGAAGCCGGCCCATCACCTTCGGAAAAGCCATGTCTGAAACCCGCCTCGCGGTAAACGACGTGTCGGTGGAATTCACCGGCCTCCGCGCCCTCGACCATGTGTCACTCTCCGTTGCAACCGGCGAGGTCGTCGGCCTCATCGGGCCGAACGGCTCCGGCAAGACCACGCTCATCAACGCCATCACCGGCCAGGTGAAGCTTGCGGGCGGCACGATCACCGCCGGCGACACAAAACTCTCCGGCCTCCCCCCGCGCGAGATCGCACTGGCGGGCGTCAGCCGTTCCTTCCAGATCGTTCGCCTCTTCAACACGATGACGGTGCTGGAGAATGTCGAGGCCGCGGCGCTGGCAAAGGGCGCCTCGCGCGCCGTTGCCGCCGAGCGCGCCAAGGGCCTGCTCGCCGAACTCGCCCTCTCGGCAAAGTCGGACGAACTGGGCGAAAGCCTCAGCTACGGCGACAAGCGCCGCGTCGAGATCGCCCGGGCGCTCGCCGCCGAACCGCGCTTCCTGCTGCTCGACGAGCCCGCCGCCGGCATGAACGACGCGGAGACGGAAACCCTGCTGCACACCCTGTCCGAACTGCCGAAGAAGCGCGGCCTCGGCCTACTCATCATCGACCACGATATGGGCCTCATCATGCGCCTCTGCCACCGGCTGCATGTGCTCGCCTCCGGCCGTACCATCGCGGAAGGCGACGCCGCCCATGTCCGCAGCCATCCTGATGTCATCGAAGCCTATCTCGGCAAGGGAGCGGCGCATGCTTGAGATTTCCGACCTCTCCGTCAGCTACGGCACGATCCGCGCGGTGCGTGGCGTCAGTTTCTCCGTCGCCAAAGGCGAGCTGGTCAGCCTGCTCGGTGCCAACGGCGCGGGCAAATCCTCGACCATCAAGTGCATCGCCGGCGCGCTGAAGGCGGCGGGCGGTTCGATCGTGCTCGAAGGCAAGGACATCACCGCCGCCAACCCCGAACAGGTCATCCGCGCCGGCCTTGCCACCGTGCCGGAAACCCGTGACGTCTTTCCCGACCTGACGGTCGCCGAAAACCTCATGCTCGGCGCCTACATCCACCGCCGCGACCAGGCCGGCAACCGCCAGAACCTCGAAAAGCTGCACACGCTTTTCCCGCGTCTTGCCGAGCGCACGCACCAGCCTGCCGGCACGCTTTCGGGCGGCGAACAGCAGATGCTGGTCATCGCCCGCGCGCTGATGGCGCGGCCCAGCGTGCTCCTTCTCGACGAACCCTCGCTCGGCCTTGCGCCCGCCATCGTCGAGCGCATCTTCGAGATGATCGAGACACTGAAGAAATCCGGCCTCACCATCCTGCTCGTCGAGCAGAACGTCAACCAGGCGCTCTCCGTCGCCGACCGCGCCTATGTCATGCGGCTCGGCGCCATCGTCGCCTCCGGCACCGCCGACGAGATCCGCTCCGGAAGCGATCTCAGCGCACACTATCTGGGAGGCTGACCGATGGCTTTCGCGATCCAGTTCGTCATCGACGTCCTTAGCCTCGGCGGGGCCTATGCCCTCATGGCGCTCGGCCTCGTCATCATCTACGGCATCCTGCGCCTCGTAAATTTCGCCTATGGCGAACTCATCATGGTCGCCGGCTATACCATGTATCTTTCGAGCGGTTCGGGCCTGCCCTGGCTGGTCATGGCCGTCGTCGCTGTCGCCATGGCCGTGCTTTTCGGCATCCTCACGGACTACGCCGCCTTCCGTCCGGTGCGCGCCAAATCGGTAACCGCCGTCCTGATCACCTCCTTCGCCTTCTCCAACCTGTTGCAGAACGCCGCCCTGCTCTTCATCTCGCCGCGCCCGCGCAACGTGCCGCTGCCGGAGATCTTTTCGCAGACCGTCTCGATCGGCGGCGCGATCACGCCCGTTCGCAACCTCATCACCATCGCCGCCTCCATCGTGCTGCTCGCCGCCGTCGCCTTCCTGATGCGCAAGACGACGCTCGGCATCGCCATGCGCGCAGCGGCGACCAACTTCACCATGGCGCGCATGCTCGGCGTGCCGGCGAACCTCATCATCTCCTCGGCCTTCGCGCTGTCGGGTTTCCTTGCCGGCGTCGTCGGCATCCTGTGGATCGGGCGCATCGGTACGGTCGTTCCCGGCATCGGGCTCGAACCGCTGCTCGTCGCCTTCATCGCCACCGTCATCGGCGGCATGCGCAGCCTTCCGGGCGCCGTCGTCGGCGGTTTCCTGCTGGCGCTGATCGATACGACGCTCAACTACACCCTGTCGCAGGACCTCCTGAAATTCCGCGACGCCTTCACCTTCAGCCTCGTCATCCTGATCCTGCTCTGGCGTCCGCAAGGCCTCATCAAGGGCCCGGCTAGCGGGCAGAGGACCTGACCCATGAAACATTCCTATCTCACCGCGCTCATCCTCATCGCCGTCGTCGCCGCCATCGCCATCGGCAGCCAGCTCCTCGGCATCCGCCTCTACGACCGCATTGCCACCAACCTCCTGATCTCGCTGGTGCTGGTCGTCGGCCTGCAGACCTTCATGGGCAATTCCGGCCTGCTCTCCTTCGCCCATATCGGCTTCATGGGTTTCGGCGCCTACACCTCCGCCGTGCTGACCATCCCGGCGCAGATGAAGGGCATGGCGCTGCCCGACCTCTACGAGTTCCTGAAGGTGGTGGAAATCTCGCCGCTCCCCGCCATGCTGGTGGCCGGCATCGTCGCCGCGCTGGTGGCAGCCGTCGTCGCCTATCCCCTGATGCGGCTTTCGGATGCCGCGGCCGTCATCACCTCCTTCGCGCTGCTCGTCGTGCTTTACACGGTCATGAACAACTGGAGCGCCCTCACCAACGGCCCGCGCACCCTCTTCGGCCTGCCGAAGACCACGGGCATGCCGATCGCCGCCATCGTCGCGGCCGTGGTCATCGTCGTGGCCCTGCTCTTCAAGGAATCGCGCACCGGCAAGCTTTTGCGCGCCTCGCGGGAAGACGAGGTCGCGGCCGCCGCGCTCGGCGCCGATATCCCGCACCTGCGCTGGCGTGCCTTCATCCTCGCCGCCTTCATCGCCGGCATCGGCGGCGCGCTGTGGGGCCACTTCATCACATCCTTCGCGCCAAAAGCCTTCTATCTCAAGGAAACCTTCCTCATCATCACCATGCTGGTGATCGGCGGGGCGAATACCGTGACGGGGGCCGTCGCCGGCACCATCCTCATCACCTTCGCCTATGAGGGCCTGCGCGGCACCGAGGGCGCGCTGAACGCCACCGCCATCGGCGCCGGCCAGGTCGTCGGCCTCACCGAGATCGTGCTGGCGCTCGCCATGATCGCCGTGATGATCGTCAAACCCGGCGGCCTCTTCCCGAACCGGGAGATCGGCCACATCCTCACCCGCGCCCGCCGCAAGAAGGAGTTTTCGTCGTGAGCTGGAAAACCGCCTACCGTTCCTTCTACTACGCCAACGCCGAGGAACCGGACGACATCGCGCTCGATCCGGCAACGACGGCCCTGCTCGTCATCGATATCCAGAACACTTACCTCGACCCGAAGGACACGCTGGAGGAAACCGCCCGCTGGCAACCCTTCTACGATCGCATGCGGGGCACGGTGATTCCGAACACTGCACGACTGATCGAGGAATGCCGCAAACGCCAGGTGGAGGTCATCTTCGCCCGCATCGCCTGCCAGAAGCCGGATGGCCGCGACCGCTCGCTGAGCCAGAAGAAACCGGGCTTCAACTACCTGCTGCTGCCGAAGGAACTGCCCGAGGGCCAGGTCGTGCCGGAACTCGAACCGCGCGCCGACGAGATCGTCATCACCAAGACGACCGACAGCGCGCTGACCGGCACGAACCTTCGCCTGATCCTGCACAACATGGGCATCAAGGACGTCATCTGCTGCGGCATCTTCACCGACCAGTGCGTCTCCTCCACCGTGCGCAGCCTTGCGGATGAAAGTTTCGGCGTGGTCGTCGTCGACGATTGCGGCGCGGCGGCGACGGACGAGCTGCACCAGCGCGAGCTGGAGATCATCAACATGATCTACTGCCACGTCGTCCAGCTCGACGAGGTCCTGACCTTCTTCAAATAACGAGGAGAGCGACATGTCTGGCCTCTACGCCCGCGAAAGCCGATCGGTCTCGACGATGGCGCATCTGCGCTTCTTTCCGCAGGCGGTGGTCGGCGGAAACGGGGCCTATCTGACCGGCGACGACGGGCGAAAGCTGCTCGATTTTGCCGCTTCCTGGGGCGCAGCGAGCCTCGGCCATGCGCATCCGGCCATCCGCGAGGCGGTCAACCGCGCGCTCTCCGACCAGGCGGGCGCAAGTTACCTCTCCACCGCCAACGAACCCTGCGTTCTCCTCGCCGAGAAGCTGCTGTCCCTCGTGCCGGAGCGCGCCCGCGGCCGCGTCTGGTTCGGACATTCCGGCTCGGATGCCAACGAGACGGTCGCCCGCATGGTCGTCGCCGCCACCGGCCGGCCGCGCATCTTCGCCTTCGACGGCGCCTATCACGGCGGCACCGTCGGCTCCATGGCCGTCTCTGGCCACCCGTCGCAACAGGGCGCGCGGGCGAAAAACCTGACGCTCATACCCTACCCCAACAGCTACGCCGCCGGCAGCCCGGATGCCGCGAAGGACGCCGCCCTCGCCCACCTCGAAAAGCTTTTCGCGACGGAGGTCCCGCCGCAGGAGGTCGCCGCCTTCTTCATCGAGCCGATCCAGTCGGATGGCGGCATGCTGGTTCCACCGGACGGGTTTTTCGCGGCAGTGGAAACGCTCTGCCGCAAACACGGTATCCTCATCGTCTCGGACGAGGTGAAGGTCGGCCTCGGCCGCACCGGCCGCTTCAATGCCTTCGCCCATTTCGGCATCGAGCCCGATATCGCCGTCTTCGGCAAGGGCCTCGGCGGTGGTCTGCCGATTTCGGCGGTGGTCGGCCCGGAGGCGATCCTGAACCACGCCGTCGCCTTTTCGCTGCAGACCGTACACGGCAATCCCGTCTGCGCCGCGGCGGCGCTCGCCGTGCTGCACACCATCGAGCGCGACAACCTGGTGGCAAACGCCGAGCGGACGGGCCGCGTGCTGCGCGAGGCGCTCGACCGCCTCGCCGCCCGCCACGCCCTGATCGGCGATGTACGCGGCCGCGGCCTCGCCCTCGGGGTCGAGTTGACGGACGCACGCCAGACGGCGCTGACGGTCTACCGCGCGTTCCAGCTCGGCCTCGTGCTCTATTATGTCGGCGTGAATTCCAACGTGCTGGAGTTTACGCCGCCGCTGACCTTGACGGAGGCGGAAGCGCAGGAGGGCGTCGCGATCCTCGGCCAGGCGCTCGCCGATGTCGCGGCGGGGCGTGTCGACGAAGCGTTGCTTGCGGACTTCGCCGGCTGGTAGGTTTCAGGCGGCCGAGAGGCGAAGCGCGACGCCCAGCAGGGTGCGTGCACCGGCGATGATATGTTCGTCGGAGACGAACTCCGCCTCGTTGTGGCTGATGCCGTTCCGGCACGGCACGAAGATCATCGCCGCCGGTGCAACCCGACCCACGAAGAGCGCGTCGTGGAAAGCGCCCGACACCATCGGCCGGCAACGGATGCCGAGCGCCCGGCACGTCTCCTCGATAGCCGCCGTCACCGATGGGGCAAAGCGGCCGGGAGCCATATCGACCCGTTGCTGGATGGCCGTCCTGCAACCCCACCGCTCGCCAGCCCCCTCGCATTCCTCCCTCACACGCTGCTCCATCGCTGCAAGCGTCGCTGCGTCCGGATGGCGGATATCGACGGTAAAGGAGACCCGGCTGGGGATGACATTGATGGAGCCGGGCTCGGCAGCAATGCGGCCGACCGTCAGCCGCGCTTCGGGATCGGCAGGCATGATATCGTCCTGGATACGCGCGATGGCGGCCGCAGCCGCCCCCATGGGATCCTTGCGGAACTCGAGCGGCGTCGTGCCGGCATGCGCCGCCTCGCCGGAGAAGGCGACCTCCAGCCACTTCGTGCCCTGAACAGCGGTGACGACACCGATCGGCACATCCTCGCGTTCAAGGATGGGGCCTTGCTCGATATGCAGTTCGACAAAGGCGGAGATCGGGTGCCCGATGGGGCGCACCCCGGCCTGGGGCAAGGCATCGAGCGTCGCTGCCAGTTCGTCGGCAAGCAGCGCACCGTCCGTCGCCTGCGCACCCCGCCAATCGGACATGCTGCCCGCCCTGGCAAAGGCCATGGAGCCCATGCATCCCGGTGAGAAGCGGCTGCCCTCCTCGTTGGTAAAGGCGACCACTTCGATGGCGCGGTCCGTCTCTATGCCCGCGTCAGCGAGCGCCTCCAGCGCCTCGAAGGCGCTGAGCGTGCCGAGCGCGCCGTCGAAGCGGCCGCCGGTCGGCTGACTGTCGAGATGGCTGCCAATAAGGAGCGGCGGCAGCGCCGTATCCCGGCCTTCACGGCGGAGAAAGAGATTGGCCGCTTCATCCTGAAACACGCTGAAACCGCGGGCCATTGCGCGTTCGGCGAGGAGCCGCCGGGCAGCACGATCTTCGACGCTCAAGGCCTGCCGGTTGACGCCGCCGGCGGGTGTCGCGCCGATGGCCGCGAAGTCGGCAACGGATCTGAGGAGGCGCGGGGAGTTGACCTCCGGCTGCCGGCTCATCGGCCGAGGCCTGCGATGAAACGCTTCACCCGGTCTGGATCGACCGCGTTCCACCAGACACCGTCATATTTGAGGGCACTGGCGATGATGACGCCGTCGGCAACGGCAAGGATGTCATTGGCATTGTCGTGGGTGACGCCGCTGCCGACCAGTGTCGGCAGCGAGGCGGCCTCCTTGATCATGCGGATATAGCCGAGATCAGCCGTATGGCCGGTGCGCTGGCCGGTGGCTATGACGACGTCGGCGTCGAAGAAAACGAGGTCCTTGACCTGCTCTTCCACCGGCCGGTCGGCGACGATGGCATGTGCGCCGTGCTTGACATGGGCGTCAGCGAAGATGCGGATACCCTTGGCGCGAAGCTGCGCGCGGTAGCGCATGGCGCGGGCGGACTCTCCCTCCACGATACCTTCGTTGGCAATATAGGCGTTGGCCCACTGGTTGACGCGGATGAAGGAGGCCGACGACGCCGAGGCGATGGCAAGCGCCGGGATCGCCGCATTGGCGAGCACGTTGATGCCGATGGGCCGGCCGAGTTCGCGGCGGATGCGGTCGGCGATGACGGCCATATGGGCGGAGGTTTCATGACCGATATCGTCGGGCTTGGCGAAGGGCACGTCACCGTGGTTTTCCACGATCAGCGCATCGCAGCCGCCGGCGAGGTAGGCGCGCGCATCCGAGAGGCCGCGCTCGTAGATTGCATCAACGCCTTCGTCGTCATACCGCGGCGCGCCGGGCAGCGGCATCAGGTGCACCACGCCGATCACCGGCTTGTCGCGCCCGAAAAGCGTCTTCAGCGTATCCTTGTCCTGTCGTCCGATAGGGTTGCTCATGGCGATCACACGTTTTCCAGTTTCAGTGTCTTGGTAAGGGCGGAGATTTCCGCCCGGGTCGGGAAGGAGGAGAGCGTGCCGGGGCGGCCGACGGCAATACCGGCCGCTCGTGTCGCCAGCAGCGCGGCGTCCGGCAGCAATGCCCCCTGGGCAAGAAGGCCCACCAGCGTGCCCGCGAAACAATCACCCGCGCCGCTGGCATCGACGGCCTCCACCTCTCCGGGCGGCAGGCGGATGCCGGACGAGGCCCCCTCATCGAGAAGCAGGGCGCCTGCGCTGCCGAGCGTGACGATGGCGCTGCCGGCGCCCATGGCGAGCAGGCGGTGCGCGGCGCGCTCGGCAGCGGCCTCGCCGGTCAGGGCTTTCGCCTCCGGCCGGTTGACGACGATGAGCGACACCGCCGAAAGATCGAACGGGTCGGCTGGCAGCGGGCTCGGATTGAGGACCGTGACGAGGCCTGCGGACCGCGCCGCCGCCAGGCAGGCCAGTGTCGCCGCCTGCGGGAGATTGCCCTGCATCAGAAGGATGTCCCCGGCTGCCCATGTGTCGCCGAGGGCGGTCATGGCGAGCGGGTCGAAGGCTTCCGCACAGGCTGCGGCGGTAACGATGACGTTTTCGCCGTCACGGTCGATCATGATCACCGAGCGGTCGCAGGACAAATCGAGATGCAGGAGGTGAAGCGCCGGGATTTCGGCGGCGATCCGCCTCTCTACCCAGTCGCTCGCCGCATCGCGACCGACCGGCGCCCAGAGGGCCACCGCGGCCCCCGTGCGTGTCGCGGCGACCGCCTGGTTGGCGCCCTTACCACCCGGGCCGTCGCCGGCAGCGGTCGCATTCAACGTTTCGCCGGGCAGCGGCAAGCGCTCCAGGCGAAAGCTCGTATCGATGCAGACATTGCCGACGACGTGAATGGTCATGGGACGCGTTCCTGGGCTCTCCGGTCAGTCCGTCGCCCAGGCGAGCATCTGCTCGAACAGGGTCTTATAGCCCGGCCAGGCGATGAATTCCGGCGGCAGCCAGTGCGGGCCGACATCGGAGGTCCAGACCAGCGTGCGGCCCTTTTCATAGGTGCCGGTGACGAGCAGCGGCAACGAGCCGTACTCGCTGGAGACCGTCATCAGCTGGTTGGCGCCGTCCTTCAGCGTCACTTCGTTGAAGCCGAGCAGGTAGGGGAATTCGCCGGAAATGCCCGACAGGATCGGGTGCGACGCATCGCCTGACACGACGGGCGTAAAGCCCTCCGGCACCTCGACTCGGTCATCGACCGAGAGGCAGGAGACGGGCAGGACTTCTTCGACGGCGGTGTTGCGGAAGCGCGCGCCGCCATTGATGCCCTGGAAGGAATAGTAGCCGCCGAACATCAGGAGCGCGCCGCCCTTGGCGACGTAGTCACGCAGCAGCTTCAGGCGGTTCGGCGTGCGGCGGGAATGGATCCAGGTGTCGGGATGCAGGAGCAGCGTGTTGGCGCCGATATCCGAGAGCACGATGGCGTCATAGGCCTCAAGGCCCTCCAGCGTGTTCGGAAACTCCTTCTGCGCCTCGTGCGCCGGCATGAAGGTGACGTCGAACGGGCTGTCCTTCAGCGCCTTCAAGAGTTCATCGGCGCCGGTGTGGTAGGTGACGGTCGGAAACTGGTCGAAGCCCTTGATATGGGTCGCGGTCGACACCCAGGATTCGCCGGCGAGCAGCACTTTCTTCTTGGTCATGGTAACTCCTTGAACGGTTGGCCGGCGCTCAATGCGCGGCGGAGAAAACGGATTTCGGATTGTCGATCAGCATGCGGTCGATCGCCGCCTGCTCGACGCCGTGCCGCTTCAGGCGCGGCAGGAAATGCTTGAGGATATAACCGTAGCCGAAGCCGCCGTAACGGGTGAGCATGATCTTGAGGAACACGTCCTGCGAGAGCAGCAGACGGTCGGCAAACCCCTTGTCGACGAGGGCCGCGATGGCGCGGGCGTTCTCCTCGTCGGACGGCGACTGGGCGTCCTGGTCGGCATAGTAGTAGTCCATGCCGATCATATCATACTCCAGGAAGGCGCCGCGCTTTGCGAGCGCCATCTGGTAGTCTGGGTCGCCGTGGCTCGGGTTCATGTGGCAGAGCACGGTATGCGCGGGATCGGCCCCCTCCTCCTCCACCACATCGAGCACGCGGTGGGCGAGGCGCTCCCAGCCGGGCAGGTGGATGGAGAGCGGCAGACCGGTGATGCGCGCCGCCCGCGCCGAGGCGCGCAGCGATTTTTCCTCCTCGGCGGTGAAGTTCCGGCTGACGCCGACCTCGCCGATGATACCCGCCATGATCTCCGGCTGGCTCTCGCCGCCGCCGACATCCGCGACGATGAACTGCGTCACCTCTTCCACATCCATCGCCTTCAGCCAGTCAGGATGGGTGTGTTCGAGGTAGAAGCCGGTGCCCATGACGATGCGCAGCCCGGACATGCGGGCGATGCGGGCAAGACCGGCCGCGTCGCGCCCGATACCGAAATTCGTCGTCTCCACCACGGTGCAGCCGCCCAGCCCCTGGAAACGCTTCAACTCGCTGAGCGCCAGGTCCCCGTCATCGAGCGAGACATTGTCCCGGTTCATGTAGGGGTTCATCCGGAGGTCACCGACGATCTCGATGGAAACCTTCTGCTCGGCGATCGCCTTCTCGTCGGGATGGCAGGGGCAGATCCAGCTGCGTGCGCCGTCGAGGAAGATATGCTCGTGCATCAGCGTCACGCCGAGGTCGTCGACGGGGATCGGGCCGGTCACGGTCATTGCGGTGCCGGACTTCACGCCGATGGGATGGCGCTTCCTCGGCTCCTCGGCAAAGAGGTGGTCGAGCATGTCAGCGTCCCCTCGCCCCGCCCTTGAAGAGGCGGAAGTTGAGCCAGATCGCGACCAGGATGATGAAGCCGGTGACGATGGGTGTGAAGAAGGGCGAAAGATGCGACAGGATGAGGCCGTTCGCCAGCACCGCGACCGTCAGCGCCCCGAGAATCGTGCCGACGAGTGAACCGCGCCCGCCGAACAGGCTGGTGCCGCCAAGCACCACGGCCGCGATAACATCGAGCTCGAATCCCTGCCCCGCATTCGAGGAGCCGGAGCCGAGGCGGGCGGAGAGGATGACCCCAGCCGCTGCCGAAGCTGCACCCGACAGGACATAGACCCAGAGGATGATGCGCTGCGTGTTGACGCCGGCCCGGCGCGTCGCCTCCGCATTGGCGCCGACCCCGGTGACGTAGCGGCCGAAATGGGTCTCGTTGAAGGCGATATAGGCGACGATCAGCACGACGATGGCGATGAGCGCCGGCGCCGGAATGCCGAGGATCCAGGCCCTACCGATGGCGACGAACGGGCTCGTCGGTTCGATCGGGATCGAATAGCCGCCGGTGATCAGAAGCGCGAAGCCGCGGATGACGGAAAGGCCGGCGAGCGTGACGATGAAGGCGGGAATGCGCTCGTAGGCGATGAAATAGCCCTGGATCAGCCCCACCGTGCCGCCGAGTGCGAGCATCAGCAGAATGGCGAGCGGCCAGGGAACGCCGGCCTGCAGGGCGGCAGCGGACAGCGTGGCGGTCAGCGCGAGGACGGAGCCGACGGAAAGGTCGATGCCGCCTGTCGTGATGACGAAGGTCATGGCGGCAGCGACGATCAGCAGCGGCGCGGACTGGCGGATGATGTTCAGAAGGTTCGGCGCCGTGAGAAAGGCATCCGTCGTCACCGCGAAGAAGAGGCAGCAGACGATGAAGAACAGCGCGATCGACATGACGCCGCCATTGGCGACGATTTTGTCGAGGATGGTCGCCTCACGCAGACGCGGGGGATGGCTGGAATAGGCGTTGGGCTCGGAGCTCATGCGGAGGCGCCTCGTTCCTGATGATTGTTGCCGGCAGAACGGGCGGTGAACTTCCGCCCGACGATGAGATTGACGACATCCTCGATATTGGTGTCCTCGATGCGCCGCTCGGCGACGTTCCGGCCCTCGTACATCACCTGGATGCGATCGCAGACCAGGAACAGGTCCTGCAGCCGGTGCGTGATGAGGATGACGGAAACCCCGCGCTTCGAGACGGTACGGATGAGTTCGAGAACGGCCTCGACCTCGGCGACGGCAAGGGCTGCCGTCGGCTCGTCCATGATCAGAACGGAGGGATTGAAGGACGCGGCGCGGCCGATCGCGATCGACTGGCGCTGGCCGCCGGAGAGGTTCTCCACCTTCATGCGTGTGTCGGGAATGACGATACCGAGATTGGAGAGCATGTCGCGCGCCCGCTCGTGCATCGTCCGCTTGTCGAGCATCGGCACGCCGGCGAGGCGCCGCTTCGGCTCGCGGCCGAGGAAGAGGTTGCCCGCGACGTCGATCGTGTCGCAGAGGGCGAGGTCCTGGTAGACCATTTCGATGCGCGCGGCGCGCGCCTCCGCCGGAGAGGTGAAGGAAACCGGCCGGCCGTCGATCTCTATCGTGCCGGTATCGGGGATGACGGCGCCCGAAAGCACCTTGCTGATGGTGGATTTTCCCGCGCCGTTGTCGCCCACCAGCCCGAGCACTTCGCCAGGCTTGAGGTTGAGCGAGGCGTTGTCGAGCGATTGCAAAGCGCCATAGCGCTTGGATATGCCGGTCATCCGGACGCGGCTGACGTCACTATCGGTCATGTTCGATGGCCCCTGGAGGAGGTTCCGGTTGCCCGATCCGCCAAGCGGACCGGGCAGCGGCGGTTCGGCTTACTTGAACATATCGCGATACTGGTCGACGTTCGCCTTAGTGACGATCGTCACCGGAACGTTGATGATCGGCTCGATTGTCTCGCCCTTCTTCACCTTGACGAGCGCTTCGACGGCGGCCTTGCCTTCACCGGCCGGGTCCTGCTGGATGACGGCGGTGACAAAACCCTGGTCGATGCCGTCGATGGCGGATTTCGTCAGGTCCCAACCGAAGACCTTGATCGTGTCGCCGCGGCCCTGGCTGGCGACGGCGGAGACTGCGCCGAGCAGCGCTGGCTCGCCGGTGGCGTAGAGCGCGTTCATGTCGGGATTGGCGGTCATCAGGTTTTCCGCCGCTGCAAGCGCGACGTCCTGCACGTTCTGGCCGTCCACGGTGTTGAGGAACTCGACCTTCTGGCCGCCCTCGCCGACCGCCGCTTTGAAGCCGTCGAGGCGCTGGTTCTGGATGAAGGAGTTGAGCGCGCCGACGACGCCGACCTTGGCCGCGCCGCCCATGTCGCTCTTCACGTAATCGGAGAAGAACTTGCCGATTTCACCGCCTGCCGCCGTGTTGTCGACGCCGACGAAGGCGATGTTGTCGCCATCGGGGATCTGCGCGTCGATGGCGATGACGGGGATGCCGGCATTCTTGGCGGCGGTAATGGCCGGCTTCACGCCGTTGACATCGATGGCGACCAGAATGATGCCGTCGACCTTCTGGGTGATGTAGGTCTCGATCGCATCGTTCTGGGCAGAAGGCACGTTGTTGGCGTTGAAGATGACGAGCTCGGCGCCGGCTTCCTTGGCCGCCGCACTGGCACCGTCATTGATCTGGTTGAAGAACAGCGCCTGCTGGTTGATGGTGACGAGCGCGAACGTATCGGCGAAGGCGTTTGCGGCGCCCATGGAAAGCGTCATGGCAACGGCTGCAGCGCAGCCGAGGAGATATTTGGTCCGACCCATTTTGATGTTCCCCTTGTTTGATGCCGTTGGCGGCAACCGGAATTTACGAGAGGCATTATTCAAGTGACTTGAATTTATGTCAAGAGACTTGAATTGCGCGCCTGCAAAATCCGCTGGGGAGATTTTTAAAGAGGAATATCAGAAGGTTGGCGGCGTGTTCACCCAGAAGATCGAGGCACGCTCGGCTCCGACATTGCGATACCAGTGCGCAAGCTCGGAATTGAACACGAAACTGTCGCCCGCCGAAAGCCGGAAGGTCTTGTCACCGATCATCAGCTCGATCTCGCCGACCAGCACGTATCCCACTTCTTCCCCGACATGCTGGATCGGCCCGGCGCTCTGGCCGCCTGCGTCGATATGGTGGATGTTGCACTGGAGAAGATGGCCGGTCGAATAGGGAATGATGCGCTCGAGCGAGATGCCTTCGCCGCGCCGGAGAGGATCGAGCGCGATGAGCGGACGGGTCCCCGCGCGGAACACAACGCCCTCCTCGCCATCGGTCTCCTCGAACATCCAGCCGATATTGGAATCGAGCGCCCGTACCAGGCGGTGCAGCATGGGCAGCGAGGGTGAAGCCTTGCCGTTCTCGATCTTCGACAACAGGCTTTCGGAACATTCCGCCGCCAGCGCGAGCGCCTTCAGCGTCAGCCCGCGCGTCTGGCGGGCGAGCTTCAGGCGCGCGCCGAGCCGCACGGGATTCGACTGGATCCTGTCCTCCCGGCTGCTGTCAGACGGTAAAGGCGGCTTGAGCATGTTCATGATATGAGTATCGCATTGATCGAGACCGCAATCATAAATCCTTCAATCGACGGCTGTCCAGAGACCGCCGCACGCCCGTCAGGCGCCACTTAAGCGACGACGACCGCAAGCACGCTGACGCAATCGCCGGGCTTGACCAGCCCAGGGAAATGGCGTGCCACAAGGATGCCGTCCATCTTCGCCGTCACCTCCAGCGGCGCGGCGCCGGTACGGCCAACGGGATAGATACGGGCAACAACGGCACCGGCCGCGACCTGATCGCCGAGATCGAACAGCGGTTCGATGAGCCCGCCGTCCTCGGCAAAGGAGAAGCAACTGCCATCGGGCATGTCGAGCCAGGTCGTCCCGGACGCCCCGACCGCGCCTCTCAGGATACCCGCCGCCTTCAGCACATTCGCGACGCCCCGCTTGGCGATGCCGGCACTTTTCGCCGTCGCCGTGCCGCCACCGCCGAGTTCCGTTGTGATGAAGACCTTGCCCATCTCCTCGGCGGCCGTGTCGTACATGCCGACCGCATCGATCTCCAGCATCTTCATCGACCAGGGCGCGCCGAAGGCGCTGACGAGGTCGAAGGCCTTTGCCTCCTGCGCCTTGTCGGGCAGGATGTGGGCGGCGCAGAAAGGCAGGAAATCAAGCGTTTTTCCGCCGGAATGGAAGTCGAGAACGACATCGGCGAGCGGCAGCAGCGAGCGCTGGAAATAGTCGGCGATCTTTTGGGTCACCGTTCCATCCGGCGCGCCGGGGAAGCTCCGGTTCATGTTGCCCCTGTCGATCGGGGAGGTGCGCGTGCCGGCAAGGAAGGCCGGATAATTCATCGCGGGCACGATGATGATGCGGCCGGTCACCTCCTCGTCTCTCAGCGAACGGGCAAGATCGAAGAGCGCGATCGGCCCCTCGTATTCGTCGCCATGATTGCCGCCGGTGAGGAGCGCGGTCGGCCCCTCCCCGTTCTTGATGACCGTCACCGGGATCATCACAGAGCCCCAGGCCGAATCGTCCCGGCTGTAGGGCAGACGCAGGAAGCCGTGCTGCACGCCTTCGGCTGAGAAATCGACTGTGGGCGCAATAGGAGAAGCGCGCATGGTTCAGTCCTTCACGAGAAGCTTGCGCGGCACGTCGGCGAAGCATTCGACACCGGTCTCGGTGATGAGAATGCTCTCCGTCGTCTCGAAGCCCATGTCCTCGAGCCAGAGGCCCGTCATGAAGTGGAAGGTCATGCCCGGCTTGAGCTCGGTCCTGTCGCCGGGGCGAAGGCTCATCGTGCGCTCGCCCCAGTCCGGCGGATAGGAGACACCGATCGGGTAGCCCGTGCGGTTGTCCTTGACGATGCCGTACTTTTTCAGCACCGCGAAGAAGGCGTTGGCGATGTGCTCGCAGGTGTTTCCGGGTTTGGCCACGGCAAGGCCCGCCTCCATACCCTCCAGCGTCGCCTTTTCGGCATCGAGGAAGGCCTGTGTCGGCTTGCCGAGGAAGACGGTGCGCGAGAGCGGCAGGTGATAGCGGTTGTAGCAACCGGCGATCTCGAAGAAGGTGCCCTCGCCCGACTTCATCGGCCGGTCGTCCCAGGTGAGATGCGGCGCGGAGGCCTCGACGCCGGACGGAAGCAACGGCACGATGGCCGGATAGTCGCCGCCGATGCCCTCCGTGCCGCGGATGCCGGCGTCATAGATCTCGGCGACGAGATCGCATTTGCGCATGCCGACCTCGATCCTGTCGAAGATGCGCTGGTGCATCTTCTCGACGATGCGCGCGGCATTGCGCATGTATCGGATTTCCGTCTCGCTCTTGACCGCGCGCTGCCAGTTGACGAGCGCAGTGGCATCGACAAACCGGGCATTCGGCAGGTGTTTCTGGAGCGAGGCGAAAGCCGCGGCGGAGAACCAGTAGTTGTCCATTTCGACGCCGATGGTCATTTTCTCGAGACCGCGTTCGGCAAGCCTGGCGGAGAGATAGTCCATCGGGTGGCGTTCGGTGGACTGCACATAGTTGTCGGGATAGCCGATGATGTTCTCGTGCTTCAGATAGGCGGTGAATTTCGCGCCATTGGCGTCCTGTCCGCGGCCGTACCAGATCGGCTCGCCGGCCGGCGGTACGACGACGCACTGGTGTACGTAGAAGGACCAGCCGTCGTAGCCCGTCAGCCAGTTCATGTTCGAGGGATCGCTGACGATCAGGACGTCGATCCCCTTGGCCTCCATGGCCTTTCGCGTCTTTTGAAGACGCGTTTCATATTCCGGAAGTGAGAACTTCAGGTTCGCTTGTTTCATCGGTTTTTCCTCTGTACCCGGCTGGTCTTCCGCTAACGGGAGGCCGGTCTCAACTTTCGAAGGTCGCGCCGGCCCCGGCCGCCGCCGCGCGAGCGGCGGCGAGCGTTGCGATGGCGGTGTCCTGGATGCCCGTGCCGGTAAGATCCGCCACGGTGATCTGCTCGGGGCCGGAGCGGCCCGGTTTGCGCCCGGCAATGATCTCGCCGAGTTCGGTGAAGAGGGCGCCCTCCGTCACAAGGCCGGCCTCGATGGCGTGGTGCAACTCGCCAAGCCTGCGCGTCTGCTTGAGGCTGTCGGCGACATAGAGACCCGCCCCGGTGACGATGGCAGGTTCGATCTCGTTCTTGTGCTCGGCATCCGAGCCCATCGCGGTGACGTGCTGGCCCGGCTGGAGCCAATCGGCCTTGAGGATCGGCGTTTCCGACGGCGTCGTGGTGATCACGACATCCGCGCCATCGACCGCCGCCCGGCCGCTCGCGTCGGCACGCACGGGAAAACCGAGCTTTTTCGCCAGCTCCGCCGCGACAGCCTCCGCCTTTTCCACCTCCCGCGCCCAGATGCGCGCCTCCCGGATGGGGCGCACCAGGCTCAAGGCTTCAAGCTGCAGTTTCGCCTGCATGCCCGCACCGAGGATCGCGGCAACGGAGGCGTCCTCACGCGAAAGATGCTTCGCCGCCACCGCGCCGGCCGCGGCGGTGCGCACGTCCGTGAGATAGCCGTTGTCGAGCAGGACGGCCTGCACGAGGCCGGTCTTCGTCGAAAACAGCACCATCAGGCCGTTGGTGCTCGGCAAGCCGATCTTCGGGTTGTCGAAGAAGCCGGGGCTGATCTTGATGGCGAAGCCATCGAGGCCGGGCACATAGGCGGTCTTCACATCCACCTCGCCGCGATGCTCGGGAATGTCGAGCCGGAGGATCGGCGGCATGGCGACGGCCTTGGTGGCGAGCGCATGAAACGCATTCTCCACGCAGTCGATCGCTTCGAGATCGAGCGGGACGATGCGCCGCAACTCCGCTTCGGTGAGTATCTTCATCGTCGTCACGCCCTCTCCTCCGCAAAGGGATCCACCGCGCCGTCAAGAACCCGTTTGTGCAGGCCCATATCCACATTCCGGCCGGAAAGGACGATGGCCACCGGACCGTCCAGCCGGCCGAGCCGGCCGGAGAGCAGCGCCGCGATGCCGACCGCCGCCGCCCCCTCGATCACCTCACGCTCCTCGGCATAGGCATGGCGCATACCGGCGGCGATCTCCGCTTCGGAGAGCAGGATCACATCGTCGAGCAGCGCGCGGCACATCTGAAAGGTCACGGCATTGTCGAGGCCGATGCCGCCGCCGAGGGAATCCGCAAGGCTTGCGACCTCCTCGACCTCGATCGGCCGTCCGGCAACAAGGCTCGCCTTCATCGCCGCACCGCGCTGCATGGTGAGGCCGATGACGCGCGCCTTCGGAACACGCCCCTTCACCGCCGCGGCGACACCTGCTGCCAACCCGCCACCGGAGAGCGGCACAAGCACGGTCGACACATCCGGCATCGCCTCCGCGATCTCCAGTCCGAGCGTGCCCTGCCCGGCCACCACGGCCCTGTTGTCGAAGGGCGGCACCATGACGAGGCCCTCTTCGGCCACCAGTCGCTCCACCTCGACCTGCGCCTCGTCCTGCGACCGGCCGGTGATGCGCACATCGGCGCCGAGCCGGCGGATTTCCGAGACCTTGTTCTCCGGCACCAGCCGCGACATGCAGATCGTCGCGACCGATCCTTCGACCTTCGCCGCATAGGCAAGCGCCCGGCCATGGTTGCCGGTCGAGGCCGCCACGACGCCACGCGCCCGCTCGCCCGGCGAGAGCGACAGGACGGCATTCGTCGCACCACGCAGCTTGAAGCTGCCGGTCGTCTGGTGGTGCTCGAGCTTCAGCCCGACCGGCACGCCGCAGCGCTCGGCCAGCGATGCCGACGGCACGAAGGGCGTGCGCAGGATGCGACCGTCGATGCGCCGGGCCGCCTGCTCGATATCTGCCATGGTCACGGGGAGATCTGACGTCGTCATGCGTCACCGCCCGGATAGGCGCAGGTCATCAGCCGGCCGAGCGCCGGCCGGGCGGTCTCGTCGCCGCAAAGGTGCAGGCACGCCCAGGCGGTGGCGAGGTTGCTGGTAACGACCGGCCTGCCGATGGCAGCCTCGATCTTCGCCGCCACGCCCGCCGCGCGCACGGCAGTGCAGGAGATGAAGAGCGCGTCGCAATCCGGCGCCGTCGCTTCCTTCGCGAAGGCGATGATCTCTTCCGGGGAAATCCGCGCCATGTCCCGATCGTCGGAGAGGCCGAGGCAGGTGAAACGGGCAATGTCGAAGCCGAGCGCCAGAAAATAGTCGGCCATCGGCCGGCTGGTGTCGAGCGTATAGGGCGTCAGCACGGATATCCGCCTCGCGCCGAGGGCCTTCAGGCCAGAAACCGCGGCAGCGGTCGGCGTCACGACCGTGGCGGTGGGCTTGGCTGCCCTGATCGCGGCCTTCACCATCGCATCGCCGATGACGACGGAGGCCGAGGTGCAGGAATACATCACCACATCCAGGGACTCGTCCGGCAAGATCAGTGCCGCGCCCGCCGTCAACGAGGGCTGCATGGCGGCAAGGTTCTCCGGCGTCACCGGATTGGCATAGGGAATGCGGGTGGCGTAGACGCCGATGCGCTCATTCGCCACCATGCGCTGGAAGTCCACCTCCGTCGTGTGGTCGGTCGCCAGAATGATCAGGCCGAGACGTTTTTCCAGCGGCCGGTCGTCGAGTTTTGGTGCGCGGGAAGCGAGCGCGAGATCAAAGGTGCGCATCAGCGTTCCTCCACCCGGGCGTAACGTTCTTCCAGCCAGCGCAGGAAGACGACGGAGATCAGGCTCATGATCAGGAAGAACACGCCGACCAACGTCATCGGCTCGATGTAGCGATAGCTGCTGTTGGCGACGCTTTTCGCCTGGTTCATCAGTTCCAGCACCGTGATGGCCGACAGCAGCGGCGTCTCCTTGAACATGGCGATGAGATAGTTGGCGAGGGCCGGGATCATCGGCGGGATCGCCTGCGGCAGGATGACGTGGATCCAGGTCTGGCGGCCGCTGAGGTTCGTCGCCTTCGCCGCCTCCCATTGCCCGCGCGGCACGTTCTCGATGCCCGCGCGATACACCTCCGCGGCATAAGTGCCGTAGTGCAGGCCGAGCCCGATGACGCCGGCGAGCAGCGCCGGCAACCGGATGCCGATGTCCGGCAGCACATAAAAGATGAAATAGAGCTGCACGAGCAGCGGCGTGCCGCGAATGAACTCGACGACGAAGCCCGTGGCCCTGGCAACCGGTTTCGGCGCCGTCATGCGCAGGATCGCGAAGACGAGGCCGATGGCTGCGGCGAGCACCGCACCGAGAGCGGTCGCAAGAATGGTGATCTTCAGCCCCTCGAGGAGGGTCGGCATGATTTCCCAGACGAAATTCCAGTCCCATTCCATCGTCAGGTCCTCACACCATCGAGACCACGGGTGATCCGGCGCTCCAGCCAGCGCATGCTGGTGGAGATGGCGAGCGCCATCAGGAAGTAGAGGACGAGGATCGTCGCAAAGGGGATCAGCGTGCTGCCGGTCTGCGCGCGCACCACCTGGGCCTGGAATGTCATGTCGGTGAGCGAGATCAGCGAGACGACGGCCGTGGCCTTCAGAAGTTCGATTGCGTTGTTGCAGAAGGTCGGCAGCATCAAGGGCAGCGCCTGCGGCAGAATGACATGGCGCATCGCCTGGCCGCGCGTCAAGTTCAGCGCGATGCAGGCCTCGCGCTGCTCCCGGCCAATCGCCTTGACCGCGCCGCGCACCACCTCCGCGCCGTAGGCTCCGACATTGAGCCCCAGCGCCAGAACGCCGGCCTGGAGCGGCGACAGCGTGACGCCGGTGAGCGGCAGCACGAAATAGACCCAGAAGAGCTGCACGAAGATCGAGGTGCCGCGGAAGAACTCGATGTAGGCGGTGGCCAGCGCCCGGACCGCCATGAAGCGGCTGACGCGCCCGAGCCCGGCGATAAACGCCATGACAACGGCGAGCGCCGAGCCCATCACGGTGAGCTGCAGCGTCACCAGCGCGCCTTGCAGGATCAAGCCTATATAGCCGGACCAGTCGGTCATGGTGTGTTCCAAGTTAGCTTCGACGGGGCAGCGCCCCTCATCCACCTGCCGGCCCCTTCTCCCCGCAAGCGGGGAGAAGGGAGAACAGGAGCCGACTTCCGTCCATCAAAGACACTTGATGATGGGAAACCGTGGCCACCAGCCCCTTCTCCCCGCTTGCGGGGAGAAGGTCGCGGCAGCGGGATGAGGGGCAAATCCGCCATCCTCACTTCGCCGCGCAGAGCTTTTCGCGCGTCGTCGACATCGCCGCGGCGGCGGAAAAGCCATAGGGCTCGATGATCTTGGCAAACTCGCCCGTCTCCTTCAGCTTGGCGAGCTCGACGTCGAAGGCGTCCCGCAACGCTTCGTCACCCTTGCGGAAGGCAGCGCCGTCGCAATAGACCGGAGCGCCCTCGACAGGCGCGACGACCTCGATGTTCGGATCATTCGCCTTGGAAACGAGGTCGTTGATCGAGAGGACCGGCAGCGAATAGACGTCGATGCGGCCGTCCTGGAGCATTTTCAGGCCGCTCTGGCCGTCCGGCACGACAATGACGCGGTCACGCGGCACGCCGGCTTCGAGCGCCAGCTTCTCTTCCGTGCCACCACCCGGCGCGCCGATCTTCGCGTCCGGATTGTCGGCGATGTCCTTGTAGCTCTTGAAACCGAGCGGGTTGCCCTTCTTCAGCGCGAAAGCCTCCGCGTCACACAGGACCGGCTCCGAATAGGCGACAGCGGCGCAACGCTCCGGCTTCATGAAAAGACCGGCGGTGACGACGTCGTGGCGGCGGGCCTGGAGCCCCGGGATCATCGCGCCATATTCCGAGATCGAGGCGACGATATCGGCAACGCCGAGGCGCTTGAAGACCTCGCGGGCGACATCGGGCGCGGCGCCCGAAACCTTGCCGTCGGCGGCGACCGCCGTGAACGGCGGCTCGTTGGCTATGGCGACGCGGGCAAAGCCTTGTTCCTTCAGTTCCGCAAGCTTGCTGTCATCGGCAAAAGCCGGCGCGGCGGCAACGACCGCCATCAGCGCGCTCGCGCTGGCGGCAATGGTCAAAAATGTCCTCATGCTCATTGTTTCCAACTCCTCTGGCTGTCCCTGGTTGTTGTTTGGAGCGTTGTTTCCGAGGGACACCCCTCAGACGCGGTGCCCTGCCGCGATGATCTTGCGCAGGAAGGTTTGCGTGCGTTCCTGCCTTGGATTGCGGAAAATCTCGTCCGGCTTGCCCTCCTCGACGATCTTGCCGCGATCGAAGAACAGGATGCGGTCGGCAAAATCGTGGGCAAAGCCCATCTCGTGCGTGACGAGCAGCATGGTCATGTCGGTCTCGGAAGCGAGCTTGCGCATGACGTTCAGCACCTCCTCGACCAGCTCCGGATCGAGCGCCGAGGTCACCTCGTCAAACAGCATGATCTTGGGAGAAAGCGCGAGAGCACGGGCGATGGCGACACGCTGCTTCTGTCCGCCGGACAGCTGGGCGGGCATGTTCCTCGCCTTGTCGGCAAGGCCCACCATGTCGAGCAACTCCATCGCCCGCTTCTCGGCCGCCGCCTTCGCGACGCCCTTGGTCAGCATCGGCGCCAGCGTGACGTTGTCGAGCACGCATTTGTGCGGAAAGAGATTGAAGTGCTGGAAGACCATGCCGATCTTCTCGCGCATCCTGTGCAAGTGGCGATCGTCCGCCGGCACCAGGCCGCCGTTCTTCGGCATGTGGTAGAGCTGGTCGCCATCGACCTCGATATGGCCGCCGCTGATCGTCTCCAGCGTCATCAGGATGCGCAGGATCGTCGTCTTGCCGGAGCCGGAGGGGCCGATGAGCGCAAGCTTCTCGCCCGGCAGCACCTCCATCGACAGCCCGTCGAGCACGGTCAAGGGACCGTAGCGCTTCACGATGTTGTCGATGCGGATGATGGGTGCGGCCATGCATGTCTCTCCCTGTTGAGACAAGTGATGGCCTAACGATGCGCGGCGATCGAAATCATGTCAATGTAGATAATAATCTCATGACAATTATTGTTTCATCGCCCATTTTCCGGGCACCCATCGTCAAATCGCGAGCAGCAACGCCTCCGGGTTCCCGCTGGCCAGTGAAGCCAGAATGCCAAGGCCCGTGCGAAGTTCCTGCTCCGTCGTCGAGCCGAGGGAAATGCGCACCGCCGGCTGCCAGCCCTGATCCGCGGTGCGGAAGGAAGAGCCGGGCGCGATGGCGACGCCGCGCAGACGCGCCTGCGAGACGAAGCCTTCCTCCGTATGTCCTTCCGGCAGCGGCAACCAGACATGCAGGCTCTGTGGATGCGAGCGGTACGGCAGGCCGGCGAAGACCTCCTCCGCAATGGCATGTCGCACCGCCAGCGCCCGGCGCTGCCAGCTGACGAGCTCCATCGCCGTGCCGTCGCTGACCCAGCGCGTGGCGATCTCGGCAATGGAGGGCGTCGCCATCCAGTTCGAGACGAGATGCCGGTTGGCAACGGCCGCGACATAGCGGTCGGGCGCGGCGAGATAGCCGATGCGCAGGCCCGGCACCGTGATCTTGGTGAAACTCGTCACGTAGAGCGTGCGCTCCGGCGCATAGGCGGTAAGTGGCGGCGCCCTTTCCGCGACGAGCGGCCCTAGAATATCGTTCTCGATGATCGCGATGTCATGGCGCCGCGCCACCTCGGCCAGCGCCTGCCGCCGCTCCGCGCTCATCAGCGTCGCGGTCGGGTTGATGACGGAGGGCTGCAGGAAGACGGCGCGGATGACGCCCTTTCGGCAGGCCTCGTCCAGCGCCTCCGGGATCATGCCGTCGCGGTCGATCGGCAGCCCCTCCAGGTGCAGGCCGAGATAGGTGGAGAGCGGCACCAGCGTGTGGTGGCTGATCGCCTCCGTCGCGACCGTCGCGCCCGGCGGCGCGACGCTCATCAGCGCCACCGTCATGCCCGACGTCGCGCCGTTTGTAAGGCTGATGTTCAGCGGCGAAATGTCGAGCCCGCAGCGCGCCAGCCATTCGGAGGCAACGGTGCGGTGGCGCGGGAACACCATGTTGGGCCGGAAGGAGAGCGCCGAACTCGACGGCAGGTTTTCCGCAAGCCAGCCGAAGGCCGCGCGCATGCGCTCCAGGTGGATCTGCTCGCAGACGGGCTTCAGGATCGACAGGTCGACCAGCTCGCCGAGCCGCTCGGGCAGATAGGGCGGCTCCGGCTCCTTCGGCCGCGTCTG
The DNA here is from genome assembly GCF_004284735.1 of Shinella sp. JR1-6. NCBI lineage: Bacteria > Pseudomonadati > Pseudomonadota > Alphaproteobacteria > Hyphomicrobiales > Rhizobiaceae > Shinella > Shinella sp. JR1-6. The sequence continues at coordinate 238,462 of NZ_SHMI01000002.1, read as the reverse complement.
TACGAAGGAGCCGCGGCCGATCTCGCCGGAAATCAGGCCACGGCGGATCAGTTCGTCATAGGCACGACTGACGGTCTGTACGGAGAGTTTCAGCTCGTCGGCGAGCTTGCGGTGTGGCAGAAGGCGTGTACCGTTGGGCAGCAACCCCTCCTGGATGGCGCGGGCGATCTGCTCGGCAAGCGACAGGTAGGCCGGCCGGCGCAATTGGGATATATCGGGTCGCCAATTTGTCATGATTTCAACAGTGCTCAAATTCAGTCCAATTGACAACGCCAAAATGCCTTTCCATTGTCTTTTTCCAAGCTTTGACATGATCTTCGCCCGGAGGGCGACCGCATGAAACTCGACGCCATCGACCTGCGCATCCTGGAGGCGATCCAGGAGAACGGCCGCATCACCAAGCTGGCGCTGGCGGAGAAGGCGGGCCTTTCCCCGACGCCCTGCTGGCTACGGCTGCGCAAGCTGGAGAAAGCGGGCATCGTCACGGGCTATCATGCGCGCGTCGCGGTGCGGCGCCTGGCGCCCGTCGCCAGCGTTATGATGGAAGTGACGCTCGCCAACCACCGCCAGGCGGATTTCGACCGTTTCGAGCGTGCGGTGGCGGCGACACCGGAAATCGTCGCCTGCTGGTCCGTCGGCGGCGGCGTCGACTACATCCTGAAGATCATGGCGCCCGACATCGACGCCTACCAGCGGCTTGTCGACGATCTGCTTGACCGTGAGCTCGGCATCGACCGTTACTTTACCTACATCGTCACCAAGACGGTGAAGGAGGAGACCGCACTGCCGTTGGCAACGCTGCTGCCGGCCCCGGACTGATCGCGACGTAGAGAGATTGTCTACGCGTGGTCGCGGGTTTGGCCAAAGTCTCTGCGGCCAGCCCCGGCAATAGACAATCTTTTGCCCCCGCCTCTGGCAGACTCATGGTCGACACAGCCAGAGGAGGCCGACTTGACCGCCCTATTCGCCCGGACCGTTTTTCACGATGCGCTCGCCCGCCTGAGCGATCCGCATCTGCTGCGCGAACTCTCCTATGTCGGTGGTCGCTGGGTGGCCGGCCGCGACGGCGACAGTTTTGCCGTAACGGACCCCGCCTCCGGCGCAACGCTCGCCTGGGCCGCCGCGCTCGATGCCGGCCAGACGACGGAGGCCGTTTCAGCCGCCGCGCAGGCCTTTCCCGCCTGGCGGGATCTGCTGCCGCAGCAGCGCGCCGAAACCCTGCGCAAATGGCACGGGCTGATCCTTGAAGCGCGCGAGGACCTCGCGCTGCTGATGACGCTGGAACAGGGCAAGCCGCTCGCGGAATCCCGCGGCGAGATCGATTATGCCGCCTCCTTCATCGAGTGGTATGCCGAGGAGGGCAAGCGCCTCAACGCCGAGAGCGTGACGAGCCACCTGCCCGGCGCCGAGATGATCGTGCGGCGCGAGGCGCTCGGCGTCGTCGGCATCGTGACGCCGTGGAACTTCCCCTCCGCGATGATCACCCGCAAGGCTGCCGCAGCGCTTGCCGCCGGTTGCACGGTCGTCGCCCATCCCTCCAGCGAAACGCCGCTCTCGGCGCTCGCCCTTGCCGAACTCGGCGAGCGGGCCGGCCTCCCGGCAGGCGTCTTCAATGTCGTGACGGGCAACGCCGCCACCATTGTCGGCTGCATGAACGCGGACGCCCGTGTGCGCGCCATGAGCTTCACCGGTTCGACGGAGATCGGCAAGCTGATCGCCGGCCAGTGCGCGCCGACCATGAAGCGGCTCGTCATGGAGCTCGGCGGCCATGCACCGCTGATCGTCTTCGCCGACGCCGATATCGACAAGGCCGCGGATATCGCCGTCGGCGCCAAGTTCGCGACGTCCGGGCAGGATTGCCTTGCCGCCAACCGCATCTATGTCGAGCGCCCCGTGCTTACCGCCTTTACCAAGGCCTTCAAGGCGCGCATCGAGGCGCTGAAGGTCGGCGCCGGGCTGGACGCGGATGTCGAGATCGGCCCGCTGATGCACGAGCGCGCCATCGCCAAGGTGGAAGAACAGGTGGCCGATGCCGTCAAACAAGGGGCAAAGGTTCTCACAGGAGGCAAGCGCCACAAGGCCGGCCCGCTGTTCTACGAACCGACGCTTCTTGCCGAGGTCTCCGACGATGCGCTGATCATGCGTGAGGAAACCTTCGGCCCCGTCGCTGCCGTCACGGCCTTCGACAGCGAGGCGGAGGTGATCGCCCGCGCCAACGAAACCGAATACGGCCTTGTCGCCTATGTCGTCACCGAGAACGGCGCGCGGCAGATGCGGCTTGCCCGCGCGCTGGAATACGGCATGGTGGCGGTCAACCGCATGAAGATCACCGGCGGGCCGATCCCCTTCGGCGGCTGGAAACAATCCGGCCTCGGCCGCGAGGGCTCGCGCCACGGCATGGAGGCCTTCACGGAACTGAAATATCTGTGCATCGACACGGCGGCATGATTTTCAACACCTGCCACGGCCCGGAACACGCAAACAGACTGACTTCGAAAGGAAAGACCATGCTCGACAGACGCAACGAACTCACCGCCTGGGATCGCGACCACTTCTTCCACCCCTCGACCCATATGGGCATGCATGCGCGCGGCGAAACGCCGACCCGCGTCATCGGCGGCGGCGAAGGCGTCTACATCACCGATACGAACGGCAAGACGAGCCTAGACGCCTTTGCCGGCCTCTACTGCGTCAATGTCGGCTATGGCCGCACGAAGATTGCCGACGCGATTGCCGAGCAGGCAAAGAACCTCGCCTACTACCACGCCTATGTCGGGCACGGCACGGAAGCTTCGATCACGCTTTCCAAGATGATCATCGACCGCGCGCCCGAGGGCATGAGCCGTGTCTATTTCGGGCTTTCCGGCTCGGACGCCAACGAGACGAACATCAAACTCGTCTGGTACTACAACAATATCCTCGGCCGGCCGGAGAAGAAGAAGATCATCTCGCGCTGGCGCGGCTACCACGGCTCCGGCGTCATGACCGGCTCGCTGACCGGCCTTCACCTCTTCCACAATGCCTTCGACCTGCCGCGCGCCCCGATCCTGCACACGGAAGCGCCCTACTTCTTCCGCCGCCCGGACCGATCGATGGACGAGGAGCAGTTCGCGCAGTATTGCGCCGACAAGCTGGAGGAAATGATCCTTGCCGAGGGCCCGGACACCATCGCCGCCTTCATCGGCGAGCCGATCCTCGGCACAGGCGGCATCGTGCCGCCGCCGAAAGGCTACTGGCAGAAGATCCAGGCCGTGCTCGACAAATACGACATTCTTCTGATCGCCGACGAGGTCGTCACCGGTTTCGGCCGCCTCGGCACGATGTTCGGCTCAGACCACTACGGCATGAAGCCCGCCCTCATCACCATCGCCAAGGGCCTCACGTCTGCCTATGCGCCGCTCTCCGGCACCATCGTCTCTGACAAGATGTGGGAGGTGCTGGTCAAGGGCTCGGACGAGCTCGGCGCCATCGGCCATGGCTGGACCTATTCCTCGCATCCGATCTGCGCCGCAGCCGGTGTCGCCAACCTCGAGCTCATCGACGAACTCGGCCTCGTAGAGAATGCCGGCTCCACCGGCGCCTATTTCCGCAGCGAACTCGCCAAGGCCGTCGGCGACCACAAGCATGTCGGCGAGGTACGCGGCGATGGCCTGATGGCCGCCGTCGAATTCGTCGAAGACAAGGACGACCGCGCCTTCTTCGATCCGGGCAGAAAGATCGGCCCGCAGGTCTCCGCCGCCCTCCTGGAACGCGGCGTCATCGGCCGCGCCATGCCGCAGGGCGATATCCTGGGCTTTGCCCCGCCGCTGTGCCTCACACGCGAGGAGGCCGACACCGTCGTGAAGGCGGCCTCCGATGCGGTAAAGGCGGTTCTCGGCTGAGCCTGACGAAACGGGCAGGCAGCAAAACCCGCTGCCTGCCGCAAAGCCGATACCGGCACAGATCCATTGAGGGCGGGTGGCGAGCGCCGCCCGCCCTCAGCGCGCCGGCCTACTTCCGGTGATGCACCGGTTGGAGGGCGTAGACCGGCGTCGGGATGCGTTCCATGCGCGCCTTCAGCTGCAGGGCGAGATATTGCGAATAGTGGCGCGACTGGTGCAGGTTGCCGCCGTGGAACCACAGCGCCTCCTGCTGCGTCGGCTTCCACATGTTGCGCTGCTCGCCCTCCCAAGGCCCCGGGTCCTTCGGCGTATCCGAACCGAGACCCCAGACCTTGCCGACCGCATCCGCCGTCTCCTGGTCGATGAGATCGGCGACCCAGCCGTTCATCGAACCATAACCGGTCGCATAAACGATGACGTCAGCCGGGATTTCCTTGCCTTCGGAGAGCTTGATGGAACTCTCCGTGATCTCCTCCACCTGGCCGGCGGCGAGCTTGACCTTGCCGTCGATGATCAGCTGCGAGGCGCCGATGTCGATATAGTAGCCGGAACCGCGACGCAGGTACTTCATGAAGAGGCCCGAACCGTCCGAACCCCAGTCCAGCTGGAAGCCGGCCTTTTCCAGCGCTGCGTAGAAATCGGCATCGCGCTCGCGCATCTTGTCGTAGAGCGGGATCTGGAATTCGTGCATGATCCGATAGGGCAGCGAGGCGAAGATGAGGTCGGCCTTCGCCGTCGTCACGCCGTTCGCCAGCGCCTGCTCCGAATAAAGCGAGCCGAGGCCGATATCCATCAGCGTGTCGGAACGCACGATATGCGTCGTCGAGCGCTGGATCATAGTGACGTCGACACCCGCCTCATAGAGCGCGGCGCAGATGTCATGGGCTGAATTGTTCGAGCCGACGACCACCACCTTCTTGCCCTTGTAGCCATCCGGCCCCGGATGTTGAGACGAATGGTGCTGCTCGCCCTGGAAGCGCTCGCGGCCCTTGAAATCCGGGATGTTCGCCTTGCCGGACATGCCGGTCGCAAAGACGAGCTGCTTCGGCCGCAGCACCACCTCCTCGCCGTCACGGTCGACGACGATGGTCCATTCCTTGGCGGCTTCGTCCCATCTGGCGGATTTGGCGGCGGAGCGCGTCCAGTAGTTCAGCTCCATAACCTTGGTGTAGAATTCCAGCCAGTCGCCGATCTTGTCCTTCGGCGCGAAGACCGGCCAGTTCTTCGGAAAATCGATGTACGGCAGGTGGTCGTACCAGACGGGATCGTGCAGGCAGAGCGACTTGTAGCGCTTGCGCCAGCTGTCGCCCGGCCGGTCGTTCTTTTCCAGGATGATGGTCGGCACGCCGAGCTGGCGCAACCGGGCACCGAGCGCAATACCGCCCTGCCCACCGCCGATGATGACGGTATAGGGCTGCTTCTCGTAGCCGAGCATGCGCTCCTCCTCCTCACGCGCCTCCTTCCATGTCTTGGCGCCGACATTCTGGCCGTGCCTTGCGCCGAGCGGGCGGGTGAAGCCGGATTTCTCCTCGTGGCCTTTCAGTTCGGACAGCACGGTGAGAAGCGTCCAGATGAGACCGTTCTTGAAGCGCACCAAGCCGTAGCCGCGCCCGGTCTCCGTCTCGAACGAGATCCAGCTTTCCAGGACACCGTCCGCCTCCGTCGCCGCCTCGCCGTCGGCAACGCGCCAGTTGGAGGGTTTCGCCGTGGAAAGCTGCGATTGCAGCATGTCGCGCACCTGGTCTCGCCCTTCGACGGTCTTGAGGTTCCAGGTGAAGGCGACGAGGTCGCGCCAGTAGCACTCTTCGGCGAAGAGGTTGGCGGCATCGTCGACCCGGCCGGCCTCGAGGGCCGAACCGAGCGTGTCGAGAAGTGTCTGGACGCGCATGGTGGGGGTTTTGTCGAGCATATGTTTCTCCTCCTGCTCAAGTGAAAGACGGGACGGCTCCTCAACCGCCCCGCAAGACGGACCGGCCTAACGGGAAAGGTCGATCAGGATTTTCAGGTGTTTTCCGGCCGGGTCGAGCAGCTGATCGAACCCTTCCGCAACGGCCTCGCCGAGCGAGACATGTTTCGTGACGATACGGCTTGCGGGGATCTGGCCGCTGGCGATCAGCCGGGCGACACGCGGCCAATAGTGGGTCGGGTAGGCCCAGGAACCGCGGATATCGATATCCTTGAAGGTGACGTCGAACCAGTTCAGCGGGTTCTCGCCGGGGTGAAGCCCGGTCTGCACGACAACACCCTGTTTGCGCACGGCATCGGCGCAGTTCTTCAGCGCATGTTCGTTGCCGACGCATTCGATGGCAACATCGCAGCCGACACCGCCCTCCGTCTCGGCGCGGATGACGTCGCCGACCTTTTCCGTCTTCGGATTGATGGTGCGCACGGCGCCCAGCGCCTCGCGCGCCAGCCCCAGCCGCGTGTCGTTGAGATCGGAGAGGAAAATCTGCGAGGCGCCCGCAGCGCGTGCCGCCATGGCGACGAGAATACCGATCGGTCCAGCGCCAGTGACGAGCACACTGTTTCCGGCCGTCACGCCGCCGCGATCGCAGGCGTAGACTGCAACCGCCGTCGGCTCGATGAGGGCGGCCTCCTGATCGCTGAGCGCATCGGGAATGGGCTGGACATTGTAGTCGTTGAGAAGGGCGGCCTCAGCCATTCCGCCGGAGTGCCAGGAAAGGCCGGCAAGCGCGAGGTTGCCGCTGAGATGGAAGAGGCCGCGATCGGCGTAATAGTCGCCCTGACGGGGCATGATGAGCGGCTGGATCGACACCCGGTCGCCGGGCTTCACATGCGCGACGCCCGCGCCGACCGCCTTGACGACCCCGCCGAATTCGTGGCCGAGGATCTGCGGTCCGTGCGCGCCGGTGAAAGGATGCGGCTCCTTCGGCACGAAGATCGGCCCGTAGGCATATTCATGCAGGTCCGTGCCGCAAATGCCGCAAAATCGGTTCTCGACCAGAACTTCACCCGGGCCGGGCGACGGCGGGGCATCGACCTCCTCGATACGCAGATCCTTGGCGGCGTGAAAGCGCAGAGCCTTCATTGTGTTTCCTCCTGTTGTTCTTGCACAGGAAGGTCAGCAAACGCCGTGCCAAACCGAAAGGACGCCTGATTTCACTTTGTTTTCAGATTGTTGCGATGAGAAAGATTTCCCTGCCTGAAGCAATGCAACAGGTGGCGTGCAACAGGTGTTGCAGGTGCCGCGTCAGTTGAGGCGCTTCAGGCGGCGGTGGATGGTGGAGCGGTTGACGCCGAGCTTGCGGGCAAGCGCAGAGACATTGTTGCCGCAGTCGCTGAGCGCCTGGCGCAGTTCCCCGTCATCGTCGGACGCAGCCGCGACCGGACCGGCGAAGAGATGGTCCGGCAGGCAGCCGACATCGATGACGCCGCTCTCGGAGAGCGCCGCAGCAACGCGCAGCGCATTGGAAAGCTCGCGCAGATTGCCCGGCCACGCATGGGTCAGCAGAGCTGCCCGCACTGCCTTGTCGACGCGATAGGTCTCACCGTTTTCCTTTTCGACACGGGCGAGAAGCTGGTCGATCAGCCAGCCGAGGTCTTCCCGCTCGCGCAGGGCCGGCAGGCTGAGGGTCGCGGCATTCAGGCGATAGTAGAGGTCCTGCCGGAAGCGGCCCTCCTTCACGAGATCGGCAAGGTCGCGGTGCGAGGCGGAGAGTACGCGCAGGCGCACCGGGCGCGCCTTCAGCGCACCGACCGGCTGCACCTCGTTTTCCGAAAGCACGCGCAGCAGCCGGCTTTGCAGCGCGAGCGGCATGTCGCCGATCTCGTCGAGGAACAGCGTTCCGTCCTGTGCCTCCTCGATCAGGCCGCGCTTGCCCTTCTGGCTGGCCCCGGTGAAAGCGCCGGGCGCATACCCGAACAGCTCGGATTCGATAAGGTGCTCGGGGATCGCAGCACAATTGACGGCGACGAAATTGCCGCTGCCACCGCAGCTTTCATGGATCGCACGGGCCAGAAATTCCTTGCCGCTGCCGGTCTCCCCCTGGATGAGGATCGGAATGTCGCGCGCCGCCAATTTCGCGGCGCGGGCCTGCACCCGCTCCATGGCTGCATCGCCGTTGCTGAGGTCGCGCAACGCCCTTGGCAGGCGCGGTTCCGGCCTTGTGGGCGTACGCAGGCTGACGGCGGGAGCAACCGCGCTGGCGAAGAGCACGAGGCCGTTTTTCGCACGAAGCAGGCGCTCGCCGTTCGGCCGACCGCGCATAAAACGCGGCAGGTCATCGACATCCATGTCGAACACCTCGGAGATCGGCAGACCGAGAAAATCGCGTGTCGCAAAGCCCCGCATGTTCATCGAGCGGGCAAGCGCGCCGAAGCCACCATGGGTCATGCCGGTGATGCGGCCGGAACCGTCGAGCGCGATGGCGGCATCCGGGTCCACGTCCAGAAACTCCGGCGAGCGGGCAAGGCGCAGCACCCAGTCGTTGCGGGTGCGGGTCATGAGATTGGCAAGCTCGATGCGCCGCGCGGTGGCGGCGGCAAGGTGCAGCGCCAGTTGCTGGCTCGCCTTGACGGTGGGCGAGCGGAGTTGGGAAATATCCAGCACGGCCGTGAGGTCGCCGAGCGTGTCGAAGATGGGCGCAGCCGTGCAGGTCAGCCCGATATGGCTGGCGTCGAAATGATCGTCCTGGTGAATGATGACAGGCTCGCCGGAGACGATGCAGGCGCCGACGGCACAGGTGCCCGCGCGGTTCTCCGACCATTCCGAGCCGAGATAGAGCCCTGCCTTGCGGAGCTGGTTGTCGAAGGTCGGATCGCCCATGAAGTCGACGGTGACGCCGCGCGCATCCGACAAAAGCAACACATAGTTCTGCCCGGCAACCTGGTTGAACAGGCCTTCGAGGCCGGAGCGACCGATGCGGATCAGCTCCTCCGCCTGCTCGCGATGCTCGCGCAGCTTCAGTTCGGGAACGATATAGGCTTCCTGCGCAATCGCCGGGTCGAGCTTGTAGTCGTTGAGGCAGCGCAGCCAGGATTTGACGACCGGCGCATCGCGCGGGCTGACGGCGCCCATGCCGACGCGCTCGATCTCCCGTATGTGCGACAGCGTCGACACCATAAGACATCCTCCCGTGCCCATGGTCGCACAGGAGCCGCCCCGGGACAATCGCCCATAGGTCGGATGCGCAAGCCGGTGCGGGGTGGCGTCAAGCCATCGATGCCAGCCGCACGCGATGGCCGGGCGCGATCTCGGTGAGTGCCGAAGGCACCGGCCGCGTGAAGACATCCGGCGCCACGCTGCCATCGGAAACGAAGCGGCGTCCATCGGGCAGAGCCGCATCCGTCGCGAGCAGGGCCTCGCCCGGGTTCAACGCCGTGTCCGGGTCGGGAATGGCGGCGATCAGCCGGCGGGTATAGGGATGGGTCGGCGTCTCGAAGATCTGCCGCCAGCCGCCCTCCTCCACCACCTCGCCGAAGAACATCACCAGCACCCGGTCGCTCATATGCTCGACCACGCTCAAGTCGTGGCTGATCATGATGTAGGAGAGGCCGAGCTTTTCCTGCAGATCGAGCAGCAGGTTGATGATCTGGGCGCGGATCGAGACGTCGAGGGCGGAGACCGGCTCATCGAGCACGACGATCTCCGGTTCGAGGATCAGCGCGCGGGCGATACCGATACGCTGGCGCTGGCCGCCGGAGAATTCGTGCGGGTAGCGCCCCGCCTGTTCGGGCGTCAGGCCGACATTCTTCAGCATGGCCTCGATACGACCCTCGATTTCCGACGCCGCGGTGATGCCGTGCAGCTTCAGCGGCGCAGCAAGGGAGGTGCGCACGGACTGGCGCGGATTGAGCGAGGCATAGGGGTCCTGAAAGACCATCTGCACCGCCTTCGCACGCTGCATGCGCCCCGGCGCCCCAGGGCCGGCAAGCGGCTGGCCGCGATAGCGGATCGTCCCTTCCGTCGGCTCCTGAAGACCGAGGATGGAGAGGGCCGTGGTGGACTTGCCGCAGCCGGATTCGCCGACGATCGACAGGCACTCCCCCTTGGCCAGGTCGAAGCTGATGCCGTTGACGGCGTGCATCATGCGCCGCCCTGTGCCGAACAGGCCGCCGCCGGAAATCGGAAAACGCACATGCAGGTCGTCCACCTGCAGCAGGGGAGCGGTCATGGCTGGCTCCCTTCCGGCCCGCGCGGGGTGATGAAGCGCGTCTGCGTCAACGTCGAGCGGTCGGCGATGATGCTGTCGATATCGACGAGACGCTGGCGGCCGTGCGCGCTGCGGCTGCCAAGGCGCGGCAGGGCGCCGAGCAGGCCGCGCGTATAGGCGTGCCGGGGATCTTCGAAGAGTGCTCGCGTCTCGTTCTCCTCGACGAGGCAGCCGGCATACATCACGCCGACACGCTGGCAGATGCTGGCGATGACGCCGAGATCGTGGCTGATGAAGAGCACAGCCGTGCCGCGCGCGGCGCAAAGCTCCTTGATTAGCCGCAGCACCTCGGCCTGCACGGTCACGTCGAGCGCCGTCGTCGGCTCGTCGGCGATGAGGAGATCCGGGTTGCAGGCGAGCGCCATGGCGATCATCACGCGCTGGCGCAAGCCGCCGGACATCTGGTGCGGATAGTTCTTCGCACGCCGGTCGGGATTGGGCACGCGCACATTGCCCAGCGCCTCGACGGCGAGCCGTTCCGCCTCGCCCCAGCTCTTGCCCTGATGCAACACGAACATTTCGGCGATCTGCCGGCCGACAGTGGAAAGCGGGTTCAGCGCCGTCATCGGCTCCTGGAAGATCATGGCGATGCGGTTGCCGCGAAGGCGCCGCATCTCGCGCTTCGGCAGGGACAGCAGGTTCTGGCCCTTGAACCGGATCTCGCCACTGGTGACGGCGAGCGGCTTCTTCAAAAGCCCCATGACGGCTAGCGAGGTGATCGACTTGCCTGAGCCCGATTCGCCGACGAGCCCGTAGGCCTCGCCCGGCATGATCTGGAAGGAAACGTCCTTCAGCAGCGGATGGTGGACGGAGCGGCCGAGGGCGACGCCGAGCCGGAGATCCCTGATATCGAGAAGCGGCGCGGTCATGGCTTGCGCGTCCTCATATGCGGGTCGAGACTGTCGCGCAGCCCGTCACCGAGAAGGTTGAAGCCGAGCACGGAGAGAAAGATCGCAAGGCCCGGGAAGATCGCCACCCAGGGCGCGAGCTGGATGAGCTGCCGCGCATCCGTCAGCATCGAGCCCCAGCTCGGGAACGGCGGCTGGATGCCGAGGCCGAGGAAGGAGAGTGCGGCTTCGGAGAGCACCGCGGAGCCCATGCCGAGCGTCGCCATGACAAGGATCGGCCCCATCATGTTGGGCAGGATCTGCGTGAACATGATGCGCAGGTCTCCATAGCCGAGCGTCTGCGCCGCCTGCACGTAACCCTGCGATTTCAGCGACAGCGTCGAGGAGCGGGCGATACGGCAGGTCCAGCTCCAGTTGGTGAGGCCGAGTGCGATGAGGAGCGACGGCAGGCCGGGACCGAGCACGGCCATCACGGCGAGCGCGAAGATCAGCGAGGGAATGGCGAGCATGACGTTGGTGAGGCCGTTCACCAGGTCGTCCCACCAGCCGCCCCAGTAACCGGCGGTCATGCCGAGCGTGACGCCGATGGCCGAGTTGATGACCTGCGAGACGATGCCGACCGTCAGCGAGATCTGTGCACCGTAGAGGATGCGGGTATAGACGTCGCGGCCCTGCGCGTCCGTACCGAACCAGAAGGTGGCGTCGGGCGGCAGTTCCGAGCTCATCAGGTCCGCATCGAGCACCGGGTCGAAGGGCGCGATCCACGGTGCGAGCACGCCGGCGAGGATGACCAGCGTCGTCAGCGTCGCGCCAAGCCAGAAGTTGAAGCCGAGACGCATTCCCGTCACTCCTGCTTGATGCGCGGATCGATCGCGGCATAGATCAGATCGACGGCCGTGTTGATGACGAGGAACCACAGCACGATGACGAGGATCGTGCCCTGCACGACGGGAATGTCGCGGATCGCCACGCTGTCGACCAGAAGCGAGCCGATGCCGGGCCAGGCGAACAGCTTCTCGATGACGACGGCCTGACCGATCAGCGAGCCGAACTGCAGGCCGACCGTGGTGACGATCAGCACCAGCGCATTGCGCGCCACATGCCAGCGCACGACCGTCACCTCGCTCATGCCCTTGGAATGGGCGGTGCGGATGAAATCGGCATTGAGCACATCAAGCACGCCGGCCCGCGTGGTGCGTGCGAGAAGCGCGAGCGGCGTAACGCCAAGCGTGACGGCGGGCAGGATGAGGTTCTGGAACGAACCGTCGCCATAGCCGAAGCTGGGCAGCCAGTTCAGTTGCAGGGCGAAGAGGTACATCAGCAGGAGGCCGAGCCAGAACTGCGGCATGGAGAGACCCGAGACGGCACCGATCATCGTCACGGTATCGAGCACGGAGCCGGGTCGCAGCGCTGCGAGGAAGCCGAGCGGCACGCCGATGACCAAGGCAAAAACCATGGCGGCGATGGCAAGTTGCAACGAGGCCCACATACGGTCATTGATGAGGTCGATCACCGGCTGGCGGGTGCGGAAACTGGTGCCGAGATCGAACTGCGCGAGGTCCGTGACATAGGTCACGAAGCGTTCCATGAGCGGCTTGTTGAGGCCGAATTCCTCGTTGAGGCGGGCGATCATCTGGGGATCGGCGGCGCGCTTGCCATCGGCGAAGAGGCTGGCGGCAAAGGTGCCGGGCACGACGGAGAAGATGACGAAGATCAGCAGCGCCACCACGACGACCGTCGGAATGATCTGAAAGATGCGGCGCAGGGTGAAACGAAGCATGAGCGGTTCCGTGTTGGCCGCCCGCAAGGGCGCGACAATCGATGCGGGGGCGGCAGTCACGCCGCCCCCGAACCCCTCAAGATCTTACTTGCGCGAGTCCGGCGCGGTCTCGTCGATCCAGATCTCGTCATAGGGCTGGACCGCCAGTTCCGTCGCGTTGGGAACGAGGCCGTGGATCCACGGCTGATAGGCCATGACCGCCTTGTTGTAATTGAAGAACCAGACCGGCGCGTCGTCCTGCACGATGTTGTTGGCCTGGCGCAGGAGGTCGTTCTGCTTGGCGGGATCACGCTCCTGCTGGGCCGCGTCGTAGAGCTTGTCGAAGTCCGCGCTCGCATAGCTCGTATAATTGCAGGCCGATTGCGCCGTCTTCGAATGATAGCAGCGCAGCGCGTTCAGCGGATCGGGACCAGAGAGGTTCGACCAGATGAAGGCCTGGAAATTGTTGGTCGTGACAGCCTCGCCGAGCGCCGAGCTTTCCACCGGCTTCGGCTTCACGGTGATGCCGACCTTCTTCAGCATCGGCAGGATGGCCTCGACGATCGGAACGCCCCAGCTTTCATTCGGGCTCGCCGTCACCTCGAATTCGAAGCCGTCGGCATAGCCGGCTTCCGCAAGCAGCGCCTTCGCCTTTTCCGGATCGAAGGCATAGGCCGGCTTGTCCTTGTCGAAGGCCGGCGAGGAGAGCGGCAGCCATCCGGACGCCGGATAGGCCTTGTTCTTGACGAGGCGCTCGATGATCAGCGGCGCATTGATGGCATGGTTGATCGCCTGGCGTACCCGCTTGTCCTTGAAAGGCTCGAAGGCCGGGTTGAAACCGATATTGCGGGTATAGACCTCGGCGACCTCGAGCAGTTGCCCCTTCAGCGCGTCCTCACCCTGATAGGCCTGGTACTGGGTCGGGCCGAGAATGGAGACGTCGATCTCCTTGTTGCGGAAGGCAACGTCGCGCGCGGCATCCTCGGCCATCAGCACGATGTTGATACGGTCGAGGTAGGGCTTGCCCTCCTCGTAGTACTTGTCGAACTTTTCGACGACGACCTGCGAACCCGGCACATGCTCCTTGAAAACGAAGGCGCCGAGGCCGACGGGGGTCTTGCCGAAGCTCGATTCGTCCTCGACATTCGACGGGTAGATGACCGTCGTGTTCTGCATCAGCGGGAAGCCGGGATTGATCGGGCCGGTATAGGTGATCTCCAGCGTGTTGTCGTCGATCTTCTTGAGGCCGGAAATCTCCTCGGCCTTGCCGGCGATATAGTCGTCCGCGCCCTTGATATTGGCGATGAAGCTTGCGCCCGGGAAGGCATTCTTCGGATTGGCGATACGCTTGTAGCTGTAGATGAAGTCGTCGGCCGTCAGCGGCTTGCCGTTGTGGAAGACGGCGTTCTTGCGCAGGTGATAGGTATGGACCGTGCCGTCCTCGGAGACGTCTTCGGAATCCGCCAGCTCCAGCACCGGCTTGTTCTGGATGGAATCCCAGCTGTAGAGCGCGCGGTGGATCGCCTGCGTGATGAACTCTTCCTGCGTGTTCGGGCTCGCCTGCACGTCGAGCGTGGCAAAGCTCGAGCCGTAGGGTGCGGTGAAGACGAGCGTTCCGCCCTGGCGTTCACCGGCGGCAAGCGCCCCGGAGGCCACGCCGAGGCTGAGCATTGCGGCCAGTGTCAGTGTCTTGAGCATGTCGTTCTCCCTCTCGTGCCGTTTTCGGCATCGTTTCGATTCAGTCTGTCAGGCCGTCACCTCGCATCATGCACGACACGGCCTGCAAGCAGGGTCAGCAGGCAACGTGTGCCTGAGAGAATGGTCTTGGGATCCGCGGTCAGAAGATCGTTGTCGAAGACCGCGATATCGGCCCACTGGCCGGGCACGAGCCGTCCCTTCACGCCTTCGGCCTTTTGCGACCAGGCGCCATATTCCGTATAGGCCTGCAGCGCCTCTTCCGGGCTCAGCCGTTCGGAAGCATCCATGACCGTGCCCTTGCCGGTCTGGCGCGTGATCATCGCGTGAAGATTGGGGAAGGGATCGGGCGAGCAGACCGGTGAATCCGAGCCGGTCGATGGCTTCAGGCCGAGGCGCGCCCAGGTACCGATCGGATAGGACGGCTTGCCGCGTGCCTCTCCGAGCACGGAAATGTAACTGTCGCCGAAATCATGAATGAAGGCCATCTGCGGCGCGGGCAGGATGCCGGCCGCCTGCATGCGCGCGTGCTGCGCGGGCGTGGAGAAGCCGCAATGCTCGATGCGGTGACGACGATCGGGATCCGGGTTGGCGGCAAGCGCCTTTTCGTAGGCCGTGATCAGCTGTTCGATCGCGCCGTCGCCGATGGCGTGGCAGACCATCTGGTAGCCGCGGTCATGGCAATCCCGAACGACCGCCTCGACCGTCTCGTCCGGCAGCATCTGCACGCCGATGTTGTCGGGCTCGCCCTCATAGGGCTTCGTCATCCAGGCGGTGCGCCCGCCGGCCGAGCCGTCGAGGAAGACCTTCACGCCGCCGACACGCAGCATGTCGTCGCCGCCCCCCGACAGCAGCCCCGCCCGCCAGGCATCCCCGACGATGGAGACGCCGGGATCACCGAGCAGCGTCAGCCAGACGCGCACCGGCAGGCGGCCGGACAGTTTTGCCATCTCATAGGCCTGGATCTCCGAGAACCCGGCGACATGGCCGACAGCCGCATCCATGCAGCTGGTGATGCCGAAGGAGAGCAGATGCCGCCCCGCCCGCTCGATGCCGTCGATCAGCTCCTCGGTGGTCGCCGGCGGCATGACGGCCTTGACGAGATTCTGGGCGTTCTCCGCGAGAAGACCGTTGAGCTTGCCGTCCGTGATGCCGATGACGCCACCGTCCGGCACCGGCGTCGCCTCGCTGATGCCGGCAAGCTCCAGCGCGCGGGAGTTGGCGATGGAGACATGACCGCAGGCCCGCGTCAGATACACCGGATGATCCGGCGCGGCGCGATCGAGATCCTCGCGCGTCGGATGGCGCCCCGTGTCAAGCTTGACCTGGTCATAGCCGCGGGCGCGCACCCAGCCACCCTTCGGCGTCGATGCGGCACGCTCGGCGATGGCCCGCGTAAGGGCGGCCACCGTCGGCGCAGCGGCGGGCGTCGCGTCGACGAAGCCCATGGCGATGCCGGTCGCGATGAGATGCAGATGATTGTCGATGAGGCCGGGGGTTGCGAAGCGCCCCTCCAGGTCGATCACCTCGGTCGCAGGCCCCTTCAGGCTCAGCATGTCGGCTGTGCTGCCGGTCGCCAGAACTTTGCCCTGCCAGACGGCGAGGGCCTCGCTGATGCCTTCTTCCCGCCCCCGCCAGATCCGGCCGTTGATCAGGATGCGGTCAGCCTCAATTCCGAATGCCATGCACAGCTCCCCCTGTCGGCACCGGCGAACCGGCGCCTATTTCCTCCACACGCAACGTGAAAGGTTGCGGCGGCCTTGGCCAATTCGCTTTTGGCACGACCCCATGCGAAATCGGCATACCTATTTCGATTGAATGACTTATGATCGCCTTTGCCGCGCAGAAGGCACCGGAGGGACGGGTGAATGGAGATCAAGTGGCTGGAGGACTTCGTGACGCTGGCCGACACGTCCTCCTTTTCGCGCGCCGCCGAATTGCGCAATGTCACCCAACCGGCTTTCAGCCGCCGCATCAAGCAGCTCGAAGGCTGGCTCGGCGCCACGCTGATCAGTCGCGCCACCATGCCGGCTGAACTGACGCCTGCGGGGCGCAACTTCCTGCCCGTCGCACAGGAGGCGATCCGCACCTTCTATGCGGCTCGCGAAGCGCTGCGCCCCTCGCATGAGCCGGGCCTCATCCGCTTTGCCGCCCTGCATACGCTGACGGTCACCTTCTTTCCGCGCTGGCTGAAGACGCTGGAAGGCGCGGGCGGCACCTTCAGCACATCGCTCATCCCCGACCGTGGCGGCATCGAGGCCAATCTCGATGCGCTCGTTGGCGACGAAGCGGATTTCTTCCTCACCTATGCCCATCCGGAGGTGCCGTTCCATCTCGACCGCGGGCAGTTCGCTTCGCTGACGGTCGGTCAAGACCGGCTGATGCCGCTCGTATCGGCGGAGATCACGATTGCGGGCCAGGTGCAATCCGGACACAATCTCCTCGACCGCGCCGTCGCGCAGCCGCGGCTCGCCGTTCCCTATCTCAGCTACGGCTTCAATTCCTTCTTCGGCGTCGCCCTGTCGCGCCTCCTCCTGCGCCGCCCGCCCTTCCGCCGGCGCACGACGCACGAGAACACCATCAGTGCCGGCCTGATGAACATGGCGGTAACGGGCGCCGGCCTCTGCTGGCTGCCGGAAAGCCTTGCGCGCGAGGAGATGGAGGCGGGACGCCTCGTGTCGGCCTCGGCGGACGAGGGCTGGAACCTCGACCTCGAAATCCGTCTCTACCGCCATGCGGCTAGCCGGACCGGCAAGGTCGAGGATTTCTGGCGCGCGGCGCGGCAATTTCTGGAAGCAGCGCCTGCCGAAATCAGACCTTCAGGAAGAGCAACGCCCTGAGGATTTCCGAAAAATCCCTATGCTCGAAGGCGACGGCGCGAGGACCGTGCGCCTTGGCACCGGGATACCATGCGGCCCGGTACGCCTCGGTCGGCGTGCTGAACTCGATCACCACCTCGTAGTGATCCGCCTTCGCAGGCAGTGCCTGTGCAAAATCGCCCGACAGCGCTGCCGCCACGCCTTCACGGATGAGGCGACGCGACCAGGCGGGCGAGATGGATGTCGAGGCACGGCCCCTGCCATCCAGCGTTTCCACCGTCGCAAGGCCCGGCACCATGGCCCGGGCCTCGGCGCAGATACCCACGTCTCCCGCGAGAAACACGGAAGGCACACCATAGCCGGCCGCACAGAGCGTGTTGAAGGTGAACTCGGACGCGACTTCGCCATTCAGCAGCAGGCGCGAGATGCGCAGGTTGGAGGTGTGCGCCAGCGGATTGACCTCCGTGCCGGCCTTGGAATGGTAACCCGTATAGATCGCGGCGGCGAAACCGGCGTCGATGCCGAACATCATTTCGTCCGGGTGGCCCGACCAGCCGCGCACGATGCGGGCGTAATCGGGCAGGCGATCAAGGATGAGGTTGCGGCCGCTGTCATGGGCATCCTTGATCACCACTTCCGTGGCACCGGCGGCGCGCGCGCCCTCGCAGGCGGCAACCACCTCGCCCGTCATCAGCGCGCGGAACTCGGCCCAGTCCGGATGAGTGCGCTCGGCCTCGTTCCAGTGGGCAATGCCGGCGGTGCCTTCGATATCGGCGGAGATGAAGACTTTCATGATGCGGGGCTCTCCTTCAGCCAGTCCGTGAGGGCGGGATAGATGCGGCCGTTCCGTGCCGGCGTGGCCGGCGCGGCACACAGCGCGTTCAGCACCGCCTCTTGCGTGGTCTCGGCAGCGGCGCGGAAGGCGATGTCGATATAGCTGTCAGACAGCCGTTGCTGCATGGCGACGGGCGCGGCCGGATCGTACTCGACCGGATCGGCCGTCGTGAAACAGAGGACAACGTCGCCGCTGCCATGGCCCCAGAAGGCGCCGAGCCGGGCAAGCCCGGCCCCGCCACGCCGGGCGACGCGCTGCAACTGCCTGTCCCCCAGCGGCAGGTCCGTCGCCATGACGACGATGACCGAGCCGCGCTCGGGGCTTGCCGGCACACGCGGATCGGGCCGGCGGCCATCCGGCAGGACGAGATCGCCAGCCGCGCCGAAATTGGCGAGGACCAGCGTGCCGAGCGTGAAATCGTGCTTGCCGATGCGCATCAGCCGCGACGCGGTGCCGATCCCAGCCTTGAAGCCGAAGGCGGTCATGCCGGACCCGGCGCCGACCGCCCCCTGCTCGACCGGCCCCGGACGCGCGGCGTCAAGAGCGGCATCGACATCGGCGGGCGTCACGCCGAGGGCCTGGATATCGTTGATGCTGCCGTCGTTGCATTCGCAGACCAGCGCATTGACGGTCGAGGTTTTCCGCCCGATCGCCGGATTGGCGCCGATGGCGCGGCGGATGAGCGCCTCGGTGCAGGCCGCAACGCCAAAGGTGTTGGTGAGCAGGATGGGCGTCTCGATCGTGCCGAGCTCGGCCACCTGCATCAGCCCGGCCGACTTGCCGAAACCGTTGACGATCTCGACCGCTGCCCGCGGCTTGACGCGGAAGAGATCGCCCGGATGCGGTACGACGGCCGTCACGCCGGTGAAGAGGCCGTCCCCGCGCAGCGAGCGGTGGCCGACGGCGACCCCGGCAATATCGGTGATGGCATTGCCCGGCCCCGGCTCCAGCCGCCCCTGCGGGATCAGGCCCAGTTCGCGCGCCGTGTTCATGTCCGCCCCTTCCGGCATTCCAGTTCTTGAAAAGATGGTTCTTTTTCAACGAGCAACCATAAGCCGCCTCGCCGGGCATGCTCTAGACCGAAACGCCGGCCGCTTCCAGATAGAGCGCCTGCAACACCCGTGTCCGGGGTCCGGGTTTTCCATCGCCGATCACCCGGTCGCCGATACGCACAACGGGCATGACCAGGCTGGAAGCGGAGGTCTGGAAGGCCTCCGCCGCATCCTGCGCCTCTTCGGGCGTGAAGGCGCGCTCCTCGATGCGCAGGCCCTCGGCGGCGCAGAGGCGCGCAAGGGCGCGCTGGGTGCAGCCCGGCAGCGTGGCCTGCGAGGCGGCGCGCGTGAGGATGCGACCATCGGCGGTGATGAGATGGGCGGTCGAGGAGGCGCCTTCCGTCACCAGCCCGTCTTCCACCAGCCAGACATCGTCGAAGCCACGGGCCCGCGCCGTCTGCTTGGCCATCACCTGCCCGAGCAGCATGGCGGTCTTGATGTCGCGGCGCTGCCAGCGCGGATCAGCGGCCAGATCGACCGAGATGCCGTTCTGCTGGGCCTTTGTCCCCGTCAGGGTCTTGGCCTGGGTGAAGCCGACCAGCCGCGGCGTCAGAGTGGCAGGGTAGAAGAAGTCGCGATCCGCCTCGCCGCGCGAGACCTGCAGATAGACGGTGCCGTTCTGCAGGGCGTTGCGGGCGATCAGTTCCGCCTGAATGGCCTCGATTTCCGGCCGGCCGAGCAAGAGGGCAATGCCGAGCTCCCTCAGCGAGCGTTCGAGCCGGGCGAGATGCAGGTCGTTATCGATCATTCGTCCGGCAATCACCGCCGTCACTTCGTAGACCGCATCACCGAACAGGAAGCCGCGATCGAACAACCCGATCCTGGCCTCCTCCTCTGCTACGAATTGACCGTGGACGTAGACGATCCTGCCCATCTGTTCCTCTTGCTTGCGCCGGTTGCCTTTGGCGCGGAACATTGGTGCGACTTGCCGCGGCTGACCAATTCAATTTGGGCAGGATCCTATGCAAAAATCGCCTGAGGTCTTGTTTTGCAATATGTTAGGCGGCGTCAGTTGCGCCGGACATAGCGGATCCCACGGGCCAGCCAGCAGCCGAGCACCAGACCCGTGATGTGTCCGGCCGCATCGCGCTCAGCCACCAGCGTCCAGTCCCCCGGGGCCGGCGCATCCATCGAGCGACGGGTCACGACGAGCCAGACATCAGGACCGGCCGGCCAGACGATTTCGGGCCGGCCCGTGCCGAGGAAGCCCTCAGCCCAGAGATAGGTCCCGCCGTCACGGCATTCGATGACGATGTCGGCCTCCAGTTCGGGGGAGCGGTAGCGGCCCGCAAGACGCGCGTCGCCGACCGCCGGCGCCGATGCGACCGGCACCAGCCTCTCGGCGTAGTTTTCCTGTGCGCGCTGCATCAGGAGGTCCTCACCGGCACGGGCGACCTTGACGGACGAAGAGGCAAGACTGCCCTCCTCCGCCTCCAAAAGGCTTTCCGGCGACGTGCCGAAGCGCAGTGTCGCCGAATCAAAACCTGGCTCCAGTCGCGCAAGAAGACCGGTCTCGCGACTCATCCATTGACCGCCCCAGCGCTCGCCGAGCGGCTTGGAAGCGGGATGCGGCAGGCCGAACGCGGCGCGCAGCAGCCGATGCGCCGCCCCATGCGCATCGCCGTGATGGTTGAACATCACCACGACAGAAAGCCGCGCCTCGGCCGAATAGGCCCGGAAGGCCCGGAACCCGCGCAAGGCGCCGCTGTGGCCGGTGAAGGCGACATCAGCGACACGCGAATGCTGCAGGCCGAAACCATAGGAGGCGGCCGCCCCATCGCGGAAGGTCTGCGGCACGGCAATCTTCCGGTAGAGGCTGTCCGGATCCCCGCGTGTCGCATCGATCCAGCGCTCATAGGCGAGCATGTCGTCGAGCGAGGCGGAAATGCCCGCATCACCGCGCCAGTAGATACCGTTGTCCGCCGGCAGATAGCCGGTCGCGTCACTGCCCTCGTAGCCGACCACGCCGTCCTCCGGCTGGCGGGTATCGGCGGTCAGCACGGCACCGGCCATGCCGGCCGGCTCCCAGATGTGCCGTGCGTAGAGCGTCTCAAGCGTGTCGGAGGAGAACTCCTCGAGAAGATCGGAGAGGAGGCGGAAATTGCCGTTGCTGTAGGAATAACGCGTACCTGGCGCAAAATGCCCGCTGCGCATACGCCTGAACGCCGATGCCGCATCATCACGCGAAAAGGCCTGCTCGGCTCTGGCACCGTGCAGCACGGTCAGCGCCCAGTAGTCGCGCAGGCCCGACTGGTTGTTGCAGAGGTCACGCACCCGCGGCAGCGGACCGTCGAAATTCGGCAGATGCGCGGCGAGCCGGCCATCCAGGGCCTCCGGCGCACCGCAGGCGGCCAGCATGGCCGCGCAGGTGAACTGCTTGGAGACCGAGCAGATCGGCAGCCGCGTGCCAGCCGTCATCGATCGCCGCGCGTCGAGATCGGAGAAACCCCAGGAACGAAGGGCGACAATCCGCCCCTCGCTGACCACACCGGCAACGCCGCCCGGCCCCGGAAAGCGCACGGCGAGTGCATCCATTTCCGCTTCGAGCCGCTTCTCGTCGATCATGCCCTGCCTGCCTTCCGTTCCCGCCCCGCCCGGCGCCTGCCCTGCGGGGATCGCTGCGAATCTTTCCGGCGGCCATTCTTTCCATCCGCGCCGGCTTCGCAACTCGGCAAATCTGGCCGGCAGGGCATGCCGGGTCACTCGATGCCGTTTGCCCGCTGCACCTCACGCACGTAGGCGATCACGTTCTGGAGATCGGCCTTCGTCATGGCCGGCTGGGGAGGCATGTCGCCGAACCTCCAGTGATGCGCCCGCACGCCGTTGGCAACGGCCATCTCGAAGGCGTAATCGCCATGATGTGAGGGCTCGTAGATCTTGTGCACCAGCGGCGGCCCGGCCTCGGTTCCCGCGGCATTTGCGCCGTGGCAGGCGGCACAGACGGCGTTGAATACCCTTTCCCCCATCTTCGCCGCCTCCGACAGGGTTGCCGGAACCGTGACGGCGACGAGAGCGCCCCCACCTGTCGCAGCTTCTGCCGCCGGGGCCTCCGCCCCCCGGCGCGTCCAGACAGCGGCGGCGGCAATGCCCACCGCGACGATGGCGAGAACGACGATCTTTCCCTTGTTCATACCGCCAGCGGCATTTTTCGAGTGGCTCTTCTGTTGTTCGTTTCGTGTCATGTGCGTGTCCTGATCGGAAGCCGGCTGCGGCAATTGCCACCCGGCGAAATTGTTTTCTGAAGGGCCACGGGGCAATCCCCGCGACCGGATGTGCAAGATCAGCCGCCCGAGATCTGGCGCTGATAATCCGCCTCGCGCTGCGGCCAGGTGCTCTTGATGAAATCAAGCACCGCCGCGCTTTCGGCATCGCTGAGGATGCCGGCAAAGCCCGGCATGTCGCTCTCGTAGCCGCCGCCAACGACCGCGGCCGTACCGCGGCGGATGATCGCCAGAAGCTGCGCGTCGGCATGATGCCAGGTGCGGCCGGTGGCATCGTGGGGCGGTGCGGGCAGGCGGCCGTCCGCCCGCGGGCTACGCCAGTCAGGCTGGCCCTCCAGCCTGACGCCATGACAGCTCGCGCAGTTCTCCGCATAGAGGGCCTTGCCGAGGGCGATACGCGCGTCCGCCTCCCGGCCCGGCCTTTCCAGGACGAAGAGAACCACGCCGGCCACGGCCACAAGGACCGCGCCGCCTGCAATCCACGCCGCCTTCACGCCTCGACCCGGAACTCGGTCATCATGCCGGCCGAAAGATGCGGCATGTGGTGGCAATGCAGCATCCAGCGCGCGGCCTCGCCCGCGTCCAGCGCCACGGTGACCATCGACATCGGCGGCACATAGACCGTGTCGCGTCGGGCGCCGGCAAAACGACGGGCATTGATCCCGACCACCTGGAAGGCATGGCCGTGCAGGTGCATCGGGTGTCCCATCATCGACATGTTGTGGAAGCCGAGTTCCACCCGCTCGCCGCTCTTTGCGACGATGGGGCGGTGCTTGCCCCAAGCAGCCCCGTCGATGGTCCAGACATAGGGCTGCATGGAGCCGCCCAGCATGACCATCTGGTTGCGCTCGATCGGCCTTTCCGGCAACGTGTCGATGCCCGAAAGGCTCGCTTCCTGCGCAAGGTCAATATCGAAGGCCGGTGCCTCTTTTTCGGCAAGGGCGTCGATCCTGGCGATGGCCGCACCGGGCGTCGCAAGGACGATGCCGGTCCGCTCGCGCGCACCCTCGCGCAGCGCAAGCACGGGCCATGCCCCGCCTTCGTTCGGCAGGTCGATCTCGATGTCGAGCCGCTGTCCCATGGCAAGGCCAAAGCGGGAGCCGGCGAGCGGGCGGACCTGATGCCCGTCCACGGCGACGAGCTGCCCTGTCAGCGCGCCCGTATCGATCCAGAAAACCGTGGCGGCGGCGGCATTGATGACGCGCAGCCGAATCCGTCCGCCGTGCTCGACCGACACGACCTCGGGATCGGACAGCGTGCGGTCATTGGCAAGATAGGCATCCCAGTCGTAGTCGTTCAGGTCCATGGTCATGCCGCCCATCCCGGCCATGCTGCCCATATCCATCGGCATCGCCATCGCACCCGTGGTTCCGGCGCTGTCCATGTTCATTCCGGCCATGCTGCCGTGGTCCATGCCCTGCACGGCGCCGGAGGGGGCGGTGCCCGCATGCCCGCCGGTGATCTCCGCCAGCACCTCTTCCGGCGCCTTGAAGGAGAAATCGTGCAGGAAGAGCACCACATCCTGCCGGTCGGCGGCGAGGTCTTCCGGCCGGCGCACGATCAGCGGGGCCGCAAGCAGCTGCATTTCCTGGATCGGCACATGGCTGTGCATCCAGTGCGTGCCCGAAAGCGGGGCGAAATCAAAACTGCGCGTCTCACCGGGCGCTAGAAGCGGCTGCGGCATATCCGGCACGCCGTCCTGCACGTTCGGCGGAATCTGGCCATGCCAGTGCACGATGGTGGGGACGGGCAGGTCATTGCTGAGGTCGACCCGAAAACGCTGGCCGGGATCGAGGACGAGGCCTTGCCCGCCGGGGCCGGAAAGGCCGAAGACGGTGGCGGCGCGACCGTCGATATCGAGTGTGCGGCGCGTGGCGGCAAGCCGCAATGGCGCGGCCGTCTGGCCGAAGACAGGGATGGGGAACTGGGTTGCAGCAAGCGTCGCTGCGCCGGCGGCCAGGAAGCCGCGTCGGGTAAAGGATCTCATAGCATCACCTCGGGACAGGCGTCCCGTTCAACAATCTGGAGGGGTGCAGCAGGAAGCGCCTGCCGCGGCTTCAAAGGCGGTGCGCTATGGGAGGTCGGTCGTCGAGGGCGGGTGGCGTCGAGACGAGCGCCGCGTCGGGATGACGACGATAGGTTTCGCGGGGCGAGGCAAGGCCTGCCGGGATCCGCTCGGCCGGCAGGAACACGCCGATACCCATGCAGACGAGATCACACAGGCCGGGATCCGTCTTGCACGTCCCGTCATCGGTACAGGACGCCTTCGCCATGGACGTGTGGTCCATCGGCTGCATGCGGCTGGCCAGTTCCGTCGACACGATCATGCCGGTCTCGTGCGCCGAGGCCGTGAAGGACACGACCGCGAACAGACAAGCCGAAACGATGAGCAACAGAAACCGCAGCATGATACAAAAATAGGGATCCGATCCCGCTTTGTCCATCGCTCAGCGCCCGGGCAAAGTGCCGCGCGGATCTTCTCCTGCCGCCCGACAGGCCAGAGCCATGGATTTAAAGGCAAAAGGCCTTTAATCCTCGCAGCTGCGGCCCGGTCGTTCGTTGGGATTGCAATCGAACCGACGGACACCCGGGCCCGAAGCTCATGCAGGGAGTGCGCAGATGCTCGTCGGAATTACGATCTTGCTTGTTTTCCAGTTGATCGGCGAAGTGACCGCCTATTACCTCGGCGGCTTCGTGCCGGGGCCGGTCATCGGCATGGCGATGATCGCCGTGGTTCTCACGCTGACCGGCGCAAAGCCGTTTCTGCAGTCCGCCCACCAGCAAACCCTCGACACGTCGAAAGCCATCCTTGCCAATCTTGGCATCCTCTTCGTGCCCGCCGGGGTCGGCATCATCCAGCACCTGGATCTCATCCGCGACCGGGGTTTCGCGTTGCTCGCCATCGTACTGCTGTCGACCGTCATCACACTGACCGTCACCGTCTGGGTTTTCATCCTGGTGAAGCGACTTTCCGGAGGCTATACGAATGACTGACGGGCTCTGGGTCTATCTCGCCACCTCGCCGCTCCTGTGGCTTGCCTGCACGCTGGTCGTCTGGCTCGCGGCCACCGGCCTTGCCGGGCTCCGTCCGGGAAATCCCTTGCTGAACCCGATCCTCTTCTCCATCGCCGCCATCGCCACAGTGCTCTGCGTCACCGGGATCGACTATGCCACCTATTTCGAAGGCGCCCAGTTCATCCATTTTCTGCTGGGCCCGGCGACCGTCGCCCTCGGCATCCCGCTCTATGAAAAACTGGCACTCGTGAAGAGCAACCTCCTGCCGTTGCTCGCCGCCCTCTTCGTCGGCAGCCTCACCGCGGTCGGCTCGACGGTGTTTTTCAGCCAGTTGTTCGGCTTCGCACCGGAGGTCGTCGCCTCGCTCGCCCCGAAATCCACGACCGCAGCGGTTGCCATGGCCATATCCTCCGGCCTTGCGGGGGACCCGGCCCTCACCGCAGCCGTCGTCGTGCTCACCGGCATCTGCGGTGCGATCGTCGTGACGCCCATGATGAACGCCATGCGCATCAAGGACTACAGCGCGCGCGGCTTTGCCGTCGGCCTCGCCTCGCACGGCATCGGCACGGCACGCGCCTATTCGGTGGATCCGGTGGCCGGGCTGTTTTCGGGGATCGCGATGGGGCTGAACGCGGTGCTCACATCCCTCATCGTGCATCTCTTCCTGTGATCGCTCACGCGATGGCGGTGATTTCGAGTTCCTGGTCACCGACTGTCACCAGATCGCCGACAGCCTTGCCCATGAGAATGCGGGCCACGGGCGCCACGTAGGAGATCGAGCCGGCCTTGGGGTCGGCCTCGTCCTCGCCGACGATGCGATAGGTCTGAACGCGTCCGTCGTCGCGGCTGAAGGTGACCGTGCTGCCGAAGGAAACGACATCGTTCGAGGCAGGCGCGGCAACGAGCTCGGCGGTTCGGACCCTCTCGGCGAGATAGCGCAGGTCCCGTCCCGGGCCGGCCGCCTGCCGCCGGCGCTCGTTAACGTCCTCGATGGCGTTCGCCGTCGCATAGGACTCGCGGGCCTCCTGAAGCTGCGCCTCCAGTGCCCTCAGCCCGGTCTCCGTCACAAGATTGAGGTGCGGGGAGATCGCCCGTTCGGGCAGCAGGGTTTCCGCTGCCGTCTCGGCGCTCTCTTCCTTCATGAAGGCTACGCTCACACTCGAACTCCATCCTGGCGCAGAGGGGCACACGCCCTGCGCTTGTCATTTGCTGTTTGCGGAAAAGGCCCTTCGCCCGGCCTGCCGACCGTCCATGGCCGGGCGGCTCGCAAACCGGACCCGCCACCGGGAATCTACCCATCGTCGGGAGATGGGTCAATTCCTCGACACGCCCGGCCCCGGCTGCAAAGACCATGCACGAGGATCAGGGGTGCGCCGACTGTCTCGTCGTATGCGCGATCGCAGATCCGGCGGCCGAGATCGCCGGCGGCGGCGATATGACCATACGGGCCTTCACCGCGCTGTCCGGCCCCGCTTCGCCCGCGATCTCCACACGGTTGCGGCCGTTCGACTTGGCGCGGTAGAGCGCACTGTCGGCCCGGCGCAGGATATCGTCATAGATTGTGTCGCCCGGGCGCAGGACGGCGATACCGCCCGAGATGGTAATGTCGATCCTCGCGTCGCCGACAGTGAAATCACTGCCCTCGACGGCGGCGCGCATCCGCTCGGCAATGGCGAAGGCATCGTCCGTGCCGAGATCGGGGAACAGCACGGCGAATTCCTCGCCGCCCATCCGGGCGATCGTGTCCGTCGGGCGTATTTCGGCGCGCAACCGCCTGGCGACATGGATGAGCACCCGGTCGCCGGTCTCGTGGCCGTAGGTGTCGTTGATCGCCTTGAACTTGTCGATGTCGAAGACGGCGATGGAAAAATCACGGTCCCTCGGCTTTGCGGCGAGAAAGGCTTCCGCGGCACGACCGGCGAGGCTGCGCCGGTTCGGCAGACCCGTCAGGTAGTCCGTTGCTGCAGCCCGCTCGAGACCTCGCCGCAACCGGTCGGAACACATCAGCAGGAATGCCGTCGTGCCCATGACGGGCAGCAGGGTCAACAGCATGGCGGACAAGACGTTCAGCCAGTTGTCCCCCGTCTCGACGGCGAAGGCATCGGGTACACCCACCCGCAGATAGAGCGCGCCCCGCAGGGCCGAATAGGCACCGACCCCGATGAACATCGCGGCAAGGATGGAGCGCGCCAGAGAGGCGTGGCCGCGCGTCCGGTCGAGCAGCACCCGCACGCACAGCGCCATCAGCCAGATCCAGGCGGCGGAAACGATCAGGATGCGAATGCGGAAATCCGGCATGACGGTGGAGAACCACACCACGGACAATGTCGCGATGGTCGCGGGAAGAAAATGCCAAACCCTCACCTCCAGCCGGTGAAACGAGAGGATCGCGGCATAATAGGCGGTCAGGCCGAAGGCGAAGGCGGCATTGGCTGCCGACAGCATGACCGGCCGGGGCAGCGGTGCGCCGAAAGCAAAGACGATGCAGCCGAAAGCGACCAGCAGCGTTCCAAGACACCATTGGCTGGCCGCCCCGCGCAGCCGTGCCGGCAGGTCGCGGTGGATGGCGGCGAGGATCGCGCCATTGGCAAGCACCATCACAGACGCCGTCGTGAATATGGTTTTCGCATCCATCATGAACGCGCTTCCCCCAATCCGAAGATCGTTGACCGACGTCGCCTCAGGCGGCGCGGGACGGTCGGCACGCAAGCGCCGTCCATCGCCCGCACCCTATCCGGGAGGCCCTAAGAGCGCGTTTCGAGACGAGGCCAACAGAGCGTTAAGGCGCCGCCTCCGATTTGCGGCAAGCGCCGGCCGAGCCGATCGTCAGGCTTCGGCAGGCGCGGCCTGCGCCCGGTGATGGCTCGCCCGGAACAGCGTGCGGGTATAGTCATGCTGCATGTCGCCGGCGCGCAGCTGTTCGCGCGTCAGCGTTTCGACCGTCCGGGCATTCTGCATCACCATCAGCCGGTCGCACATATAGGATATGACTGCGAGATCATGGCTGACGATGATGAAGGTCAGCTTCAGCTCCTGGCGCAAGCGGTTGAGGAGGTTGAGGATTTCGGCCTGTACCGAAACATCGAGCGCCGAGGTCGGCTCATCGAGCAGCAACACGCTCGGGGCGAGCGACAGGGCGCGGGCGATCGCCACCCGCTGGCGCTGGCCGCCGGAAAGCTCATGCGGGAAACGGAAGCGGTGCGCCGCCGTCAGCCCGATCATCTCCAGCAGCTCAACCGTACGGGCATCCACGTCAGGCAGACGGTTGATCAGCATTGGCTCGGCGATGGCCTGGCCGATCGTGTAGCGCGGATGCAGCGAGGCATAGGGGTCCTGGAACACCATCTGTGCCACGCGCACGAGATCCTTCCGCCGCCCCCGGCGTAGGTCGATGCCCGCAATGCTGATATCGCCGGTCCACTGGCGATTGAGCCCCATGACGGTGCGCAGCACCGTCGACTTGCCCGAACCGCTTTCCCCGACCAGCCCGAAGCTCTCGCCGCTCTCCACGGCAAGGCTGACATCCTGCACGGCGACGGCGCTGCCGAAGCGGACGCCGAGATTGTCGATACGGATCATGGGCGTGCCTCTCCCCAGCTTGCCGCGCGCGCAAGGGTCGGCAGCGGCGTCAGCGGCCCATCGATGGCGGGCAGGCAGGCGAGCAGGCCCTGCGTATAGGGATGCGCCGCCTCGTGCATGCGCCGCGCATCCAGTGTCTCGACGATACGGCCGGCATACATGACCAGCACCCGATCGCAGAAGCGCGAGACGAGGTTGAGATCGTGGCTGATGAAGACGAGGCCCATGCCGCGGCGCCTGACCAGCTCGTCCATGATCTCGAGCACCTGCGCCTGCACGGTGACGTCGAGGGCGGAGGTCGGTTCGTCGGCGATCAGCAGTTCCGGCTCGCGCACCACCATCATGGCGATCATCACCCGCTGGCCCATGCCGCCGGAGAGTTCGTGCGGGTAGAGGTCGTAGACGCGCTCCGGTGCACGAATATGCACCGCCTCCAGTATCTCGAGCACCTTCCGGCGCACCTTTGCACGCGGCAGCGAGCGGTCGCCGAGCCGGATCGCCTCGGCGATCTGCGCGCCGACGCGCATGACGGGGTTGAGCGAGAATTTCGGGTCCTGCAGGATCATGCCCATGCGGTTGCCGCGCAGCTGCCGACGCACGCGCGGCGAGGCCGTCAGGAGATCGATGCCCGCAAACGACATGGCGTCGGCGGCGACATGGGCATGGCCGGGCAGAACCCCCATCAGCGCACGGCTGGACAGGCTCTTGCCCGAGCCGCTTTCGCCGACGATGCCGAGCTTTTCCCGGCCGACCTCGAAGGAGACGCCCTTGACCGCCTCGATCGTCGCGCCGCCCTCGCCGGCAAAGGCGATGCGCAGGTTCTTCACGGTGACGAGCGGGTCGCTCATGCGCGCCTCCTCAGATGCGGGTCGAGCAGATCGCGCATGGCGTCGCCCAGGAGATTGAAGCCGAGACTGACGACGAAGATCGCAAAGCCGGGCATGGTCGCCACCCACCACTGGTCGAAGATGAACTTGCGGCCGGTCGAGATCATCGCGCCCCATTCCGGCAGCGGCGGCTGGGCGCCGAGGCCAATGAAGCCGAGGCCGGCGGCCGTCAGGATGATGCCGGCCATGTCGAGCGTCATGCGCACGATCACCGAGGAAAGGCACATGGGCATGATGTGGCGGAAGACGATGCGGAATTCCGAACCGCCGGCAAGGCGCACGGCATTGACATAGTCGCTGTCGCGCACGATCAGCGCTTCGGCCCGCGCGAGCCGCGCATAGGGCGGCCAGGCGGTGAGCGTGATCGCCAGTGCCGCATTGACGATGCCCGGCCCGAGCGCCGCGACGAAGGCGAGTGCCAGCAGGAGTTTCGGAACCGCCAGGAAAACGTCGGTGATGCGCATGAAGACCGCATCCACCCAGCCACCCGCCGTTCCCGCCACGGCACCGATAACAAGACCGATCGGCGCGGATGTCGCCACGACCAGGCTGACGATGAGCAGGGTGAGCCGGGCGCCGTAGAGAATGCGGGAGAAGATGTCGCGGCCGAGCTCGTCCGTGCCGAGCCAGTTCTGCGCGCTTGGCGGCGAGAGGCGACGCACGAGATCCGGAAGGTAGGGATCGTGCGGGGCAAGCAGCGGCGCGAGGATCGCGCTCGTCAGCAGCACACCGAGGATGGCAAGGCCGATCATGCCGAGCGGATTGCGCGCAAAGCGGCGGGAGAACCTACCGAATTCGTCGAGGCGTGCACGCCTTAACTGTCGGCGGCTGTCGGCGTGGGTGGGATTGGCGGTGGTCATGGCGGCCTCCTACCGGCGGCGAAGGTTGGAGCGCGGATCGAGCATCTGGTAGACGACGTCCGAGACCATGTTGAGCAGGATGAATACGGCACCGACCAGCACCGTGCCGCCGAGCACGGCATTGATATCGGCCCGGAAGAGCGAGGAGGCGATGTAGTTGCCGATGCCGGGCCAGGCGAAGACCGTCTCGACGAGCACCGAGCCTTCCAGCAGACCGCCATAGGAGAGCGCGATCACGGTGACGAGCGGGATCGCGGCGTTGCGCAGGGCATGCAGCATCACCGCCCGGTACTCCGTCGCGCCCTTGAGACGGGCCGTCAGCACATATTCGCGCGAAAGCTGGTCGAGCATCATGGAGCGCGTCATGCGCGAGATGTAGGCAAGACTGTAGTAGCCGAGCAGCGCGGCCGGCAGCACGATATGGCTGAGGGCGTTGCCGAACACCTCCCATTCGCCGGCAATCAGGGAATCGATCAGCAGCGATCCCGTCACCGGCGTGACGATGCCTTGAAAGAAGACGTCGATCTGGCCCGGACCGGAGACCCAGTCGAGCCGGGAATAGAAGACGAAGAGGCCGACCAGCCCGAGCCAGAAGATCGGTACCGAATAGCCGATGAGGCCGATGAAGCGGATGAGGTAGTCCGGCCAGCGATCATGCCAGTAGGCGGCGGCGACACCGGCCGGCACGCCGACCAGCGTGCCGATCAGAAGGCCGAGCATCGCCAGTTCCAGCGTCGCGGGGAAGAAGCCGGCGAGATCCGACAGGACCGGCCGGTTGGTGACGAAGGAGGTACCGAAATCGCCCTGCACCAGCTTGCCGGCATAGAGCAGGAACTGCTGCCAGAGCGGCTTGTCCAGACCCATTTCGAGGAAGACGCGCTGATAGACCTCCTCGCTCGCCTTCTGCCCGACCACGGAGAGCACCGGATCGATCGGCACAAGACGGCCGATGCAGAAGGTGAGCGCGACGAGACCGAGGAGCGTGATGCCCACGGTCAGGACGAGGGTGACGATCCGGCCGGTAAAACCGAGGACCCGCTGGAATAGAACTGCCGGCACGAACCCCTCCGGTTTGATTGCCTTGAACCCGCCTTCGACCACGGCCAGGCCGAGCCTGTCGTGGCCGAAGCCCAGATCCTACGCCTACTTGCTGACGTTCCAGTAGCGGTCGTCGGAGAAGGTCTGGCCGAGGACCAGGCCCTTGAGCGAGCTCTTCACCCCGACCTTGCGCACCTGTTGGAACATGTAGAGGAAGGGCGAGGTATCGGTATGGGTCTTCTGCAGCGCCTCGTACATCGCCCGGCGCTTGTCCGTGTCCTGCTCGCGCACCGCGGCCATCGCATCCTGCGACAGTTTTCCGGCATCCCAGCCGAAGCGGTCGGCAAGCCCGGTGGAGCCGTCCGGTGCGTCCTTCTGATTGACGGCGAAGGCCTTGCCGTTGGAATGCGGGTCCGGATAATCCGGTCCCCACAGGCCGAACCAGATATCGAGGCTCGCAGAGCGGTAACGCTCCAGCCATTGCTGGCCATCGACCACTTCGAGGTTCAGCTTGACACCGGCCTGCGCCATGGTCGCCTGGATGGCCTGGGCGAAATCCGTGTAGGGCGGCGTGTTCCAGACGACGGAATCCAGCGTGAATTCGCCGGAGACACCGGCCTCGCCAAGTAGCGCCTTGGCCTTCTCGATGTCGAGCTTGTAGGGCTTGTAGTCGATCGCCCCGAGGAAGCCCTTCGGCACCAGCGTCTGGTGCACCTCCATCGTGCCGCGCGAGATCGTGTCGGCAATGCCCTGGTAGTCCACGAGATATTTCAGCGCCTCGACGACCTTCGGCTTGGCGAGGTACTCGTTCCGCACGTTGAGGCCCATATAGTAGATGGTGCCTGAAACGCCTTCGACGAAGCCGACATCCGGATTGCCTTCCAGCGCTCCGAAATCGTCCGGGCCAAGCTTGTTGGCGATATCGATGTCACCCTTTTCGAGCAGCAGGCGCTGGGCGGCGCTTTCCGGAATGTGCTGGAGGAAGATGCGCTCCAGGCCACCGCTTTCGCCGGTATAGTTGGGGTTGCGGGTCAGCATGATCGACTGTTTCGGCTCCCAGCGCGTCAGCACATAGGGGCCGGAGCCGGCGGAATTCTCCGCCTTCAGCCAGGCATTGCCGAAGTCGCCGTTCACCTCGTGCTCCTGCACCAGCTTGGAATCGACGATACCGCCGACATAGGAGGAGAGGCAGTAATAAAGGAAAGACGGTGCATAGGTATCGCCGATCTCGATGACCAGCGTCATGTCGTCGGTCGCCTTGATGCGGTCCTTGACGTTTTCCGGCGAGAAACCGAACTGGGTCAGGATGAAGGCGGAGCGCGACTTCATGGCGACGACGCGGCGCAGCGAATATTCGGCATCTTTCGCCGTCACCGGATTGCCGGAGGCGAATTTCAGGCCGGAGCGCATCTTGAACGTATAGGTCTTGCCGTCTTCGGAGGCCGTCCAGCTCTCCGCGAGCACACCGATGATCTTGCTGGAATCATCCGGCGCCACGCTTACCAGCGGCTGGTAGATCTGGTTCGCCGCCAGCACACCACCCACCTCCGAGACTTCGCCCGGATCCAGCGTGATGATGTCGTCGATGGCGTCGGCCACGACGAGCGTGTTCTGCGGCGTTTCGGCAAGGGCGCTGGTCGATGCCAGTGCCAGTGCGATCATCGCGCCGCCGATCAGTCTTTCTATACGCATGTTTCCTCCTCCAGCCGGGCAGAATGTCCTGCCGCCGGCCGCTCCCGCGTTGCCGTTCGTGAAATGCGCCCGCCCCATGATCCCGTCCGCGTTTCGGGCGCGGAACCGGCGAGGCGGCCTCCCCAAATCGAGCGACCTCCATCGCTCATCTTCGAAACTTTAGTCAGGCTAAAGTTTTTGAGAGGTGCTTGTCAACCGATTTTGCGAGAATCCCCGCAAAGAATTGAAAGCGCCCACCGTCAGCGCTCCGGGATAATCCGTGTCGTGCCGACCCAGAGTTCCCGCGCCTCGACGATGCCGACATTGCGCGCCCGGTGCGGCAGGGAGGAGGGAAAATGCAACGTATCGCCCGCCTTCAGCAGATAGTTCCGGTCGCCGACTTCGTAGAGCATCTCGCCCTCGATGAGATAGAGGAAGTCCTCGCCCTCGTGGCGCGTCAGCTCCGAGACATAGCCGGGTGGCATATGGGTGATGCAGCTGTTCAGCCGGGCATCGGGAAAGCCGCGCTGCAGGATCTGATAGACCCGCTCCTCCGCATCGATGCTGCAGCCTTGCCGTTCACTCGCCCGCGAGACCATGGAATGGGCGGGCTGGGGGTTTTGCGGCAGAAAAGCCTCAATGCTGATGCCGAGCGTATTGGCGACATTGTAGAGCGAGATCAGCGAGGGGGTGGAAAGTCCGCGCTCGATCTGGCTGATGAAGCCTTCGCTGAGCCCGGCCTCCTGCGCCACCTCCTTCATCGTCTTGCCGATCTCCTTGCGCCGCTGACGCAGCGCGCGGCCGAGCGAGGTCGCGGAGGGCGGTTGGGCCAGGGAACCGGCGCCCGCCTCCGGCGCCTCCCGTTCATCGAAATTCATGCCGTCTTTCCGCACTGTGCCATCATCATCGCACACTTTAGTATTACTAAAGTTCATTGCGCAAGCGGGAAATTGACGAAAACCGAGGAACGCGAAACAACGAGGATATGCCGGCAGGACCGGAGCTCGCCCCTGTCAGAGCCAGCCGTTCTTGCGGAACCGCCAGTACAGGAACAGGCAGGTCGCACCGATCGCTGACAGCACCATGGGATAGCCGTATTGCATGCGCAGCTCGGGCATGTCGTTGAAGTTCATGCCATAGATGCCGGCAAGCGCGGTCGGCACGGCGAGGATCGCCGCCCATGAGGCCAGCTTCTTGGAGATTGCCGTTTCCTGGCTCTGGCCGACCAGCAAGCTCGCCTCGAAGGCGAAGGCCAGCACCTCGCGCAGGCTGTCGATCTTTTCCTGCACGGTGCGGATGTGATCGGTGACGTCGCGAAACAGCGGGTGCATGGCCTGCTGGATCTGCGGCAAGTCCGAGCTCGTCAGCCGCCGGCAGACCTCGACCAGCGGCAGCGCGGCATTGCGCAGCCGGAGCAGGTCGCGGCGCATCATATAGAGGCGCTCGATATCGCCCGCCGTCATCGGTTTGATCAGCACCTTGTCCTCGATTTCCTCGACCTCGTCTTCGAGTTGCTCCAGCACGGGCATGTAATTGTCGACGATGAAATCGAGAATGGCGTAGAGGACGAAATCCTCCCCCTTGGCCAGCGAATGAGGGCAGCTCTCCCAATGCTGGCGAACCGAGGCGTAGGAGGTTGACGGGCCGTGGCGCACGCTGACGATATAGCCCTTGCCGACGAAAAGATGCGTTTCACCGAAGATCACGCGGCGGTCGATCAGTTGCGCCGTGCGCGCCACGATGAACAGCGCGTCGCCATACTGCTCCAGCTTGGGTCGCTGGTGCGGGTGCTCGGCATCCTCGATCGCTAGATCATGCAGGTTGAATTGCGCCTGAACGCGCAGGAGAAGCTCGCGGCTGGGCTCCAGCAGCCCGATCCAGACGACATGGCCATCCTTGGCCGCCCATTCGCCGGCCTCTTCGATGGTGATATCGGCGATCCGCCTGCCGGCGGTGTAGACGCTGGAGGCAACGATCCCGGCCTCGGCCGGGGCTGGCGTGAACTTGCGGACATGATCCATCAGCACCTCCCGGTCGCGACCGCCGTCCCTCAAAGAACGCACTCGCACCACCAATCTAGCGCACTTTCGCCGCCGGTTCGAGGGTGGTTGTCGCAACAGGAGCAATCCGTTGAACGGACGTTTCAGCGATACGTTCAACGGGCACAGCCGAGCCGCAGGTGGAGACCGCACCGCCTCGGAAACCCGTGTTGCAGCGCTTCAGGGCGGGGCGAACTTCACCATCGTGCCACCGCCGGTGGCCTGGTCCGTCGGGAAGACCTCGATGCGGGCGACGTCGACATGGGCAGGCAGTGCAATGACGTCATGGACGATCTGCGCAATGTTTTCCGGCTGGATGGGACGGTAACCGTCATAGAGCACGGCATTCGCCTGGTCGCCGGGAAGCGAGGTGCGGTAGAGCGCCGTCTGGACGCGGCCGGGCACGATCTCGCTCACCCGCACGCCGGTGCCGAGGAGATCGCAGCGCAGGTTGTCGCAAAACAGGCTGAGACCCGCCTTCGAGGCACCATACGCGCCCATGTTCGGATAGGGTGCCTGACCGCCGCTCGAACCGATATAGAGGAGATGGCCGCGCTTGCGCGCCACCATGCCGGGCAGGAACACTCGCGTCAGCTGCATCGGCGCCTTGAGATTGACGTCGATCATCGCGTCGATCTCGGCGGGGTCGATGTCCTGGAAAGCCGCGCGGGTCGAGAGGATACCGGCATTGTTGACGAGGATGTCGACCGCGACGCCGGCCAGCACTTCGGCGATGCGCGCCGTATCGCGCACGTCCGCCTCGACAGGGATCGCTCCGCAGCGTTCCGCAAGCCCGGCAAGCGCTGCCGCGTTGCGGCCGATGGCATAGACCGTCAGTCCCCGCCCCCGCAGCATCGGCACGATGGCCTCACCGATGCCGCTGGTCGCGCCGGTGACCACGGCGACGCGGTTAGCATCAGACATAGATGTAGCCCCCGCTGATCACGACATTCTCGCCCGTCGCATAGGTGTTGCGGCTGGAGGCCATCATGACGATCCACTCGGCCATTTCCACCGGCTCCGCCGCCCGGCCGAGCGCGCTTGCCCTGGCAAGTTCCGGCAGGAAGCCGAGTTCCTTGGCCCGGTCCGTGGCAAAGCCCGCCGGGGCGACGGAGTTCACGAGGATCTGGTCCTTGGCGCATTCCTGGGCGAAGGATTTGGTGAGGCTGACGACCGCCGCCTTGGTGGCGGCATAGTGGGCATTCTGCGGGTGCGCCTTGAAGGCATCGACCGAGGTGACGTTGACGATACGGCCGGTCACCTCCGGCAGGGTCACGAAGCGGCGCATGTGGCGTACCGCCGCGACCATCATATGATAGGTGCCCTTGATGTTGATGGCGTTTTCCAGGTCCCAGTCCTCGTCGGTGATCTCGAGGATGGGCTTGCGCGGATAGATGGCCGCACTGTTGACGAGGGCATGGACACGGCCGAGCTTTTCCGCAACTGCCTCGAAGCCGCCATGCGCCGTCTCGGCCCGGGAAATGTCGGCGACGGCAGTCGCCACCTCGGCGCCCATCGCCGACAGCGTTGCCGCGGAGGAGGCAAGCAGCGCTTCGTTGCGGTCGACAAGGCCGATCTTCGCAGCACCGCGCTCGACCATCAGCCGGGCTGTGACGAAACCGAGACCCGAAGCGCCGCCGACGATGACAACAGACTGATCCTGCATGCTTCATCTCCTCCGCAATTTTCGCGGCAACGCTATATTGTATGTTATCACTTATATGCTAACTTTATCGAAATGCAAGCTGCCCCGGAGTTCGCCGCAGGCGCGCTTCCTCTGGGGAAGCCAGCGACACATGATATCTGATACCTGAAAACCCGGGAAAGGCTGGATCGGCATGTCGATCATCACGCAGCGCGGCAACCTCGCAGAGATCGTTGTCGCCAGGCTCGCCGAGCGGATCGACTCGGGCCTCTATCCACCCGGCGAAAAGATTCCGTCGAGCGCCCAGCTGTGCGAGGAGTTCGGCGTCTCCCGCACCGTCATCCGCGAGGCGCTGGCTTCGCTCAAGGTTGCCGGCCGCGTCATCGCGCGGCAGGGCGCCGGCGTCTATGTCACGGAGAAGGATACGCGGGCGCTGAACTTCGAGATCAGCCGCATCGACGACATCCGCTCGGCCATGCAGATCCTCGAGCTGCGGCTCGGCGTCGAAATGCAGGCCGTGGCACTGGCCGCCCAGCGGCGCACCCCGGAAGCCCTCGCGGAGATCGCCCGCGCCTTCGACCATATCGAGACACTCAACACGAACGATGCCGAGATCGAGGCGCGCGCCGATTTCGAATTTCACCTCGCCATCGCCAAGGCGACGCGCAACCCGCATTTCCCGCGTTTCCTCGAAGCCGTGATGGGCGAGATCAATCTCGACCTTGTTCTCAAGCACCGCCAGTCCGGCCCTGCCTCGAAGGCCTATCTGAAGAAGATCAACCGGGAGCACGCCGCCATCCTCGCCGCGATCACCCAAGGCGATCCCAAGGCCGCCAAGCAGGCGCTGGTCGCCCATCTGGAGGAAAGCCTCAACCGCTATCGAGCCCTCCTGGACGAGCCCGCGGGCAGCGAAGGGGACGATTGAAGGCTCGGCGCGCGCACCCTCAGATGACAGCGTCTTCCAGGAAGGGCCGGTTTGCGGCGACGCGCGCGTAGCCGAAGGGCGAGAGGTCGAGCGTGCGGAAACCTCCATAGGTGACCAGTTCGGAAATTCCGCGCCCCATGGCCGGCGATTGCTGGAGGCCATGGCCGGAAAAACCGTTGGCGAAGAGGAAATTCTTCACCTCGACATGCGGGCCGAGGATGACGTTGTGGTCGAGCGTGCAGTAATCATAGTGGCCTGCCCAGCTGTTGACGACCTTGATCGCCTCGAAGGCCGGTACGCGGTTTGCCAGCGTTGGCCAGATTTCCGTTTCGAACTCGTCATGCATGACGGCGAAATCGGCCGGATCGACCTCCGGATCATGCTTGGGATAAGTGCCCATCAGGTAGAATTTCCCCTCGGGGCGGAAGAAGACGCCGGAAGGGTCGATGGTGAGGCCGACGCCGGGGCCGAGCGGCGTGCGGCAATCGACGACGAAGATCGAGCGGCGACGCGGCTCGACGGGAATGTCGAGACCGGCCATGCGCGCCATGACCTTGCCATTGGTGCCCGACGTGTTGACCAGCGTACCGCAGGCGATGGTCTGCCCACCCCTGATCGTCACGGAGACGATGCGGTCGCCTTCGCGGTTGATCGCCACGACCTCGTCCTCGATGTATTCTACGCCAAGCGCGCGCGCCTTCTTGCGGAACCCTTGCAGGAGGCCGACGCTGTCGAACCAGCCCTCCCCGCGTTCGCCCTTGCTGCCGAGGGTGAGGCCTTCCGTGTTCAGCCACGCAAAGCGCCTGGTCAATCCGTCCGGGTCGAGCAGCGAGACCTCCGCACCGCAGGCGAGCTGCGTTTCATGGTTGCGGCGAAGCACGTCCGCGCCCCGCCTGTCGCCTGCCAGGAAGAGATAGCCGTTCTCGTGGAAGCCGATCTCCGGCGTGTCGGAATCGACCGCGACATTCTCCTTGAAGTTGCGGATGAATTCCGTGCCGAATTGCGAGACTTTCACGTTGATGGCATTGGAAAACTGGTGGCGGATCGAGCTGGAGGAGAGTGCGGTCGCCGATCGCTGGTAGGTCCAGTCCTTCTCGATCACCAGCACGGAGCCGGCGAAATCCGGATTGGTCGCCAGGAAATAGGCCGCTGCGCTGCCGACCACCGCGCCGCCGACGATGACGACGTCATAGGCTGTTCGAGACGCCTGCATCACCGGTCCTCGAAATGGCCGGCCGCGCAGAAGCCGCCCCCTTGGTAACGCACCGCCGGATCGTTCGGATCACCCTGTCCGGTTTCGGCAAAAACCTTGTCCGCATAGTCGTCGGCGCTATCCTCCGGTCGGTAGCCGAGCGAGGCCGCCGTACGATTGTCCCAGAAGGCGCGGCTGTTGTTCGACATGCCGTAGGCGACCATGAAACCGATGCGTTCCGCCGAAAGGCACTTTTCGACGAGCTGGCGGCAGTCGCGGTAGGAGAGCCAGGTGATGAGATGGCGCCGATCGGTCGGCTCCGGGAAACAGGAACCGATGCGGATATTGACGCTCTCGATGCCGAACTTGTCGAAATAGTAGCGGCCGAGATTTTCGACAAAGGTCTTCGAAACGCCGTAGAGGCTGTCCGGCCGCGTCGGCACGTTGCCGTCGATCGTCTCGGTGCGCTCATAGTAGCCGATGGCGTGCACGGAGCTGGCATAGACGATGCGCTTGACACCGTGGCGGCGCGCCGCCTCGTAGAGGTGGTAACCGCCGGAAATGTTGCTGTCGAGGATCGTCTTCCATTCGGCCTCGAGCGGCTGGCCGCCGAGATGCACAATGGCATCGCACCCCTGCACCGCCGTACAAACCGCATCGAAATCCGCAAGGTCGAGCGTGAAATCCTCCTCGTGGGAAGCGAGGTTTTCGCAGGGCCTGCGGTCGGAAAGCCGCACAACCTTGCCGAGCCGCGTGCCAGACTGGCGCAGTGCCGTGCCGACCCGGCCCGCCGCGCCCGTCAACAGAACCCTTTGAAAATGCGACATGGTCTTTCCTCCAGAATCTTTTCAGTCGAAGCTGGCCACGATGGCGGGCGACAAGAGCAACGGCGACCTGAGATGTCCGTCTCAGGCTTTGCCATCCGCCTTGCCGTAGAGTGCAGCCTGTTCGCCGGTGATGTAGCCGTGTTTGACGTCATGGGCGACGGTATCGGCGGGGCGTTCGGCCGGATCGCCATATCCGCCACCGCCCGGCAGAGAAAGCACGAGGCGGCGCCCCTCCGGCACGAACTGCAGGCCCTTGCCCTTCAGCACCGTGCCATCATCCAGCGCTACACCGCCGGGCGCACCATCAAGGCCGCCGTCGCGGCCGCGGGCGGGATGACCGAGGCGATCGAACATCGCGGAAAAGCGGAAAGAAAACCCCTCGGCCGCTTCGATCTCAATCATCTGGCCAAGGCCACCGCGCTGCGCACCAGCGCCACCGGAGCCCTCGCGCAATTCCTTGCGCCAGACGATGACCGGGCCGACATTTTCCGTCGCCTCGATCGGCATTGTATGCACGCCGCTCGGAAAGGCCGTCGCGTTGAGCCCGTCGAGCGCGGCGCGCGCGCCGGTGCCGCCGGAATTGAACATCAGGATTTCCGCGCCCTTGCCGCCGATCTCGTCGCTCAGCGGACGCACGCTCATATGCAGGTTCCAGAGTGCACTCGCGCCTTCCGCCGGCACCTTTCCGGGCAGTGCCTGATGCAGCGCGCCGAGCACGAGGTCGGGCACGAAATGGCCAAGCACGTGGCGCACGGCAACAGGGGCCGGACGTCTGGCATTGAGGATGCAGCCTTCGGGTGCGGCAACGTCGAAGGGCGCAAGCGAGGCGGCGTTGTTCGGAATGTCGGGCGCCACCACACATTTAATGCCGTAGCAGGCATAGGCTTTCGCATAGACCAGCGGCACATTGATGCCGAACCGGCTCATGCCCGAGGTGCCGTCGAAATCGACCAGCACGCCGTCGGGACTGACGGTCAGCCTTGCGGCAAGATGCACAGGCTCGTCATAGCCGTCGAGATCGAGGCTGTAGGACCAGCTGCCATGCGGCAGCGCCTGCAGCCGCTCCAGCGTCGCCTCGCGGCTGTGCTTCAGGATGAAGCCGCCGATCACCGAAAGGTCTTCGAGGTTGAACTCCGTGAGCATGTCGACGAGGCGGCGGTGGCCGGTCTCGTTGCAGGCGGCCAGCGCATGGAAATCGCCGACCACCTTGTCGCTCTCGCGCACATTGTTGCGCACGATATGGATGAGCGTGCGGTTCAATTCGCCGCGCTCGAAGAACTTCATGATCGGGATGAAGAGGCCTTCCTCGTAAACCTCACGCGCATCCGGCCCGAAGCCGCGACCACCGATATCCACCACATGGGCGGTGGAGGCAAAATAGCCGACAAGCCTGCCATGGTGGAAGGAGGGCGTGACGACGGTGATGTCGTGCAGGTGGCCGGTGCCCTTCCAAGGATCGTTGGTGATGTAGACATCGCCTTCGAAGATGTTCTCCGGGCCGATGTCGCGAATGAAATGGGCGACAGATTCGGCCATGGCATTGACATGGCCCGGCGTACCGGTGACGGCCTGTGCCAGCATGCGGCCTTCAAGGTCGAACACGCCGGCCGAAAGATCGCCCGCCTCGCGCACCGAGGTGGAGAAGGCCGTGCGGATCAGCGTCTGCGCCTGTTCCTCGACGACGGAGATCAGGCGGTTCCACATGACCTGCATGTGAATATCGATCATCGACTGGTTCATGCCTTCGATCCTCGATCAGGTCCGGGTGACGAGCAAGCAGCCGTCGTTCTGCACGACGGCCCTGAATGCGGCGGTGAGCATGGTGGACGTCTCGCGCTCGACGATGACGGCCGGCCCCTTGACCACGTCGCCGGGCATCAAGCTGTCCCGCTCATGAATGCCGGCATCGCGGAAGACGCCGTGCGCGGCGTCGAAGAGGCGGCGCGTCCGTGGAGGCGCCACGACGGCGCCCTCATCGACGATGGAAACCCGGGCGACGGGCGGCAGCGGGGAGCTTGCCTTGACCGACCAGCTGACGATCTCGACCGCAAGCCCCTCGATGGCGCGGCCGAAAAAGCGCTCATATTCCCTCTCGAACAGGCCCGCGATTTTCACCGCGCTTACAGCATCGAACTGCTCGACGTCGAGCGGCACCGGAATGTCCCAGCCCTGCCCCGCATAGCGCATGAAGAGCGTGCGTTCGATGACGGGCGTTTCGCGATCGAGCCCGCCTTCGACGAAGCCGAGGGCCTCCGCCTGCATGGCTGAAACCAGCACGTTCGCCGCGGCAAAATCGAATGCCGAGAGATTGAAAACGGCGCTGCGCACGGATTCGTAGCCGAACGGCGCGCGCAAAAAGCCGATGGCGGAGCCGACACCGGCACCCGGCGGCACGAGGAAGGTGGAGATGCCCATCTTCTCGCAGAGCCGCGCGGCATGCAGCGGGCCGGCGCCACCGAAGGTGATCATGGTGAAATCGGCGATGTTCTTGCCGTTCTCGACCGTGTGGACACGGCCGGCATTGGCC
This sequence comes from Shinella sp. JR1-6, assembly GCF_004284735.1. Taxonomy (NCBI): domain Bacteria; kingdom Pseudomonadati; phylum Pseudomonadota; class Alphaproteobacteria; order Hyphomicrobiales; family Rhizobiaceae; genus Shinella; species Shinella sp. JR1-6. The sequence goes on along the minus strand of NZ_SHMI01000002.1, from coordinate 195,974 downwards.
ATGTTCTCGTCCACCATCTCGCAGGTACCGAAGGCGGCGACCTCCGGATCGAGGCCGATAACGGCGCCGATATCGTCGGCCATGGCCTGCCTGCTGGCCTCGACAGAAAGCGGGATGACGCCGCCGGCGAAATTGTCGGGATCGAGCTTGCCGAGGATAAGGTCGGCATCCGTCACGGTCGGGTTCCTGCCGCCGCGCTGGTAACAGGCCGGGCCGGGCTCGGAGGCGGCGGAATGCGGGCCGACGCGGATCTGGCGCATGCCATCGACCGAGGCGATGGAGCCGCCGCCGGCACCGATCTCCACCATTTCGACGACCGGGATGGAGATCGGCATGCCGGAGCCCTTGCGGAAGCGATAGGTGCGGGCAACCTCGAAGGTCTTTGCCGTCTTCGGCACCTGGTTCTCGATCAGGCAGATCTTTGCCGTCGTGCCGCCCATGTCGAAGGAAAGCACCGTGTCGAGCCCATGGCGGCGGGCGATGTCGGCGGCGAAGATCGCCCCGCCCGCAGGGCCGGATTCGACGAGGCGAACCGGGAATTCCGCAGCGCTTTCGACCGAGACGATGCCGCCGCCTGAATGGATCATGAAGACCGGACAGGATACGCCGATCTCCTTCAGCGAGACGACGAGCCGATCGAGATAGGATTTGATCGCCGGCTTGACATAGGCATTGGCTGAGACCGTGTTGAACCGCTCGAACTCGCGCATCTGCGGCGAGACTTCGGAGGAAATCGACACGGAGACATGCGGCAGGCACTCCAGGATCGCCGCGCGCACCGCGACCTCGTGTGCGCCGTTGGCATAGGCATGGATGAAGCCGATGGCGACGCTCTCGTAGCCGCCGGCGGCAATCGCCTCGACCACGGCGGCAACGGAGGCCTCGTCCAGCGGCAAAAGCACCTTGCCGGCGGCGTTCATGCGCTCGCGCACGACAAAGCGGTCGGCGCGGGGTATCAGCGCTGGCGGCAGGGTGATGTCGAGGTCATACTGCTCGAACCGGTTTTCCGTGCGCATTTCCAGCACGTCGCGAAACCCCTCCGTCGTGACGAAGGCGGTCTTCGCGCCGCGCCGCTCGATCAACGCATTGGTGGCGAGCGTCGTGCCGTGGATCAGGAGGTCGATCTTGGAAAGGGCGATGCCGGCGAGACCCGCGACGGCAACGACACCTTTGAGGATCGCCTGTTCGGGCGCCGTATAGTCGGTCAGCACTTTCGTCGAATGAAGGACGCCGTCGATGTCGAGCGCGATATCCGTGAACGTACCGCCGATATCGACGCCGACCCGGCAGTTTCGCGGGCTATCCTTCACCATCGCACTCTCCACAGACGACATCCTTACAGCGCCGCACCCCTACCGTATCTGCCGCCCGGCCCGGCCATCCGATCGCAAGGGTATTCAATCGTAAAATGGATATATCACTTATCATACATGTGTCAATTTAAACCAACCCAGAAGCCCCGCGCAATCCAGACTGCGGCGAGCACCGTGGCGGCACTGGATCACACGATGGCAGGCTTTGCTAACGAACACGAGTCGGTGCAAGCGGCAAGCCCCGCGCCGACGCCCGGCCCCACGCGGTGGTGAGCCTCTCGCGGAGGTCGAAAGGACATAAAACAGGCGGTACGGATCCACCAAGCGGCCGTTCGGCACCGCCGCGCAGATCGCTCCCGGACACATGGGCGGCACGGCAAAGCAGGAACGAAGGGGTCGGGAACGGCAGGATCCCTCTCGCCGGACCTGCTTCAGGCTAGCGGGCACGGTGATCGGTGCAGACCTGCTAGCCTGAAGCAGGACGCTGATAGAATATCTACCTTGTGATCAAGACAGGCGATCAATTCTCACGAAGAAACATCGCCCTTGCGTCAACGATATCCGCAAGGCGCCGTCATGGGTTGTAGCCCGCCTGCACCACCGTGACCGCAATCATGTGGAAGACGTCATCGGCGTTGCAGCCGCGCGAAAGATCGTTGGCGGGCTTGGCAAGGCCTTGCAGGATCGGGCCGATGGCGGTGGCGCCGCCGATGCGCTGAGCGATCTTGTAGCCGATATTGGCGGCGTCGAGATTGGGGAAGACGAAGACATTGGCCTCGCCGTGCAGCGCGGAATTGGGCGCCTTGGCGGCGCTGACGGCCTCGACGAAGGCGGTGTCGAACTGCAGTTCGCCGTCGATGACGAGGCCGGGCGCGGCGGCATGCGCCAGCCGCGTCGCCTCCACCACCTTAGAGACGCGCTCGTGCGCGGCGCTGCCGGCCGTCGAGAAGGAGAGCATCGCCACCTTCGCCGGCTTGCCGGCCAAGGCTTCGAAGGAGCGCGCCGACATGACGGCGATATCGGCAAGGCCCGCGGCATCGGGATCGACCACCAGCCCGCAATCGGCGAAGACGAAGGCGCCCTTCTTCACATGATGCGCCTCGCACAGCATCATCAGGAAGAAGCTCGACACCAGGCCGGCCTCCGGCGCGCGGCCGATCGTCTGGAGCGCGGCGCGCACCGTGTCCGCGGTCGTCGCCACCGCCCCGCCCACCGTGCCGTCCGCCTCGCCCTCCCGCACCATCATGGCGGCGAAGACGAGCGGGGAGCGCGCCGCCTCGGCCGCAGCCGCTGCATCGACGCCCTTGCTCTTGCGCAGCGCATGATAGGCGGCGGCAAAGCGCGGCGTCAGCGGAGACGTTGCCGGGTCCTCGATGCGGATTTCGCCCGGGCTCGCACCGGCGGCAGCAAGCCGTTCCTCGACGATCGCACGGCTGCCGACCAGCGTAATCCCGGCGATGCCGGCGCGCACGGCCCGCAAGGCGGCTGCGACGACACGCGGGTCCTCCCCTTCGGCGAGCACGATATGGCGCGGCGCGGATTTGGCGGTTTCGAGAATGCGGTCGAGCGGTTTCATCAGGCGTGCCCCAGATAGTGAATGCCGACGAGGATGAAGACGGCGATGAAGGCGGTTTCCGCAACGATGAGCGCGACCGCATCGCCGCCGACATCCAGCACCCGGCGCAGCGAGGTGCGCATGCCGACGGCGACGATGCCGGCGAGCAGCGCCCAGCGCGAGGTCTCCATGCCGGCCGTCGCGACCATCTCGGGCACGAGGCCGAAGGAATTGAGCGCCGCGAAGATCAGAAAGGCGACGACGAATCCGGGCAGGAGCGGCGGGCGTTTTCCCGCCTCCCCTTCCGGCTGCGGCACATTGCGCAGCGCCAGCGAATAGGTGAGCACGACGGGCGCCAGCATGGTGACGCGGATCAGCTTGACGAGCGTCGCCGTCTCGCCCGCTTCCGGCGAGACGGAAAAGCCGGCGCCGACGACCTGCGCCACGTCATGGATGGTGCCGCCGAAGAAGATGCCGGTCGCCCGCGCATCGAGCCCCATGGTCTGGGCGATGATCGGGTAGGCGATCATGGCGAGCGTCGAGAGCACGGTCACCGAGAGCACGGTGAAGATCAGGTTGCGCTCGGAAAACTCGTTTTTCGGCAGCACGGCGGCGATCGCCATCGCCGCGGAGGCGCCACAGATGGCGACGGAACCGCTGGTGAGCAGCGCCAGCCGCCAGCCGCGGCCGAGCAGTTTTGCGGCAGCGAGGCCGAAGCCGATCGTGGCGACCAGCGCCGAGACGAGCAGCAGAATGGTGCTGGCGCCAAGCCCGATCAGGAGATCGACGCTGATGCGCATGCCGAGCAGCGCAACGCCGATGCGCAGCACATGTTTGGCGCAGAAATCGATGCCGGCGACGCAGCGTCCCTCTTCCGAGAGGAAATGGAAGGCGATGCCGAGCAGCAAGGCCATCAGCATGGCCGGCGCGCCGTAGTGATCGGAGAGGAACTGGGCGGCGACGGCCACGGCGGCGGTGACGGCGAAGCCCGGCCAGTAGGCGGCAAATCCAGAGGGCATGCCCCTGAAACGGTCTTGGACGGAGGCGGCGAAGGTCATGATGTCGTTCCGGTCGCTTGCGGGAAGACGGGCCCGCCCGGTTTTCTTGCCGGGCGGGACATGGGTCGGGGAGGATCAGGCTCGCGTCTGCGGGCGCATGTCGGCGCGCTCGATGCCGGCAACGGCGACCGGCTTCTTCATCGCATCCCGCCGGAAGGGTTCGCCGAGCTCCTGGTTGAGGATGACCTCGACGAAGGTCGTCACGCCGCGCTTCTGGTCGGCGATGGCGGTGGCAAGCGCCTCGGTGAGGGCCGCCGGCGTATCGACGGCGACGCCCTTCAGCCCGCAGCCCTCGGCCACCTTGGCGTAGCTGAGATTGGGGTTCAGCTCCGTGCCGACGAAGTTGTTGGAATACCACAGCGTCGTGTTGCGCTTTTCCGCACCCCATTGGTAGTTGCGGAAGATCACCATGGTGATCGCCGGCCAGCCCTCGCGGCCGATCGAGCCCATCTCGTTCATCGAGATGCCGAAGGCGCCATCGCCAGCAAAACCGACGACCGGCACGTCCGGGCAACCGATCTTGGCGCCGACGATCGACGGGAAGCCGTAACCGCAGGGGCCGAACATGCCGGGCGCCAGATACTTCCTGCCGTCCTCGAAGGTCGGATAGGCATTGCCGATGGCGCAGTTGTTGCCGATGTCGGTGGAGACGATCGCCTCCTTCGGCAGCGCGGCCTGGATCGCCCGCCAGGCCTGGCGCGGCGACATGCGGTTCGGCTCGCGGCTCCGGGCGCTTTCATTCCATTCCGTGCCGACGTCGTCGTCCTCGTGATCCATCGAGGAGAGCTGCTGCTGCCAGGCCGAGCGGGTCTGGTGGATCGCTGCCTTGCGCTCCTCACGCCCGGCATCACCGGCGGAGGGGGAGAGCTGTTCGAGGATCTGGCCCGCCGCCTGCTTCGCGTCGCCGCAGATGCCGACCGTCACCTTCTTGGTGAGGCCGATGCGGTCGGCGTTGATGTCGACCTGAATGATCGCGGCGTTCTTCGGCCAATAGTCGATGCCGTAGCCCGGCAGGGTCGAGAACGGATTGAGCCTTGTGCCGAGCGCCAGCACGACATCGGCCTTGGAGATCAGCTCCATCGCCGCCTTCGAGCCGTTATAGCCGAGCGGGCCGACCGACAGGCGGTGGCTTCCCGGGAAGGCGTCGTTGTGCTGGTAGCCGCAGCAGACCGGCGCATCCAGCCGTTCGGCGAGCTTCATGGACGCGCCGATCGCGCCGCCGATGACGACGCCCGCACCGTTGAGGATGACCGGGAATTTCGCTTCCGACAGCAGTTTTGCCGCCTCGGATATCGCCTGCGGACCGCCGGCCGGGCGCTCGAAACGCACGATGGCCGGCAGATCGACGTCGATCACCTGGGTCCAGTAGTCGCGCGGAATGTTGATCTGCGCCGGGGCGCAGCCGCGCCAGGCCTTTTCGATGACGCGGTTCAGCACTTCGGGAATGCGCGAGGGGTCGCGCACCTCTTCCTGGTAGCAGACCATTTCCTTGAACATCGCCATCTGGTCGACCTCCTGGAAGCCGCCCTGGCCGATCGTCTTGTTGGCCGCCTGGGGCGTCACCATCAGGAGCGGCGTGTGGTTCCAGTAGGCGGTCTTGATCGCCGTGATGAAGCCGGTGACGCCCGGGCCGTTCTGGCCGATGGCGATCGACATGGTGCCCGTCGCGCGGCTGAAACCGTCGGCCATCATGCCGGCATTGGTCTCGTGCGCACAGTCCCAGAATTTGATGCCGGCCTTCGGGAAGAGGTCCGACACCGGCATCATGGCCGAGCCGATGATGCCGAAGGCATGTTCGAGGCCATGCATCTGCAGAACTTTGACGAAGGCTTCCTCGGTGGTCATTTTCATGGCGTGTTCCCTTTCTGATTTCAATGGGTTAGAGGATTTCGTCGCGCAGGTAGTACCAGCGGTACATGCCCCACTGGCCGAGCCGGCGGAACGGGGTGAGAAGCCCGTGGCTCGGCAGCGGCGAGGTGAAGATCGGAAGGTTGAGGCCGGCGCCCTTGCCGGCGACCATCTGCGCCATGCGGCGCCCGGCCTGCGCCGAATACATGACGCCGTTGCCGCCATAGCCCATGGCATAGAACAGGTTTTGCGCGGGGTCGGGCTGGAAGATGCGCGGCATCATGTCGTGGCTGACATCGACCCAGCCCCACCAGGAATAGTCGATCTCAATGCCGCGCAGGATCGGGAACTTGCGGTAGAGCCCCTCCAGCAGCAGCGCGAGATGTTTCGGGTTGGTGGCGTCGCGCCCGGTGATGGCGCTGCGGCTACCGATCTGCACCCGGCCATCCGGCAGCATGCGGTAGTAGTGGCGGAGCGTGCGCGTATCCGTCAGCGGTATCAGCGTCTTGAAGTTCAGCGCCTGCTGCTCCTCCGCCGTCAATGGCCGCGTCACCACCGAATTCGACAGGATCGGCATCAGCCGGTGTTTCGTCAGCGCATTCATGCCGGGAGACGTGTAGCCGGCCGTCGCGATACAGACCGCGCGAGCGCGCACCGTGCCGCCCGGCGTCCGGAGATAATGCACGCCGCCCTTCGCCGTGCAGTCGAGCACCGGGCTCGACGTGTGCACCCTTGCGCCGAGACGCCGCGCCAGCCGGAGATAGCCGAAGGCGAGTTTTGCGGCGTGGATGCCCATGCCGTCAGGCTCGTACATCGCGCCGCGGGCTTCCGCATCGCGGACGAAGTCGCTGTGAATCTCTTCGCGCGAGACCATGCGGGCGCGATAGCCGAAGGTGTCGTTGAGGACGCGGGCCTCGCTTTCGAGGTTCGGCAGGACCTTGTCGCGGTGCGCGATGTAGAGATGGCCGCCGTCCTGCGGATCGCAATCGATCTCCGGTTCACGGACCAGCGAACGGAACAGGTCGAAACCCTCGGATATCTCCGCATGCATGCGCTTTGCGACATCGACACCCCAGCGGGCGATCCATTGCGAGCGCTTCAGGCGGCCGGCGGAAATCTGCGCCTGCCCGCCGTTGCGGGTGCTGCATCCCCAGGCAACGCCGTTGGCTTCCAGCACCGTCGCCTTGATGCCGTGCTCGCGGGCGAGATGGATGGCGCAGGACAGGCCGGTATAGCCGGAGCCGATGATGGCGACATCGACATCGATATCGCGCGTCACCGGGCTGTCGTCCTCCGGCTCGGGGCCGGCGGTGCCTATCCAGTAGGTCGGCGCATAGTCCTTGCCGGTGCCGGGGCTTTTGGCATGTTCGGGATCATAGGCGGGATCGAACGGCGCCCTGCCGGTTTTCGGGGGGATGGTGCGCATCTGCATGGCCTTGCCTCCCATCCCTCAGTAGCGGGGCTGCAGAACCGGCCGGTTCTTGCGGAACGCCTGCTTGCGGACGATCTTGCCGTTTTCGAAGGTGAAGAGGTCGCAGCCCTCCGCCTCGATGCGGCTGCCATCGGCGGCCGTGCCGGAAAAGGTCCATTCGGAAACGCCGCGGTCGCCGCTGACGAAATGGCTGTGGTTGCCCCATTCGGCATCCGGCATCGCCTTCCAGACGCCGCTGAAGGCGTCGGCGATCGCAGCCGTGCCTTCGATCCGGGTGCCGTAAACCTCCGGGCCGCCGACCGCGTTGAACACGCAATCCTCGGCGAAGAAGCGCATGACCCCGTCGATGTCATGCCGGTTGAAGGCATCGAACACGCTTTTGAGATCGGTTGCGGTGAGTGTCATCGTCCTGTCCTTTGTCGCAAGGCATGGCTTCGCCGGAGACGGGAAACGCCGTCTTTGAAAGGCCGCCACGGCCGGGGAAATGAAGTGTCGGGGCTAGAGCATTTCCGCTTTTCTTCGAATCGCTAAAACGCTCTATCTCTTTGTTTTTCCGCAATTCCGGACGCAAAACCGCTTCGCACTTTTGCTGGAATTGCTCTGGTCGCCGCCGGTCAGATGCGCCCCTTCCAGGGGATCAGCGTCTTTTCGAGGTAGCGGATGAGCAGGTCGAAGGCGAAGGCGAAGAGGCCGATAATGAAGATGCCCATGATGACCGTATCGCTTTCGAGGTTTTCCGCCGCATTGAGCACCATGAAGCCGAGGCCGCGGTTGGCGGCGACCATTTCGGCCGCCACCAGCGTCGTCCAGCCGACGCCGATGCCGATGCGCATGCCGGTGAAGATCTCCGGCAGGGCGGCCTTCATGATGACCTGGCTGATGACCTGCCCCCGGGTGGCGCCCATCGCATAGGCCGCATGGATCTGCTCCGTCGAGACCGAGCGCACCCCTGCCCTTGCGGCAATCGCCATCGGCGCGAAGATCGCCAGATAGATCAGGAAGACCTTGGGGAATTCACCGATGCCGAGCCAGATGATGACCAGCGGCAGGTAGGCGAGCGGCGGCAGGGGGCGGTAGAATTCGATGATCGGATCGAACAGGCCGCGCGCGAAGCGGTTGACGCCCATCAGGATGCCGATCGGCACCGCCGTGACCAGCGCCAGCAGGAAGGCGCCGAAGACGCGGCCGATACTGGCCAGCGTGTGCTGCGCCAGCGTCGAGTTCGAGACGCCCTCCGTCATCGCCAGCCAGAACTTGTCCCAGACCGAGAGCGGCGAGGGCAGGAAGAGCGGCTTGACCCAGCCGGATTCCGTTACCAGGAACCACATTGCGAGGAGCACGGCCGCCGTCACGAAGCTGATCAGGCCGCTGCTGCCGTCGCCTGGCGCGCCGAAAATCTTGCCGGCCTTGGCGGGCTTGGCGCGTGTCACTCTGTCAAGCATGGGCCACCTCCGAGTTGCCGGACGCACGTTCGTCGCCATAGATGATGCCGAGCACTTCCTCGCGCATGCGGATGAATTCCGGGCTCGACTTGATCGCGCGAGCATTGCCTTCGGCGAGGAAACGGCGGTTGAAATCAAGCTCGTAGGTATGGGTGATGCGGCCCGGGCGCGGCGACATGACGATCAGCCGCGAACCGAGGAACAGCGCCTCCTCGACGCTGTGCGTGATGAAGAAGAACATCTTGTTGGTGAGCTGCCAGACCTCCAGCAGCAGTTCCTGGATGGTCTCGCGCGTCAGCGCGTCAAGCGCCGCCATCGGCTCGTCCATCAAAAGCATGGCGGGGTCGCAGGTCAGCGCCCGCGCAATGCCGACGCGCTGCTGCATGCCGCCGGAGAGATGATAGATCATGTGACGGTGGAAATCCTGCAAGCCGACGAGGGCGAGGTTTTTCGTCGCGATCTCCCGCCGCTCCGCCTTGTCGACGCCGCGCAGCTTCAGGCCGAATTCGGTGTTCTCGATGACGTTGAGCCAGGGCAGGAGCGCGTGTTTCTGGAAAACCACGCCGCGCTCGGCGCCGGGGCCGTTGACCCGGTGGTTGCCGAGCGAGATATCACCCTCAGAGGGGGCCATGAAGCCCGCCATCAGGTTGAGCAGCGTGGTCTTTCCGCAGCCCGAAGCGCCGAGCGCGACGACAAAATCCCCGCTCTTGATGGTCAGATTGACGCCTTTCAGGGCGATCACCGCCTGATCCGAGTACAAGCCCGGATAGGTCAGACTGATGTTCCTGACGCTGAGTGTTTCCATGAGAAATGCCTCCCTGCACCTCGATCACGTCTCTAAGCGATGATGGCTGCACCGGCCGCTCCACCGGCCGGTGCGCGATCGACGGATGGTTACTTCGCCGCTGCCGCGGCGAAATCCGCATTGACGAAGGGCGCATAGTCGTCGAGCGATTTACCGATCTGCTTCTGCTCGACGAGGAATTTTGCGCTTTCGCTGAGCGCCCGCGTCGCCCCGCCGCCGAGCCAGGTGTCGGAGGCCTGTTCGTCCGCATTGGGGAAGGAGAGCAGCCCCAGCGCCTCCACCGTGCTCGGCCCGTCGCCGCCGATCAGCTTGACGATACCCTGTACCTCGGGCGAGTCCACCGTCCACTTCGCCTTGTTGGCGTTGTAGTCGGCGTAGGACTCGGCGAGAACCTTGGTGAAGGCCTCCATCAGCTTGGGGTTTTCCGCCGCCCAGGCCTTGTCGACCACCAGCCCGTCGAAGGTCGGCACGCTGGCCGCGCCGATCACCTCGCTGTCCGAGATCGCCTTGCCGGTCTTGAGGATTTCCGAGAGCGCCGGCGGCCAGACATAGGCGGCATCGATATCGCCGCGCTGCCAGGCGGCGACGATCTGCGGCGGCTTCAGGTTCAAAATCTCCACCTCGCGCGGATCGACGTTCCACACCTTGCTCATGCCGACCAGAAGGTGGAAATGCGAGGTCGAGACGAAGGGCACGGCGACCTTCTTGCCCTTGAGATCGGCGGGCGTCTCGATGCCCGACCCGTCGCGGGCGACCAGCGCCTCGGACTTGCCGATATTGTCGAGGATCCAGAACAGTTGCAGCTCGACGCCGCGGGTCGCGGCCGCCGCCGTGCCGGTCGAGCCGAGCACGCCGATCGGCACGTCGCCCGAGGCGAGCGCGGTGGTGATATCGCCGGCCGACGAGAACTGGCGCCAGTCGATCGTGTAACCGACCTCCTTGGCCGCCGCGTCGAAACGGCCATCGGCGATGGCGGCGACGAACGGGCCGACGATCTGCTGGTAGCCGACGACCAGGTTGGTTTCGGCATAGGCGGCAGTCGAGGCAAGAAGGCCCGCCAGAAGGCCGGCCGTCGCGGTCATGCGTTGAATAGACTTGAAAAGCATCATCGTTCTCCTCATCGATTGGTGCTTGAGCCGGTTTTCCTCCCGGTCTTCTTGATGAAAGTGATAAGGGTGAAGCTCGTCTTGCGTTATATCCAGTTTGGAAGTTGAATAAATCCAGATTGGCGGAGCGGAGGACGGAAGAGATGCGCACCAACGTTTCCGAAACGATTTTCTTCATCGACCGGGAGAGCGGGCTGGGCTTGCAGGCGCAGTTGCGGGAAACGCTGGTCTCGGCGGTGCTGGCTGGTCGCGTGCAACCCGGCGCGCACCTGCCCTCCACCCGCAAGCTCGCGGATTACCTCAACATTTCCCGCATCACGGTAACGCTCGCCTATCAGGAGCTGGTATCGCAGGGCTATGTCGAGGCCGCCGACCGCAGCTCCTATCGCATCGCCGGCAATCCGCCGGGACGCGGCGTCGAAGGCGACCGCCCCTCGGCCGGCTCCGCCCCGGTCGATTGGACGGGCAAGATGAAGATGCGCTTCGAGGTGGTGCGCCAGGTTTCAAAACCGCTCGACTGGCGGCGCTACCCCTACCCTTTCCTCTACGGCCAAATGGACCCGACGCTGTTCGACCTCAATGCCTGGCGCGATTGTGCCCGCCGCGCCTTGGCGCGTGAGGATTTCATCCTGATGGCGAGCGATTTTGCCGCGGCCGACGATGTCCGGCTGGTCAATTACATCTGCTCGCGCACCCTGCCGCGGCGCGGCATCCATGCCAATCCGGACGAAGTGCTCATCACCGTTGGCGCGCAGAACGCGCTGTGGATGGTCACGCGGCTGATCCTCGACAGGGGCTCCAGCGCGGTGTGTGAAAACCCGTGCCATCCCGATATCAGCGCCTCGCTGCTCCTCAGCGGCGCAAAGGTCACCACTGTCGACGTCGACGGCGAGGGCCTGCCGCCGGATGGGCTCCCCGACGACACCGACGCCGTCTTCGTCACGCCGAGCCACCATTCGCCGACCGGCGCGACAATGCCGATCGACCGGCGCACGCGGCTGTTGCAGGCGGCGGCGGAGAAGGATTTCGTCATCGTCGAGGATGATTACGAGTTCGAGATCAGCTATCTCGCCCCGCCCTCCCCGGCGCTGAAAGCCTTCGATTCCACCGGGCGCGTGCTCTATATCGGCAGCTTTTCGAAATCGCTGTTTCCCGGCCTGCGCCTCGGCTACCTCGTCGCGCCGGCCCCGTTCATCCGCGAGGCGCGGGCTTTGCGCTCGCTGATGCTGCGCCATCCACCCGGCCACCTGCAACGCACGGCCGCCTATTTCCTGGCGCTCGGCCACTATGATGCCGTGCTCCACCGCATGCGCACCGAGTACCACAAGCGCCATGTCCTCATGGCCGATGCGTTGGAGCGCGAGGGATTGACGGTCGTCGGCTCCTCAGCCTTCGGCGGCACGTCCTTCTGGATGGAAGGGCCAAACGGGCTCGATGCCGACAGGCTGGTCACCGCACTTCGCCAGGACGGCGTCCTCGTCGAATCCGGCTCGCCGTTCTTCCCGAGAAACGACCAGCCATGCCGCTACTTCCGCATGGGCTATTCCTCGATCCCGCGTGCCAATATCGTCGAGGGCGTTTCACGTCTCAGGGCGGGCATCGAACGCCTGATGGCGGGATGACATGTTGCGCCAAAGGCGCGCGCCTGCTTGCGGCTACCCCGTCGCCGTTCAGTCGAGCACGTCGAGGTCCCGGCTGTGGCGCCAGAACATACGCGGCGTCTCCAGCGCGTAACGCAAATCCAGCCGGTCGATCATGCGCTCGGCCTCGCGCTGCGCCGCGTCGAGCACCGCGTCCTGATCGACATGGACGGGCCTGCGGTCGCGCAGCAACACCCTGCCATCGACCAGAACGGTGTGCACGTCGTTGCCGTTGGCAAAACAGGTGACGCGGAATTCCGGCATGTGGGCGGGGTAGAGGTGCGGGCGGCGCAGGTCGACGAGGATAACATCGGCCTTCTTGCCCGGCTCGAGTGAACCAATCTCCGCCTCGAGCCCGAGCACCCGCGCGGCGTCGATGGTGCACATTTCCAGCACCTTGCCGGGCGGAAGCCAGCTTGGATCGTGAAAATGGGTGCGGTGGTAATGCATGCATTGCTGCATGTGGCGGAACATGTCGGCCGAACGATCCGGTGCCGTCGCATCCGAACCAATGGCCACGGTGACACCCGCATCCAGCAGCTCCGGCACGGGGCACCGCGCCAGGATAGCGGCAACGGCGCTCGGATTGTGCACGATGGTCGTGCCGGTCTCGGCGCAGATCGAAACTTCTTCCGCATCAAGGCCCGTTGCATGGGACAGGAGGGTGCGCGGGCCAAGGATCCCGATCTCATGCGCGATACGCACGCTGCCGCTGGTGTGGCCGTCCTGGGTGAAGACGAGGCCGCGTTCCTCGGCATAGCACTTGACGGTATGTGACTGGGCGACGGCCTCCTGCGCTCCCGCCGTGTCCCGATAACCCTGATGCAAGGTGGGCGTCAGCAAGGCGAGGTGCAGGCGGCCGCCATGGCTGCCGTGCCAGCGGTCGATAAGCGCCTTGCAGGTCGAAAACTGCTGGTCGAAGGAAACGGGATAGTCGATGCGTGTCTCGCCGTGCCAGCGGGCATAGGTCAGGGGATGAGGCGGGCGGGTCGTGCCGACCGCCACCACAGAGCGTGTTCCGATACCAAGCACGCCTTCCATATGGGCATCGCCATATTGCGGTTCGTCGGTGCGCATGACGGAATCGCCGCCGCCAAGCAGCGAGACGCCCGTCGTGACGCCGAAGCGCAGGCGCTCCAGCGCGGCAAGTTGCGCTTCGGCATACCAGAAATCCGGCGTCGAGCCGACGGTATAGGCGCCGCGGCAGGCCTGATACCACGGATCGCTCTTCCCGCCACCGAGCGTCTTGATCAGGCCATGGCCGGCATGAGCATGCGCATCGACGAAGCCCGGCATGATCGCCATACCGCGCGCATCGATGACCTCTGCGGCCGGATGCGCGACCTCCACCTCGGCGGTCGGCCCGACGGCGACGATACGGTCACCGGTGATGGCGACCGCCCCGTCATGGATGATGCGGCGCTGCGGGTCGATGGCGATGACCACGCCGTTCTTGATGAGGATGTCGGCCATGGCGGTCTCCATTGGTTCGGTTCAGTTTCTGACACACGGACGCCTTAACGTGAACCGGTGCCGCTCCTTCCCTTCTCCCCAGCGGGGAGAAGGGAAGGAGCGCAACGTTACTCCGCCGCCTGCCGCGACAGGATTCGGTCGAGCGAGGGCGCGAGGCGCAGCAGTTCCTTGGTGTAGTCGTGCTGTGGTGCGGTGAACAGCGTCTCGGTCTCCGCCAGCTCGACGATCTCGCCCGACTTCATCACCGCGATGCGGTCGCACATCTGGCGAATGACCGCCAGATCGTGGCTGATGAACAGCATGGAGAGGCCAGCGAGGTCGCGCAGGTCCTTGAGGAGGTTGAGGAGCTGGGCCTGCACCGAGACGTCGAGCGCCGAGGTCGGCTCGTCGCAGATCAGGAGCGACGGGCGCGGGCCGAGTGCGCGGGCGATGGCGATGCGCTGGCGCTGGCCGCCGGAAAAGGCGTGCGAGAAGCGGCTGCCCGCATCCGCCGGCAATCCAACCGCTTCCAGTAGCGTCCGGGCGTCCTGCCGGGCTTCCTCCGCATTGGAGGCGAGCTTGTAGAACAGGATCGGCTCAGCGATAGCCGAGTTGATGCGCAAGCGCGGGTTGAGCGCCGAATACGGGTCCTGGAACACCATCTGCAGGGACTTGCGCACGGATTTCTCGCGTTTTGCGCCGAGCGACGTGCCCTGAAAGTCGATATTGCCGGAACTCTGAGTGACGAGGCCGGCAATGGTGTTGGCGACGGTGGTCTTGCCGCAGCCGGATTCGCCGACAAGGCCAAAAATCTCTCCGCGGCGCACGTCGAAAGAAACGCCTTTCACCGCGCGGAAGACGGAGGATTTGCGGCCGGGGATCAGCGACCGGCCACCATATTCAACGGCAAGGTTCTTGACGGAGAGCATCACGTCGTCGCGGCTGCCCGTCTCGCTGCTCGTGCTCTTGGCGCGCACGGCGGCGCGCGCATCGAGCGCCACCTGTGTTTCCTCGCTCGGCACCGGCAGGCGTTCGAGCCGGTGTTCGATCGGCGGCACGGCGGCGATCAGCGTGCGGGCATAGGGAGCCTTGGGAGCGGTCAGCACCTCGCGGGCCGAGCCGCTTTCCACGACGGCACCGTTCTGCATGATGGTGACGCGGTCGGCGATTTCGGCGACGACACCCATATTGTGCGTGACGAGCAGCACGCCAACGCCGCGCTGGTCCGCGAGATCGCGGATCAGTTTCAGGATTTGTGCCTGCACGGAGACGTCGAGCGCCGTCGTCGGCTCATCGGCAACGAGGAGCTGGGGGCCGCAGGCCAGCGCCGTTGCGATGACCACGCGCTGGCGCTGGCCGCCGGAAAGCTGGTGCGGATAGGAGCCGAGTCGGCGTTCCGGTTCGGGAATGCCGACGGCTTTCATCAGGTCGAGCGCGCGGGCCTTCGCCTCAGCGCGGGAAAGCTTCAGATGCGTCAGCATGCCTTCGCAAAGCTGGCTTTCCACGGTGAAGAGCGGGTTGAGGCTCGTCATCGGGTCCTGGAAGATCGCGCCGACGTCACGGCCGGGCACGATGCCCTCGGTGCGGCCGGTGCGCAGGTCGATCGGCTTGCCGGCGATCTCGATGGAGCCGGCAACAATCTTGCCGGGGGCCTGCAACAGGCCCATCAGCGCATTGCCGACGGTGGTTTTTCCCGCGCCGGATTCGCCGACGAGGGCGTGGATCTCGCCGGGGCGGATCAGGAGGTCGATATCCTTGACGGCGACGAGCGTATCGCCGCTCGCCAGCGGATATTCGACGCGGAGTTTCTTGATGTCGAGGACGGGGGTCGTGTTCATCTCAGCGGGCCATCAGTTTCGGGTTGAAGCGATCGCGCAGATAGTCGCCGATCACGTTGACGGCGAGCACGAGGATGACGAGAACCGCCGCCGGCATGACAGCAATCCACCAGAGGCCGGAGAACAGGAACTGGTTGCCGATGCGGATCAGTGTGCCGAGCGAGGGATAGGTCGGCGGCATGCCCGCGCCGAGGAAGGACAGCGTCGCCTCCGTCAGGATCGCCCCGGCGAGGTTGATCGTGGCGATGACCATGACCGAGCTCATGACGTTCGGCAGGATGTGGCGGCCCATGATGCGCCCGGAGGGCAGGCCGATCACCTTGGCGGCACGGACATAGTCACGCGCGACCTCCACCATGGTCGAGGCGCGGACCGTACGGGCATATTGCACCCATTCGTTGATCGCGATGGAGAAGATCAGGACGAGCGGCGCCCAGGCGAGCATCGTATCGGCGCTGAGCTGCGCGCGGGCGATGCCGCTGATGAGGAGCGCCACGAGGATCGTCGGAAAGCTGACCAGCACATCCGCGATGCGCATCACCACATTGTCGACGAGGCCACCGAAGAAACCGGCGACAAGCCCCAGAACGACGCCGAACGCGGCGGCAAACAGCACCGCGCCGAGGCCGATGACGACGGAGATCCTGAGGCCGAACAGGATGACCGAGACGAGATCGCGGCCCTGGTTGTCCGTGCCCAGTAGGAAGCGCGGATCGCCCCCCTCCATGAAGGCCGGGGGGATCTCCATGTCGATCAGCGAGTAGGAGGAAACGTCGCGCGGGTCCATCGGCGCGATCAGCGGGGCGAAAAGGACGAGCACGAGCATGATGGCAAGCACCAGGCCGGCGATCATCACGGAAACCGGCGGCAGCCGGCGCATCAGGGATTGCGTGGCCATTATCGTGTCCTCAGGCGCGGATCGATGAAGGTGTAGAGGATGTCGACGATCATGTTGATCATGACGAAGAGGAAGCCGACGAAGAGCAGATAGGCCGCAAGAACAGGCACATCGGGATAGCCGACGGCATTGGTGAAGAGCAGGCCCATGCCCGGCCACTGGAACACCGTCTCGGTGACGATGGCAAACGCGATGAGCTGGCCGATCTGCAGGCCGGTGACGGTCACGACCGGCATCAGCGCGTTGCGCAGTGCCAGTCGCCCGTAGATATAGGCGCGCGGCAGGCCGCGGGCGAAGGCGAAGCGGATGTAATCCGACGACAGCACGTCGATCATCTCCGAGCGCACCAGCCGCATGATCAGCGTGAGCTGAAAGAGCGCCAGCGTGATCGACGGCAGGATCAGCGATTTCAGGCCCGAGAAACTGAGGAAGCCCGTCTGCCAGAAGCCGAGGTCGACGAGATCACCTCGTCCGGAGGATGGCAGCCAGCGCAGGTTGACGGCAAAGACCAGGATCAGCAGCAGGCCGGTGACGAAGGTGGGCATGGAAATGCCGACCAGCGTCGTCGCCTGGGTGAGACGGGACAGAACGGAATTGGGCTTGAGCGCGCAGAGCACACCCAGGGGAATGCCGACGGCGAGCGCCAGGAAGGTCGCCACGATCACAAGTTCCAGCGTTGCCGGCAGGCGGCTCATCAGCAGGCTTACGACGGGCTGCTGATAGCGGAAGCTCGTGCCGAGATCCCCTGTCAGCACCTGGCCGACGAAATCCATGAACTGCATCAGCACAGGCTTGTCGAGGCCGAGGGCCGCGCGCAGCGCGTCCTTTTCCGCCTGGGTCGCCCCTTCGCGCACCATGGAGGCAACGGGATCGCCGACGAAGCGGAACATGACGAAGGCGATAGCCGTCACGGCCAGCATGACAAGGACCGCCTGGAGCAGCCTCACCGAGAAAAGTCTGAGCATCGTTATAGTCCTTGCTAGGGAGCGCCTGCGCTCCACGGGCAATTGCGGCAAACGGCCGTAGCGGCCCGGCATCCGGAACGGCATCGAAACACGCCGGTGAACCGGCTCTTCGCCCCGCCTCCCCGCGCACCGTCTTGGCAGGCCGGGAGGATCAAACCAGTTTGCGAAATGGTCCCGGCCAACTTTCACCGGCCGGAACCATGCCTCGGGAGAATCCCGTTACTTCTTGACCTGCGCGAACCAGGGACGAACGTATTCGTCGGGGAACTGCGGCATGTCGACCTTGGTGCTCATCGCCCAGGCGACGGGCTGCTGGTGCAGCGGCAGATAGAGCACCTGGTCATGAGTGATGCGGAAGGCCTGCTTCAGCATGTCGACACGCTTGGCTTCGTCGAGTTCGACGGCCGCGGCATGCGCCAGCTTGTCAATCTCGGGGTTGGACAACCCATCCGCATTGCTGCCGCCGAAGACCCCATCGTTGGTGGCCAGCAGGGACTGCAGCGGGCTGAAACCGTCCATTGGCGGCAGCGAGGCCCAGCCGAGCAGATAGGTATCGAACTCGCCCTTGTCGGTGCGCGGGAAATAGGTCGTCTTGCTCTCGACGCTGAGATCCACCTGGACGCCGACCTTCGCCCACATGGAGGCAATCGCCAGGCAGATCTGCTCGTCGGCGATGTAGCGATCGTTCGGGCAGGCGAGCCCCGTCTTGAAGCCATCGGCATAGCCCGCCTCGGCGAGCAGCGCCTTGGCCTTGTCGATGTCGTAGGGCAGCGGCACGTCGATGGTTTCGTCATAGCCGGTGACGGCAGGGGCGACGAGCATGGCGGCGATACGCGACTTTCCGCGCATCAGGCGCTTCTGGATCGTGTTCATGTCGATGGCATGCCAGAGCGCCTGACGCACCCGCACGTCGAGCATCGGGTTGGGTTTTCCGGGGGCGGCATGAAGCTCTGGCCGGTAGCTGAAGACGAGGAAGATGGTGCGCAGCGACGGATTCTCGGCCACCTTCAGCCCGTCCGTGGCAGCGATGCGGTCGACATCCTGCAACGGCACCGGCGCGATCATGTCGACTTCACCGGACAGCAGCGCGGCAACACGCGTCGCATCGGAAGCGATCGGGCGGAACTCCACCTCGTCGAGATTGTGCTCGGGCTTGTCCCACCAGTCCTTGTTCACCTCGAAGACCGAGCGGGAATCCGGCTCGTAGCTCTTCAGCTTGAAGGCGCCCGTGCCGTTGGCGTGGTTGCTCGCATAGGTGACGACGCCCGTCGAGGCGTTGCCCGGCTTCAGCGCATCATGCTCCTCCATCCAGGGCTTGCTCATGATGTAGATGGCGGCGAGGTCGTTGAGAAGCAGCGGATAGGGGCCGCGCAGGATGAGATCGACGGTATAGTCGTCCACCTTCTCGACGCCGGTAACGGTGGAGAGATTTTCGCGGTTGCGTGCGCCGGGATCGATCTGACGCTGGATCGTCGCCACCACGTCGTCGGCATTGAAGGGCTGGCCTTCATGGAACTTCACGCCCTGGCGCAGCTTGAAGCGCCAGCGCGTCGGCTCGATGACCTCCCAGGAGGTGGCGAGCGCCGGTTCCAGCTTCAGCTCCTTGTTCCGCCGCACCAGCGGGTCGAACACCATGTGGTGCACGCTCTGGGTAAAGCTGTCGACCTGCGCATTCGGGTCGTAGGAAATGACATCACCGGACGACGCCCAGCGCAGCGTCTCGGCAAGGGCAGGTACGGAAAGCGGCGCCAGCATGGCCAGCCCCGCCAGCAGGGTTTTCACATAGGTCTTCATGCGGATTCTCCCAGATTTGTATGCATACAACACTATTTTTGCATACGATCACTCCGAATATGAATGTACATAATGAAAATGGAATATCAAGATACCAGCGCTAGAATTTGCACACAATATATGCAAAAATTGTATCCAATTTAGGAGGATTTTGAGTGACCGACACATTGCTGATCGAAAATGGCGTGATCCTCACCATGGATGCCGGCCGAAGAGTGCTGGAGGGAGCATCCCTGCTGGTGCGTGACGGGCGGATCGCCGCCATCGGCGCGGATGTGCCTGCCATGCCGCCCGAAACGTCTCGCATCGACGCCGCCGGCATGGTTGTCATGCCGGGGCTGATCGACACCCATGCTCACGCCGGACACATGCTGACCAAGGGTCTGGGCGGGGATTCAGAAGACTGGATGACGATCACCGGCCGGGTCTACGCCGAGGCGACGGATGCGGAATTCTGGGCAGCGGAGGCAGCGCTTTCAGCCGCGGAACGCATCAAATGCGGCACGACCACCGCCGCTCTCCTCTTCGGCGGCGGGCCGGATATCATGCGCACCGAAGCGCCGGACGCCGCCGACGCGCATCTTGCCGTTATCGCCGAAATGGGACTGCGGGAAGTGCTGGCCATCGGCCCCAACCGGCTCTCGGCAAAGAGTATCTACCGAAAATACAACGCCAAATCGTATGACGAAATCGCTGTTTTACCGGATACACAACTGAAGGTGTGCACGATCCTGATCGATGCCTGGGCCGGTCGCAATGACCGGGTACGGCTCGCCGTCTCGCTGCCGGTCTTCGATGCATGCGACCTCCAAGACCCCGCCGTGCGCGCCCTTTGCCTGAAGGCGCGCGACCTTGCCCGGGAAAAGGGCGTGCTCCTGGTGCAGGATGGCCACCGCGACGGCTCGATCGCGGCCAACGACGCCAGCCTCGACCTCTTCGACACCCGTTCGCTGCTCGCCCACTGCATCGACCTCACCGACGAGGACCGCGCCGTGCTGAAGCGTACCGGCGCCAAGGTGGCGCACAATCCGAGCGCGCTGATGTCGGTGTCCGGCCGCTGCCCGGCGCCGGAGCTGATGGAGGACGGTGTCACCGTCTCGCTCGGTACCGATGCTGCGGCGCCCGACCGCTCCTTCGACATGTTCCGCAACATGTTCCAGGCGCACCGCTACCACGCCCGGCATTTTCGCGACGACGCCGTGCTGCCGCCGCAACAGCTTCTCGAAATGGCGACGATCGAGGGCGCCCGGGCGCTTGGCATGGAAGACGAGATCGGCTCGCTGGAGGTCGGCAAGCGCGCCGACATTCTCCTTGCCAACATGCGTCAGCCGCATCTCTGGCCGCCTACCGATCCGGTGCAGCGCCTCGCGCGCTTCGCCAACGGCGCGGATGTCGACACGACCATCGTCGGCGGCCGCGTGCTGATGCGCGGGCGAAAACTGGTGCAGGCCGACGAGGGCGCGATCCTCGACCGCGCCGAAAGAGCTTATCGCCTCGCCATGCGCCGCGCCGGCCTCACCTGACGCCGGAAAGGGAGACCGCCATGACCCAAAACCTTCTCATCCGCAACGCCCGCCCCCTCGGCGGCGCACCGGTCGATCTCGTCATCCGCGACGGCCGCTTCAGCCCGCCCGGCGATCAGCCGCCGGCAGAGGTGATCGACGCCGCCGGTTTCATCGCGCTTCCCGGCCTCGTCGAAGCCCATACCCATCTCGACAAGACGCTGATCGGCATGGACTGGTATGAAAACCGTGTCGGCCCGACGCGCAACGACCGCATCCTCGCCGACCGCGAGGCCAAGCGCGACCTCGGTATTGACGCCCGCCGCCAATCCGCCCGCCAGGTTCTCCAGACACTGAAATACGGCGTGCTCCACATCCGCAGCCATGTCGACGTCGATACGGAGATCGGCACCGCCAATATCGAGGGTGTCATCGAAACCCGCGAAGCGGTGCGCGATCTCGTGGACGTGCAGATCGTCGCCTTCCCGCAGAGCGGCATGCTGCCGCGCGCGGGCACGCTGGACCTGATGGACACCGCGATGCGGGCCGGAGCCGATATCGTCGGCGGCATCGATCCCGCCACCATCGACCGCGATCCGGTGCGCCATCTCGACGAAATTTTCGCCCTCGCGGAGCGTTACGGAAAGCCGATCGACATCCACCTGCACGAACCCGGCGATCTTGGCGCCTTCTGCCTGGAATTGATCGTCGAGCGGACGCGGGCGCTCGCCATGCAGGGCCGCGTCATGGTCAGCCACGCCTATTGCCTCGGCATGCTGGATCCGGCCCGCCAGCGCGCGCTGATCGAGGCAATGGCAGCGGAAAACATTTCTGTCATGACGGTCGGCAGCCCCGCGGCGCCTGCCCTGCCGCTGCGCCTGATGCGCGAATGCGGCCTCACGACCGCCTCCGGCTCGGACGGCATCCAGGGTACCTGGGAGCCCTGGGGCAACGGCGACATGGTGGAACGGGCAAAATACCTCGCCCAGCGCAACGGCATGACCAACGATGCGGACCTTGCGGAAACGATGCGCATCTGCACCGTCGGCGGCGCTGAGGGCATCGGCCTTTCGGGCTACGGCTTTGCCGAAGGCGATTTCGGCGATCTCGTGCTCGTTCCCGCCCGCACGCTCGCAGAGGCCGTGGCGCTGACGCCCCAAAAACGCACCGTCATCCGTCGCGGCCGCATGCTCGTGCGGGACGGCGAGCAGGTCGCGGATCTTTCCGGCCGCTTCAGCCTATGACAGACGGCCAGCCCGGGCGTTTTCGCGGAATTCGCCCGGCGGCACGCCGAATTCGGCCTTGAAGACGCGGGAAAACTGCGTCTGGTCGCCAAAACCCCAGCGATAGGCGATCTCCGCCGCCGTCTCGACATTGTTCGGGTCCTCCAGCGCCTCCCGGCAGGCCATCAGCCGCTGGTCGCGGATCCAGCTCCGCACGGTCTGCCCCGTATCGCGGAAGAGTTCGTGCAGGTAGCGCGTGGAGATGCCGCAGGCCCGCGCGATGCGCTCGGGATCAAGCCGAAAGTCCTGGAGATTGGCGCGCACATAGGCCTCGATGCGGGCGAGATGGGCGCCGCGCACCGTGGAATTGCCCGAGGCCAGCACCCGGTCGTCGGCCTTGATCGCCAGAACGAGCAGATCGACAAGCTGCCGGCCGACCGTGATACGCGCCTCCTGCGTCATGCCGTCGAAACGCGCCGGCAGGAGATGCAGCATGTCGGTGAAGAGGCCGCCCGCCCCGTTGTCCGCCTCGAATTGCAGGGTGCAGAAGCGATCGGGCGCGCGCATGCGGCCCGCCAGTGCGTCGCCCTCCACCTTCAGCACCCACATGTCCGCCGGCTCGGCATGGCTGAACTGGTAGGGCTCGCTGCTGCGCTCCAGGAAGAAGCCGCCGGGCGGGCATCTGATGTCCTTGCCGCACTGGGAGAAGAACACCTCCGCCTTGGCCGGCACCGTCACCAGAAACTCCTCGTCGCGCGCGGCGCGAAAATGATGCGGCAGGCGGTGGTATTGCAGGGCATCCGAGGTGAGCCGCGAGATCGAGACGTCGCCGAACTGCCAGGTCGTCAGGTCGCCGGAAAACCGGTCGGGATCACGGAAACGCAGGTCGAGCGGGAAATAGGCCGAGGCGATGGCCTCGTGCCAGTGCCGGCTGCGGTCCGGGGCGCGTGTCGCGCTTGTGGTGATGCTCGTCTTCATGCGGCTTCCCCTCTTCGGACAAAGGTACGCACAGGATTTCCGCCAGGCAACGAAAATGACAGCTTGTGCGCCCCAGCGCAATTTGTCGTTCCCGCACTGCAAAGACCGAAGCGGAAAACTCTGCCTAGATTGACCCCGGCTTCAACGGTGCGACAGATACCGGCGGCTTAAGGGAACAGTCACATCAGCACCTCCAACGGTTTCCAGGCCGTCGGTTCTCGCCCTCAACCAGCGTGAACACGATGAATCATACCCAGACTTCCAAGGTAGACCCGATCACCCTGTCGGTCGTGCGCGGCATGCTCGAGACGACCCAGCGTGAAATGACGCTCGCGCTCGAAAAGACGGCCCGCTCGTCGGTCTTCAACCTGGCACACGACTATTCGACGGCGCTGTTCAACGCCCGGCCGGAAATGATCCTGCAAGGCCAGGACATCCCGATCCATCTCGGCTCGCTCATTCCCGCCATGAAGGCGGTCGCCGCCTTCTTCGGCGACGACATCCACGAGGGCGACCTGTTCCTGCACAACGACCCGGCCTTCGGCGGTAGCCACGCCATCGATACCTGCATGTACAAGCCGGTCTTCTACAAGGGCGAGCTCGTCTACTGGACCGTCTGCAAGGGCCATCTCACCGATATCGGCGGCCCCGTGCCCGCCGGCTACAACCCCAACGCCACGGAAATCTACGCCGAGTGCCTGCGCATTCCGCCGGTCAAAATCTGGGACCGCGGCACGCCGCGCCACGACGTGCTCAACATGATCCTCACCAACATGCGCGCCCGCCGCGACCAGGAGGGCGATTTCCGGGCGCTGATCGGCGCCTGCCAGGTCGGCGAGCGCAACCTCATCGCCATGCTCGACAAATACGGCAAGGCGCAGGTGGACGCCTGCGTCGACACGTTGCTCGACATGGCCGACCGGCACATGCGCGCACTGATATCCACCGTGCCCGACGGCACCTACGAGGGCGCCGCCATCCTGGAAGATGCCGGCCACGGTTTCGGCGATTTCGAGATCAAGGCGACCGTGACGGTCACGGGCGATAGCTGCCACATCGCCATCGCGAGCCCGCCGCAGATCCCCTATTTCATCAACTCCTACGAGGGCAATTCCCATTCCGGCGTCTATCTCGGCCTGATGATGTTCGCCGCCCTGCCGCCACCCTACAACGAGGGCCTCTATCGCTGCGTCAGCCTCGATTTCGGGCCGAAGGGCACGCTCTGCAACGCGCAGGAACCGGCCCCGCACATGAATTGCACGACGACGCCGATGGAGACGCTGACCGACGCCGTGCGCCTCGCCTTCGAAAAGGCAATGCCCTCAAAGGTCTCCGCCTCCTGGGGCCATGCCAACGGCCTCAACATTGCCGGCCGCGATTCCCGCACCAACGAGGAATTCGTGACCATGGTGCTCGCCACCATCATCTCCGGCGGCGGCGCGACACCCAAACAGGACGGCTGGCATGCCGTCGGCCCGGAATGCTGCTTCGGCGCGCTCACCTCCGGCGACGTCGAGCTTCTGGAATACTCCTACCCCATCGTCATCCACCGCTATTCGCTGATGACCGATTCCGGCGGCGCGGGAAAATTCCGCGGCGGTTCCGGCACCGCCTGGGAGGTGGAACCGCTCAACGGCGACATGCTGTGCATCGGTTTCGGCGAAGGCCGGCGCATTCCCGCCATGGGCGCGGCGGGCGCAAAATCGGCGATGGTCGACACCAAGGTCGGCCGCGTGGAGCTGCGCCGCGACGGCAAGGTCGAGGTCGAGCGCAAGAACATCATTGAAACCATCAAGCCGGGCCAGACCATCACCAACCTCAATCCGGGCGGCGGCGGCTACGGCAATCCCTTCGAGCGGCCGGTGGAGAAGGTCGTCTGGGACGTGCGCAACGGCCTCGTCTCCATCGAAGGTGCGCGCGCCGACTACGGCGTCGCCATCGCCAACCCGCAAACCCTCGCCGTCGATACCGCCGAGACCGCGCGGCTGCGCGCCAGCGAATAAGGAAGATCCCACATGACCCTGCATTCCTACCGTCTCGGCATCGACGCCGGCGGCACCTTCACCGACTTCGTCATCGCCGACCGCGCCAGCGGAGAGGTAAAACTGTTCAAGGCGCTCTCCACGCCCACCGACCCGACCAAGGCCATCGAAAACGGCCTCGGCCTCATCGCCGCCGATCTCAGGAAGCCGATCGAGGAGATCATTGCGAGCTGCGATCTCTGCATCAACGGCACGACGGTCGGCCTCAACGCGCTGATCACCCATCGCGGCGGCAAGACGGGGCTGATCTGCACCGCCGGCCACGAAGACTCCATCGAGATTCGCAACGGCCACAAGGAAGACGGTTTCCGCTACGACCCGGATTATCCCGCCGCGACCATGCTCGTGCCGCGTTACCTCCGCCGCGGCGTGCGCGAGCGCATTCTCTCCGACGGCTCCGTGCGCACGCCGCTGCACGAGGAAGACGTGCGCGAGGCCTGCCGCCTGTTCCTGAAAGAGGGCGTCGAGACCGTCGCCATCTCCTTCGTCTGGTCCGTGCTCGACCCGAGCCACGAGCGGCGTGCCGCGGAGATCGTACGCGAGATGATGCCGGACGCGATCCTGACCGTGGGCGGCGAGCTTTATCCACAGGTGCGCGAATACACCCGCACTTCCACCGCCGTCACCAATGCCTATCTCGCGCCCGTCATGCGCCGCTACGTCGCCGCCGTCGACGCCTATTTCCGCAAACTCGGCGCCAAGCAGCCGGTGCGCTACTTCCAGTCGAACGGCGGCCTCGCCATCGGCCAGGTGATGACCGACCGCTCGGTCTACGCCATCAATTCCGGCCCGGCCTCCGCGCCGCAGGCGGGTCTTTATGCCGGCGCGCCCTTCGACCAGAAGAACGTCATCACCGTCGACATGGGCGGCACCTCCTTCGACATCACGCTGACGCGCAACGGCCAGACCAACCTCAACAAGAACATCGACTTCCTGCGCTACCGCATCGGCGTGCCGATGATCCAGGTGGAGACGCTGGGCGCCGGCGGCGGCTCCATCGGCTGGATCGACCCGCTCGGCCTGTTGCAGGTCGGCCCGCAGTCGGCCGGCTCCGAGCCCGGCCCCGCCTGCTACGGCCGCGGCGGCACCGAGCCGACCACCTCCGACGCCAATCTCGTGCTGGGCTACCTCAACCCGGAGGGCCTGCTCGGCGGCAAGCTGCCGCTCGACATCGAGAAGGCGCGCGCCGCGGTGGCCCGGGTCGCCGAACCGCTCGGCATCTCCGTCGAACAGGCCGCCTACGGCATGTTCGCCATCGTCAACAACAGCATGGTCAACGGCATCCGCCGCGTCTCCGTCGAACGCGGCTACGATCCGCGCGATTTCGTGCTGGTCGGCGCGGGCGGCGCGACGGCAGCGCATATCACGGCGCTCGCAAGCGAGATGGGCATCGATACGATCATCCTGCCGAAACTCGCCTCCGGCCTTTGCGCTTTCGGCCAGATCATCTCCGACGTCAAATACAACTACATGGCCCCGGCCCCGGTGCGCCTCGACAATGCCGCCGCCTACCAGCGCATCGACAGCCTGTTCCACGAGATCGAGGAGAAGGGCGTTTCGCATCTGAAGGCCGACGGTTTTGCCGACGACGCGATCGCCATCAAGCGCTCGATCGACATGCGCTATGTCGGCCAGGTGCATGAATGCACGGTCGATATCGGCACCTTCCCGATCGACGCTACGACCATCGAGAAGGTCAAGGACGCCTTCCACGCCCGGCACGAGGAACTCTACACCTATGCCGAACGCCACAGTGCGGTCGAGGTGGTGAATCTCGAATCCACCGTCTACGGCCTCATCGAAAAGGTCCGTCCGCCGAAACTCGCCGAAGGCGGCGAGGCGAAAGCGGCCCTGAAAGGCTACCGCGAGGCGATCTTCGACCAATCCGGCAAGGCGACGTCCACGCCGATCTATGACGGCGCGAAGTTCGGCGCAGGCGCCCGCATCGAGGGACCGGCAATCATCGAGGAGGTGACGACGACCATCGTGATCGAGCCCGGCTGGACGAGCGTGCTGCATGAAAGCGGCAGCTACCTGCTGACCCGCACCTAATCGGCCCTGGGCGGTTGCGCCAGCGGAGCCGCCCGAAACGTCCCGTTGCAAAGCGCCTTCTGGTTTATGGCGATCCTATATCAAAAAAACAGAAGGCGCTTTGCATACACGCCAATGAAACCGCGAATGCGTTTGGCGATATACGCCTAAACGTCTGTATAATCGACGGTTTTTACGGCCAAGACAGCGAATGAACAGTTCTGATTTTCAGATCCAGAACATGCAAAAATAGAATTTTTCAAAAGGAGGCAATCGGCCTAGCGTTGGCTGGTCAGAGAGGACATGCGTTGGGAGGAGCAATGCACGCACCAATGTCGATGACGCTTCTCCGAGGTCCCTGATCCCCTTCGCATCGGCAATCCGAAGCCGGCGGATCAGACCCAAGCACCTCGCCACCAGACAGATACGCACCCAATCGCCCGCCCGGCCGACACTGTCGCCGGTCGAACCGCATCACCTGCAACAATCGAGGGGAACAAGATGGCAGGCAACGTATCGGCCACCGAAGCCGACAATTCGGATTTTTCCAACGTGGCGGTCCCGCCGCACGCGCGCATGCCGAAAGGCGCCTTGACCATGGCCTGGTGGGCCGTGTGCAGCGCCGTGTTCTATATCGTCGTCGGCGCGGCAATGGCGCTCAATTTCGGCACGCGCAACGCCATCATCGGCATCGTGCTGTCGGTCATCGCCTATGGCGTCGTCAATGCGGTGCTGAGCCGCTTCGCCATCCGCACCGGGCTTTCCGTCGCGCTGTTCTCGCGCGTCCTCTTCGGCAATGTCGGGGCGGGGCTCGCAACGCTGATCTTCTGCGCCACGGCGATCTACTACGCCGTCTTCGAGGGCTCGGTCATCGCCGTCGGCATCAACACCGTCATGCCGTCGATCTCCTATCCCGTCGCGGCGCTCATCGTCGTGCTCTACAGCGTGCCCCTAATCTTCGGCAGCATCCAGACCTGGCTCGACAAGTTCAACGGCGTGCTCCTGCCCTTCTACATCCTCGGCCTCGTGGTCGCCGTCGCGCTCGCCATCGGCGAATACGGCTACAGCGACAAATGGCTGAACCTCGGCCCGGAAACCGGCGAACCGGCCGGCGGCTGGTGGTCCTGCTTCGTCTACTACATGGGCGTCTGGGTGCTGATGATGTTCACCTTCGACTATGCCCGCTTCGGTCGCCAGGAAGACGCCGGCTATCACGCCTGGTTCAACTTCGGCACGCCCTTCTACGCCGTCGCCTTCCTCGTCAGCGGCCTCTTCGGCATGTTCATGATCGGCACCGTGCCGGATCTCGGCGCGCTCTCGGAGGTCAGCGTGCTGCTGGCGCTCCTGAAGCTCATGGGCATCTGGGGCCTCGCCTTCGTCTGGGTCACGCAGACGCGCATCAACACGGCGAACTACTACCTCGCCGCCGTCAACCTCGAAGCGCTGGTGCAGCTCTTCGGTCGCCTGCCCTTCGGCCGCGTCGGCTGGGCGATCGCGGTCGGCGTCATCGTCTATCTCCTGATGCTCGCCGACGTCTTCTCCTACCTGCTCCAGGCCCTCGCCTACCAGGGCATCTTCGTCGTCGCCTGGGTCGCCGTCGCCATGGCGCACATCCTGATCGACCGCTACAGCACGCTGGTGGGTCCGGCCATCGAATACCGCTCCAGCCATGTGCCGGCCTTCAATCCGCTCGGTATCAGCGCCTGGTTCGTCGCCGCCGCGGTCGGCATCGCGCTCCATGTCTGGGGCGGCGCCTATGCGGAACTCTCGGCACCCGCGACCGCGGTCCTTGCCTTCTCCATCTATGCCGTGGGGCTGATGCAGGCGCGCCGGTCCTGGTTCCTCGTGGCGGGCTGAGCCCGCTGGCCGTGCCCCCAGCTCGGGGCACGGTCTACCCGCTCAGGCGATCACGACTTCCGTCCCGGCGGCCGCCAGCGCCTCGGCGATCGAGGCCGGCGGCTCCTGTTCCGTCACCAGCCGGTCCAGCGCAGACCAGGGCGCGACCTCGAAAATGCCGTGCTTGCCGAATTTCGAAGCATCCGCCAGCACGGTGACCGCCTCCGCGCGTTCGATCATGGTCTGCGCCACCTCCGTTACCTGCGCGTCGAAGTCCATGACCGAATGCTGATCCACCGCCCCGACGGTGAGAAAGGCGTGGCGCGCGCGGAACTTCCGCACCTGCTCGACAGCGAACTGCCCGAGCGTCTCCCCCGCATCCGCGCCATAGGCTCCGCCGAGCAGGAAGACCTTGTGATCGGCATTGGCCGAAACCGTCGCGGCGATCTTCCAGGAATTGGTGATGACGACCAGCGCCGGCAGGTCGACGAGCGTCTCCGCCAGGATCAGCGTCGTAGTGCCCGTGTCGATGAACACCGAATCCCCCGGCGCAAGCAGCCGGGCGGCGGCATAGGCGATCCGTCGTTTTGCGGTGAGGTTTTCCGCCATGCGCAGCGCGAAGGGCCCCTCCACGGCCGGCTCGACCGATGGCGTGGAGCGAACCCGCGCGCCGCCGTGGAATTTCTTCAGGCGCCCCATCGCATCGAGGTTCGAGAGATCGCGCCGGATGGTTTCCCGGGAGGCGGAGAGCGTCTGGGCCAGCTCATCGACACTGATCTCCCCAGCCTTGTGCACCAGCCGCACAATTTTTTCGTGGCGATCCGCAGGCCTCACAATGGTCCTTTCCGGCAACGGTTTTCGAATGCAAAGCCACTCGTTTGCTATGCTTTCCCGTTGTAGCGCGATGATCGGTCAAGTCAATGACCGAAAAGAGACCGATCGGTCAAAACCTGAGGTTTTCACTCTTGCACCGCACGCGCTGAGAATCAGGGCTTTCTATCACGCAACGCCCGAACTGGCTCGCAATCCCGCTTTACATTCGGTCAAACGTTAAATACCGTTCAGTCAACAATTGACCGAACGGGAGAAATGTCAGTGCCCCTTCCCCCCGCCATCAGCGGATCATTCGACATCGCGATCATCGGCGCAGGCGTCGTGGGCTGTGCGGTCGCCCGGCGGTTTGCGCTGGCCGGTGCGAAGGTTGTGCTCATCGAGAAGGGAACGGACATTCTCTCCGGAGCGTCCAAGGCGAACAGCGCGATCCTGCATACGGGCTTCGACGCCCCGCCCGGCAGCCTCGAGCTCGATCTGGTCCGCGCGGGCCGGCGGGAGTATCTCGCGATCCGCGACACGCTGAACCTGCCCCTCGTCACCACAACGGCCTTCGTCTGCGCCTGGAACAGCCTCGAGGCCGACAAGCTGGCCGCCATCGACGCCCAGGCGCACGAAAACGGCATCACGGATGTCGTGCTCCGCTCAGGCGCCGAAGCGCGCGCCGCAATGCCGACGCTGTCGGAACGCCTTGCCGGCGCCCTCGAAGTGCCGGGCGAACATGTCATCGATCCCTGGTCGGCGCCGCTCGCCTATCTCACGCAGGCCGTTTCGCTCGGCACGATCTTCCTGCGCGGCGCGGAACTTCTCAAAGGCGCGTTCGACGGGAGCTGGCGGCTGGAAACGTCGGCCGGCATCATCGAGGCAGGCAGCGTGATCAATACGGCCGGCCTTTACGGCGATATCGTCGATAGCCGCCTCGGCTTCGAAGCGGCCTTCCGCATCAAGCCGCGCAAGGGCCAGTTCGTCGTGCTCGACAAGGCCGCCGCGCGCCATGTCCCCCGCATCATCCTGCCGGTCCCGACGGAAATCACCAAAGGCATCGTCGTCTGTCCCACCGCCTTCGGCAACGTGCTCGTCGGCCCGACGGCGGAGGAGCAGGAGGACCGGGTGCGCGCCACGGTCGAGACGGAAACGCTCGACGCCCTCTTGCGCCGCGCGGCGGAAATCGTGCCCGCCCTTGCCGGTATTCCGGTGACGGCGGTCTATGCCGGGCTACGCCCCGCCAGCGAGGAAAAGGGCTATCGGGTTTTCGTGCGGCCCGACAAGCGCGCCATCACGCTCGGCGGCATCCGCTCGACAGGCCTCAGCTCTGCTCTTGGCCTCGCGCAGCACGCCCTGAAGCTGTATTCGGATTTTGCCGGTGATTTTGCACACCCTTCCGAGGTTCCACCGGTCTCAGTCCCCAATCTGGCCGAATGCCGGGAGCGCGACTGGCAACGCCCCGACCATGGCGAGATCGTCTGTCACTGCGAGCTGGTCACGCGCCGCGAGATCGAGGCGACCTTCGACAGCCCCGTCCCGCCCGGCGATTTCGGCGGCCTGCGCCGGCGCACGCGCGCCGGCATGGGGCGCTGCCAGGGCTTCTACTGCAATGCACGCCTTGCCGAGATGACCCGCGGAAAGCTTGCAACACCACTGGCCAGCGAAACGGGAGAGAGCCGATGAGCCCGTTCGACGCGGATGTCATCGTCATCGGCGGCGGCCCCTCGGGCGTCGCGGCAGCCATCGAGATGCGCAAGCGCGGCGCCGGGCGAGTCAGCCTGCTCGACCGTGAGCCGGCACTCGGTGGCGCAACCCGCCACTGCAGCCATTCCCCCTTCGGCATGCTGGAATTCGGCCGCGTCTATTTCGGGGCGGCCTATGGGCGCAAACTCGAACGGGAAGCCGCCACGGCCGGCGTCGATATCCGCACGGGCCATTCCGTCGTGCGGCTGGAAGAGGGCGGGGCCGTCACGGTCACCTCGGGCCGCGGCGTCGAGACCCTCCGTACAAGACGCATCCTGGTGACGACCGGCGCGCGCGAAAAGCCACGCTCTGCGCGCCTGCTCTCCGGCGACCGGCCGATCGGCGTCGTCACCACGGGCACGCTCCAGGCCTATATCGCCTTCCACGGCCTCGTGCCGTTCCGCCGCCCGCTCATCGTCGGCTCCGAACTCGTCTCTTTGTCGGCCGTGCTGACCTGCCTCACCCACGGGGCAAGGCCCGTCGCGATGATAGAGCCGCGCTCCCACGCCCTTGCCCGGCTCCCCCTGAACTGGTTTCCCACACTGGTCCGCGTGCCGTTCCACCGCAGCACCGACATCGTCGACATCGTCGGGCGCGATCGCGTCGAGGCCGTCACCATCCGCCGGAACGGTGAGCTCGAAACCCTCGCCTGTGACGGCGTGCTGCTGACGGGACAGTTCACGCCGGAATCGGCGCTGTTCCTGCAGTCTTCTATCGGGGTCGATACCGGCAGCGACGGCCCGGCGGTCGATCAATATGGACGCGCGCGCGATCCGCTGCATTTCGCTGCCGGCAACGTGCTGCGCGCGGTCGAGACCGGCGGCTGGGCCTATCGCGAAGGCCGCGCGATCGGGCGCTCGTTGGCTGCGGATATCGGCCGCGACCCGGAGGCAGCACAACCGGTTGCCGTCACCTTCGACGATCCGGTCAAGCTCGTCGTGCCGAACATCCTGCGCCGTGCGGCCTCTCTGCCTGCGGCATTCCGGGACTTCCAGCTGCGCTTCCTGCGCCGCGCGAAGGGCCGCCTGTCGCTTGAACTGGAGGGGCGCGAAGTGTGGCACGCCAGCGGCACCTGGATGCCCGAGCGGCGCGTCCTCGTGCCCATTCCGGCGGCGGCGCCGCAGGCGCAGCACGTCCATTTTCGTTTCAGGGAGGAATCATAATGCGGGTAGCCGCCATAGATCAGGGCACGACGTCCACCCGCTGCCTCGTCGTCGAGGATGGCGGGGCCTGGACGGTCGCCGGCACGCGCCGCCATGCGCAGCACCATCCGGCACCCGGCTGGGTGGAGCACGATCCGGAGGAACTGCTGCGCAACATCGAGGCCGTGCTGGAGGGCGCCGGGCCGGTGGATGCGATCGGCATTTCCAACCAGGGCGAAAGCTGCCTTGCCTGGGACGCAGAGACCGGAAAGGCCCTCTCTCCTGTCATCGTCTGGCAGGATGCGCGGACGGCGGACGACCTTGCCGCCCTGCCGCCTGCCGCGGGGGAACGCTCCAAGAGCGTCTGCGGCCTGCCGCTTGATCCCTACTTCTCCGCCAGCAAACTCGCCTGGCTGGTCAAGAACATCCCGGCGGTCTCCACCGCACTTCAGGCCGGCCGCCTGCGGCTCGGCACGACGGACGCCTTCTTCCTCGACCGGCTGTGCGGCACGTTCCGTACGGATCTGGCAACCGCCTCGCGCACGGGCCTCATTGATCTTGCCACCGGCAGCTGGAGCGAGGAGATGTGCGACCTGCACGGCGTCCCTCGACACTGCCTTCCCGATATCGCCGCCGTCAACGAAACCTTCGGGACCATCGGCGGAACGCCCGTCAAGGTCTCGATCGTCGACCAGCAGGCCGCCCTTTACGGCCACGATTGCCGCAAGCCCGGTGATTGCAAGATCACCTTCGGCACCGGCGCCTTCCTTTTGTCCGTCACCGGAGACAGGCGTCCGCCCGCTTCAGACCTTCTGCCGACCATTGCCTGGCATCGTAAGGGCGAAGCGCCGACCTTCGCCGTCGAGGGCGGCGTCTACGATGCCGGCTCGGCGCTCGAATGGGCGCGCAATATCGGCCTCTTCTCGGCAATGGAGGAGCTCGGCAGCTTCGAGGGGCCGTCGGCCCTCAGCCGCGGCATCGTTTTCGTGCCGGCGCTTTCCGGCCTTGCCGCACCCTACTGGGACCGCCAGGCTGCGCCACTCTTCATCGGCATGGACCATGCAACGGACCGACGGGACATGGTTCGCGCGGTCCTGGAGGGCATCGCGATGCTGACGGTGGGCCTCATCGAGGCCGCCGCGCAGGTCGTCCCGCTCGGTGAAAGCATCTCCATCGACGGC
Organism: Shinella sp. JR1-6; assembly: GCF_004284735.1. NCBI lineage: Bacteria > Pseudomonadati > Pseudomonadota > Alphaproteobacteria > Hyphomicrobiales > Rhizobiaceae > Shinella > Shinella sp. JR1-6. Next base: position 162,334 of record NZ_SHMI01000002.1, on the reverse strand, counting down.
GGCCTGTCGCAGAGCAGCTATTTCGCCCAGTTCCTCGCCTCGGCGAGCAGGCGGTCGATCACCGTGCCGCCGATGCACGAGCTGACAGCGCTCGGCCTTGCCGAACTCTGCGGCGTCGACGTCAGCGGCGCCCGCAAGGCGGCGCAGACCTTCACGCCGGATGCTTCCGTCAGCACGGCTGAGCATGCGCGCTTCGCGCGCGCCATCGAGAGGGCTCGAGCCTGGCGTCAGTGACGCCCTCGACCACAGACAGACCATTTCCGGAGCTTAGAACATGCGAAAGATCTTTCTCGCATGCCCCTACGGGCATGCCGACAAAACGGTCGTGGAACAGCGTTTCACGCTGTCGAACGCCGTGGCCGCCCGCATCGTGCGGGGCGGCGGCGCCGTCTTCAGCCAGGTGTCGATGTCCCATCCGATCAACGGCCACCTTGCCGATCTCGACAAGGCGGGCATCGGCAAGCTCTGGGGGCCGGTCGATGCCGTTTTCATGGAGGCGATGGACGAGCTGATCGTCATCGATGCCGACGGCTGGAAAGAAAGCGCCGGCGTCGCGCGCGAGATCGATTTCTTCAAGCAACGCAACCGCCGCGTCAGCCTCTGGAGCGAGGCCGAGGGCGACTTTCCCGCATGACTTGACCGCATACCAAACCTGAAACAGGAGGGGAACCATGAGCAAGAACACCACGGGACGGCCCGCGCCGTCCCATCACGCAAGCCAGCACGACACGCTGAAGCGTGACGTCACCGCCTTTCAATCCTTCGCCGTCGCCTTCGGCTTCGTCTCGATCGCGACCGGCATCTTCACCGCCTACGGCGCCATGCTCTCGACATCGGGACCGATGGGCATCTGGACCTGGCCGGTGGTTGTCGTCGGCCAGCTGATGGTCGCTCTCATCCTCGGCTCGCTCGCCGCACGCATTCCGGTGACCGGCTACGTCTACCAGTGGACGTCGCGCATCTCCAATCCGGTCTTCGGCTGGATCATGGGCTGGATCAGCTTCACCTTCCTTGCCATCGTGCTCTGCGCGGTAGACTACACCATCGCCTCCACCGTGCTGCCGGTCCTCTTCGGCTACGAGGGCACGACCATGAACGCCTGGTGGATCACCAGCCTCGTCATCGTCGCCCAGGCCGTGATGATCGCCTTCTCCACGAAGTTCACCCAGCGCTTCAACGCGGTCGCCGTCACCATCCAGCTCGTCGGCATGATCGGGCTCGTCGTGCTGCTCTTTGCGGTCGGCGCCATCAACAACGAACTCGACTTCGCCAATTTGACGAGTACGGGCACGATCGGCGCGGAAGGCTATTATGCCTTCGGTGAACTGACCAAGGCCGGCCCGTGGATCATGGGCACGCTGCTCGGCGCCTTCACCATCGTCGGTTTCGAATCGGCGGCAAACCTTGCCGAGGAAACCCGCGAACCGGCGCGTGTCGTGCCGAAGGCGATGTGGCAGGCGGTTCTCAGCCTCGGCATCATCGGCATGCTGTTCCTCATCGCCGTCACCGCCCTTCTCGGCGATCCGACAGCACTCGGTGCCTCTGCAACGCCGATCGCGGATGTCATCACACGCGTACTCGGCCCTATCGTCGGCAATTTCCTGCTGGTTCTGGTGGTCATCTCCATCTTCTCCTGCGGCCTCGTCATCCTTCTCAGCGGCACACGCCTCGTCTGGGCCATGTCACGCGACGAGCGCTTCCCGGGATGGCAGCTCTGGCACAAGATCAGCCCGACCCTGCACACGCCGGTCAACGCGACCATCTTCGTCGCCGTCATCGGGCAGGTCATCCTCGCGCTGTTCTCGCAGCAGACCGATGCACTGTTCTCGCTGTTCTCCGCCGCAACGCTGCTGCCGGCGATCATCTATGCGGTGACCGTGCTGATGTATGCGGCCAAGCGCCACCAGCTGCCGCCGAGCCAGGGCTTCACGCTCGGCGCCTGGGAGGTTCCGGTGCTCGTCCTCGCCATCGCCTGGCTTGCCTTCGAACTGGCGATCTTCCGCGACGCCTCCTTCGCAAAGCCGTGGTCCTATGTCGCGATCATGTTCGCCATCGGCGCCGTCTACCTCGGCTACCTGCTCGTCTCGCGCGGCGGTGCCAACGGCCTGAAGATGCCCGACCTCATCGCCATCGACAGCATCCTCGATGCCGATCGCGGCGCGGAATACAAGTCTGCCCCGGCAGAATAGCCGCGCTCTCTGCCGACCGGCCGGGGAAACCCTGGCCGGTCTTCTCCTATATCCGGCGGCCGCTAGGCTCGGGAGTTGTCCGTCACCGTATAGACGCGCAGGCGATGGCCATCGGGATCGACGGCGACAAAGCTGCGGCCGAAGTCGAGATCGGTCGGCGGCATCAGGATGTCGGCGCCTCTCTCCCGCCACGCGGCATGACGGCGATCGACCTCTTCCACGGTCTCGACCTTGAAACCGATCTCGCTTCCGCCACCGGCCGCTGCCGGAGCCGGCGCCACGCCCTCCCTGCCCCACAGGCCGAGACCGAGGCCGGACGGCAGCACGAAAATCGCGAAGGTCGCGCTCGCCTCCACCGGCTCCTGGCCGAGAAGACGTGCATAATAGCGGGCACTTACCGCTGCATCCGCCACATAGAGAAGAACGCTGTTGATGTTGCTCATCGGAGCCTCCTGTCGTTGAAAGACAGGAAACAGCTACCATCCCCTGCTGCCAGTTTATGGCAGCAGCATGCGCTGCTGCGGAATGTTTTCCGCCTCGCGCCATGCCAGCAGCAGCGCCTGACGGCGCCTGGGATAGCGGTCGTCCAACACCTCAACCGCATCGATCCGGTCGGTGCGGAAATGCCGGAAGGCCTCGCGCAGCTCGCACCATCCGATCACCACCCGCGCATGGTCGAAAAAGGAGAGCGCGAAGGGCCAGATCACGCGAGCCGACGCCGTGCCCTCCGCCGAGCGATAGGTGATGGAAAGCCTGCGCTCCGTGCGGATCGCCTGCCGCAGGACGGCAAGGTCCACCGAACTTGCCGGGAGCGCATTCCCTGGACCGACGAGCAGCGGCGATGCCTCCAGCGTCTCGCGCAGTTCAGGCGGCAGCACTGCCGATATCCGGGCCAGCGCGTTGCGGGCAGCATCCTGCAGCGGGTCGTCGCCGCGGTTCGCCACCCAGCGGGCGCCAAGGACAAGAGCCTCGATCTCCTCCGGCGAGAACATCAGCGGCGGCAGGAGAAAGCCGGGCTTCAGAACATAACCCAGTCCCGCCTCCCCCTCGATGCCGGCGCCCTGCGCCTGGAGGCTGGCAATGTCGCGGTAGAGCGTGCGCAGGCTGACGCCTGTCTCCTCCGCCAGAACCCGCCCGCTCACCGGCCGGCGATGACGGCGAAGGGCTTGCAGGAGAGCGAAGAGGCGTTCGGAGCGGGACATGCCGGCACTCTATACGCACCCGCCGCTGCCAGAAAGCGGCAGCAGGCTGCTATGCGCGCGCTTCGCCGCCCAGCAGCCGCTGCGCGATGCCGGCAAACAGCGCGACGCCAGTTTCGAGCGATGCCTCGTCGATATCGAAATCAGCGGCGTGGTGCACGGCTGGTATATCGCTGCCGATGATGCAATAGGCGGCCGAGCCGCCGTTCTCCCGCACATGGCGGATCATCAGGCAGGCATCGTCGCCACCCCCGATCGACCATTCCGGCAGCACCTCGGTGACGCCGGGCAGGCCACGCGCCACGTCGGCGATGAGGTCGGTGGCGTTCCGGCTGTTCTCGTTGCCGGGCATGTGGTTCTTGCGCACGATATCCACGCCGCATTGCTGCATGGCGGCGGCGCCCTCGATGACCGCGTGCAGCCGCTCGACCATGTAGTCGTGCGCCGCACGGTCGTCGGCCCGCACCTCCACCAGCATCTCGCAGGTGTCGGCCACGATGTTGAAGGCCGTGCCGGCGCGGAGAACGCCGACATTGACGAAGGTTTCCGCGCCGGCAAAACGCGAAATGCCGTGCAAGCCGAGCGCCGCCGAGGCCCCGGCCAGCAGCGCGTTGCGCCCCTCTTGCGGCCCCATCGCCGCATGGGCGACAGTCCCGCGGAACGTGACGACAAAGCGGCTGGAGAACAGGAAGCCGACAGCGCTGGCACCGATCCTGCCGGACGGCAACAGGCAGCCGAGATGGCCGACAAAGAGATGATCGACAGCGTCGACCGCGCCGCCCGCCACCATGGGCGCAGCACCGCGGGCGCTTTCCTCCGCCGGCTGGAAGATCAGGCGCAGAGTGCCGGAAAGTCCCTTCTCCGCGCAAAGCCGGCGGGCGAGCGCAAGGCCGATGCCAACATGGCCATCATGACCGCAGGCATGCATGCGGCCGGCAAAACGCGAGCGGTAGTCCTCCGCATTCGGCCGGTGCGTCTCGGCCCCGGTCTCGTTGACCGGCAGCGCATCCATGTCAAAGCGGAAGGCGACGATCGGCCCGTCGCCAAAACGATAGTCCGCGACGACCCCGGTAAGGCCTTCCGGCATACGGTCCATCCAGACGGGATCGCCGCCCGTGGCAAGAGCCGCCTGCTTTGCTGCCACCACCGCCTCGGCCGAGGGCGGATCGATGACGACGGCTTGATCCATCACGTCCCGGCCGGTGCGCACGGCAAAACCGAGATGGTCGAGATAGGCGGCAACGCGCGAGGCGGTACGGTATTCGAGGAAGGCCGTTTCCGGATGGCGATGCAGGTCGCGGCGCACGGTGACGGCGGGCGCATTGCTGGTGGCGATCATCTCGGCAAGGGTCATGGTGGTTCCTGTCAGTTTAGCCGCGGCTGGCAAGGGAAACGCCGAGCGTGGCGATGCAGAGGCCGGCAATCTGGACCAGGGTGAGGCTTTCGCCAAAACCGATCCAGGCCATAAGGGCCGAGACGCCGGGCACGAGGAAGAAGAGCGACGACACCTTGGACAGTGCGCCCTGGCGGATCATGTGCAGGAGCAAGAGGATCGCCCCGAGCGACATGCCGAAAACCGACCAGGCAAGGCCGATCCACAACGGCACCGCCGTCGTATCGAAGGCCGGCCCGCCGACGAAGGGCACGAGGATCGCCGTCGGCACCAGCGCGCCGATATATTGCGCGGCTGTGTTGGTCAGCGGATCTGCGGTGATCTTCGTACGCTTCACCAGGATGGAGCCGGTGGTAATGGCGAGCACGCCCGCAAGGCAGACGAGGAGCGGCACGAGAAGAATGCCGCCGGCATCCGTCGCGCCGAGCTTCGGTGCCAGGGTGACCAGCGTGCCGATGGCACCGATGACGATGCCGATGGCGCCGCGCCGCGACATGCGCTCACCGAGCAGCCGGCCGGCCAGCAACGTCACGAGCAGCGGCTGCATACCCGCCATCAGCGCGGAAATCGCCGTCGGTAGGCCGTTCGCCACCGACCAGAAGACACCACCGAGATAAAGCCCGTGGATCAGCACGCCGGCAAGCAGCGCCTGTCGCCATTCCCGCGCCGCGCGCGGCCAGCGGGCACCCTTCCAGAGCGCGATGGCGGCGAGTGCCAGAAAGGCAAGGCAGAAGCGCACGGCAAGGAAGGTCAGCGGCTCCGCATGGGGCGCGACGAGCCGCGCCAGCACGAAGCCGCTCGACCACAGCGGCACAAAGACCGCCGGCAGCAAGAGACCGGTGCTGGCCGATGGAGCGGTGGTGTTGGCGGGTGCGTTCACGGAAGGCCCCGAATGCTCAAGACCGGGCTTTCGAGCAGCACGCCGGTCGTGCCATCGGCGATGCCGCGGTCGGTCTGGTGCGGGCCGGCATTGCAGGCGAGCGTTGCGCCGAAGACGGCCTTGAACACCAGGTAGGGCGGTTGCCAGTCGACGATGCCATCGGCCGCGGTGCGCAGCGCCGAGAAGGTCGCGGCCACGTCCTCAAGCGGCGCATCGGAAATCAGGCCGGAGAGCGGCAACGCGAGCAGCGCCAGCACCTTGCCCTCCGCCGCCACGGCCATGCCGCCGCCGGCGGCAATCACCGCATTGGCCGCCACGGCCATGTCCCGCGGGTTGCCGCCGAAGACCGTGAGGTTGTGGCTGTCATGCGAGACGGTGGTGGCAAGCGCGCCGCGCCAGTCGCCCCAGCCGGAGAGGAGGCCGACGCGAGGGCATGCATCCGTCTTGCCGTGCCGATGTGCCACCGCGATCAGCGTGGTTCCGGCGGGCGGAACGACAAAACCGTTCTCGACCTTCGCGACGGCCTCGCCCCATTCGGTGAAGCGCGGTTTGGCGATCAGAGCGACGGTCGCCTCGCTGCCCGCACAGGGAATACGGAAATCATCGTCCACGAGCGGCGCAAGATGCATGGAGCCGCGAAGCGGCGCCGCGTCGATTTCCTGTGCCGCTTCGATGAGGGCACCATCGCGAGCAACAAGACGACCGCTGCAAAAGACCCGTTTCGCTTGAAAATCGGCAAGATCCCGGAACAGCACGATGTCGGCTCTTCGGCCGGGAGCGATGAGGCCGAGATCGTCGCGGCGGATGCGGCGGGCAGCGTTCAGCGTGGCGGCCTGCAAGACCCATTCCGGCTTCATGCCATAACGCACAAGGCGGCGCACCACGTCGTCGAGGCCGCCGGCGGAAAAAAGGTCGTCCGGGAAGACGTCGTCGGTGCACAGCGTCACCGTCTGCGGGAAGTGGGGCAGCGCGTTGAGGGCCGCGACGCATTCGGGCAGAAGGTGATCGTGCGAGCCGCGCAATTCGATGGTGAGGCCGGCACGCAGTTTCTGCACGAGGTCCTCACCGGAGACGATCTCATGATCGGAGCTGATGCCCGACGTCACGAAAGCCTGCAGATCGGCACCGTCCAGGCTGCGCGCATGGCCGTGGATCGGCTTGCCGGACCGGCGGCCGGCAGCGAGGATGGCGCTCATGCGTGCCCTCCCCTCGATGACGGCGCGCATGTCCATCACCTCGGCAATGCCGCCGATCTCCGGGCGGGCGAGCAGTGCGGCGATGGTTTCCGCGGGAAAATCAGCGCCTGCCATTTCCAGATCCGGCGCGGACGGCACGCAGGAGGGTGCAAGCAGCACATGGCGCTGCGCCAGCGCGCCGGCTGCCTCCGCCGCCCAGTCGACACCAGCGACACCGTGCACATTGCCGAGCTCGTGTGGATCCCAGACAAGCGTGGTGACGCCGCGCGGCAGCGTCGCCGCGGCATAGGCCGCGGGGGTGATCATCGAGCTTTCGACATGCATATGCGTATCGATGAGACCGGGTGAGACGAAGAGCCCGGTGGCGTCGACTGTCTCCGCCGCATCCTGCCGGGCATCCGGCGCATGAACGCTCGCAATCAGCGGGCCGACGAGGCCGATATCGGCAGGGCGGCACTCGCCCGTCACCATGTCGACCAGCGTGCCGCCACGGATGAGGATATCGAAGACGCGGTCGCCGCGGGCCGCCGCGACGGCGTTTTCCCTCAAGGTCTCGTCGTCGAGGTCGCAAGCGTCGGTCCGGCCGGTCATCGCTGCGCCTCCGCAGTCAGCGCGCCAAGGATGACCGCACGGGCGGCATCCACGTCGATATCGGAGACGAAGGCGGCATTGCGTCTTTCCGCGGCGGCGCGCACATCCACAACCGTGCGTCCACGGGTCAGCATGCCGGACAGCTCCACGTCGATGCGGGCAGCAGTAAAGGTCACCAGCTCCGGTCGCACGAAGACGACGGCAGCGCAAGGATCGTAGATGGCCATGCCGGGGCGGCCACGGCTTGTCCCGATGGAGATGTAGCCGGCAAGAAGATCGGCCAGAAGGTCGGCATTCCGCCCGCCTGCGGTGCGGACCGGCGCGGCGTCGTCCGGAAAGGCGACGACCTTACGGCAGAGGTCGAGATCGACCATGCGCAGCGGCAGGCCATGGGCGAGCACGATGGCGAGCGCTTCCGGGTCGGCGAAGGCGTTGAATTCGGCCGAGGCCGTGTGGTTGCCGGCGGTGACGCCGCCGCCCATCCAGGTAAGATCGTCGATCTTCTTCGCCAGATCCGGCCGGGCGATCGCCAACGCGGCGATGTTGGTGAGCGGGCCGAGGGCAAGGATGCGGCGCGGGCTTTCCATCGTCTCCAGCCAATGGCAGAGGGCCGAGAAGGCATCGCTCTCCGGCAGCAGCGGCGCCGGCGGCAGGCTGCGGCCGGCGGTCAGCATGCCGGCTTCGGAAAGGATGTTTTCCGCGGTTTCGAGGCGGCCCAGGACCGGCAGGGACCGGCCGTCGTGGAGGGGAAAGCTCCAGCCGAAGGCTGCTGCAGCCGAGGCCGCATTCTGTCGCACCTGCGCAAAGCCGGAATTGCCGAAGACCAGCGATATGCCGTCGATGGGCTCCCTCGCATGCGCCACCACGAGGATGGCGGCGATGTCGTCGAACCCCATATCCGTATCGATCCAGACGCCCATCGCCGTCACGCGAAACGCTGGAGGGGCGCAGCCGCCTTCAGCGGCAGGTCGAAGGCGAGGTCAGCACCGAGTGCATGGACCGGCAGCGCGGCACTGACCTCGGCCGTGATGGGGCCGAGCGGCGTGTCGAGCAGGTATTCGCGCAGATTGCCCGTGAAGGAAACGCTCTTCACCTTGCCCCTGAACGGGCCGGCATCGAGCACGACGCCTGCCGGGCGCCAGGCAAGACCCGCGGCATTGCCGGGCAGCGTCTCGGCAAACGCGGTCGCGCCCGCGGGCGTAGCAAGCTTGCCGTCCTTCAGCGCGAAGACATTTTCGAATCCGACGAAGTCGGCGACGAAGGAAGAGACGGGGTTGTTGTAGATTTCCTCGGGCGTGCCGATCTGCTCGACCAGGCCGTCACGCATCACGACGATGCGGTCGGCGAGCGACAAGGCTTCGGCCTGGTCGTGGGTGACGAAGATCATGGTGACCCCGGTCTCCTTCTGCACGCGCTGCAGCTCGGCGCGCATTTCGACGCGCAGGCGCGCATCGAGATTGGAGAGCGGCTCGTCGAGCAAGAGCACCTTCGGCTCCATGACCATGGAACGGGCGAGCGCCACGCGCTGCTGCTGGCCGCCGGAAAGTTCCGCCGGCTTGCGGCCGGAGAAGGCGGAAAGGCCGACCGACTTCAGGCCGGCGGTGACACGCGCCTCGATGTCGGCGGCCGGCATGCGCTTCAAACGCAGACCGAAGGCGACGTTTTCGAAAACGGTCAGATGCGGGAAGAGCGCATAGGACTGAAAGACCAGGCCGACATTGCGTTTGTTGGCGGAAACGCGGGTGATGTCCGTGCCGTCGAGCGTGATGCGACCGGAGGTCGGCGTCAGGAGGCCGGCGATCGAGCGCATGGTCGTCGTCTTGCCGCAGCCGGACGGGCCGAGAAAGGCGACGAGTTCGCCCTTCCTGATGTCGAGGTTGAATTTGTCGACGGCGATCGAATTGCCGTAGGAGAGCGTCAGGTTTTCGAGGGAGAGGAAAGCGCGATCAGACATAGCGGGAGAATCCAAGGAAGCGTTCTGCGAGGAAGACGATGCCGATCGACATCAGGGCCAGAAGGGCCGACAGCGCAGCGACGGAGGGATCGTAGGTGGTTTCCATGTAGGAGAGCATGTCGATGGGCAGCGTGCGCACGCCAGGACCGGACAGGAACAGCGAGACGGGCACCTGGTTGAAACTCGTTACGAAGCCGAGGATGAAGGCGGCGAGAATGCCCGCCCGGATATTCGGCAGCACCACCATGAAGAAGGCGCCGAGACGGGTGGCGCCGAGCAGCACCGCCGCCTCCTCCATGTCGGAGCGCAGGTTGTTGAAGCTGGAGGAGACGACGCGCACCGTATAGGGCAGCACGAGGGCCGTATGGGCAAGGAACAGCGCAACGCCGATCGAGAAACTGAAGGGCACGACGAGATAGCGCAAGAGCGCGAGACCAACGATGATGCCCGGCACGATGATCGGCAGGGTAACGATGGTGTTGATCGTCTCGCCGAAGGGCAGCTTGTAGCGCGACAGCGCATAGGCCGCCGGCACGCCGAGCAACAGCGCAACGAAGGTGCCGCCGACGGCGAGGATCATCGACATGATGAAGCTGTCGCGGAAACTCTCGACGGTGAAGACCTTCAGCACCCATTTGAGCGACAGGCCCTGCGGCGGGAAGGCAAGCGTATCGCCGGCCGAAAGCGAGGCGGCAACGATGATCAGGAACGGACCGATCAGGAAGACGATCAGTGCGGTCAGGATGGTGAAGGACAGCGTGCGGTTCATCGCTTGTTCCTCGCGGTGGCGAGCCGTTTCAGGAGAAGGTTCGCGGCAAAGCACATGGCGATCAGGATGAAGGCGATGACGCTTGCGGAGACAAAGTCGTTGGCGACGGTGACGCGCTGGAAGAGCAACGTCTCCAGCATCAGCACCTTTGAGCCGCCGAGGATGGCGGGCGTGATGTAGGCCGTCAGCGAACCGGTGAAGACCAGAGTGCCGCCGACAACGAGGCCTTCGCGCGTCAAGGGCAGGATGACCTTCCAGAACACCTGGAACCAGTTGGCGCCGAGCACCCGGGCGGCGAGGATGGCATCCTTGGGCATGTTTTCCAGCGCGCTGATCAGCGACAGGATCATTAGCGGCAGGAAGAGCTGCAGGAGGCCGATAAAGACGGCCGTCTCGGTAAAGAGCAGGCGGATCGGCTCGTCGCTGAGGCCGACGGCCTGCAGCGCCTGGTTGACGATGCCGGTGCGGCCGAGGATGACGATCCAGGCATAGGTGCGCGCGACCGGCGAGATCATCAGCGGCAGCGAGATGAGGCCGATCATGCGCCCCTTGCCGGAGGCGCTGAGATTGACGATCGCAAAGGCGGCGGCATAACCGATGATGGCGGACGCCACCGTCACGGCGATGCCGAGCTTGAACGTGCGCAGCAGAACCAGCCTGTTCAGTGGCTCAGAGAAGAAGTTTGTATAGGCCGAGAAGGTCCAGCCGGCCGGGCTGCGAAAGCCCTCCGCCAGCACGATGACCACAGGCACCAGGAAGATGACGGTCGCAAAGACGGCGGCCGGCAAGGCCAGCGCCAGGGCTTCAGCGCGATTTTGAAACATGCGTGCTCCTGCCGAAAAGAGGGCAGCGGTTCGGGGTGATGGGAAGCGCAGAGGGCTTCCCTCTGCCTGCCGGCATCTCCCCACGAGGGGGAGCGGTCGCGTATAGAGATTGCCCCTCATCCGGCCTGCCGGCCACCTTCCCCCCGCAAGCGGGGCGAAGGAGATATGCCGTGCCGGCTTGCCCAATTCCTCAACGGTTCGTAGGGCAAGTCCCCTCTCCCCGCCTGCGGGGAGAGGGTGAGGGGCAACTTAGTGCGATCGCCTTCGGTTCAGAACGCCTTTTACTGCGCGACCGTCGCGTTCCACTCGGCAAGCCACTTCTCACGGTAGTCGAGGGTGGTGGCGGCCGGCAGGAAGGTCAGCTTGTTGGCGACGTCGGCGCCGTAGGTCAGCTTTTCGGCGATCTCGGGCGCGACGACGACTTCCTTGTTCGCCGGGCTGTCGATCAGCATTTCGGCGATCTTGGTCTGCATCGGCGTCGAAAGCCAGAAATCCATGAACTTCAGGGCCAATTCCTGGTTCTTGGAGCCCTTGACGAGCACCATGGCGTTCATATCGCCGGCGTCGCCTTCCTTGGTGGCGGCCCAGCCGATCGGCAGGTCCAGCTTCGAGATGCCGGCCCAGGAGAAGTGCCCCATCGGCGCGGCCCAGATCTCTTCCTGCTGCATGAGCTGCACGAGCTGCGAGCTCTTGACGTAGAAGGTGACGAACTCGTCGCGCTTCTCGCCGACGGCGGCCATGGCATCCTTGAGATCGGGCGAATCCTTGCCGAGCGCCTTGCCGATCATGTTCAGCACCGGTCCACCCTGGTTGGTGGTGATGTTCGGCAGGGCGACATGACCGGCATAGTCGTCCTTCAGGAGATCCGCCCAGGATTCGATCTTCATCTTGTCGGTGCGGTAGGCGATGCCGGTCTTGTAGATCGTGTAGCCGACGCTCATGCCGTCGCCGTTCGGGTCCTTGGCGAAATCATAGAGCTTGTCGTAGTTGGAAAGCTTCGTCGTATCGATCTTGTCGGTCAGCCCCTTGCGCGCGGCGGAAAGCGCATCGGCAAGCGAGAAGACGGCCATGTCGATGACCGGAGCGTCCTTGTTGGCGTCCAGCTTGGCCAGGCGCTCGATGCTGTTGCCGGTCTCGACGACCAGCTTGCAGCCGCATTCGGCCTCGAAGGGCTTGTAGAGCGCCTCGGTGAATTCCTCCTGGACGAAGCCATAGACGGAAATGGTCAGCGTCTGCTCCTCGGCGGATGCGAGCGCACCGCTCATGAGCCAGAAGACGCTGGCGGCCAGTACTTTCTTATGCATGCGGGGACTCCTCCTCAAAAAAACCGGCAGATGGCGCGGGACCACTGGAACGGCGGATGACAAGCTCCATCGGCACGGCGGCCTTGCGAGCGGTGACGGGCGGGCTCGGCGTGTCGTCCGAGGCCTCGCGGGACTGGATCGCCTCGACCAGCGCATCGAGCGCCAGCGTCGCGATTTCCGGCATGTTCATCTTCACGGTCGTCAGCGGCGGCGAGATGAAGGACGACCATTGCAGATTGTCGAAACCGGTGATGCTGGCCTCCGCCGGAATGGCGATGCCGGCCGATTGCAGCTCGGTGAGCGCACGCAGTGCGTGGGGATCGGAGACGCTGGCGAAGGCGGTAAAGCCCCGCTTCCGCCAGTCTGCAAGCCCGAGCGCACAGCCTTTGCCGTGCCGGGCCTCCAGCTCGACGATCCAGATGGTCTCCGTCCTGATGCCCGACAGCGCGGAACGCATGCCATTGATGCGGGCGTTCTGCACATTTGAGCTCGGATCGTCACCGATCAGAAGGATCCTGCTGTGGCCGAGCGCAGCAAGATGGCCGGCAGCCTCCGCGCCGCCGGCGAAATGATCCGCCGAGACGGTGTTGCGCGGGGTCGTCGGTGTGTCGATGATCGCAATGGGGCAGCGCGTTTCCGGCACCGTCGTGCCGCGGCGGGGAACGATGACGATGCCGTCGACCCCGCGCTCGATGAGCTGGAAAATCGCCTTGTCCTGCGCGGCGATCTCGTCGCGCGAGTTGGCGATCAGCACGCCGTAGCCCGCCCCCGTCGCCACGCGCTCGATTTCCTGCGCGATTTCCGGATAGAGCGGATTGCCGATATCGGGCAGGACGAGGCCGAGAACGCCGCTGCGGCCGGTGCGCAGGGCCCTGCCCGCCTGGCTCGGCACATAGCCCAATTCGTCCGCCGCATCGCGGATGCGCTTGGCAAGTTCCGGCGACAGCCGCCCCTTGCCCGACAGCGCATTCGATACCGTCGCAATCGACACCCCAAGGTGGCGCGCCAGTTCCGAAAGGTTGGGTCGCGAAGGCTTCACGGCTGGTCACCGACATGATTAAACGTTTAATCACATTAGCACAGTTTAAAACATTGTCAATCGGCGCCGTTTTTTGCCGGTGGAAAACAGCGGCCGGCGGCAGCGTTCCCGTGGAAAGCGACCGCCGGAAGCACACACCGTCAGTTTGATGACGCTGCAGCAAGCTGTTCAGAATCCAGAGGAAAAGCCGGGCGGCGAAGGCGCGTATAGGTCCTGCGCGCAAGATCCGGCGAGCTCAGCCCGCCAGCATCCGTCACGATCATGCGCGCGGCGATCGGCCCGAAGGCGCCCTTGAAATGCTGCATGGATTTCACCGCGAGGATCGCCCTTTTGGTCGGCTCTATGCCGACGGCGCGGAAGATGTTCTTGTCCAGCATCTGCATGCGCTCGGAAACGATCATGATGTCGAGCCCATCGACGCGCAGGCAAACACTCGTGCCGCAGGTGCCGGGCAGGCCGGTGAACATCGGCCCCTCGAAGACGAACCTGCCGTCGGTGATCGCCATCACCGTGCCGGTCACCGTCAGGGGACCGCCACCGACCGCCGGGTCCGTGCGCCCGCCAATCGTCACCGTGACCTTTGCCCCGACGCCAGCCTCTGCGATCTCGCGGACCGCATCGGGATCCAGCAACGCCCCGGCGGCGGCATCGGTGAGCTGCGCGTCCAGCATGGCGGCGATCAGGGCCGTGCAGTCGCTATAGGCGCCCGATCCGGGATTGTCGGAAAAATCCGCCACCACGACGATGCCGTCCCTGGGATCGGCGTCCGTCAGTTCCGCGATGCATGCCGAGAGCGGCACCGGCTGCGTCCACTCGTTGCGGTAGGACCAGATGGCCGCGCAGAGCCTTTCCCCGACGCCCTCCGCCGCTGCGACCGGCACGTTGGCGCTGTCATAGGTGACGACAACGCTTGGCCCGGCGGCCCAGACATCGGCATCGGTGAAGCCGGCATTGATCGAGACGGCGAGCACGCCCGGCGCCGCTGCTTCCGCCGCCGCTTTTTCCAGGAGGCGGCACATCGGCCCGTTGTCCGTCGTGCGCCCGTCGTCGCAGCCGAGCAGCATGGGCGGGCGGCGGATGGCGAGTTTCGGCGCGATCTCGCCGGCCATCGCCCGGTGCAGCAGATCGCAGGCCTCGACGCCGACCTCCCGCATGTCGACATGCGGATAGGTGCGGAAGGAAACGGAGATCTGGGCAAGGTCCGCCAGGTCGTCGAAGATGTTGGCATGCAGGTCCAGCGTGATGGCGACGGGCACGGCATCCCCCACCACGGCACGAATTTCCCGCAGGAACTGGCAATCACCGTCCTCGTCCGTCTCCGTCACCATCGCGCCGTGCAGCGCCACGAAGATCCCGTCGAAGGGTCCGCTTTCCTTCAGCCGGCGCAGGCATTCCTGCGTGATCTCCGCGCGTGCCTCTTCAAGGATGATGCCGTTCGGTTCGGCGTGGGCAGCAACGATATAGACCGGCGTCCAGCCCCGCGCATGGGCAACCTCCATCGCTCCGCCCACTTCCGATCCCGTGCCCGCGAAGTTCTGCGGAATCTCGTCGCCCTTGAAGTAATGCGAGGCATGGAAATCGTCGATCCCGGTCCGCTTCAGCGTGAACGTGTTGGATTCGTTGATGAACTCTATAATGGCGACACGATAGGACATGAAATACCCTTCCCTGCCCGCAAGGGCAGACGATGAACTGGCGTGGAAAAATGCGGAATGCGGCCCGGTTTTCGAGGTGGCGCAAAGGTTCAGGAAGCCATGACGCCCCCGTCAGCTCTGCGCGATACGGCTGAGGAAACGTCGGGACCGCTCCTTCGCGTCGACGCCGAAGAACACGTCCGGCGGCGCCGCCTCGATGACTTCCCCCTTTTCCATGAAGACGATGCGGTCCGCGATCTTGCGGGCGAAGCCCATTTCGTGGGTCACGCACAGCATCGTCATGCCCTCGGCGGCAAGCCCGGCCATCACCTCGAGCACCTCTGCGATCGATTCCGGATCGAGCGCGGAGGTCGGCTCGTCGAAGAGCATGATCTCAGGCCGGAGGCAGAGGCCGCGCGCGATGGCGACACGCTGCTGCTGGCCGCCGGAAAGCTGATGGGGATATTTGCCGGCATGGCCGTCCATGCGCACCCGCGCGAGCAGCGCCATGGCAAGCGCCTCCGCCTCTTCCTTCGCGACACCATGCGTGTGGATCGGCGACAGGGTGCAGTTGCCAAGCACGGTCAGGTGCGGGATCAGGTTGAAATGCTGGAAGCACATGCCGACCCGGTTGCGCACCGCGCGAATGGTCTTCGGCGTATCGTCGAGCAGGATGCCATCGACAGTCAGCCGGCCGGACTGATGGGGTTCCAGCCGGTTGATACAGCGGATCAGCGTGGATTTTCCCGAGCCGGACGGCCCGCACAGCACGATGCGCTCGCCGCGGGCGACCGAAAGGTCGATATCCTTCAGCACATGAAAGGCGCCGTAGAACTTGTTGAGCCGCTCGAAGCGGACGGCGGGCTGCTGCTGCATGAAGCTCTCCTACCGCGCGACCCAGGGTGTGCGCGCCTCGATCCGCCGCACGGCCCATTCGATGAGAAGGACGACGACCAGATAGTGCGCCGCCGCCACGTAATAGACGCCAAGGTCAAAGGTCTTCGAGAAGATGAACCGCGCCTGCCCCATCAGGTCGAAGACGGTAATGATGGCGACGAGCGAGGTGGACTTCAGAAGCAGGATCACCTCGTTGCCGAGCGCCGGCAGCGCCTTGGAAAGCGCGATCGGCAACAGCACCCGCCGGAAGGCCGTCCAGCGCGTCAGGTTGAGCGCCGCGTTGGTTTCAAGCACAGACTTGGAAATCGTATCGAGGCTGCCGCGGATGATCTCGGCCTGGTAGGCGGCGGTGTTGAGCACCAGAGCCAGAAGGCCGCAATAGGTGGCGTCACGGAAGAACCACCAGAGCCCCAACTGCCTGAGTTCACGGTTGAACTGGCCCACGCCGTAATAGATGAGGAACAACAGCACCAGGAGTGGCAGGCCGCGCAGCACGTTGACATAGCCGAGCGCAAGGAGGCCGAGCACGCCCCTGGAGCGCGAACGCGCCACGCCGATCGGCACCGCGAGGAAGAAGCCGATGACGACCGCCGAGACGGTGAGACCGATCGTGGTGAGGAGGCCGTCGCGCCAGAGCGGCAGATTGTCGAACCAGAGATCAAGCATGCGAGCCTCCGGCGGCGGAAAACCCGCGTGATGCCCGCAGCTCCAGTGCCTTCTGCGCCCGCGACGACAGGGTCACCAACGCGACATAGAGCACCCCGATGGCGAGATAGAACAGGAACGGTTCGCGCGTCGTGTTGATCGCCATGACGGCGACATGGGTGAGGTCGCTGAGCGCGATCACCGAAACGAGCGAGGTATCCTTCAAGAGGATCACCCAGAGATTGCCGAAGCCCGGCAGCGCATGGCGCCAGAGCTGCGGCAGGATCACCTTCTGGAACGCTCGCATGGGGGACAATCCCAGCGCCGCGGCCGCCTCGAACTGCCCGCGGCCCACCGCGTTCATCGCTGCACGCACGACCTCGCTGCCATAGGCGCTGATGACGAGGCTGAGCGCGACAAGCCCGGCGATGAAGGGGCTGATGGAGAAATCGCTTCCCGGCGATAGGCGCTGCGCCAGCCAGTTCAGCACCGCCTGGGCCTGGTAGTAGAGGATGAGAAGCGTCAGGATTTCCGGCAGGCTCTTGAAGAGCGTCGCATAGGCCTGCCCGAAGAGCCGCACCGGCGCCAGCGACGCGGTGCGTGCCCAATGCACGGCGAAGGACAGCGCGATCGCCACCGGAAAGGTGGCCAGCGCCAGCGCGAGGGTGACGGCAAGGCCCCGAAGGATCTCGTCGCCCCATCCGCCCGCGCCGAAGGCAAGAAGGGATAGCTGGTTCATGAACCTGTCCGGACAAGGGCTGACGGAGGGCGCAGCCCGGTTGCCGGGCTGCGCCAACGTTTCATGCGGTCAGGACCGGATTATTTTGCGAACAGCTCGCTCGCATTCTTCGGCTTCTGACGGATATCGAAGTCGAAGTATTTCTTGCGGATCGTCTCATAGGTGCCGTTGCCGACGAGGGTCGCCAGCGCCGCGTTCACGCGCTCGCGAAGGGCGTTGTCCTCCTTGCGGAAGGCAAGGCCGGCGCCGAGCGTACCGTCCTGGAGAAACTCCTCGCCGACGAAGACGCAGCAGTCCTCGCCCTTGGCCAGCCAATCCGCGCTGGCGATCTTCGATTCCACCAGGAGGTCGAGGCGGCTGCTCTTCATGTCGAGGAAGGCCTCGCCCAGCGTCGGATAGAGCTTCACCTCATTGTCGGGGAAGAACTCCTTGAGCATGTCGGCCGCAATCGAGCCCGACTGCGTGCCGATCACCATGCCCTCGGCGGTGGCAGGCGTGACGTCCTTCAGGTCCAGGTCCTTGGACGCGACGAAACGCATGGCGTTGAAATAGTACGGCTCGGAGAAGCTCACCTGTTCCCTGCGTGCTTCCGTGATCGCCATCGACGAGGCGATGATGTCGAACTTGCTGGCCTGCAGCGCCGGAATGATGCCGCTCCACTCGTTGGTGCTCCACACGCATTCCGCCTTCAGCTCCGCGCAGATCGCGTTGCCGAGATCGATGTCGAAGCCCTTGAGCTGGCCATCCTCGGCAACATAGTTGAAGGGCGGATAGGCACCTTCCGCGCCCATGCGGATCGTCTCGGCTGCGGCCGATGCTGCCCCCGACAGGACGATCGCGACCGCCGTGCACGCATAGAGCGCCATTTTTCTCATCATCGTTCCCTCATCGTGTTGTGTCGCCGGATTGCCTCGCCCACAGCCCCACCTTCCAGCGCATGACACCGAAGTGAAGGCAACAACCTGAATTTTCCGGGTCTTGGCGAACGATACATCCGGTCGGTTTTCGTTCTGCCCTTGTAGGATTACTGTTGAGCCGACGCTGCAACAATGCAAAAGATATATTCCTAACTATTAGTTTTCCTCATGGTTCGATGACAGACAGGCACCACCGTCGACAACTCGCCAATCTGCGCGCATTGCGCGCCTTCGAGGCCGTGGGCCACCACCGCAGCTTCACTGCGGCGGCGAGCGAGCTTGCCGTCAGCCAGGGCGCCGTCAGCCATCAGATCAAGCAGCTGGAGGAGCGGCTCGGCCGCCGCCTTCTGGAGCGCAACTCGCGCGGGGTCAGCCTCACCTCGGAAGGCAGCCTGCTGCTCGACGTCTGCACACGCGCCTTCGAGGATGTCGCCAATGTGCTCTCGCTCATCGGCCAGGAGACCGAGGCGAAGATCCTGCGCATCCGCACTGGCCCCTTCTTCGCCATGGAGGTGCTGGTACCCCGCATGGCGGGCTTCCTCGAACAGAACCCCGGCATCCAGCTCCATCTCAGCAATCTGGAGGAGCGCAGCGGCACCGTCGAGCGCGAGGACGCCCAGATCAAGTACTGCGTCCATCCTCCGGCCGGAGACTATGCCGTCGAGGTGCTGCGCGAACGCCTTGTCCCCGTCTGCAGCCCGGCGCTGCTCGCCAGCGTCGCGCAGGCCAGAGATCTCCTGTTCAGCCGCAGCGTCGCGCGCCTGCACTATCGCAACGCCAATGACTGGAAGAACTGGCTGACCCACAACAACCTGCAGGAGACGCAGACGAACGCCAATCTCTTCTTCGACGACCAGCATACGCTGCTTGCCGCCGCGCGCTCCGGCCACGGTATCGGCTTCTCGCACCGCGCCTTCGTCGAGGCCGACATTGCGCGCGGCACCCTGTGCGTGCTCTCGGAAGAGACCTTCCAGCCGGAGGAATCCTATAAATTCCTCTGTCCGAAGGAGAGTATCGAGGGCAACCCCGCCCTCGCCCGCTTCCGCGACTGGCTGCTGCAGGAAATCGAAACGGTGCGCTGACGTCAGAAGCTGGGCGGGCTGATCGCCCAGAGCACGACGGCCTCCCGGCTTCCCGGATTGCGGTAGCGGTGCGGCTCACCGGCGGAATAGGAGCAGCTGTCGCCCTCGCGCAGGTGGAAATGCCGTTCGCCGACCCACATCTCCAATTCGCCTGTCACGACGAACCCGACGGCATCACCCGCATGGGTGTAGCTTTCCGCGCTTTCGCCGCCCGGCGGCAGGCGGGTGTGAATCATCTCGAGCTGGAGGCTCATCTTCGGCGTCAGCAGTTCGTCGACGATGCCGCCGTCATACTGGATGCGCAGACGGTTGCCGCGGCGGATGACGTACCCCTGCTCGGCCTGCGGCACCGCCGCCGCACCGCCGAAAAACCATTGCACGGTGACCCCGAGACTGCGGGCAATACCAACCAGGGCCGGGATCGACGGGTAGGCAAGGTTGCGCTCGATCTGGCTGATATAGCCGGTCGAAAGGTCGCAACTTTCGGCCAACTGGGCGAGCGTCATACCCCGCCGCTTGCGCAAGCCGCGGATACGCTCGCCGAGCACCGGATCCTCGGCCACCGCGCCGCCCTGCCCTCCAAGAACATCCTCGTCCACCATCACCTCTTCCCTTTCCACGCGATACCGGCGCATGGCGGCAAGGTTGCCCAGAATAGAGCGCGTGGCAACAGATTTTGCCGTTAGTAAAAAAAGTCATCGATTTTTTACTTTGGATAAAATATAAGCACCTGGCTTCGCTCAATCAGGATGGGAGGACTGAATGATGGAGAATGCACGGACCGATCGCGCCATGCGCCACTGTCGCAAGACCGGGAGCGCAGCATGACTGCGTCCGCCGCCTTTCCGAACCTCTTCCAGCCGCTGACGATCCGCGGCGTGCGGCTGAAGAACCGCATCATGTCCACCGGTCACGACACGACGCTGCCGACCGATGGCCGCGTCAACGCGGCTCTCGTCGCCTACCACGAGGCCCGAGCCAAAGGCGGCGTCGGTCTTATCGTCTCACAGGTGGCCGGCGTGCACGAGACGGCGCGCTACACCTCGCACATGCTGATGGCGACGGACGACAGCTGCATCGAGGGCTATCGCAAACTGGCGGAAATCTGCCACGCCCACGGCTGCGCGCTCTTCTCGCAGCTTTTCCATCCCGGCCGGGAGATCATGGAGGGCGGCGACGGCCTGCTGACGGTCGCCTATGCCCCCTCCGTCACGCCCAACGAGCGGTTTCGCGTCATGCCGCGCGCGCTCGACCAGGCGATGATCGACGAGATCGTCGCCGGCTATGGCGCGGCCGCCCGGCGCATGCTGGAGGCCGGTGTCGACGGCGTCGAACTGGTGGCGAGCCACGGCTACCTGCCGGCGCAATTTTTGAACCCGCGCGTCAACCGCCGCACGGATGCCTATGGCGGCGCGCTGGAAAACCGGCTGCGTTTTGCCGAGGAAGCGCTGAAGGCGATCCGCGCCGCCACATCGGAGGATTTTGTCGTCGGCCTGCGCATCAGCGCCGGGGACCGCGATGAAAACGGCCTCACCCCGGACGAGGCGCTCGACGGCTGTCGCCTGCTCGAACCGCTGGTCGACTATGTCAACGTCACCGCCGGCACCTCTGCCTCGCTCGGCGGCGCAGTGCATATCGTGCCGCCCATGGCCTATCGCAACGCCTATCTGTCCAGCGACGCCGCCCGCTTCCGCAAGGCGCTGAGCGTACCGGTCTTCGTCGCCGGCCGTATCAACCAGCCGCAGGAGGCCGAGGCCGTCATCGCCGAGGGCGCAGCCGATGTCTGCGGCATGACGCGCGCGCTGATCTGCGATCCCGAGATGCCGGCTAAGGCCGAAGAAGGCCGCACGGACGATATCCGTGCCTGCATCGCCTGCAACCAGGCCTGCATCGGCCATTTTCACCGCGGCGTGCCGATCTCCTGCATCCAGCATCCGGAGACCGGCCGGGAACTTGCCTTCGGCACGCTGACCCCGGCCGCCCGGCCGAAAAAGGTCATGGTGATCGGCGGCGGGCCGGGCGGCATGAAGGCCGCCGCCATCGCCGCCGCACGCGGCCATCAGGTCACGCTCTATGAAGCCGCAAACCAGCTCGGCGGGCAGGCCCTGCTCGCCCAACAATTGCCGCGCCGCGCCGAATTCGGCGGCATCGTCACCAACCTGTCGCGCGAACTCGAACTGGCGCAGGTGCGCGTGGTCAAAGGCGTTCGCGTCGATGTGGCCCTTGTCGAACAGGAAAGGCCGGACGCCGTCGTGCTCGCGACGGGCGCGAGCCCCTACCTGCCGGAAATCCCCGCCGACGACAGCGTGCAGGTGGTCGATGCCTGGCAGGTGCTGCGCCGCGAAGCCAAGACCGGCAGCCGCGTCGTCGTCGCGGACTGGCGCTGCGACTGGATCGGCCCCGGCATTGCCGAACTGCTGGTCAACGAGGGATGCAGCGTCGATCTCGCCGTCAACGGCACCCACCCCGGCGAGCTTCTGCCGCTCTATGTGCGCGACAACATCGCCGCTGAGCTGCACAGGAAGGGCGTCGGCATCACGCCCTATGCCCGGCTCTACGGCTGCGACGGCGGCACAGTCTACCTGCAACACACCGTCAGCGAACAGCCGATCCTCTTTGAGGAGGTGGATACGCTCGTCCTCTGTCTCGGGCATGCGCCAAACGACGCGTTGCGGACGATGCTGACTGGACTGGTCCCGGAGATCCATCTCATCGGAGACTGTCTGGCGCCACGCACCGCCGAAGAAGCCGTCTATGACGGATTGAAGGCTGGAACCGCTCTCTAAGTTGCCATTTTGAAACGGCTTTGCTGCCGAACGCCCTTCCGCCAAGCAGATATCCGCCGAGGGCGGATCCCGGGCAGTTCGGGAAAATCGTTGCACCTTGATTTTAGCAGTTGCCAAAATGCCATTCACTTAATACGCTGTTAAGTGAGGAGCAAAACCATGGACGACATCGCGGTCGCGACAAGGAACCAGGCTGCCGTCGGCGAGAAGGTAAAAGCCTTCCGCACCGCCCGCCGCATGTCGTTGCGCACGCTGGGCGAGGCGACAGGCACGACCGCAAGTTTCCTCAGCCAGCTCGAACGCGGCCTCAGCGGCGTCAACATCAGCACGCTGATGCGCATTGCCGGTGCGCTCGGCATCAGCCTGACGGACCTTTTCGAGGAGGCCGCCCCGCCCGTCGGCCGCGTGCTGCGCAAGCATGAACGCCCGGCCCTGCCGCCGGCCGAGGGCTATCGGAAAATGCTTCTGTCACGGCGGCCGATCCGCGACATGGAAGTCTATATCGGCGAATTCGATCCCGGCGGCTCGACGGGCGACAAGCCCTACAGCCACGGGGATTCGCATGAACTCTTCTTCGTCCTGCGCGGCGAGGTGGAACTCACCCTCGGCGAGGAACGCCATGTGCTGTCGGCCGGCGACAGCATCGAATATCCGACCTCGGTTCCGCACAAGACCGTCAATATCGGCAAGGAACCGGCTGAAGTGCTCTGGATGATCGCGCCGCCCACCAGCGTCGCCGATGACCTCGACAAATACCTGCCACGGCCGGGCTCGTAACCGCGGCAGGAACAATTCACGCGAGCGCTACTGGGAGTATCGATGATGAAGAATTTTGCGAGGGCTTTTGCCCTGACGATGACGTGCGCCCTGGCGTTGCCGGCGTTTGCACAGGAAAAGCCGGTCGCCGGCGAGGTGAAGGAAGGTTCGCTCAAGGGCAAGACGCTGACCTTTGTCTCCTATGGCGGCATCTACCAGGACGGCCAGGTCGCCGCGCTCCAGGAGTTCGTCACGAAATCCGGCGTGACGCTGCTGAACGACGGCCCGACCGAGATCGCCAAGCTCAAGGCCCAGGTCGATGCCGGCAACGTCACTTGGGATGTGGTCGACACCGCCGACCTGCCGCCCTATGTGCATTGCGGCACGCTGTTCCAGAAGCTGGACTTCTCCAAGCTCGACGTTTCGAAAATCCCGCCCGGCCAGGTCGGCGAATGCTCGGTTCCGGCGATGAACTACGGCGTCGTGCTGATGTACAAGAACGAGACCTACAAGGACAATCCGCCGAAGAGCTGGGCCGACTTCTTCGACACGGAAAAATTCCCGGGCGTGCGCGCCATCGACGGTTCCGGAGATCCGACCGGCGGCCTGATCGAGCAGGCCTTCAAGGCTTCGGGCGGCGATCCCAAGGCGATGACGCCTGACGATATCGAGAAGGGCATCCAGAAGCTGCGCGATCTCGGCCCCGACACGATCTACTGGAAAACCGGCGCGGAGAGCCAGCAGCTCGCCGAATCCGGCGAGGCTGACATGGTAATGATGTGGACTGGCCGCGCCATGACCGCGGTGAAGAACGGCGCCGCCTATACGCCCGTCTGGCAGGACTGGCTGGTCGTGATGGACCAGATGACCATCCCGGTCGGCGTCAAGGATACGGATGCCGCCTACGCGCTGCTGAATGCCTATCTCGGCGCGAATGCCCAGGCGATCCTCACCGAAAAGACCTCCTACACGCCGATCAACCTCGACGCCAAGCCGAAGGTCGACGACACCACCGCCGCCTTCCTCACCTCGACGCCCGAGCGCATCGCGCAGGGCTATCAGCAGAACATTCCGTTCTGGGTGAAGAATTTCGACCTCGCCGCGGAAAAGTGGAACGCGCTGCTTTCCGGTAACTGAGGCCTGCGGCGGCGACTGCCCCTCACCCTAACCCTCTCCCCGCAAGCGGGGAGAGGGGACCTGCCCCACGAACCGGTTCTCATTGCGGAAAACGGTGCGGCCTATCCCCTTCGCCCCGTTTACGGCGAGAAGGTGGCCGGCAGGCCGGATGAGGGGCCAGCCCAACTGAGAATGCCGCCACCCAACCGAACCCACAGGAGACGACCGTGACCGACACGCCTGACAGGCCCGCTCTCCTCACGCGATGGCGCCCCCGCGGTGCGGTGTGGCTCGCGGCCCCCGCCGTGCTGGTGCTGCTCGTCGCCCTCGCCTATCCGCTGGCGATCGTCGTGGTGCGAAGCTTCACCGATCCCGCCCCCGGCCTCGACAACTATGTCTGGTTCTTCCAATCCGCCGTGAACCGCACCGTGCTGCAACGCACCTTCGTCGTCGCCGCCTGGGTCACGCTCGTCTCCCTCATCTGCGCCTATCCCTATGCATACGCCATGACCATCGTCGGCAAGAATGTGCGCCTCGCGCTCATCCTGTGCGTGCTCGTGCCCTTCTGGCTGAGCGGCGTGGTGCGCACGCTGGCCTGGGTCATCCTCTTGCAGGATTCCGGCGTCATCAATTCCTTCCTGCGCGGCATCGGCCTGCCGCCGGTTAAGCTGATCCGCACGCTGCCCGGCGTCATCATCGGCATGACGCAGGTGCTGCTGCCCTTCATGATCCTGCCGATCTATTCCGTGATGAAAGGCATCGACACGCGCCTGCTCCAGGCCGCCCGCAGCCTCGGCGCAAAACCCTGGAAGGCCTTTTTGCAGATCTACGTGCCGCTGTCGCTGCCCGGCGTCTATGCCGGCGTCATCATCGTCTTCATCCTGTCGCTCGGCTTCTACATCACCCCTGCCCTTCTCGGCGGTCCGCGCTCGACCATGCTGTCCTCGCTGGTGCAGAACCAGGTGCTGAGCCTGCTCAACTGGGGCCGCGGCGGCGCCATGGGCGTCGTGCTGCTCGTCGCCACCTTCGTGCTTCTCGCCATCGCCGCCCCGCTGATGCGCCAGAAACATTCCTCAAGCCGCAGGGAGGCGTAAGAGATGCCGTCCTTCCCCCGCGTCCTCCTCGGCCTGTTCTGCCTGCTCGTCGCCGTGCTCCTGCTCGCGCCGACGCTGGTGGTCATCCCGATGTCGTTCAACGGCAACAAGTCGCTCGCCTTCCCGCCGGTCGGCTTCTCCTGGCAATGGTACGACAACTTCTTCCGCAATCCCGACTGGACGACGAGCTTCTCCAACTCGCTGATCATCGCCCTCATCGTCGCGGTCGTTGCGACGATCGTCGGCACGCTCGCCGCCTTCGGCGTCTCCCGCGCGGCGGCGCGCACCGGCGGCCTGCTGCGCGCCCTCCTCATCACGCCCATGGTGGTGCCCGGCGTCGTGCTGGCCATCGGCATCTACGCGGTCTATCTCGACGCCCACCTCGTCGGCACGGTCACCGGCTTCGTGCTGGCACACACCATGCTCGCCATCCCCTTCGTGCTGATCGCCGTGCAGGCCAGCCTCGAGGTCTTCGACCGGCGCCTGGAAACCGCAGCCGCCAGCCTCGGCGCCGGCCGGCTGACCGTGTTCCGCACCGTCACGCTGCCGCTCATCCTGCCCGGCATCCTCTCCGGCGCGCTCTTCGCCTTCATCACCTCGTTCGACGAGATCATCGTCGCACTGTTCATCACCAGCCCGTACCTGAAAACCCTGCCGGTGCAGATCTACACCTCGATCACCCGCGACGCCGACCCGACCGTCGCCGCCGTCGGCACGCTTCTGTTCCTCGCGACCTCGCTCATCATCATCGCCGGCCTGCTTCTCGGCATGCGCCGCGGAAGGACCTGACCCATGACCGCACCCCAACGCTCGGCCGGCGCCGCGATCGAAATCCGCAAGGCATCGAAACGTTACGGCGCGTTCACCGCCCTCAACGACATCGACCTGCACATCCGCCCCGGCGAGTTCATGACGCTGCTCGGCCCCTCCGGCTCCGGCAAGACGACGACGCTGAACCTCATCGCCGGCTTCACCGACATCAGCTCCGGCACTCTGGAAATCGGCGGCAAGAGCGTGACGGGCCTGCCCTCGCACAAGCGCAATATCGGCGTCGTCTTCCAGCACTACGCGCTTTTCCCGCACATGACGGTGGGAAAGAACGTCGCCTATCCGCTGGCATTGCGCGGCATCCGGGGCGAAGACCGCGAGCGCCGCGTCAAACGCGCCCTCGACATGGTGAAGATGGCCGATTTCGCCCATCGTTACCCCAACGAACTCTCCGGCGGCCAGCAGCAGCGCGTGGCGCTCGCCCGGGCGCTGGTCTTCGATCCGCCGCTCCTCCTGATGGACGAACCGCTCGGCGCGCTCGACAAGAAACTGCGCGAATGGCTGCAACTCGAAATCAAGCGTATCCACCGCGAACTCGGCACCACCTTCGTCTACGTCACGCACGATCAAGAGGAAGCCCTCGTGCTCTCCGACCGCATCGCCGTCTTCAACGGCGGGCGCATCGAGCAGATCGGCACGGGCCGCGAACTCTACGACCACCCCGCGACACTCTTCGTCGGCCGCTTCATCGGCGAATCCACGGTTCTCCGCGGCAAGGCCGAGGTCTCCGGCAACGACACGGTGATGACCATCGGCGATCAAAGGATTCTTGCCCATGGCCGCCTTCCCGGCGATGCCCGCCCGGTCATCCTGCTGCGGCCCGAGCGCGTGGCGCTGAAACGCCCCGGCATGGACACTCTCCCCGGCGAAAACCGCCTGTCCGGCACGGTCGCCGAGGCGATCTATCTCGGCTCCGGCTCGAAATACGAGGTGCGGCTGACGGACGGCACGGTCGCCGTGGTGCGCAGTCCCCTCGGCGCGACCGATTTTGCCATTGGCGACACCGTCGACATCGCCTTCACCCCCGCCGACCTCATCCTTCTTCCCGACGATGCCAGCGCCGACGTGACGCTGACCTGAACCCGAAAGCCTCTCCCATGGACGTCAAGACCAACGGTGACATCTCCTTCTGGTATGCCGATATCGGCGGCATACCGCAAAAGCGCCCTCCCCTGCCCGGCGATCGCGAGGCCGATGTCTGCATTATCGGCGCCGGCTATACGGGCCTGTGGACGGCCTACTACCTGAAGAAGGCCGATCCCTCGCTCGACATCGTCGTGCTGGAACGGGAGTTCGCGGGCTTCGGCGCATCCGGACGAAACGGCGGCTGGCTATCCGGCGGCTTCGGATGGTCCCGCGACAAATATCTGAAAACCTCGACGCGCGGCGCGGTCATCGACATGCAGCGCGCCATGGCGGGCACGGTGGACGAAGTGATCCGTGTCACCGAGGCCGAGGGCATCGACGCCGATATCCGCCGCGTCGACAATTTCACCGTCGCCACCAACGCGCCGCAGCTCGCCCGCGCTCGCGAGGAGTACCAGTTCTATCTCGATTGGCAGATGCCTGCCGAGCGCCTGGAAATGCTCTCCGCAGAGGAGGCCGCAAAACGCATCCGCATCGCCAACGTCCAGGGCGGCTTCGTCATCCGCGACACCGCGCGCGTGCAGCCGGCCAAGCTCGTGCGCGGGCTCGCCAATGTCGTCGAAGCCCTCGGCGTTCCGATCTTCGAAGGCACCGCGGTCACCCGCTTCGAGAAGGGCCGGGTCGAAACCGACCGCGGCACGGTACGCGCGGCGAAAATCATCCGTGCCACTGAAGGCTTTTCCGCCGGCTTCCCTGGCGAGGAGCGCACCTGGCTGCCGCTGAACAGCGCCCAGATCGTCACCGAGCCCGTGCCGGAAGCGCTGTGGCGGGAGATCGGCTGGGAAGGCCACGAACTGCTCGGCGATGCGGCGCATGCCTATTGTTACGCCCAGCGCACCCGCGAGGGTCGCATCACCATGGGCGGGCGCGGCGTGCCCTATCGTTTCGGCTCGAAGACCGATGTGAACGGAAAGACGCAGCAGGCGACCATCGACGCCCTGCATGCCATCCTCACGCGCCTGCTGCCGCAGACGAAACCGCTGAAGATCGACCATGCCTGGTGCGGCGTGCTCGGCGTGCCGCGCGACTGGTGCACGACGGCCGGCTTCGACCGCTCGACGGGCATCGGCTGGGCCGGCGGTTATGTCGGTCTCGGCGTCTCCAGCTCCAACCTTGCCGGCCGCACGCTCTGCGACCTCGTGCTCAACCGTGAGACGGAGCTGACCGCCCTGCCCTGGGTCAACCGCACCGTGCGCAAGTGGGAGCCGGAACCCTTCCGCTGGCTCGGCGTGCATTCCATGTACCAGCTTTACCGCATCGCCGACGAGCGCGAGTTCGCCGGCCTGCCGCACACGTCGAAACTCGCGGCGCTTGCCGACACCATCACAGGCCATTGAGCCAGAGACAGGACGAACCATGATCAGCTTCGAAAATTTCGGCGACCTCCTCCAACGCGATATCGGCGCCTTCGTCGCAAAACCCACCTCCATCGAGGGCGAGCAGCAGGAGGCAACGCTGCCCCTGTGGACGAGCCCGGACGGCAAGATGGAGACGGGCATCTGGGAATGCACCCCCGGCCGCTTCACCGCCGACCGTAGCGAGATTGCGGAAATCTGCCACATCCTCACCGGCCGCGTATCGCTGCACAATGCTGACGGCACGAGCCGGGAAATCGGGGCGGGTGAAATGTTCGTGCTGCCGCTCGGCTGGCGCGGCGAATGGACGATCCACGAGCGGACCCGCAAGATCTACACGATGGTGGCGAAGGGTGTCTGACGGCGCTATCGCTGAATCTTCACTGTAGTATTCCCATAGTACCCGCTCGCATGCCGGCCTTGCTAAGCTCCTCCCATTGGTTTTGGGAGGAAACAGATGCCAGCTTCGAAAATTCTGATGATCACCGGCGACTTCACCGAGGACTATGAAACCATGGTCCCGTTCCAGACGCTGCTTGCCTGCGGCTACACCGTGCATGCCGTCTGCCCCGGCAAGAATGCCGGCCAGACCGTCGCGACCGCCATCCATGATTTCGAGGGCGACCAGACCTATACCGAAAAACGTGGCCACAATTTCACCCTCAACGCCACCTTCTCCAGCATCCGCGCCGAAGACTACGACGCGCTGGTCATCCCGGGCGGCCGCGCGCCGGAATATCTGCGCCTCAACCCCGAGGTCATCAAGGCGGTGCGGCACTTCTTCGAAGCCGGCAAGCCGGTGGCCGCCATCTGCCACGGTGCCCAGCTTCTCGCTGCCGCCGGCGTCCTCAAGGGCCGGACCTGCTCGGCCTATCCCGCCTGCCGCCCTGAGGTGGAACTTGCCGGCGGCATCTATGCGGATATCGCGATCGACGATGCGGTCTCCGACGGCAATCTCGTCACGGCACCCGCATGGCCGGCACACCCTTCCTGGCTGCGGCAGTTCATGGCTGTGCTGGACGCCGCGTCCCTGCTACAAACAGACGCTGCCTGAGGAGGCGGACAAGGAGGCCGGGATGTGTGAGCTGTTCATCAAGGCGGATGCGAAGCTCTGGGAGAGCACCACGCGCTCGCTGCGGATCGACGGCATGGTGACGAGCGTGCGGCTGGAGAATTTCTTCTGGTCGAAGCTCGAGGAGATCGCACGCCGCGATCGCATGAACGTGACCCAGCTGATCACCAAGCTGCACCATGAATCGATCGATGCCGGCCACGACCTCGGAAACTTCACATCTTTCCTGAGGGTGTGCTGCGCGCGCTATCTCGATCTCCAGCTGACCGGAGACATTCCGGCAGACGTCAACCAACCGATCGCCGGGCTGAACGCCCCGGCGATCCTCCTGCGGGAGCGGGAAAAATATCACTGAGCATGGCGGGGATCGCATTGGCGACGTTTCCGCAATGTGCAGTTTTTGAATCTTTTCCAGGGAAAACCGCACAGGGCGCATGGAGTTTCTTTCGAACCTCTGGACAAAGCCAGTTTTCCTGAACCCGGAACCATCCAAACAAGCGGTGACCGCCTGACCCTGCCGTAGCCTTTACCAGCGCAAAAGCATCGAACGGTGAACGCAGCGTTCTCGTTCCACACCTTTTCAAGCCTTGCCCGATACCCCATCTTCGCCGGCGACACCCATCCCAACGGACGCACCGGCGTCGAGGCAAACATCCATGAAGAAAATCGGTTTCCTTTCCTTCGGGCACTGGACCCCCTCCCCCCAATCCGAGACCCGCTCGGCCGGCGATACGCTGCTCCAGTCGATCGACCTTGCCGTCGCGGCGGAGGAACTGGGCGCGGACGGTGCCTATTTCCGGGTGCATCATTTCGCCCGGCAACTCGCCTCCCCCTTTCCGCTCCTTGCCGCCGTCGGCGCGAAGACGGACAGGATCGAGATCGGCACGGCCGTCATCGACATGCGCTACGAAAACCCGCTCTACATGGCAGAGGACGCCGGCGCAGCCGACCTCATCTCCCGTGGACGCCTGCAGCTCGGCATCAGCCGCGGCTCGCCCGAGCAGGTTATCGACGGCTGGCGTTACTTCGGTTACCAGCCGCAGGAAGGCCAGAGCGACGCCGACATGGGGCGACGGCATGCCGAAGTGTTTCTGGATGTGCTGAAAGGCGAAGGTTTCGCACAGCCGAACCCGCGGCCGATGTTCCCCAACCCGCCCGGCCTCCTGCGACTGGAGCCGCATTCGGAAGGCTTGCGCGAGCGCATCTGGTGGGGTGCAAGCTCGAACGCCACCGCCGTCTGGGCGGCGAAGCTCGGCATGAACCTGCAGAGCTCGACGCTGAAGAACGACGAGACGGGCGAGCCGTTCCATGTCCAGCAGGCGGCGCAGATCCGCGCCTATCGCGAGGCATGGAAGGAAGCCGGCCACGGCCGCACACCGCGTGTTTCGGTCAGCCGCAGTATCTTCGCGCTCGTCGACGACCGCGACCGGGCCTATTTCGGCCGCGGCGGCAAGGAGGCGGATTCGATCGGCTTCATCGACGACCAGACGCGGGCGATCTTCGGCCGCTCCTATGCCGACGAGCCGGACAAGCTCATCGGGCAGCTTGCCGCCGACGAGGCGATCCGGGAGGCCGATACACTGCTGCTGACCGTGCCGAACCAGCTGGGCGTCGAGTACAATGCCCATGTCATCGAGGCCATCCTGAAGCACGTAGCACCGGCGCTGGGCTGGCGCTGATTGGCTGAAACGACAAAGGCGCGTCGGATTTTCCGGCGCGCCTCGGTTTCGACGGCAAGCTCCGCCCCACCCGCCTCCGTCATCTGCAGGTCAGGCCCGCCCATGACGGAGGAAAGGTTTGCGTGCCTCATTGGCAAGCGAAAGGCGCACCGGAGCCTCGGCGCGCCTTTGCCCCTTACCAGATGCGGCTGAACTTGAAGGTAATGGTACGGCCATCGCCGTAGCCGCAGACCATGGTGGTCTGGCACCCCTTCACATACTCCTTGTCGAAGAGGTTGGTGACGTTGAGCGCCGCGCCCCAGCCGTCCTTCTCGTAGCGCAGCGCCGCGTCGGCGAGCACCACGTCCGGCACCTTCTTGGTGTTGGCGTAATCCGCCCAGGATTCGCCCTGGTAGCGCACACCGCCGCCGACGCTGAGCCCTTCCAGGGCGCCTTCCGGGATGGTGTAGTCGAGCCAGAGCGATGCTGTGACTTCCGGCACCAGATAGGGGCTGTTGCCGATCAGGGTCCGGTCGGCGTGTTCCGTCATTTCCAACTTCTGGTAGGTGAAGGCCGCCGTCGCCTTCCAGTCGTTGGCGATCTGCGCCTTCGCTTCCAGTTCGATCCCCGTCGAGGTCACTTCGCCGATCTGCGACTGCAGGAAGGTCAACGGGTCGGTGACGGTCCAGTTCTGTTTCACGAGATGGAAGACCGAAGCCGTGAGCATGCCGTCAAAGCCCGTCGGCTCGTACTTGAAGCCGCCTTCGAGCTGATAGCCTTCCTCCGGCTTGATCGGTGCTGTCGCGCTTGCACCGATAACTGGCAGGAAGAACGTCGAAACGCTGGCATAGGGGGTAAAGCCGTTGGCAAATTCGTAGGCGAGGCCTGCACGGCCGCTCGCTGCCTTGTCGTCGGAGGTGTAGCTATAGCCGACCGCAGCATCGGATTCGGTGCGCACGAAGTCGTAGCGCCCGTTCAGGGTGGCGATGAAGCCGCCGCCGAAGCGGATCTGATCCTGCGCATAGAGGCCGACCTGGCGCTGCGTCAACACCTGATCGAGATAGACGAACTTGTCACCCTGAGCGACACCGTAGAGCGGGTCGAGCACGCCAATCGGCGTCGCACCGCCCGCGGCCTGGGTCTGGTCGATCCTGTAGTATTTGAAATCGAGACCGACCGTCAGGTCGTGCTCGAGCCCGCCCGTCTGGAACGTGCCATTCAGGCGGTTGTCGAGCGCGAAGGTATCCACCTCGGTGTCGCCATGGAAACCGATGCGGGTAAACGTATCCGTGCTGCCAGCCGGCTGCTCCAGCCAGCCTGCATCCGTATCCCGGTTGTAGTAACCGTAAATGTAGGCCATGGTCTCCTCCTTCGAGAGGTGACCGTAGCGACCGTTCTGCGAGAAGGTCCAGCCGTTGTCGAAGGTGTGCTCGAATTCGTGGCCGAGCAGGAATTGCTGGTAACCGCCATCATCGGACGACGGCTCGCCATAGAAACCTTCCGGATCGATCTTGCCGAAGCGCGCCGATTCCACGGTCCCGTAGTAGGGATAGAAGCCGTTGCCGACATGCAACTGGTCCATGGCGCTGTAGAAGGCGTAGACGTTGAGCTTCGTCGCATCGTCCGGCTGCCAGGTGACCTGCGGCATGATCCCGCCGCGCAAGTCTTCCGAATAGTCGGTCGTCTGGTCACCGCCCGCAAGCTTGCCCGTAAGGCGGAAATTGACGCCGCTCCCAAGCGGCGTGTTGACGTCGAAACCGGCGAAGGCATTGCCGTAATTGTTGACGCCGATCTCGCTGTAGACCAGCTTCTCCTCGAGCGGCCGCTTGCCGACCATATTGACAAGACCGCCGGGATTGGCCGCGCCGTAGAGCACGGAGGCCGGCCCCTTCAGCACTTCCACTCGTTCGAGGAAGAACGGATCAACCTGGAAATTGCCGAACGAATAACTGAAGAGATTGAGGCTATCGAGGAAAAGCCCTGTCTGGCTGGCATCGAAACCGCGAATGTAGATCCAGTCCGTGTCCGGATCGGAGCCGAAGGGTTCGGCGAAGACGCCGGACGTATAGCGCAGCGCTTCGTCCACCTTGCCGACGACGCCGCGGTCCTCGAGTTCATCCCGGCCGATGACCGAAACGGCCTGGGGGATATCGCGAAGCGCGGTATCGGATTTCGAGCCGGTAGCGGACACCTTGGCGACATAACCCCTGACAGGTCCCGTCGCAGAGGCCTCCCCTTCCCCGCCGGTCCCCTCGACGACTACGGGATTGAGCGTCGTGCTGTCCTGGGCCGCGGCATGGCCCAGCCCGGCGAGCATGGACATTGCAACACCCGCCAAAAGCCTTGCCCGCGGCGCCGGCCCCTTCGATTTCATCATCATCTGCGCATACCCCACTCACCCGTTCGCCAGCCAGAACGGTCTTCCAACAATAAGGTGAGTGCTTAACTCAGTTTTAACGATCGGGCTTGTCGCATTCCGCGAAAATTGTACGTTCTTGGGCAATTTTCCACGGAGCGAACAATCGCCCGACCGCGCAAGCTCAGGTCAGCTGCACTTTCTGCCAATGGGCCGGGGTCGTGCCGAAATTCTTGCGGAAAACCCGGGTGAAATGCGCCTGGTCGGCAAATCCGGTCTCGACGGCGATCTCCGTCAGAGGCTGATCACCTTGCAAAAGCAATTGCTTGGCCCGGCGCAGCCGCGCGTTCACCTGCCATTGATGGGGCGCAATGCCAGTCGATGCCTTGAAGGCATGGCTGAAATGGGATTGCGACAGGCCGATCAGGCTGGCGAGTTCCTCCAGCCGGATGTTGCGCAAGCAGTTTTCTTCAATGAAGTCGGTCGCGCGACGAAGTTGCCAGCCCGCCAGTTTGCCGCGCTTACGGCC
The DNA here is from genome assembly GCF_004284735.1 of Shinella sp. JR1-6. Lineage (NCBI taxonomy): Bacteria > Pseudomonadati > Pseudomonadota > Alphaproteobacteria > Hyphomicrobiales > Rhizobiaceae > Shinella > Shinella sp. JR1-6. The sequence continues at coordinate 128,386 of NZ_SHMI01000002.1, read as the reverse complement.
CGGCATCTTACCCAACTTCATGACATCGATGATCAGCGCCAGCGCCAGACCGTCGCCATAGAGATCATGCAGCGGCAACGGATTGATGCATTCGGCAGCGATGAGCTGCGCCAGCGAAAACAGGCGGTCATCGGAGAAGAACAGCTTCGGGGTGGCGAGCCGCTCCGGATCGAGATCCTCCGCCAGGCGCCGGCCAACCGTTTCCACATCGAAATGCAGGTCGAGATGGCGCAGGAACTGGTGATCGGCGAGATCCGCCCAGAGTTCAAAATTCGCGGGGATGTAGGCAATCGGGCAATGCCGCCAGTCCTCGACGGATTCGCTCCCCCCGGGCGCGAGGCGAATGCGAGAATCGCCCGGCCCCTGCTTGTCGAGCAGGATGAAAAGCCGCGGGTCCCGGCCGACATAATAGCCGCCTGCATGGGCCGCGCATTCGACATCCCAGACATCAGCGACGATGCCGTTCCAGTGACGACGGTTGAGACCGCCGACGACGGAAAAGCCCTCGATCCTGTTCTGCATGCGCGGCTGGAACGTCATCTTCCCCTGCTGATATTCCTTCTATTTTTCCTCAAGTTTTTTAACCCGGTTTCTGCCGCAATGCAATATCGCTAAAATGCGAGGAGGAGCGGCTCGTCGCCACTCCTCCCCTCCCCCGCAGGTTTTCCTGTTTCAGTCTTCTTCTTGGAAAACCTCTTCACGCTTCTTCTTGACCGAAGGCAGGAAGACGATGATGAGAACGGCCAGCGCCAGTGCCAGCAGAATTGCGCTGATGGGACGTGTGACGAAGGTGGTCGGGTCGCCGCGCGACAGGATCATGGCGCGGCGCAGGTTCTCCTCCAGCAAAGGCCCGAGCACGAAGCCGAGCAGCAGCGGCGCCGGCTCGCAGCGCAACTTGACCAGCAGATACCCGCCAAGGCCGAACAGCGCGACCGCATAGAGGTCGTAGACGTTCGAGTTGACGCTGTAGACGCCGATAGAGCAGAACGCCATGATGATCGGGAAGAGCACGTAGTAGGGCACCGTGAGCAGCTTCACCCAGAGGCCGATCAGCGGCAGGTTCAGCACGACAAGCATCAGGTTGCCGATCCACATCGAGGCGATGATGCCCCAGAACAGCGTCGGCTGCTCGGTCGCGACATTCGGCCCAGGCACGATGCCCTGGATGATCATCGCCCCGACCATCAGCGCCATGACGGGATTGGCGGGGATGCCGAGCGTCAACAGCGGGATGAACGAGGTCTGGGCACCCGCATTGTTGGCCGATTCCGGTCCGGCGACACCTGCAACCGCGCCGTGGCCGAACTCTTCAGGATGATCCGATACACGTTTTTCCACCGTGTAGGACGCGAAGGCCGCGAGGATCGCCCCTCCCCCCGGCAGGATGCCGAGCGCCGAGCCGATGGCCGTGCCGCGCAGCACCGGGCCGACCATGCGCCGGAAGTCGTCCTTCGTCGGCCAGAGCCCGGACACCTTGGCCATGATGAGGCTGCGTGTCTTCTCCCCCTCGAGGTTGCGCAGGATCTCGGCGATGCCGAAGACGCCGACCGCAACAGCAACGAAGTTGAGCCCGTCGGCATATTCGCGAATGCCGAGGGTGAAGCGCGGCGTGCCGGTATAGATGTCCGTACCGACGAGGCCGAGCAGCAAGCCCAGCGCCACCATGGCCAGTGCCTTGACGATCGAGCCGTGGGCCAGCGCGATGGAGGAAACCAGACCGACGACCATCAGAGAAAAGTACTCGGCAGCGCCAAATTCGAGTGCGATGGCTGTCAGGGGAATGGCAAAGATCGCGACGAGGAAGGTGGAGACTGTGCCGGCGAAGAACGAGCCGAGCGCAGCGATGGAGAGCGCCGCTCCTGCCCTGCCCTTGCGAGCCATCTGATAACCGTCGATGGCGGTCACGGCGGATGAAGACTCGCCCGGCATGTTGATCAGGATCGCCGTGGTCGAGCCACCATATTGCGCGCCGTAGTAGATGCCGGCGAGCATGATCAGTGAAGAGACCGGCTCCAGCTTGAAGGTGATCGGCAGGAGCATGGCGATGGTCGCCGTCGCGCCGATACCGGGCAGAACGCCGATCAACGTTCCGAGCAGCACGCCGATCAGGCAGAAGGCGAGGTTTTCCGGCGAGGCCGCGGTGGAAAAGCCGAGCGCGAGATTGCTGACAAGATCCATGCGCGCCTCCTAAAGCCGGGTCCAGGGGCCGAAGCGTTCGAACGGCAACCCGAGGGCGTAGCTGAACACCAGGACGGAAAAGAGCGTGATCGCCCCTGCAAGCACCAGCGCCATCAGCGGCTTCATGCGCGTCGAGGCGAAGGCGGCGATAAGCGCGGCGAAGAACAGCGACGGCACGAAGCCGAGCCCGCGCACGGTGAGCCCGAAGAAAACGGGCGCCGGCAGAATGAACAACATGCCGCGCAGCGCCAGCGGGGCCATGGGCTCGCCCTGCACCCGTGTCGCCTGCGCCAGCACGACGACGCCGAGCAGCGTCAGGATCGCGGCGAGGATCAACGGGAAGTAACCCGGCCCCATGCGGAAAGCCGTGCCGAGCTCAAGGTTGAGGCATTGATAGATAAAGAAGCCGCCAAGCGCGATAAAGGTCAGGCCGCAGATCGCATTGGTACCGTCGAACTGTAATTGTTTCATGGGTTCCCCTCTTCCAGCGGCCGGGACGGGCCGCGCAGGCGGTCAGGGCTCGTGGCGACATCGACTGCCGCTGCGAGCCGCTCCGTGCACCGCCGTGTCGTTTCCGTCATCTCGACGGAAACGACACGCCACGGCAGCGGTTGACCTCAGTCAGCGTACTGGCCGGCCGCCTCGATGACGGGCTTCCAGCGCGCAATCTCGCCTTCGAGTTTTGCCTTCAGGGCAGCCGGCGTTGCGTCTGCCTCTGCCGACGGCGCCGTGCCGAGTTCGGCAAAGCGGGCAACGACGTTGGGGTCCTTCAGTGCAGCCTGCAGCGACTTGGACAGGCGTTCCGTCACGTCGGCCGGCGTACCCTTGGGCGCATAGACGCCGTGCCAGATGCCGACCTGGAAGCCGGAGAGACCGGCTTCTTCCGCCGTCGGGACATCCGGCAGATTGCCGAGCCGGGCAGGGGAGGTCACCGCATAGGCCTTGATCGTGCCGCCCTGGATCTGCTTCGTCGTGTTGGTTGTCTGGTCGCACATCACGTCGACCTGGCCGCCGAGCAGATCCGTCATCGCCGGGCCGGTGCCCTTGTAGGGAACGGTAACGAACTGCGTCTGCATGGCGCTCATCAGCAGCATGCCGCACAGATGCGAGGCCGCGCCGATGCCGGCATTGGCCACGGTCACCGTATCCTTGTTCGCCTTCATGTAGTCGATCAGGCCCTTGAGGTCCGTCGGCTCGAGATCCTTGCGGGCGACGATCGTCATCGGCACATCGGTGACGAGGCCGACATATTCGAAGGCGTTCAAAGTGTCATAGGCGAGCTTGCGATAGAGCGTCGCGCTGGTCGCCATGCCGATATGGTGGAGCAGCAGCGTGTAACCGTCCGGGTCTGCGCTGGCCACACGGCCCGCACCCAGCGTGCCGCCGGCGCCGCCGACATTCTCGACCACGATCTGCTGGCCAAGATCCTTTGACATCGCTTCGGCGACGAGGCGGGTGACCGTATCGGTCGGACCGCCCGCGGAGAAGGGCACCACCATGGTGATGGTCCGTTCCGGATAGGTCTGGCCGAGTGCCGACGTGGCGAGCAGCGATACGGCGAGTGCGGCCGAGACGCCGAACAGGGCTTTCAATGTCTTCATCAAATCCTCCCGATGAAATGCCCAGCCGACGTGGCTCCTCCCGCGCCGGTTCTGGATGACCTAGAAGGGCCTCCGGGATGGCGAGTCGGCAAGCGGCGAGGGAACTTTACGGGCGAGTTTACCGCCGTAAACTTGGCACGATGGGTGGAGATGGGAACAAACCTGCACACGAGCGGGTGGAAATCCACCCACCAACGCCTCAAATGTCGTCCTGAAGCAGCCCAGACGCGAAATTTTTATCGAGCCCGTACTTCTGCATCTTCTCGTAAAGCGTCTTGCGGGAGACCCCGAGCTGCTCGTAAACAGGCTTCAGACTGCCGCCATGGGCAGCCAGTGCCGAGGCGATCAGACCTCGCTCATAGGCGGCAACCCTGTCGGCAAGGCGCTGCGGTCCGGACTCCGGCGACGCCTCGTCCGGCGCAGTATCAAGCCCCAGCACGAGCCTGTCCGCGAAATTGCGCAGCTCCCGCACGTTGCCCGGCCAGCTCCGGCCGGCAATGTCCGCCGTCAACTCCGGGGGAACGTCAATGTCGCTGCGGCCGTATCGCGCCGCGGCCTCGCGCACAAGCTGGAGGAAGAGCAGGGGAATATCCGCCCGGCGCTGCGCGAGCGAGGGCACATGCAGCGTCGCGACATTGAGCCGATAGAGGAGGTCGGCCCGGAACCGTCCGGCCGCCACCTCCGCCGCCAGATCCACCTTGCTGGTCGCAATGAAGCGCACGTCGAGCGGCACGGGCTCGTTCGAGCCGAGACGGGTGATGACCCGTTCCTGCAGCACGCGCAGGAACTTTGCCTGCAGGTCGAAGGGCATGGAGCCGATCTCGTCCAGCAGGATGGTGCCGCCACGGCCGTGTTCGAATTTGCCGAAGCGCGGCCGCAGGGCGCCGGGAAAGGCTCCCGCCTCGTGGCCGAAGAGCTCGCTCTCGATGAGGTTTTCCGGCAGGGCCGCGCAGTTGATGGCGATGAAAGGGCGGTTTGCGCGGGCGCTGATATCGTGCAGCGCGCGTGCCACCACTTCCTTGCCGGCCCCGGTCTCGCCGATCACCAGCGTATCGGCATCCGTCGCGCCGATCGCCCTCAGCCTGTACCGAAGGTCCACCATGATCTGCGTTCGACCCGGCAGCCGGGCTTCGATGTCGTCCCGCTTGCCGGCGACGGCGCGCAGGCGGCGGTTTTCCAGCACCAGGCTACGGCGGTCCATCGCACGGCGGATGATGCCGGCGAGATGCTGCGCCGTGAACGGCTTTTCCAGGAAGTCATAGACGCCGGCCCGCATGGCGCTGACGGCAAGTTGCACATCCGCATGCCCGGTCACCAGGATAACCGGGACTTCCGGATCCACCTCGCGAATGCGCTGCAACAGCGTCATGCCGTCCATGCCGGGCATGCGGATATCGCTGACGACAACCCCGTCGAAAGCATAGCCGACGAGTTCCAGCACCGGCTCCGCACTGGCAAAGGTATCCACCGTCAGGTCGAACAGTTCGAGGGCCTGCGCCGAGGAGCGGCGCATCTCTTCTTCGTCGTCGATCAGCAGAATGCGCGGTCCGCTCATTCCGCCGCCTCCTGCGCAGGGGTTGCTACATCGAGCGTAATGCGGAAAACAGCGCCTCCGTCGGGATGGCTCACAGCGGAGAGACTCCCACCGAAGTCCTTGATAATATTATAAGAAATAGAGAGACCCAAGCCAAGTCCCTTGCCGACGCCCTTGGTCGTGAAGAAGGGATCGAAGATACGATCGGCAATTGCAGCCGGTACGCCCGGTCCGTGATCGCGCACTTCGATGACGACATGATCGTCTTCGCGATGCGCGGAAAGCCGGATCAGCCGGTCATCCAGTCCCTCGACCGCATCGGCCGCATTGCTGATGATGTTGACAAGCACCTGCTGGAGGCGGACCGGCCCGGCGCGCACGACGAATGCCTGCTCATCAAGTGCGACCTCCAGCTTCGCATCCGCCGCCTTCAGCCGCGGGGTGACGATCTCCACCGTATCGGCGATGACATCGGGGAGGGGAACGGCTCCCAGTTTCTCGTTCGGCTTGCGGGCAAAGTTGCGTAAGTGACGGCTTATCGAGGCCATGCGGTCGACGAGGGCGGAGATGCGGCGGACATTATCTTGCGCTTCAGGCACACGGCCCCGATCGATCAGCAGCGCCGCGCTGTCCGCATAGGTTTTCGCCGCGGCAAGCGGCTGGTTGAGTTCATGGGAGAGGGCGGCTGACATCTGGCCGAGACCGGCAAGCTTGCCGGCCTGGATGAGATCGGCCTGAGTCTTGCGCAGTTCCTGCTCGGTCAGCCGTCGTTCGGCGACTTCGAGTTCGATCTGTTCGTTGACGCGGGCGAGATCGGCAGTGCGCTCCTCGACGCGCCGCTCAAGCTCATTGCGCGCCTCCTCCTGGAGCCGGAGCCGCTCCACGACCCGGGCGCGACGTTGCCAGAGCACGGCAAGTCCAAGGCCCGCAAGGCAGATGAACAGCAGAATGGCGATGAGGGCGGTCCGGGCCTGCGTGCGCACCGAGGCTGTGTCGAGCAGCACATTCACGGTCCAGTCCGCCTCCGGCATGTATTGCGAGAGCTGCAGATATTCCCGCGTCGAGCCTTCACCGGCGATCCGCATCAAATGTTGACCGTAGTAAACACTTTCGGTGACGGGCAGGGGTTTCAATGCCGCTTCGGCGTAGCGCCGGGAAGCCTGGGTACGGGCGAGGCGAGGGGCGTCCAACGGCAGAATGCCGTTGTAGAGCCACTTTTCGTTCCCCGTCATGAAGATGATGCCTTCGGGGTCTGCGACGAAGATTTGGTATTCGCCACCGCGCCAGGAAGCCTCAATAGTGTCAATGTCCACCTTGAAGACGATAACACCGAGGATAGTACCGCCGACTTCCACCGGCGAGGAGAAATAGTACCCCCGTCTCAGCGATGTCGTACCAAGCGCATAGAACCGTGCCTGCCGACCCGCGATCGCCTCCTGAAAGTAGGGACGGTAGTCGAAATTCTGGCCGACGAAGGTTCCGGGCGCCTCGTAATTGCTGGCCGCGATCGTGTTGCCGTCCGGCGTCATCACATAAATGTCCGAGGACTCCAGAAGGCTGTTGATCTCCTTGAGGTATTGACTTGCGGTCCGGCGCAGCTCCGGGTCCGTCGGCGCCTGGAGCAGCGCTTCGATGTCGTCGTGATCAGCGATCAGCGCGGGCAGGGGCTCGTACCGGCTGAGGTGCCCGCCAAGCGCCGCAACCGCAAGGCGAAGCGTCGTGCCGGCCTGCAAGGAGGCTTCGCCCATGTAGCTGCGGGTCAACAGCGCGCCGCCTTGCAGGATGGTGAGCACCACGACGATCGGCAGGATCACGAATGCCAGGGCATGACGCAATTTCACGGAACGACGGCTCCTCTCCGCTTCCTCCCGGCCAAGCGGCCGCAGCTTATCCTAATGAGCCGGGTCGATCTTTCCTAGAGGGGAGGGGAGGGGAGGGGAGGGACGCTAGTCCGGCAAGCGGGCTTCACCAAGGTCGATGTTCAAGAAGCCGGCGATCGCATCCGCGACAATGGCGTGGTCTATGCGCTGTGGCACGCCCGAAACCGTAACGGCTCCCACGCAGCCGAGATCCGCTACGAAGAGCGGGACGCTGCCGCCGTGCACTGCGAAGTCGGCATGCGGGAGATTATGCGCTTCCATTTGGTCCCGGCCGGAAAGCGCCAGCCTCCGCCCGACGAGATAGGAGGAGTGCCAGAGCCGCAGCACCGTGTTTCGCTTGCGACGGACCCACTCGACATTGTCGGTCGATGTTCCCGGGAGGGCGCAATGAAACAACGGCCGATCACGCAGGGAGATATCGATCGCCACACCCGCGCCACGGGCGAGCGCCGTCTCGCGAACCCGATTGCCGAGCGCCCAGGCATCGTCCGGGCTGAACCGGCTGAACCGGAGAAGGCGCTCCTGTTCCTCCAGCCGGCGGATGTCGTCCGCAATCATCTCGGTCATTGTCGTCTCCCTCTCGTGATCTTGGTCCGATCCTTACCGGGACTTCGCATGCGGGGGAAGACACCGCGCTCTTGACGGAGATCAAGGCCGCGGTGCAGGAAGTGCCTAGGGTGGAGCCGTACAGATCCTCCCCACCCGTGGAACACTCATGCCGGACAGCTTTTTCATCGTCGCCATTCTCGCGCTGCTGCTCACGCCTGGACCGACCAACACCCTTCTGACGGTCGGCGCCGCAGCGCGCGGATTCCGCTCGAGCCTCCCGCTGCTGATCGGGGAGCTTGCAGGCTATCTTGTCGTCGTCGTGCCACTGGCAACGATTGCCGCGTCTCTGCTGGAAGGGCGCCCGGCGCTTGCCGTCACCCTTCGGCTCGTGGCTGCCTTGTGGGTGCTTTTTCTGGCCATTCGGCTTTGGCGCGTCTCGTCCAGCGAGACGACCCCGGACAGTGCCTCTACCGTAACCATTGGTCAGGTCTTCCTGACAACCGTCCTCAACCCGAAAGCGCCGATTATCGGTCTCGTCATCATGCCACACGGCCCGCTTTCGCAGATCGCCCCGGCGATAGGGTTGTTCAGCCTGCTGGTTGCGGGCGCCGGCACGAGTTTTCTCGTTCTCGGCAGCCTGATTGGTCGCGCGCCGGTTCTGTCGCCGCAACTTGTCTACCGCGTTGCAGCCGTCTGCCTCGGCGTGTTTTCGCTCGGGCTGGCGGGAACCGCTTCCGGGCTTATTTGAGATCAGGCCTCATCGGCCTGATGCAGGCGCATGAGTTCCTGCTGCACCTCGTCCTGAAAGGCGAAGACGGCGGCCCGTGCCTGGGTTTCGTTCGATCCAAGCTTCTGCAGCTCGGCCGCAAGTTCACGGCACACCTTCACCCAGTATAGCCGCGCTTCATCGCCATGCAGGACGCCCAGTTCCCCGGCACAGCGGCGGACATGGGCCGTGCGGCGTTCGACGGGAAACGGGACGACCGGTCCATTCTCGTTGGCAACAGAGCGGCGGTGCGGCTGGATCGCGGCATATGGGGGCATTGATTCGGGCTTCCTTGTCTTCCCCCCATGATTAGGGAATCCATGGTTAATGCCCGGTTTCCAAAGTGAATTTCGTGTACCGCCCTGGCACCGTCACCCCACCTGCCGTACTGGCTTCTCGTTTGCCCGCGTCAGCGCCATCAGCATCGGCCCGAGCGAAAACTCCCCGCGTTCCGCCCGCCGGGTGAGGTCACGCAAATAGCCGCCCGCCGAGTTGATGTGCCCGGCGCGTTCAAGAATGCAGGCAATGACCGTCGCCGCGTTCTCCGGCCCGAGGATCGCACAGGCGTTCTCATAGGCCGAAGCGCTGACCGCCAGCATTGAGCGCACCACCACCGCCGCGGTCATCAGATCGCGCCAGCTCGATATCGCTCCACCCGGACCGAAGGCGACGATTTCCGGGCACGCCTGCAGCACAAGACCCAGCGGATAGGGCTTGAGCGCATCCGAAACATTCGCCGGCTGTGGATGAACTCCTTTCGCCGTCGTCGGGACATCGACAGGCCACTGCGAATAGCGTCCGCTCGTTTTTTCATCGCCATTGCCGTGCTGCACAGCCACCCGCTCCTGTTCTCTCTCGGCATCGCCGCCCTGCTTCGATTCGAAGCGAGGTTCAAAATCAGAGGATGAGTCGGGTTTTGAATTCTGTTTGTGCCGCTCAGTTTGGCCGGCATTGCCCGCCGATTTTTTCAAAATAACCTGCCGTTCCAGGTGGTTGATGATTTCCGCTCGCAACGCTTCCAGCGCGGCGAGGGCCGGCGTCAGGATTTCCGGTGTCGGTACGCGTGGCAGGGCAAGCACAAGCACTCGAAAATCGGCTTCGTAACGCATCCAGTCACCCGCAAGCCCGTCTTCCAGCGCGGTCCCGATCAGCTTGGCAATATCCCGGCGCACGAGCGTCACACGCTCCCGCAGCCGCTGCAGTAACAGGCGCTCGGCAACCACCTCGGCGGCAAGCTGTTCGATTTCCTCGGCCCGGGCAAGCAGCGGGGCCAGTGAAAAGCCGAAGGCTTCACCGATCGCGCCCTGCGGGTCGCGTCGCACATAGCGCTTGCCGTTCGGGCTGTCGCGCCGGGTGAGAAGGCCACTTTCCACCAGCGCCGCGAGATGCCGGCGCAGCGTCGTCTCCGCCATGCCGTGCGTGCGCAGCGAAAGCTGAGCGTTCGAGGGGAACACCACCAGCCCGTCGCTTCCGGCAAGGTCGGTCTTCGGATAAAAGCTCATCAACGCATTCAGCACCGAAAGCGCCCGGTCGCTGATGCCCAGCTTCGGCCGCGCTTCACAGAGCCAGCGATACAGCTTCCACTTGTCCACGCTCGCATCCGGCGGGACTGATTTTGCGATCGCCTGGCTTGCGAGCATGCCAAGCGTCATCGCCCGCCGCCCGAAGGGCGTCGTTATGCCGTCCGTCTCCATGTCTCTTCACCTTTTCAACAGGCAAAAGAAACCCCATCACCGGAACCGGCGCCAAAAAGGCTTGACTGTGATTCGGGGAAGTGCGACTCTCAGGCTGCTAAACGATGAGAAGGGCTTCCACGACGGTAACGTTGAGGGGGCCTTTTTCTTTTGCGGATCAATCTCCTGATTTATCTGCATTTTCCGTCTGGAACGCCTCGTAGAGGCGGTCCAGGTTCTGGGTAATGTAAGCGCCAAAGGCCACGGCATCCGCGGATTTCAGCGCAATCGTGTACTGGCGACCGGTGGTCTTGATGCTGGCGCGCACCGGGCCATCCTTGCGGACCCACTCGGCTGATGCCGGCTTTGCGACAGCCTCCGGGGCGTCCTTGCGGGCAAGGTGGCTGCTGACGAGATTGAAACGGTCCTCGGGCGCACGGGCTTTCACCCGGTCGCGGGCCAGGAATTCCATCGCCCTGTCCTCGTTGGCGGGCTCGTCGAAGCGGGTGGCCAGCTCGTGCCAGCGGTCTCGCCCGATGGCGAGCGCCGGGCCGATGCCGGTCCGCACCGTCTTGGGAATGCGGTTCACCACCGAGAGCATCTTGGACACGGTCGTCTTGTCGGCACTCAGCGCCGCCATGATCGTTTCGCGGTCGAAGCCACGCGCCTCCAGCTCCCCGGCAAAGGTTGCCCTTTCGAGGAAGGAAAGGTCAGCGCGCGCACTGTTTTCCTGGCCCTGCGCGATAACGTGGTCCCGGTCGGTCAACGCCTTGACGACAGCGCGAACGGGCCGCCCGAGCAGGCGCGCAGCCTTGGCGCGGCGATGGCCGAAGGCGATCTGGTAGATACCGTCCTTGGCTGGATGCGGACGAACGAGGATCGGCGAGTCTTGCCCTCGCACGCGCATAGCCTCAACGAGGTCACGGAACTGCTCGTCCGAATGGGCAAGGCGGTCGGAAACGAAGGATTCTTCGATCTGATCGGGCTCAAGCTCGATGACGACCTCGCCGGCCGTCAACTTCGCTTCGATCTCTTTTGCCGCATCCGCCTTGGCGGCCAGCGCGTCGATACTGCGCGTAACAGCGCCAAGCGCGCCGATGCCCTTGTAGGTCACATGCTGGCGCGGCTCGTCGTTGCCGGGGATTACCGGCGCCACTTGCTCCGTCGTCGTCGGGGACATCAGGTTGGAAAGAACGTTCTTGCGCGCCATGGTCAGCGCCCCCATGCCTTGTGGATCAGTTCAACAATTTCCGCGTTGACCGCCTCCATGGATTCGAGCGCCCGGTCATAGGTGGCACGTGTGAACTGACTCCGGTCAACTTCGTAAAGCGTCTGGTTGGTCAGCGCTGCATCGGCAATGGCAACGCTTCGCACCATCGGATTGGTCAGGACATGCTGCTTGAACAGTGAGCGCATGAAGGCGACCATCTGGGTTTGCGGCCCGTCGGCCGGGTCGTAGCGAGTAACGAGATACCGCAGCCAGTCGAGGTTCATGTTGCCACCCGCGCTCTTCAGCGTGTTCAGCACTTCCCCCAGCATCTGCAGGAACTGGCACATGGACATGACGTCGAGCATCTGCGGATGCACCGTGATCAGCACTGCCGTCGCGCCGCAGATCGCGCTCATCGTCAGGAAGCCGAGCTGCGGCGGGCAGTCGATCACCACCACGTCATAGTCGTCGGCTACGGACGACAGAGCCTCATCGAGCCGTGCGAAGAAGATCCGGCCATAATCGCTCCGGTCGCCCTGCGCGAGAACCCGCGGCGTGTCGTGCTCGAACTCCATGAGTTCGAGATTGCCCGGCACGATGTCGAGGCCCGGGAAGTTCGTCTTGCGGATGATTTCCTTCAGCGGCCGCCGCTGGTCGTCATAGCGGATGGCCCCGTAAAGCGTCTCGTTCTCGTTGACGTCGAACTCCGGCTGGAAGCCGTGCACCGCCGAAAGGCTGGCCTGCGGGTCGAGATCCACCGCCAGCACCCGGTGCCCTGTCAGCGCGAGGTGTTGGGCGAGGTGGGCCGTCGTCGTCGTCTTGCCGGAGCCGCCCTTGAAGTTGACGACCGCGATGACCTGAAGGTGTTCGCCGCCGCGCCGGCGCGGCACGTAGCGCTGACCGGCGCGGCCGTTCTGCTCCAGATACTCGCGCATCTCCTGCAATTGCTCGGCCGAATAGGACCGACGGCCGGAAGGCGTGACCTGCGGCAGCGGCCCCTTGGATTCCAGCGAAAGATTGCGCAGGTAGCCGCTGGTGACGCCCAGGAAATGTGCGGCCTCGCTCAGCTGGAACTGGCGCAGGTTCTTCTGTGCGACGGGAGGGAACATCTCCAGCCGGTGCTGCTTCAGTTTGTCTGACAGTTCGTGCGCCTGTCCGATGATCAGTTGATCGACCTCGGAAATTGCCCGTCCGAACGTTGCGGCCATATTCATGTCGAGAATCTCAAAATGCGATTTCAAACCCATTTGCAGGTTTAAAACGCATTTAGACGCGATTCTGATTCCAGGGCAAGGCAAAAAGGGTTAACGCGCCCGTCACGGGACGGAGCTGGCACCCAATAATCCAGACTTTAGCCTATTGACCATCAGTCGCCTATCGAGGCTGCGCGATTCGGCTGGGGAAAACTCAAGAAAGTTTGCATTTTTCTTCCGGGACCGCCGAATCTGGTCCCTCAAGCCTCGACATAGCCCCGCCTGCGCCGAAGCGCGACCTGTCGCGCGAGCACCGTCTCTGCCTCCGCCAGCGAGGGATAGAGGTTCAGCGCCTGCCGGCCGCGCGTGCCGATACGGCCCCAGTGACGCAGCACCGCGACTTCGCCGAAAAGGGTCGGCTCCAGCGAGAGCATATAGAAGCGCGCCATGTTGCGCACCGCATCGATACGGCGAAAACGATAGGTGGGCAGCGGGGGTGGGGGCGTGTTGGGCATGGACGCGAGTCTGCCGAAGGCGCGAACACCGTCCAACGAAAGATATGAATCGATCAGGGTCGATCGTTTCACGGTATTGATGCATCGTCAGTCCTTTGGCAAACGACGGACCGTCGGCACCGCCAGCTTCGCCTCGACGGCGGCAAGACCGGCCTCCAGCTGTTTCAGCCCGCCGCCACCGAGAAGCCGGGCAAGCTCCCGCTCGTACTCTCGTGCCACCACGACCATTTCGCCATAGATGCGCCGTCCCGCCGGCGTCAGTTCGAGGTGCTCGATCCGGCGATCGTCCAAATCCTCGCGCCGCTTCAGCCAGCGTTTTTCCTCCAGCGCCCGCACGGCACGCGACACCTTCGTCTTGTGCATGCTGGAGTTCGCGCCGATCTCCGTCGCCGTCATGTGCCCGTAGGCGCCGAGTGCGGCAAGCGCCCGCCATTCCGGCCGCGTCATGCGGTAGCGCGCACGATATTGCGCGGCAAAGCGCTGGCTGACCAGCTCGGCAGCGAGATTGAGCCGATAGGGCAGGAATGTCTCGAGCTTGAAATCCATGGCGCGCCTTGATGGTTACAAAATGGACAGTTACATCTGCAACCACTTGAGGACAAGCACCTTGCAGGAGGAGGACCAGCCATGTCGGATCATGCCGCCAACAGCCTGAAATACATGCCGGGTTTCGGCAATGATTTCGAAACGGAGGCGCTGCCGGGTGCCCTGCCGCAGGGCCAGAACAGCCCGCAGAAATGCAACTACGGCCTTTATGCCGAACAGCTTTCCGGATCACCTTTCACTGCACCGCGCGGCACCAACGAGCGCTCCTGGCTCTACCGAATCCGCCCAAGCGTGCGCCACACCCGCCGCTTCTCCAATGTCAGCTACCCGCACTGGAAGACCGCGCCCTGCCTCGACGATCATTCCCTGCCGCTCGGCCAGCTGCGCTGGAACCCGCTGCCGGCGTCTGACGAGACGCAGAATTTCCTTCAAGGTATCCGCACCATGACAACGGCCGGCGACGTGCTGACGCAGGTCGGCATGGCGGCGCATGCCTATACGTTCAACGCCGACATGGTGGACGACTATTTCTTCAATGCCGACGGCGAGCTTCTCGTCGTGCCGCAGCTCGGTGCCGTCCGTATCTTCACCGAAATGGGCATCATGGATGTCGAGCCGCTGGAAATCTGCCTCATCCCGCGCGGCATGATGTTCAAGGTCGCGCGCATCGGCGAGGGCGACACCTGGCGCGGTTATGTCTGCGAGAACTACGGCGCGAAATTCACCCTGCCGGACCGCGGGCCGATCGGCGCCAACTGCCTTGCCAATCCGCGCGACTTCAAGACGCCGGTCGCGGCCTATGAAGACAAGGAGACGCCCTGCCGCGTGCACGTCAAATGGTGCGGCAAGTTCTACGTGACCGAGATCGGCCATTCCCCGCTCGACGTCGTCGCCTGGCACGGCAACTACACGCCGTTCAAATACGACCTCAGGGCCTATTCGCCGGTCGGCGCGATCCTCTTCGACCATCCCGACCCGTCGATCTTCACCGTGCTGACTGCGCCGACCGAGGAGGCCGGCACCGCGAACATCGACTTCGTCATCTTCCCGCCGCGCTGGATGGTGGCCGAGCACACCTTCCGCCCGCCCTGGTATCACCGCAACATCATGAGCGAATTCATGGGCCTGATCCACGGCCAGTACGACGCCAAGGAAGAGGGGTTCGTGCCTGGCGGCATGAGCCTCCACAACATGATGCTACCACACGGGCCCGATGCGACCGGCTTCGAGAAAGCCTCGAACAGCGAGCTGAAGCCTGTAAAACTCGACCACACCATGGCCTTCATGTTCGAGACGCGCTTCCCCCAGCAGATCACGAAGTTCGCGGCCGAGCTAGAAACCCTGCAGGACAACTATCTCGAATGCTGGGATGGGCTGGAACGCAAGTTCGACGGAACGCCGGGCATCAAATGACGTCAGCCGCCCTGCCAGGCCTTCACCGCCTCCAGCGGCCAGACGAGCATCAGGATGTTGAGCGCCAGGCCATCGCGGATGAGCCAGGTGGTGGTCGCCTCGAAGACGACGATGATCGCCACGCTCGCCCAGACGGGCAGGCGTGCAGCGAGGAAGAAGCCGACCACCATGGCGAGAATGTCCGCGCTCGAATTGATCACGCTGTCGCCGAAATAGTCGAACGAGATCGTCGCCTCGCGATAGCGATTGATGATCATGTCGGTGTTTTCGAGGATTTCCCAGGCGCATTCCAGCACCAGCGAGAGAGCAAGCCGCAGTTTGAGGCTCGCCTTCTTCAGGAGGAACGTGAAGAGGCCGAAGAACAGGATACCGTGGATGATGTGGCTCGGCGTGTACCAATCGGACAGGTGCTGCGAGTTTTCCGAAGAAATCACCACGCCATGCCAGAGTTTGACATATCCGCACTTGCAGATGAGCGGCTGACCCATCGTATAAAGGACGATGGCCGTCGCGCCGACGAAGCCGGCGACCAGCAACAGGGAATTCAGCACCGTACGGTTCAAGACGGGATTTCCTCGGAAAAGCGATGCGCCGGAACGACCGACGCACGAGGGTGGAGACAGGCGGCCGGAAGATGACACGATCGCACGGCCGGAAACAAGATCGGGAGTAGGACGCATGAAGCTTGCGACACTGAAAAATTCCACCCGCGACGGCCGCCTGGTCGTCGTCTCGCGCGACCTGACGCGCTGCTCGGAAGTGGGGCATATCGCCCGCACTCTCCAGGATGCGCTGGACGACTGGGAACATGTCGCCCCGCGGCTTGAGCGGGTCGCCGAAGGGTTGGAAACCGGTTCGCAACCGACCGCCCGCTTCCACGAACACGACGCCGCATCGCCACTGCCCCGCGCTTACCAGTGGGCGGACGGCTCGGCCTATGTCAATCACGTCGAACTCGTGCGCAAGGCACGCAATGCCGAAATGCCCGAGAGCTTCTGGACCGATCCCCTGATGTATCAAGGCGGCTCCGACAGCTTTTTGGGACCGCGAGACCCGATCCTTGCGGCGGATGAGGCCTTCGGCATCGACATGGAAGGTGAGATCGCCGTCATCGTGGACGACGTGCCGATGGGCGCGAGCGTCGAGGAGGCGCGGCAGGCAATCAAGCTCGTCATGCTCGTCAACGACGTGTCGTTGCGTGGCCTCATTCCGGGTGAACTCGCCAAGGGCTTCGGCTTCTTCCAGTCGAAACCCTCCTCGGCCTTCTCGCCCGTCGCGGTAACCCCCGCCGAACTGGGCGATGCCTGGGACGGCGGCAAGCTGCACCTGCCGCTCCTCGTCTCCCTGAACGGCAAGGCCTTCGGCAAGGCCAATGCCGGCATCGACATGACCTTCGACTTCGCCGAACTCGTCGCCCATGCCGCCAAAACCCGGCCGCTCGTCGCCGGCTCGATCATCGGCTCCGGCACCGTCTCCAACAAGCTTGATGGCGGCCCTGGCAAGCCGGTCGCCGAAGGTGGGGCGGGGTATTCCTGCATCGCGGAAATCCGCACCATCGAGACGATCGCCTCAGGCGCGCCCAAGACACCCTTCATGAAATTCGGCGACACCGTGCGCATCGAGATGAAGGACAAGACGGGCCACTCGATCTTCGGCGCGATCGAACAGACCGTCGAGCGATACGAGAAAGGCTGAGCCAGTGCACGACGAGATCATCCTCTTCGATTACTGGCGCTCATCCGCCAGCTACCGTGTGCGTATCGCGCTCGAAAGCCTCAGCCTGTCCTACCGGCGCGAATCCGTTGATCTCCTGGCCGGTCAGCAGCGTTCCCCGGAACACCGCGCCCGCAACCCGCAGGGCCTCGTGCCGGCCTTGTCGATCGACGGGCACGTCCTGACGCAATCGCTTGCTATCATCGAGTATCTTGCCGAAACGTGCCCCGAGGCGCGTTTCCTGCCCGCCGATCCGCTGGGTCGGCAGCGGGTGCGCACGCTTTCCTATGCGATCGCCATGGAAATCCACGCCGTCTGCAACACCGGCGTCATCGGCCATGTCATGACGCTGACGGGGGGAGGGGAGGAGACGCGCGTCGCCTGGATGAAGAAGTACATCGGCGAAGGCCTTCTGGCCGTCGAAAAGCTCCTCGATGCCCCGGCGACCGGCACCTTCTGCCATGGCGACACGCCCACCATGGCGGATTTCTGCCTCGTGCCGCAGGTCTACAATGCCGAGCGCTGGGGCGTCGACCTGTCGGCCCTCGAACGGGTAAGACGCATTGCCGAAACCTGCCGCGCCCTTACTGCTTTCCAGGCTGCGCACCCTGACGCGGTCAAGCCGGCCTGATCTTTCAGGCAAGGTTCCGGTATGGTATATATACCCTCGACAGAGGAAGGATATACCATGCCGCTCTATGTGAAGGACCAGGAGGTCGATCGGCTTGCCGAACGACTGTCCGCGCTGCGCAAGGTCAGCAAGACCGAGGCGGTGCGACAGGCTCTCGTGCATGAACTGGAGCGCGTGGAGAGCGAACCGACATTGGTCGAGAAGGCCGTGGCCATGACAAGGGAACTCAACAGGAAGTACGCCCCCACTGGCCTCAAGGCCGACAAAGCCTTCATCGACAGTCTCTACGAGGATTGATGTTCCTCGACGCTTCAGCAATCGTCGCCATGATGACAAACGAAAGCGATGCCGCATCGCTGTCGGCGCGCTTGGCGGCCGCGCGTTCACCGACGACCTCGGCTATGGCGCTTTGGGAAGCGTCCGTTGCTTATAGCCGGATTTTCCGACTTGAACCGAACGCCGCCCTGCGCGAGGTCGAGGCCTATATCCGGCTGTTTGATGTCCAGATCATTGCCATCGAGCCGGCAATCGCGGCAGCGGCCGTCGATGCATACCACCGCTTCGGCAAGGGCCGCCATCCCGCAGGTCTCAACTTCGGAGACTGCTTCGCCTATGCCTGCGCAAGGCAGCTCGATATGCCACTGCTCCACAAAGGCGACGACTTTCCGCAGACGGATATCGAGACCGCCTGAGGATCGCCCTGCCGAAGCGGGGCGATCCCGGTATCATCAGGCGACGTCGCCCATGCAGACATATTTCAGTTCGAGATAGTCGTCGGCACCATGGGCGGAGCCTTCGCGGCCGAGACCGGACTGCTTGATGCCGCCGAAGGGCGCAGCCTCGGAGGAAATGAGGCCGGTATTGACGCCGACCATGCCGTATTCCAGCGCTTCGGCCACCTTCCAGACCTTCTTGAGATCGCCGGCGAAGAAGTAGGCGGCAAGGCCGAACTCGGTGTCGTTCGCCTGCGCGATCACGTCCTCGACGGTGTCGAAGCGGAAGAGCGGGGCGACGGGACCGAAAGTTTCTTCCCGTGCGACCGTCATGCCGCGTGCGACGTTCTTCAGAACGGTCGGCTGAAAGAAGGTGCCCTTGCCGTCGACGCGCTTGCCGCCGGCCACCACGGACGCTCCCTTGGAGACGGCATCGGCAATATGCGCCTCGACCTTGTCGATCGCCGCTTCCTCGATGAGCGGGCCGATCGTCGTGCCCTTGTCGAAGCCATCGCCGACCGAGAGCTCGGCAACCCTCTTCGCCAGCTTTTCGGCAAAGACGTCATAGACATTCGACTGCACATAGAGACGGTTGGCGCAGACGCAGGTCTGGCCGGCATTGCGATATTTCGACGCCATGGCGCCTTCCACGGCCGCATCGATATTCGCGTCGTCGAAGACGATGAAGGGCGCGTTGCCGCCGAGCTCCAGGCTCACCTTCTTGATCTGGTCGGAGCACTGGCGCATCAGGATGCGACCGACCTCCGTCGAACCCGTGAACGAGATCTTGCGGACTTTCGGGTTGAAGCAGAGCTCCTTGCCGATCGCCGGACCGTCCGTGCCGAGAATGACGTTGAAGGCACCCGCGGGAATGCCGGCCTTTTCGGCGAGCACCGCAAGGGCAATGGCCGATAGCGGCGTCTGCTCGGCCGGCTTGGAAACGACCGTGCAGCCGACAGCAAGTGCGGGCGCCACCTTGCGGGCGATCATCGCGGCAGGGAAATTCCACGGCGTGATCGTGCCGACGACGCCGACGGGCTGCTTGATGACCAGCATGCGCTTGTCGGCTGACGGGGCGGGGATCGTCTCGCCGTTGATGCGCTTGGCCTCTTCCGCATACCACTCGACATAGGAGGCGGCGTAGAGGATTTCGCCCTTGGCTTCCGCCAGCGGCTTGCCCATTTCGGCAGTCAGGATCGCGGCCAGTTCGTCGGCATTCGCGATGATGAGGTCGTTCCACTTGCGCAGGAGGATGCTGCGGTCCCTCGCCGGGCGGGCGGCCCAGACCTGCTGTGCCGCATAGGCCGCGTCGATCGCCGCAGCCGTTTCGCCGGCGCCCATTTCAGGCAGTGTAGCGAGCTTTTCGCTGGTGGCCGGGTTGAAGACGTCGAAGGTTGCCGCACCGTTGCCGCCGATCCAGTTGCCGTTGACATAACCCGCATCGCGCAGGAGATCGGTCGACGTCAGGTGCCGGGTGAGAGCATCGTAGAAAGCCATGGTGTCCTTCCTTTCGGACGTGGAAGGCCGTTCACCCGGAGCTAGAGCTCCGGGTGTCGCCTTGGGAGGATGTGTTTCAGTGTTGCGCGGCGCCGATCAGGCGGCGCGGGCTTCGATCATCGCGCTTTCGAGAATGTCGAGCGCCTCGGCGAACACCTCGTCCTGGATGGTGATCGGCGCCAGGAAGCGGATGACGTTGCCGTGCACGCCGCAGGTCAGCAGGATCAGGCCCTTGTCGAGAGCCTTCAGACGCACCTTGTTGGCGAAGTCGGCGCTCGGCAGCTTGGTCGAAACATCGTTGAACTCGACGGCGTTCATGAAGCCCGGACCGCGGATGTCGACAATCTCGGGAATCTTGTCCTGCAGCGAGGCAAGGCGCTGTTTCAGGCGCGCGCCGAGATTTTCGGCGCGGTTGCAGAGGTCCTCGTCCTTGATGACGTCAAGAACGGCATGGGCCGCCGCAACGCCGATCGGGCTGCCGGCATAGGTGCCGCCAAGACCGCCCGGGCCGGGCGCGTCCATGATTTCCGCACGGCCGGTGACGGCCGCGATCGGGAAACCACCACCAAGGCCCTTGGCCATGGTCATCAGGTCGGCCGCGATGCCGTAGTGCTCCATGGCGAACATCTTGCCGGTGCGGGCGAAACCGGTCTGGACCTCATCGGCGATAAGCAGGATGCCGTGCTGGTCGCAGATCTCGCGCAGCGCCTTCATGAAGTAAACCGGGACCGGATAGAAACCGCCTTCGCCCTGAACCGGCTCGACAATGATCGCCGCGACCCGGTTCGGATCGACATCGGCTGCAAACAGCTTCTTCAGGACGGAAAGCGACTGCTCGACGGTCGTGCCATGCATCTCGACCGGGAAGGGTGCATGGTAGACATCGGCCGGCATGGCGCCGAAGCCTACTTTGTAGGGAACCACCTTACCGGTCAGCGCCATGCCCATGAAGGTGCGGCCGTGGAAGCTCCCCGTGAAAGCGATGACGGCCTGGCGACCGGTGGCGGCGCGGGCGATCTTCACGGCGTTCTCGACGGCTTCGGCGCCGGTCGTCACGAAGATCGTCTTCTTGGCGAAATTGCCGGGGGTGATGGCGTTCAGACGCTCGGCGAGCTCGACATAGTTCTCATAGGGCACGACCTGGTGGCAGGTGTGGGTAAAGCGGTCGAGCTGGTTCTTGACGGCCTCGATGACGCGCGGATGGCGGTGGCCCGTGTTGACGACGGCGATACCCGCGGCGAAATCGATATAGCGGTTGCCTTCCTTGTCCCAGATCTCCGCATTCTCCGCACGGTCGGCGTAGATCTGCGTGGTCATGCCGACGCCGCGCGAGATGGCGGCGTTCTTGCGGTCTGTGAGGGGCGTTGCGGTCATGGCGCTATCCTGAATCTGGAGGCTTCTGATAATGGAACGTTCGCGCGGCTCCGAACGCAAAGCCGCTTCGCGCTTTTTGCCGGAACCGCATTAACTTGCATTTTTTCTGCAAGTCTCAAGTGGAATTCCTACATTTTTTCTGCAAGAATGCAACGGGCATTTTACGGCGGCAATGCGACGGTTTTTCGAACCGGTCCGCGCCGCCGGAGTGCTATAAAAGAACACTATACAGAATCAGGGATTGGCGCGATGGGTTCGCAAGAACCGGTGCACTACAAGGTGGCGGAGGCCGCGCGGCTCGCTGGCGTTTCAGCCTCCACGCTTAGGCTTTGGGAAACGCAGGGGCTGGTCGTGCCCGACCGCTCCGAAACGGGTCACCGCCAATACAGCGCTGAGGACGTCGCACGGCTGAAGCGCATCGCCTGGTACAGGACCGAGCGCGGCCTCAACCCGGCGGCCATCCGCGAGGCGCTCGAAGCGGAAGAGCCAGCCAATGACAGTCCCGCCTCCGACGGCGACGCTCACCAGGGCGTCGGGCGCAAGCTGCGGAGCCTGCGCCACGCCGCCGGCAAGACGCTCGACCAGGTCGCCGGCGACATCGGCGTCGCGACCTCCGTGCTCTCCACCTTCGAGCGCACCTCGCAGGGCGTGACGTTCCGCGTGCTGCACGACCTTGCCGACTACTATGGCACAACCGTCTCGAAACTCTCCGGCGAGGAGGAGCAGGAAAACCGCTCGGTCGTCCGGGCAGGGGAGTGGAAGTTCTGGCCCGAGACCTCCCCCGGCGTCACCATCCAGGTTCTGGCCGACGGGCGCAACATGATGGATTGCCACCGTTTCGTGCTCGCCCCCGGCGCTTCCTCGGACGGCGCCTACAAGCATGAGGGCGAGGAATTCGTGCATGTCCTCTCCGGCCGCATCGAAATGGTGCTCGACGGCCACGAATTCCACGACCTCGGCCCCGGCGACAGCCTCTATTTCGAAAGCTGCCGGCGCCATGCCTGGCGCAACCGTCACGACGGCGAGACCGTGCTGATCTGGATCAACACGCCGCCGACCTTCTGAGCCGGCGCCCGGACGGACGGTGCCCGCTGCGGCACCCGACATAGTTTACAATTTCAGTAGAAAATATTTTCCGCTGCACCGCGATATACGGGAGCGAAAATTTCCGTTTCCGCCTGCTCAATAAACCGCCATTCGTTGTCCATAAAAGCGGCATTTGCGATTTTGAGGGCAGAAACAACGATGTTTCGCAGTCGATCCTCCCAATCGCGAAAGCAGGCCAGCATGTCGAAAATCAACAAGAAACTCCGCGCAAGCACTCTCTTCACCCGCCGCGCCGCACTTGCGGCCCTCGCGGTGGCAGCCGCCGCCCTCTCCACCTTCTCGCTTCCCGCACCCGGCTTTGCCGAAGACAAGAAGGATCTCAAGGTCGGCATCATCTCGGGCGAGGACGAAGACGTCTGGCGCGTCGTCATCGCGGAAGCCGCCAAGAAGGGCCTCACCATCGAGGCGGTCGTCTTCAACGACTACACCCAGCCGAACGAAGCGCTTGCCCGCGGCGAAATCGACGCGAACGCCTTCCAGCATCTTCCCTATCTGGAAAACCAGGTCCAGCAGCACGGCTACAAAATCGTCCCGGTCGGCTACACGGCCGTTTGGCCGATCGGCCTCTACTCCAAGAAGCACGCCAAGGTGGCCGAACTTCCTGATGGCGCCGTCGTCGGCGTGCCGAACGACCCGTCCAACGAGGGCCGGGCGCTGCGCGTGCTCCAGAACGAAGGCCTGATCAAGCTGAAGGACGGCACCGGCATCCTCGCCACGATCGCCGACATCGCCGAGAACCCGAAGAACCTCGAGATCAAGGAACTCGATGCAGGTATCGTCGGCCGCTCGGTCGATGACCTCGATGCCGCGATCGTCAACACCGACTGGGCACTGAAGAGTGGGCTCACCCCGGAAAACCGCATCGCGCAGGAGCCCGTCGACGAAAACCCGTACCGCAACTTCATCGCCGTGCGCGCGGAATCGAAAGATGAGGCCTGGGTCAAGCCGCTGGTCGAAGCCTACCAGAACGATGCCGTGAAGGCTGAATTCGACCGCGTCTACAAGGGCACGGGCATCAGCGCCTACTAAGGCCGCCATCCAACCAGCAAGACAGCCCGCGATGCGCCTTCGGCCGCCGCGGGCTGTCTTGTCGTTTCCGGAAGGGAACCGAAATGAACACCCATGTGACAAGACAGGCGGCCGAAGCCGTCGCGCGGCAGGATGATGTCGTGCGTCTCGCCGACGTCCGGCGCCGCTTCGGCGCAACCGCCGCGCTCGACGGCGTTTCGCTTACGGTGCGCCGCGGCGAAATCCTCGGCATCATCGGCCGCAGCGGCGCCGGCAAGTCGACGCTCATCCGCTGCCTCAACGGCCTCGAACGGCCGGACAGCGGCAGCATTGCCATCGAAGGTCGCGAGATCACCGGCCTTGGCGAGGCGGATCTGCAACCGCTGCGCCGCCGCATCGGCATGATCTTCCAGCACTTCAACCTGCTCTCAGCCAAGACCGTCGAGGAAAACATCGCCCTGCCGTTGAAGATCGAGGGCTGGCCGAAGGCCAAACGTCTGGCACGCGCGGCCGAGCTTATCGAACTCGTCGGCCTCTCGGGCAAGGCGAAGGCCTATCCGTCAGAGCTTTCCGGCGGCCAGAAGCAGCGCGTCGGCATTGCAAGGGCACTCGCCGCAAGCCCGGCGCTGCTGCTTTCCGACGAGGCGACCTCCGCGCTCGATCCGGAAACGACCCGGGCGATCCTCACGCTGCTGAAGGATATCAACCGCAAGCTCGGCCTCACCATCCTGCTCATCACCCACGAAATGGAAGTGGTGCGCTCCATCGCGAACCGCGTAACGGTGCTCGACGCCGGCCGCATCGTGGAGGAAGGGCCAGTCTGGCAGGTCTTCGCGACGCCTCGGGCACAGACGACGAAGAGCCTTCTCAGCGGCATCCGCCCGCAGCTGCCGGCCCATATCGCCGAGACGCTGGTCGCGGATGTGGTTGGCGAGGCCATCCTCGGTGTCGATATCGCCGGCCCTGCGGCCACGGGCCCGTTCCTTCAGCAGCTTTCCGCCGCGTTTCCGGACGGCTACCGGCTGATCCACGGCGGCATCGACCATATCCAGGAACAGGCGGTCGGCCGCTTCTTCATCGCCGTGCCGGCCGAGGCCACTGCACGTTTCACAACTCTTGCAGAGCGCTCCGGCGCACAGGTGGAGGTCCTCGGCCATGTCGCCGGTCATGCTTGAACTGCTCGTCCGTTCGCTTTGGGAAACCGTCGTCATGACGGCGGCCTCCGGCGTCATCTCGCTCGTCTTCGGTCTGCCGCTCGGCCTTGCGCTGGTCGCAACCGCGCGCGGCGGCATTGCGGAAAACCTCTGGATCAACCGCGTGCTCGGCGCTGTCATCAACGGTTTCCGCTCCGTGCCCTTCATCATCCTGCTGGTCGCGCTCATTCCGGTCACGCGCCTCATCGTCGGCACGTCGATCGGCACCTGGGCGGCCATCGTGCCGCTCGCCATCGCCGCGACACCCTATTATGCGCGCATCGCCGAGGTGTCGCTGCGCGAAGTCGATCGCGGCCTGATCGAGGCGGTGCGGGCAATGGGCGGCAACCGCTGGACCATCGTGCGGGAAGTGCTGATCCCCGAGGCGTTGCCCGGCATCGTTGCCGGCTTCACCGTCACGCTCGTCACGCTGATCGGCGCCTCTGCCATGGCCGGCGCCATCGGCGCAGGCGGCCTCGGCGACCTCGCCATCCGCTACGGGTACCAGCGCTTCGAGACATCGGTGATGGTGGCGGTTGTCGCCGTGCTGATCGTGCTCGTCTGCGGCATCCAGTGGCTGGGCGATCGCCTGACCGCCCGCCTCGACCACCGCGGGTGAGATCCAGCACACCGAAAAACGGCCGCCTCTTCTGACCAAGAGGCGGCCGTTTCCTTTCAGGTTTGGCCCGAACCTCAGCGGTGTGCCGCCCAGGGCACCAGGCGCCGCTCGATCTGCCGGGCGATGTATTCCAGGAGGATGGCGATCAGCGCGATGACGATGATGCCGGCAATGACGATGTCGGTGACGAGGAACTGAGCCGCCGACTGGATCATGAAACCGATACCGCTCGTCGCAGCCACCAGCTCGGCCGCCACCAGCGTCGTCCAGCCGGCGCCGAGCGCGATACGCACGCCGGTGAGGATCGACGGCACGGCACTCGGCAGCACCACCTCGCGCAGCACCTGCGCCCGGCTCGCCCCGAGCGAGCGAGCCGCATTAACGTGATCCTTCGAAACCCCGCGCACGCCGGCGGAGGTCGACAGGATGATCGACGGCAGCATGGAAAGTGCGATGACCGTGATCTTCGAGGCCTCGCCGATGCCGACCCAGATGATGATCAGCGGCAGATAGGCAAGCGGCGGCAGCGGCCGCAGGAATTCGACGATAGGGTCGAGAACGCCGCGGCCAAGGCGGCTCGTGCCGATCGCGATGCCGGCAGGAATGCCGATGAGGATGGAGGCGATCAACGCGCCGAAGATGCGGGTGAGGCTGGCGCCGACATGTTCTGCCAGCGTCGAGTCGACGAACCCCGTGACGACGAGATTGTAGAGCGCGAGCACGACCTGCCGCGGGGAGGGCAGGAAGACCGGCGAGACGAGCGCGTAGACGGAGGCCAGCCCCCAGGCCGCGATGATCACGCCGATCGTGACGGCCGAGATGATGGCCACCGGTAGCGACCGCCCCCTCGGCAGGCGTTTCACCGGCTGCGTTTCCGTCACCTGCGGCAGGGCATCGATGTCAGTCGAAAGTGTCATGCGGCAATCTCCTCTTGCGCGGAGGCGTGAATGAGGCCGGTCAGGCCGGCATGCATGCGCTTAAAGATCGGCGAGGCCTTCACCGCAGCGACCGATGCACCGTTCAGCACCTCCGCATTGAAGCCCGCCTCGATCTCCGCCGTCAGGCGACCCGGATTGGGTGACAGGACGACGATGCGCGTGCCGAGCAGCAGCGCCTCCTCGATGCTGTGCGTGATGAGCAGGGCGCCCGCTCCGCTTTCCGCCTTGATGCGCAGCAGGAATTCCTGCATGCGCGTGCGTGTCAGGGCGTCGAGCGCGCCGAGCGGTTCGTCGAGCAGCAGGAACCGCGGCTCGGCGGCGAGTGCTCGGGCAATACCGACCCGTTGGCGCATGCCGCCGGAGAGCTCCCAGATCCGCCGGTTACCGGCATCGGCAAGGCCGACACGGGCGAGAAGCTGTTCCGCCCGCGCACGGCGCTCGGCAAGCGGCACGCCTTTCAGCTTGAAGGGAAGGGCGATGTTGTCTCGCGCGTCCAGCCAGGGATAGAGCGCATCGTCCTGGAAAACGACCGCCCGGTCGGCGCCCGGCCCGTCGATGGGTACGCCATCCACGGTGACGGTGCCGGCGGTGGGATCGAGGAAACCGGCGGCGAGATTGAGCAGGCTCGTCTTGCCGGAGCCTGATCGCCCGATGATGGCGACCAGTTCATCCGATGCGACCTGCAGATTAATGCCGTCGAGGACCAGTTTTTCCTCTGCGCCGGTGCGCCCCGCCCTCGGCGGATAGCGCAGCGAAACGTTGCGGAATGTCAGGGTACTCATGAAACCTCCGGAAGCGTGGGCGATCGATCGGAAGAAGGCCCGGCAGCGCGATAACGCTGCCAGGCCCTTCCGCCGCGGGATTGTCTCACCGGGTCAGTAGGCGAGCTTCGTCGCATCCGTCACCCAGCGGGTGGAGACATAAGGCGCGTAATCAGAGAGCGCCGCGGGGATCTTGCCCTGTTCCAGCAGGAAGGCCGACGTGTCGGCCACCGCCTTCACCGTGCCGCCGCCGAGCAACGCCTCGCCGGCCTGCTCTTCCAGCGTCGGGAAGATGTAGCCCTTCAGGAGTGCCGGCACTTCGTCCTGCTTGGCACCTGTCAGGCGTGCAATCTTCTCGGCTTCCGGCGAGGTGGCGTTCCAGGATTCTGGATTGGCGCGATAGGCCGCCGTCGCATCGCCCGTCACCTTCACGAAGGCCGTCACGACATCCGGATGCTCCTCGGCAAATTTCTTGCTGACGATCCAGGCATCGAAGGTCGGACCGCCCCACTCGGCGACATCCGCCGAGGTGGCGAGAACTTTGCCGCTCTTCTTCAGCTGGGCGAGCACTGGATCCCAGACATAGGCGCCGTCGATATCGCCGCGTTCCCAGGCGGCCGCAATTTCCGGCGGACGCAGATTGAGGATCTCCACCGACTTCGGATCGACCTTCCAGTGCTTCAGCGCCGTCAGCAGGCTGTAATGCGCGGTGGAGACGAAGGGCGTCGCGATCTTCTTGCCTGCAAGAGCCTCCGGTTTCTCTATGGACTTCACGGCAAGCGCCTCGGCCTCGCTGATGAGGCCGACGACGAAGATCGTCTCGATCGGCAATTCACGGCTGGACGCGGCGGCCAGTGGCGACGAGCCGACATAGCCGATATCCAGCGAACCCGAAGCGATGGCGGCGATCACGTCGGCACCGCCATCGAATTTCTGCCAGTTGATCTTGGCGCCGGTCACCTTCTCATAGGTACCGTCGGCCTGCGGCACGCGAGAAGGTTCTACGATCGGCTGGTAACCGATATTGAGTGTCACCTCTTCGGCAAAGGCAGTGCCGAACGAAGCGGTGAGGGCAAGGGCGGCCGTCGCGGCAAGCAGGGTCCTGCGGGTCGTGGTCATGGGTCTCTCCTCAAAAAGCCGTCGCCCGGGTTCAGTCGCGGGCCGGTCATTCAAGGCTATATATTCAATAAATTTAGTAGAGAAATATTTGCCTCAATTTAGCGGCATCCTCGCGATTGGTTTTGCGTTTTCCGACGGTGCTGTTGAAACGAGTCGCGTGCACCGGAAAACCGCCATGCAAGGCCTCGTGCAAGGAGGAGTTCGCGGAAAGGATCGGCGAGAGTGGAAAATGATGCCAAATGGGCACGCCAGGGCGGAAAATCCGCATAAGCACTTGGCAAAAATGCCAATTTCCTTGCAGGATCACTGAAAAATAAATTATATTGTTTTTATATGTTTTTCGCACTCCGGTGCCAAGAATGAGCCAGAATCACCCGTCATGGGTGAGCCGATCGATCTTCCCGAGGACGACGGACGGAAACCGAGCCGGACGCGATGCGCGTGTCCGCGCTGCCGGGCATATCCGGTGATGCACATATGCTGATGGAAAGCAGGCCGACATGCTGACGAAAAAGGGAAAATACGGACTGAAGGCCCTGGTGGATCTGGCGCGGCTGGCACCCGGCGAAACCGCTTTCGTCAGCGAGATCGCGCTCCGCAACAACATTCCGAAGAAATTCCTCGACACGATCCTGCTGGAACTGCGCAATGCCGGCATGCTGCGCTCCAAGAAGGGGCCGGGCGGCGGCTATTCGCTCTCCCACGCTGCATCGGAGATCCGCATCGGCCATGCCATCCGCGTGCTCGACGGCCCGCTGGCGCCGATCCGCTGCGCCAGCCGTACGGCCTATGAGGCCTGTGAGGATTGCGCCAACCCTGAAGCCTGTCAGGTCCGCCGCGCCATGACCGATGTGCGCGACGCCATTGCCTCCATCCTCGACACGATGACGCTCGAACAGTTCGTTGCCGTGCCCGGTGCCAGCGCAATGATCGACGAGGAAGCGCTGGAAAAGCGCGTCGGATAACCCGGAGCGCCGCACAGCGCTCCGCGTAGAACCCTAACCTTCCTGTTCCGGCGGATGTGGATGCCCCTGGCGCCGTAGCCGGCCGCTTTCCTGCAGGACAGTGGCAAGGAACGGGGAGACGGTCACTGGTGATGGGCTGCGGTCTATCGCCTTGCGCGCGTGGTTTGCGGCCTCATGCGCCACCGCAAGGGCAGCCGTGGAGGCGAGGAAGGCGTTCGTCCGGTGCTGGTCCGCAAGGCCGATCTGGGCCGCATCGATAGTGCGGCCGGCTTCCGCCATCATAGCCTGCGCGGCGGCGAGGCGGGCGGACAGCAGACCCGTCTCGAGAAGATCGCCGTGATCGGCGCGCAGTAGGCGCTCGAATGCGCGCTGGCCCGCACCCAGCTGCCGGGCGGCCTCCAGAAGCAGTTCCAGCGATTGGGGCACCGCCGTTTCGGCCGGCGGATGCAGCACCGCGTCGGCATCGACGGCGACATCCTTGAAGAGAACATGTTCCGCCGACGGCACGGACCTGCCCACCGGTTCGCAGCTGTTGGCGACATAGTGCAACCCCTCGATGCGGGTCGCCAGCAGGACGCCCATCGTCCGTCCGCTCTCGCTGCGCCCCGGCACGATCAGCCAGTCTGCATGGCGAGTACAGGGGGTACAGAGCGCTTCGCCGCTCAGGCGCCAGGCATGGCCGCTCGCGGCCAATGGCAGGGCGTCGGCATCCTGTCCGTTGCGCCTCGCTGCCGCCCGGCAGAGCCGGGCACCGGCGAGGGTGGCGGAAAACACCACGGAACGATGGCCGTCCGTACCATAGCTGCGCAGATGCTCCAGCGCCACGAAATGAGCGGCCAGGATATCGGCAAGTGTTGCCGACTGTGCGGCCGCCACGGCACAGACATCCGCCAACACGGTGTTGGAAACGTCGATCCCGCCGTGCTCGGTGGGCACCGAAATGCCGAACAGGCCGGAACGGGAGAGAAGATCGAGGCGGGCCTGGGCGGTCTGGGCCGCTTCCCCGTCGGCGAAGATGCCGGCAATCGTGCCAGCAACGGTCAACGCCTCGTCTTCGCTGCCGATGATGGCGGCGGTTCGCGACGGACGGTCGAACGCTGATGAGATCATACCCATGTCGTCTGCTCCTCGCGGATTGGCGTTTCAGGGCGCACAGGCTTAATTGGTCAAAAAGATCACATTCTATAGAGATTGTATAGATTGAATTTTACACGGCGACCCCGCCGACGGAGCGCACGGTATCACGCGGAACAGCAATCATCGCCAGAAAATTTCAGCCCCTGCCACGGCAACCGGTCAAGCGTTGACGGCGCCGGTATCATCGCGCTCAGCTATGAATGGCCGCCCCGAAAAGACCGAGGGCCGCTTCCTTGATCGCTTCGTTGTGCGTCGGGTGGGCATGGCAGGTATAGGCAATATCCTCCGCCGTCGCCCCGAACTCCATCGCTTGGGCGACCTCCGCGATCATCGTACCGGCGACAGTGCCGACCATATGCGCACCAAGCACGACACCGCTCGCCTCGTCCGCCAGAAGCTTGACGAAACCCTCCGTGCTGCCGTTCGCCTTTGCCCGGCTGTTGGCCAGCATCGGGAAGGTCGAGGCGCGGTAGGCGACCCCCTCCGCCCTCAGGCTCTCTTCGGTCCGGCCAACGGCGGCAACCTCCGGATCGGTGTAGACGACTGCCGGGACGATGGCGGAATTGCTCGTACCGGGCCGACCGGCAAGCCGCTCGGCCATGGCGATGCCCTCGTCTTCGGCGCGGTGCGCGAGCATCGGCCCGTGCGTCACGTCGCCGATCGCATGAATGCCGTCCACCACCGTCCGACCGCGCGCGTCGACCGGAATGAAACCGCCCATATCCGGGGTGATGCCGGCCGTTTCCAGCCCAAGATCGCCCGTATTCGGCCGCCGCCCTGTGGCGACCAGCACGACGTCGGCGGCGAGTTCCGAGACTTCGCCCTCCGCTCCCCTCAGTTTGAGGATGGCACCGTCCTTGCGGATTTCAGCACCGGAAACGCCGGTAGAAGCGAGGATCTCCATGCCCTGCCGCACCAGGAGTTTCGTCATCGTCCCGCGAATATCGGCGTCCATGCCAGGCAGGATGCTGTCCGCCAGCTCGACGACCGTTACGGCAGCACCAAGGCGCCGCCAGACCGAGCCCAGTTCAAGGCCGATCGCTCCGCCGCCGATGACGGCGAGCCGGCCGGGTATGCGGGGGAGGGACAGCGCACCAGTCGAATCGACCACAATCCCGGCGTCGTTGTCCACCTGCAGACCGTCCAGCCCCGTCGGCAGCGAGCCCGTAGCAATGACGATCGCCTTTGCGGTGACGCTCTTGCCGCCGATATCGACACGGCCTGATCCAGCGAGCCGCGCCCGCCCCGACAGGCGGTCAACGCCGCTCTTGCGGAACAGGAAATCGATGCCGCCCGCCAGCGAGGCCACGGTCGCCTCCTTGCGCGCCATCAACCGGGCGAGATCGACGGAGACCGGCCCCGTGTCGATGCCGAAACCGGCCATGTGGCCGTCACGGGCGAGCTCCAGCAGATGCGTCGCATGCAGCAATGTCTTGGAGGGAATGCAGCCGACATTGAGACAGGTACCGCCGAGCGTCGGCCGCGCCTCGACACAGGCTGTCTTCAGCCCGAGCTGCGCAGCGCGGATCGCACAGGCATAGCCCCCGGGACCGCCGCCGATCACCAGCACGTCATAGTCGCCGGAAGCGCTCATTGCGACCAGCCTTCCAGCGTCTCGACGAAGCGGGCGAGCCATGTGTTGGTCTGGTGACCGTCGAGCGCGCGATGGTCGATGGTCAGCGAGACATAGGCCATAGGCCGGATCTGGATCGTATCGACACCCTCGACCTCCCGCACCACCACGCGCTTTTCCAGCTTGCCGACGCCGAGGATCGCCGATTG
This sequence comes from Shinella sp. JR1-6, assembly GCF_004284735.1. NCBI lineage: Bacteria > Pseudomonadati > Pseudomonadota > Alphaproteobacteria > Hyphomicrobiales > Rhizobiaceae > Shinella > Shinella sp. JR1-6. The sequence continues at coordinate 96,771 of NZ_SHMI01000002.1, read as the reverse complement.
CGGCTGATTGATGATGATGGGCGTGGCAAGAAGCGAACCGGAGACGCCGTGGTTCGAGATGGTGAAGGTGCCACCGCGCATGTCGGCGGGCGCCAGCGTCTTCGTCCGGGCACGGGTCGTAAGATCCTGCAGGCGCGCGGCGATACCGGAGAGCGAGAGGTCCTGCGCTGCACGGATGACGGGCACTACCAGTCCTTCATTGCCGAGCGCCGTGCCGATGCCGACATTGACGTCGTCGAACACCTCCAGCCGGTCGTCGAACCAGCGGCTGTTGACCTCGGGCACCGCCTTCATCGCCGCCACGCAGGCCGAAACGATGTAGGCCGTGTAGGAGAGCGACACACCCGACGCGGCAAAGGCCTGCCTGCTCTTCTCGCGGTGCCGCATGACGGCGCTGAAATCCGCCTCGAACACCGCCGTGACATGCGGCGCCGTGGAGACGGACGTCTGCATGTGTTCCGCGATCGCAAGCCGCATTAGCGAGTGCCGGATCGCCCGCGAGCGCCCTCCGAGAGGCGGCATCTCCGGTACGGTCTCCTGGACAGGCGCCGGTGATGGCTGTACAGCGCGCGCCGCCTCGTGCGCGGCATCCATATCGGCCCGCGTCACCCGTCCGCCCTTGCCGGAGCCGTCTACCGTCGCGGGGTCGATGTCGTATTCCTCCGCTGCACGCCGTACGGCCGGAGAATAGTGTTCCGCAGCTGCCGGCACCCGCCTGAGCTCCTGCTTGGTGGCCATGGCAACGGGCTCGGCGGTAGCAGCCTCTTCCTGCCGGATGCGGCCAAGCACGGCGCCGGGCTCGGCTTTTTCGCCGCCCTGCATCAGGATCTCACTCAGTATGCCGGCGACGGGGGCGGGAATTTCCTGTGCCACCTTGTCGGTTTCAAGTTCCACGAGGGGATCGTCGGGCGCTACTCTATCTCCCACCGCCTTCAGCCAGTTGCGCACGACCGCCTTGGTGCCTTCCTGCTCCACGGGCGCGAGAACGTCGATCATCAGCTCCGCCATCCGTCAGAACTCCATCAATGCATCGATCTTGGCGCGGATCCGCCCCGCCGAAGGCACCGCCCAGTCGAGCAAGACCGGATTGTGCGGGCTCGGTATGTCCGGCATCGTCAGGCGCGAGACGGGGGCATCGAGATCCATGAAGGCCTCGTCGGCGACGACGGCGGCGATCTCCGCGCCGAAGCCGGCGGTGCCGAGATCCTCGTGCACGATGAGGCAGCGGCGCGTGCGCCGGACCGAAGACAGCACCGCCTCCCTGTCCCAGGGCATCAGCGTGCGCAGGTCGATGACATCGGCTGAAACGCCCTCCACCGCTTCCTCGCAGCGATGCACCATGGCGCCCCAGGTGACGAGCGTGATCGCCTCTCCGCGACGCGTGAAACTCGCCTTGCCGAAGGGCAGGGCGAAATCGTCACCGGGATAGGGGCGCCGCGCCCAGGCATGGTCGAGCATGGCGCGGTGCTCGAAGAAGATGACCGGATCGTTGCCGCGAAGGCCGGTGCGCAGCAGCCCGACCGCGTCGGCGGCATTGGAGGGGACCGCCACCTTCCAGCCGGGCTGGTGCACGAAGGCCACCTCGTTGGTCTGGCTGTGCCAGGGGTCGCCGCATTTGAAGTAGCCGCCCGGCATGCGCAGCACCATGGGCGCGGCAAAACGGTTGTTGGTGCGCCAGCGGATCGTGCCGCAATCGTTGATCTGTTCGGTGGCAGGTTCGGCATACTTGCGGAACTGGATTTCCGGCACCGGCATCAGCCCCGCCAGCGCCATGCCGACCGCCCGGCCGACAATGCCTTCCTCCGAAAGCGACGTGTCGAACACCCGTTCGCGGCCGAATTTTTCCTGGAGACCGAGCGTGACGGCATGCACGCCGCCCTTCGGGCCGATGTCCTCGCCAAACAGCACCACACGTTCGTTGTTCGAAAGCTCGTGCTCGAGCGTGCGGCGGATGGCTGTGACCATGTTGATGCGCTGGCCTTCCGACACGGCGACCGCGGCGGTTTGCGGCGGCACATGGCCGTGGCGGATCTGCCCGCCCATCACCTGCACCTCGCCCTCGAAGAAAACATGGCGCGTCACCGTCTCCGGAACGGCGACCGGACGCGCTTCTGCGGCGATGCGCGCGGTTTCCGCCGCCGCCCTTGCGCCCGTATCCGCCGCCTCCCACTCCGCCGCGCTGAGCACGGCCGGCACGATGTAGTCCTTCAGGCGCGGTAGCGGATCCTGCGCCCATTCGCTGCGAACCACCGCTTCGCTCTTGTAGGCCTGCGTGTCCTGAAAACTGTGGCCCTGCAGGCGCGGCACCGTGAGGCGCAGCAGCGCGGGGCCGCGCGCCTCACGCACATGTTCCACCGCCGCGCAGGTCAGCCGGGCGACGGCGGCCGGATCGGTGCCGTCGCCCTCGAAGATCGTCAGGTTCTGCCAACCGGAAAGGTTCGCCGCAATGTTGCCGCCGGGCGTCTGGATCGTCGACGGAACGGAAATGCCGTAGCCGTTGTCCTCGATGTAAAACAGCATCGGCAGGGTTTGCGTGGTGGCGATGGTCAGCGCCGACCAGAAGCCGTTCGAGGCGACCGAACCGTCACCGCCGAGCACGACGGCGATGCTCCGTGCGTAATCTGCCTTGCCGAGCGTTTCGGCGTAGTATTTCACCGCCTGCGCCCAGCCGGCCGTCGGCGTGTATTGCGCCCCGACACCGCCGCACATCGGCAGGGCGGAGGCACCATCAAGGTTGGGATAATTGAAGACGACACCGATATCGCGCCCATCCGAGTAACCACCGGCCCGGCCCATGGCGGAACCGAGCGCATCCGCGGGGTCGATGCCCAGCGAAAGCAGCAGCGGGCGGGACCGGTAGTAACCGCAGGTCGCGTCATGTCGGTCGGTGAGGAGACAGCCGAGCATGATCTGCGCCATATCGTGGCCACGGGCGGAAAACTGGTAGAGCACCTTCTTTTCCGGAACGAGGCGGGTTTCCTCCATGTCGTCGAGCGCCCGCGACAGATGCACCAGATAGGCGATGCGCTTCCAATCGACGGTATCGTCGGGCGCGTTGCGAACAGTGGACCCGACGACGGATTTGAGTGCGACCTGCGCCATAGTTTCCTCCCGCAGATATCAAGTCCTGGAGAGTGTAGGCCCCGCCCGGCGAAAAAGCGTTTCAAACAGGCTGGGTTTTGCGGTAGGAATGAAACAGAACCATCACATTCTTGGGATTTTCGATGAATTCCATTCAACTTGATGCCGTCGACAAGAAAATCCTCAAGGTCCTGCAGCGGCGGGGGGATATCAGCCATGCGGCGCTTGCCGAAGAGGTCGGCGCTTCCAGCGCCTCCTGCTGGCGGCGCATCAAGGCGCTGGAGGAGGCCGGCGTGCTCGGCCCGACCGTGCGGCTGCTCGATCCCGACAGCATCGGCCGCGGTCTCAACGTCTTCTGCCAGGTGCGCATGAAGTCGCACGATCCGGGCGCCCGGCGCGATTTCGAGCGCTTCGTGCAGACCCACGAGGAGGTGCTGGAATGTTACTCCATGTCCGGCGAGTGGGACTACCTGATCCGCGTCGTGGTAAAGGACGTCCGGGACTACGAACAACTGCTGATGCAGGCGATCCTGACCCATGAAGCCGTCGCCAACTCTTCCTCACATTTCGCGCTGAAGAGCGTGAAATACACCACGGAACTGCCCCTGTGATCCGCCGCGCGCCGCTTCTCCTGATCGCCACCCTTTTCGCACGCAGCGCCTTCGCCTCGCCGCTTGATCTTCTCGTGCCGGACATATTGAAGGCGGACCAGGCGCCGCCCGAGCTTTCCGTCACCATCATCGGATACCAATATGGCTGGCGCTATGCCTATCCGAACACGGAAACGGACGGGGCCGGCGAATGCCGCGTCGAAGGCGCGCTCGTGCTGCCGCTCGGCAAACGCGTGCATCTCTCCATCACCGCCGACGATATCATCCATGAATGGCGCGTGCCGGCGCTCGATCTCAAGGCGGATGCCATTCCCGGACTGCTCAATCTCGTGGCCTTCAGTCCCGCGGCGACGGGCACCTTCAAGGGCGGCGCCACCAGCCTCTCCGGCGACGGCTACGGGAAGATGGCTTTCGATCTCACGGTCATCGAACCGGACGCTTACGCCGCCTGGGCGAAAGGCATCTCGCAATCCTGCACGGCGCCCTGAAGCGCGCGTCAGGTACGGCGCTTGAGCTGCTGCTCGCGGAAGAAGATGAAGAGGCCGGAGGCGACGATGAAGCCGGCACCGATCAGCATGGCTGAGCGCGGCGCATCGCCGAAGAACATCCAGCCGAAAACCACGGCCCAGAGCAGCAGCGAATATTGCAGCGGCACGACGGTCGCCGCATCCGCCAGCTTCAGCGAGCGATTGACCAGCATATGCGCGCCCATCGCCACAACGCCGAGCAGGCTCAGAAGGCCGAAGTCGATGCTGCTGACCGGTGCCCAGCCGGCCGGATCGGCAATGCACCAGACACCGGCGAAGATGGCCGCACCTGCCACCTGCCAGAACACCAGCGTCGTATCGGGTGTCGTGCGCAGCGTTCGGCTGAGCACCATGGCGAAGCTGAAGGCGAGGCTGCCGGCAAGCGCGATCAGCGCCGGCAGGGTGAACGTTTCCCTCGACGGTTCCAGCGCGATCACCACGCCGATGAAGCCAACGATGATCGCTGTCCAGCGCCGCCAGCCGACCTTCTCGCCGAGCAGCAGCGGCGACATGGCGGCAACGTAGATCGGCGCGGCCAGCCAATAGGTCATGGCATCGGCAAGCGGCATGTAGGCGACGGCGAAGTAGAAAGCAGAGGCCTCGAAGGCAAACAGCGCTGCGCGCACGAGATGCAGCTTCGGCCGCCCGACATCCACGAGCCTGCGCCAGCCGACCTTCCAGAAGAACGGTGCGAGAACCACCATCGCGGCGATACTGCGGATCAGCATGAGCTGACCGACGGAATAGGTCGCGACGAGCCATTTGCCGAGCACGTCGTTCAGCGAGAACATCACCATGCCGAGCAGCATCAGGAGCACGCCGAGGCGAGCGGTGCCCGTGGCGGGGGAGGAGGCGGTGATGTCTGTCATGGCGGAAACTCGGAAGCTTGGATGAAAGGGCTGTGACACATTCCGCCCGGCCGATCCAGTCAGCAATTTTGATAGCTGCATAAAGCGGCGCACCGGGCCCCGCCCGGTTGATTGCGCACGGCGGCAATGGAAGAGTGCAATCCGGGATTTTTGACGAGGTTCATTTCATGACGGACGAAAAGACGGGCAAGCGGCGGCTGCGCTCCGAGGACTGGTTCGACAACCGCGAGCACGTCGACATGGCGGCGCTTTATCTCGAGCGCTTCATGAACTACGGCATCACCCCGGAAGAACTGCGCTCAGGCAAGCCGGTCATCGGCATCGCCCAGAGCGGCAGCGATCTGACCCCCTGCAACCGCCACCATGTCGATCTCGCCAAGCGCGTTCGCGACGGTATCCGCGATGCCGGGGGCATTCCGATCGAGTTCCCGACCCATCCGATCTTCGAGAACTGTAAGCGGCCGACGGCCGCGCTCGACCGCAACCTTGCCTATCTCGGCCTTGTCGAGATCCTCTACGGCTACCCGCTCGACGGCGTCGTCCTGACGACAGGCTGCGACAAGACCACACCGTCGGCGCTGATGGCTGCCTCGACGGTCGATATTCCCGCGATCGTGCTTTCCGGCGGGCCGATGCTCGACGGCTGGCACGAAGGTGGCCTCGCAGGTTCCGGCACGGTGATCTGGCGCTCGCGCCGCAAGCTCGCCGCCGGAGAAATCGATGAAGAAGAATTTCTCCAGGCCGCGATGGGCTCGGCGCCCTCCATCGGCCATTGCAACACGATGGGTACCGCCTCGACGATGAACGCACTCGCCGAGGCGCTTGGCATGTCGCTGACCGGCTGCGCGGCCATCCCGGCGGCCTATCGCGAACGCGGGCAGATGGCCTATCGCACCGGCCGGCGTGCGGTGGAACTGGTGCTGGAAGACATCCGTCCCTCATCGATCCTGACGCAAAAGGCCTTCCTCAACGCGATCCGCGTCAACTCGGCCATCGGCGGCTCGACCAATGCCCAGCCGCATCTGATGGCCATGGCGAAACATGCCGGCGTGGAGATGACGCCCGAGGACTGGCAGGAGCACGGCTACGACATCCCGCTGCTCGCCGACGTGCAGCCCGCCGGCCGCTTCCTCGGCGAGCGCTTCCATCGGGCCGGCGGCGTGCCGGCGATCATGCACGAGCTGCTTGCCGCCGGAAAGCTCGCCGGCGACTGTCCGACCGTGACGGGGCGCAGCATGGCGGAAAACCTGGAAGGGCGCGCCGCCAGTGACCGCGAGGTCATCCGCCCCTATGACGAGCCGCTGAAGGAACGCGCCGGGTTCCTCGTCCTGAAGGGCAACCTTTTCGATTTCGCCATCATGAAGACCTCGGTCATCTCGCAGGAGTTTCGCGCGCGCTACCTCAGCGAGCCGGGTCGCGAGGGCGTCTTCGAGGGAAGGGCGGTCGTCTTCGACGGCTCGGAAGACTATCACAGGCGCATCAACGACCCGGCGCTCGGCATCGACGAGCGCACCATCCTCGTCATCCGCGGCGCGGGGCCGCTCGGCTGGCCGGGTTCGGCCGAGGTCGTCAACATGCAGCCGCCGGACCATCTGCTCAAGCGCGGCATCACCAGCCTGCCGACGATCGGCGATGGGCGCCAGTCCGGCACGGCCGACAGCCCGTCGATCCTCAACGCCTCGCCGGAAAGCGCCGCCGGCGGCGGTCTCGCCTTCCTGCGCACCGGCGATGTCATCCGCATCGACCTGACCGAGGGGCGGTGCGACATGCTGGTAGAGGCGATGGAAATCGAGCGCCGCAAGGTGGACGGCATTCCGCCGGTGCGGCCGATGCGACGCCCTGGCAGCGGATCTACCGCAAGACCGTTACCCAGCTTTCGGACGGCGCGGTGATCGACGGGGCGGCCGATTTCCGCGCGATCGCGGAAACACCGCCGCGGCACAATCACTAGCCTGCCGGAATATTCGGTGCAGCTTGGCCGTTTCTCCGGAGGCAGCCTTGCCGGGCTTTCGCCTAGCAACGTGCATGCCGCTGGAGAGGTCGCATGAAGAACGGCAAGATAATGGGCTGGATCATGATCGTCGCCGGTGCCTGGTGGCTCATCTCCGGCATCGCGATGAACGACATGGGCGGCATTGCAGGCCTCGGCTACAATCCGGATGCGCCGATGAGCTTCGCGCTCGCCCCGGGCCGCTTCCTGCTCGGCATCGTCATCAACGGCCTGATCGTCTACGCGGGCATCAGAACCGTCCTGCAGGCCAAACAGACCGACGGCTGAACTTTATCCGCGACGGGCGACGAGAATGCCGATCAACACGATCGCCCCGCCGACTGCCTGCATCGCACCGACTGGTTCGGCCAGAATGGCCCAGGCGAGGATGGCAGCGACGACCGGTTGCAGAAGCAGCGTCAGCGAGGAGAAAGCCGTCGGCAGATAGGCGAGCGCATAGGTGACGAGGCCCTGCCCGGCGACATGGCTGATCAAGGCAAGGCCGATGAGCATCGTCCAGCCGAACAACGTCGCGGGCACCATGCCCCCCTCGAAGAAGAGGGCCACCGGCAAGATACAGACCGCCGCCGAGAAGGTCGTCCAGACCATGATGCGCAGTGTCGAAAACCGCGAACGGATGTGGCCGAGCGACAGCATGTAACCGGCGTAGAAGAACGCGGCAACGACGGCCGTCGCGTCGCCGGCAAGCTGCCCGCCGCCAAGCGCCGACGGTCCGCCCTTCAGCACGAGCACGCCGATGAGCGTCAGCCCGAGGCCCGCCAGGAAGACCGGCGTGACCCGCGTGCGGAAGAGTAGCCAGGAGCCGAGCGTCACGAAGACCGGCGCAAGATTGCCGAGCAGCGTTGCATTGGCGACGGAGGTCATGTGCAGCGACAAGTGCCAGGCGGCAAGATCGGCGGCAAGGAATGCACCCGGCAGCAGCAGGAAGAGATAGTCTCTGAGCCCTGTCGGCCGCTCGTCACCCTGCTTTGCCACCTGCGAGATGAGCACGAACGGCAGAAAGGCCAGCGCGACACGCCAGAAGGCCGTGACCATCGGCCCGACCTCGGAAAGGCGCACGAAGATCGGCGACCCGCCTATCGCCACGCCGCCGACGAGCAGGGCGATCAAAGCAAGGCGGCTATGCTTGGAGGAGGCAATCGGAGACAAGGCGGCAGTCCGGATATCGTGAATGCCGCGAGCTATCAGACCGCAACCGATTGGGCCAGACGGGACAGGCGAAATTGGAGGAAAACTTTGCGTCGACCCCGGCCGCATGTGAAGGGCGCCCTTGCACGCGCCGCTTTCCCGACTGCCGACGAACGTCCGCACGATTTTTCCGCCATGATCGGGGCGGACCCGGCCACCGGGCTTGGAGCCGCCGATGGAACCTCGGGTCAAGCACGAGGACGGCAACAGCGCCAGTCAAGGCCGTCTATAAAGGAAAGCGGCGCCCCACAGGGGCGCCGCCGCTGTCTCAGGCCGCGTCCGGCCGGTGCACGGTCTTCACCTCGAGGAAATCCTCCAGGCCGAAAAGGCCGCCCTCGCGGCCGTTGCCCGACTGCTTGTAGCCGCCGAATGGGCTGCCGTAGCGGTGCGGGCCGCCATTGATGTGCACCATGCCGGCGCGAAGGCGGGCGGCGACGCGCTCGGCCCGATCGGGATTGCCGGTCTGAAGATAGGCGGCAAGGCCATAGGCGGTGTCGTTGGCAATCGCGATCGCTTCCTCCTCCGTGTCGAAGGGTATGATCGAGAGAACGGGGCCGAAGACCTCTTCACGGGCGATGCGCATCTCGTTGTTGACGTCGGCGAAGATCGTCGGCTTGACGAAATAGCCGGTCTCGAAACCCTCGGGCTTACCCGGGCCACCGACCAGCACGCGCGCGCCCTCGGCAACACCCGCCTCGATCAGCGCCTGCACGCGACCGAACTGGACGTGCGAGACAAGCGGACCGATATGTTCACCTTCCTGTTCCGGATTGCCGACGGTCGCCTGCTTGCCGGTGCGTTCGGCTATCTCGACCACCTTGTCATAGACCGAACGCTCGACCAGCATGCGGGTCGGGGCATCGCAGGACTGGCCGGAATTGTTGAAGCACTCGCGCACGCTGCCGGCAACGCGATCTTCAAGGTCCGCATCGGCAAAGACGAGGTTCGGCGACTTGCCGCCGAGTTCCAGCGTCACGCGCTTGACGGTCTCGGCCGCATCCTTGCTGACCGCAATGCCAGCGCGGGTGGAGCCGGTGAAGGACATCATGTCGACGTCCTTGTGCTTGGAGAGCGCCGCGCCGCATTCGAGGCCATCACCGTTGACGAGGTTGAACGTGCCGGCCGGGAAGCCCGCCTCATGCACCATCTCCGCATAGAGCAGCGCGTTGAGCGGCGTGAATTCGGATGGCTTCAGCACGCAGGTCGAGCCCGTCGCCAGCGCCGGAACCACTTTCAGCGCAATCTGGTTGATCGGCCAGTTCCAGGGCGTGATGAGGCCGCAGACGCCGATCGGCTCGCGGCGCACCACATCGCCGTTCGCCAGCACCTCGCGGCTCTTCAGCCGCTTCAGCCCGTCGATGAAACCCTGCAGGTGGCCGACGCCGACATCCGCCTGCTGCTCGGTGCTCATGGTGATCGGCGCGCCGAGTTCGAGCGTGATGGTGCGGGCCATCTCCTCATAGCGGCGCTTGTAGATCGAGAGCAGCTTTTCGAGCAGCGCGAGGCGTTCCTCCACACTGGTCTGGCTGTAGGTCGCAAAAGCCTTCTTGGCCGCGGCGACGGCGCGGTCGATATCAGCGGCGGTGCCCATGGAGATGACCGCGATCGGCTGTTCCGTCGCCGGGTTGATGACCTCGAGGTCGTTGGGCTTCAGCGGGTCCACCCACTGGCCGTCGATGTAGAATTTGCGCTTGTCGAGCATGCTTTTCTCCCGTCACTTCTGTTTTTCATCGAGCCAGCCCTTGATGAGCTGGCGGTAGCGGTCGCCACCGAAACTTGGAAAATGGCCACCATGCACCAGCCGCACCGGCAGGGTCAGGAGGCGCTCCATCGAGGCGAGGTAGTCCGCCGCGTCGGAATGGTAGGTATCCTCGATCAGCGGACCATCGTAGACGATGTCGCCCGAGAAGAGAATTTCGGTCGCCTTTTCATAGAGCGCAATACCCCCCGGGGAATGGCCCGGCGTGTGGACGACCTCGAACTGGCGGTCGCCGAGATCAACGACATCGCCATCCTCGAGCAGGCGCGTCGCCGGCGCTTTCTTCACCGCATAACACGTCGAGCAATAGGGTTCAGGCGGCAGCGCGTCGAAGATCTCGTCGGTCACATAGGGGTCGGCGAGCGTGTTCTGCCGCGTCGGGTTGGCGAGCAGGTCCGCCTCGGCGGCGTGCACGGCCCTGCACTCGAACTCGTGGTGGCAGCCGATATGGTCGAAATGCGTATGGCTCGCCACGGCGATGAGATCGCGTTCGGTGACGAGCGGCACCCATTCGCGCAAGGAGACGACACCCATGCCGCTGTCGACGAGCATGTCCCGGTCACGGCCGCGCACATGCCAGACGTTGCAGCGGTAGAATTCCTGGATATAGGGTTCGCTGATCGCGGTCACGCCGTCATCGAGGCGGCGAACGCTGTACCAATCCTCCGGGCGGATGCGCTGCATGTGACCCTAAACTCCCGCTCCGTCCTGAAGCACGACGATGCTATCCGCCTTCAGCCGAAGGTCAAGCTCGCCACCGATGTCAGGCGTCTCGCTCTGCGGCAGATGCGCGGTGAGGCTCGCCCCGCCCGCGGCAACGTGGCAACGGTGATGCGTGCCGAAGAAGGCGCTGGAGGTGATCCGGCCGCGCCCCAGCGAGACGGTCGGCACCGCCGCACCGGCACTGCGAAAATGCTCCGGCCGGATGCAGAGCGTCACATCCCGCCCAGCCGCCGGCAGCCCCGAGACGAAGGCGGAGGCGGGCAGGGCAACGCGGCCGAGCGCGGTTTCCACTTCGGCCTCGTTTGCCGCCGTGCCGCGCACCGTGGCCGGCAGAAAATTCGCCTCGCCCATGAAGCCGGCGGAAAACAGCGAGCGCGGTCGCATGTAGATCGAGGCGGGCGTGCCGACATCCTCGATGCGCCCCTTGTTCATGACGACGATGCGATCGGCGATCGCCATCGCCTCTTCCTGATCGTGCGTGACATGCACGAAGGTCGTGCCGACCCGCTTCTGGATCGCCTTCAGTTCGTCCTGCATCTGCCGGCGCAGCTTCAGGTCCAGCGCGCCGAGCGGCTCGTCGAGCAGCAGCACGCCGGGATCGACCGCCAGCGCCCGGGCGAGCGCCACGCGCTGCCGCTGGCCGCCCGAAAGTTCGTGCGGCTTCTTGGCGGAGGACGCCCTGAGCCCGACGAGATCGAGATAGGAAAATGCCTTCTCGTAACGCTCCGCCTTGCCCATGCCGCGCATCCTGAGGCCGAAGCCGACATTGTCGCGCAGGCACATATGTGGAAAGAGCGCGTAGTCCTGGAACATGGTGGTCGTCGGGCGTTTGGCCGGCGGCACGAAGGTCATGTCCCGCCCACCGATCGCGATCGTGCCCGAGGTCGGCTCGATGAAGCCGCCGAGGATGGAGAGCAGCGTGGTCTTGCCGCAGCCGGAGGGGCCGAGCAGCACGATGAACTCGCCGGCGGCAATATCGAGCGAGACGTCGTCCAGCGCCCGGAAAGCGCCGAAAACCTTGGTGGCGTTCTTGATGGAAACGTCGGCGGTCATGAGGATTTCCCGGTTTTGCGGAAGACGGTCAGTTCCACCACGACGAGGAACACGACCGAGACGAGGAAGACCACGCTGCCGATGGCGTTGGTCCGCGGATCGAGGCCGGAGCGCAGCATGCTCCAGATCTCGACCGGCAGCGTCACATCGAAGCGCGACAGCAGGAAGGCGACGATGAACTCGTCCCAGCTAAAGGTGACGGAGAGGAAGAAGGCGGCAAGGATCGACGGCAGCAGCATGGGCGCGGTGACGAGCAGCATGACCTGCCAGTCCTTCGCGCCGAGATCGCGCGCCGCCCGCTCGATGTTCACCTGATGGCCGCCCATCGAGGCATAGATGATGGCAAAGCACAGCGGCAGGTTGATCACCACATGGCCGATGCCGACCGTCAGAAGCGAAAGGCGGAGGCCCGTGACGTTCAGCATCGACAGCAGGCCGAGCCCAATGATCAGCGTGCTCACCGTCATCGGCGCGACGATGAGGCCGCGCAGCAGGCCCGAGGCCGGCAGCGTGTAGCGCGCGAAGGCATAGGCCGCGAGGAAGCCGAGCAGGCAAGCGACGGCCGAGGAGAGCATGGCGACGAGAAGCGAATTGCCGAGCGCCGCCATCAGCTTGCCGTCGGCAAAGATCGCCTCGTACCAGCGCAGCGTCAGCCCGTTCAGCGGCGGCACCGGCAGGGTGCCGTCCTGGAAGGAGAACAGCACCAGCACGACGACCGGCAGGAAGATGAAGAGATAGATGAGGCCCGCATAGAGCGCGGCGAGCGCGGTGGAAAGGTGGCGCATCGTCAGGTCCTTTCCATCTTCAGCCAGCGCGCGCAGGCGATATAGGCAAGCGTCACGACGACCATCAGCACCAGCGAGAGCGCGGCCGCCATCGGGAAATCCGCCCGCCTTCCCAGTTGCAGCATGATGACCTGCGGCAGCACCAGCTCGTTGTTGCCGCCGAGGATCTGCGGCGTGATGTAATCGCCGATGCACAGCACGAAAGTCAGAAAGGCGCCGACCATGATGCCGGGCAGCGTCAGCGGCAGCACGACGAACCAGAAGGTCTGGAAAGCGTTCGCCCCGAGATCTGCCGCCGCGCGGCGATAGTTCGGCGAAAGCTGGATGAGGTTGGCGTAGATCGTCAGCGTCAGCAGCATGACGAAGAAGTGCACGAAGCCGATGACCGTGCCGGTGCGGTTGGCCGAAAGCTCCAGCGGTTCCGCGATGACGCCGAGGGCGAGCAGCGCCTGATTGACGACGCCGCCCTTCGAGAGCACCAGCAGCCAGGAATAGGAGCGCACGACATAAGAGGTCCAGAACGGCAGGATGGCCATGACGAGGGCGAAGCGCTGCCACTTCTTCGGCACGCGCTCCGCGATGATCCAGGCGAGCGGATAGGCGAGCAGCACCGAGATGACGGTGACGATGGCGGTGATCTCCAGCGAGACGGTGAGCCCCTTGAAGAAATGCGCCTTGCCGAAGAAGGCGACGTAGTTGTCGAGCGTCCAGGTCGCGACGATCTCGCGCCCCTGCCGCGTCCAGAAACTGATCGCCGCCATATAGGCGAAGGGCACGAGGAAGAAGAAGCCCGTCCAGGCGAGCGCCGGCAGGGCAAAGGCCCAGGCCTTACGGCGCTCGGCGCGTTCGAGGGCAGTGGTGGTCATGCGGTCGGGTCTCCGTTCGCGCTCTATGCTGGTGCCGCCCCTCATCCGCCTGCCGGCACCTTCTCCCCGCAGGCGGGGAGAAGGGGTATGCCGCATCGGCTTCCTCGACCAATGACCGGTTCGTGGGGCAAGTCCCCTCTCCCCGCTTGCGGGGAGAGGGTTAGGGTGAGGGGCGAACCTGATGCAATTGCCCAACGACGCGGGCGACTGCGCTCCATTAAACCCTTACTGCTGCAACATCTCCGTCCAGACATCCTGCATCGCCGCGTCCATGTCGGCATCCGCCACCGGATAGAGCTGCGAGTTCTTCAGGTAGTCCGGCTGCCTGTCCCAGCGCAGCGCCGTCTTCTGCTGGTCGGTCAGGTGCTCGCCCGCCTTGGCGTTCGCCGGCATCGCCCAGTAGCAGGAGGAGGTCGCAAGCCGCGCCTGCCCCTCGGGACTGACGATGTACTGCACGAATTTCAGCGCCAGATCCTGCTTTTCGGAATCCTTGAAGACGCCGATCGACTGCGCCCAGCGCAGCGCGCCCTGTTTCGGGATGGTCCAGTCGAGGTTCGGCTTTTCCGCCGAAAGCCCGGCCGTCAGCCATTCGCCGCCCCCGACGACAATGTCCACCTCGCCGGTCGCCAGCGCCGTCTGCGAGGCGACGACGTCGCTCACCTGGCGGGCGACCTTCTTCATCTCGAACAGCTTTTCCTTGATCGCCGGCAGGTCGTCCTGCTTCAGTTCGGCGGTCTTCTTGCCGATGCCGACGCCTGTCAGGCCGACCATCGGCAGGTAATAGTCATAGAGCGCGATGCGGCCCTTGTATTTCTCCGACCAGATGACGGAGAGGTCGTCCATGTCAGCGGGATCGACCTTCGTCTTGTCGTAGGAGATCGTGTTGTAGCCGAACTTTTCCGTGACGGCATAGACCTTGCCGTCCTTCGTGGTCGTCTGCTCCATGCGCACTTCAGGAAAAAGGTCGCCGAGCGGCAATTTATCGGCCGGCATCTCGCCGAGGATTTCCATGTCGATGGCGCGCGGCACGTCGACGGCGTCGATGACCAGCACGTCCCAGTCACCGGGGCGGGACTGCTCGATGATCGAGATCGCCGCGCCCGTGCCCTCGTATTCCTTGAGGTTCACCTTGACATTGTTGGCCTTTTCGAACGGCTCGACCAGCGCGGGATCCGTGTGATCGCACCAGACGAGCGCGTTCAACTCGTCCTGCGCCATGGCACCCGCCGGAGCGAGGACAAGAGCGGTGGCGGTGGCAAGAAGCGTGCGGCGGCCGAGCCCGCCCGAAACGGTTGTCTTCATCGTCTTTCCCTCTGGCTGCAGGCTGTCGGCCTGGCGGATGGCACTCATTGCGGTGCCTTGAGAAAAAGATTGAACGAGTTCATTTTTTAAGTCAATCTCATTTTTGAGGAGATTCCAATGGAGGTTCCATGGCCGGATTGCGCGCAAAACAGAAGGCGGACAGGACACGTCGCATCCTCGAGGCCGCGACCACGCTGTTTCGCCGCGAGGGCTATGACAGCGCGCGTATCGAGGACATCGCCGAGATGGCGGAGGTCTCCGTCGGCACACTCTACAACTACTACCAGAACAAGGGCGACATCCTCGTCGCGACCGTGGCGATGGAGGTGACGGAGGTGCTGGAAGCCGGCACGCGCATCGTCGCCAACCCACCGCTGAACGTCGCCGAAGCGCTGCGTGCGCTGATCGAGCAGTATTACGACCATTCGCTCTACTACCTCTCCAAGGAGATGTGGCGTACGGCCATGGCGATCTCCATCCAGCAGCCGGACATGCCGCTCTCCCGGCGCTACAGCGAACTCGACGGCCAGCTCTGCGCGCAAGTCATTCGCCTCGTCGAGACCCTGCAGGCCCGCGGCATCGTACAGGCCAGCGTCGACACCAAGGCGATGGGTGAGCTTTTCTTCAACAATCTCAACATGATGTTCATCGAGTTCTGCAAGGTCGACGCCATGCCGCTCGAAGAACTGAAGGCGCGCGTCAACACCCAGCACGAGCCCATCGCCGCGCTCATCAGCACCGTCAAGATCGTCTGAGCGACAGGAAGCCTCCCCGCATGACCGAACCGGAAACCACCGTCCTTGCCACCGCCGATGCGCTGGTCGACGCCTTTGCACGGCACGACCGCGAGGCCTATTTCGCCGCCTTCGCTGAAGAGGCGAGCTTCCTCTTCTACAATCTCGACCGCCGCCTCGACAGCCGCGCCGCCTACGAGGCCGAGTGGGCCCTCTGGGAGAAGCGCGACGGTTTCCGCGTGCTCGCCTGCCGTTCGACGGACCGACAGGTGCAGTTTTCCGGCAACGTCGCGATCTTCACCCACGCCGTCGAGACCGATCTTTCCATCGGTGGCGAGACCGTAAGGAACAACGAGCGCGAGACCATCGTCTTCTCCCGCGACCCGTCCGGCCGCTGGCTCGCAGTCCACGAGCACCTGTCGCCCGCGGTCTAAGTCAGCAACATTTTTCCTCGGCCTTGCCGGTCGCGAGCTGTTCGAGGATCGGGCAATCCGGCCGGTCGTCGCCGTGGCAATGCGCGGAAAGGTGCTCCAGCGTCTGCACCATCTCCTGCAGCAGGCGCATCTTTTCCTTCATCTCGGCGACATGCGCGCTGGCGATGCGCTTGACGTCACCGGAAGCGCGTTCGCGGTCCTGCCAGAGCGCGAGCAGGTCGCGGATCTGGGCGATGGAAAAGCCGAGATCACGCGCACGCCGAATGAAGGAGAGCGTCGAGAGGTCCTTTGCGCCGTAGACGCGGTAGCCCGCGCCCGTGCGGCCGGCCGCCCGGATGAGGCCGATCTCTTCGTAATGCCGGATCATCTTGGCGGTGACGCCCGTCGCCTCTGCCGCTTCGCCGATGTTCATGCATAGTCTCCCTTGCAGAAAGCCGCGGGAAAACATTCCGGCCGCAGCAGGATCGAGACGGTGGGCATTGCGCAAAGCGCAGTGCCTGCCGACCCATCCGGCGCGCCAGGAAAAGCCAGGCGAGCCGTCAGCATACGAGCAAAGTGGGCCGTCATCCCGTTCTGGAAATGGTCGCGCAGTGCCCCGTCTGTCAAGATTGAGCGGCCTTTTGACGCTCAGGCGGCGTCGACCGGCGAATAGCCCTCCGCTTCGATGACAGAGGCGACGGCAGAGCGGTCGCCGGCATTCTCAACCGAAACGCGCTTCGTGCCGAGATCGATCTCGATCTTGGCGGCCGGAAAGACAGAAAGGACCGCGCCCGTGATCGTCTTGGCACAATGACCGCAGGTCATATCCGCAACAGTGAAGGCGAGGCGGGCATTGTCACTCATGAAGGGTCTCCTGATTGGTCTCCCATGCTGAAACCTTCCCGCATGGCAAGGTCAAGCCCGGATCCACCGGAAAGACTCAACCGAAGAGAAGCGTGAGGAGGACCAGGAACTGGTCGCGCGCCCGCGCACCGCCAAGTCGCTCCAGGCAATCCGCCTCAAAATCCGCCTCCGCCTTGCGGGCATCTGCAAATAGGCTCGCCCCGGCTGGAGTTACATAAAGGGCGTGAGAGCGCCGGTCGTTCGGCGCTGCACGCCGCTCGATCAGACATCGCCCTTCGAGCTCGTTCATCAGCGATACGAAATTCGCCCGTTGGACACCCATCGCTCCGGCAATCTCCGATTGCTTGCGCCCGGGATTTTCCGCGATCAGGGCGAGGGCGCTGAACTCTGCCGGACGCAGGTTCATAGCCGAAAAATAGAGGAGGAAACGGTGAAGGAACTGGCCGTGGGCCCGACGGAGTTGATGCACCAAGCCTTGCGCCACCAAGGAGGCGCCAAGAGCGCCTTCGGTAGTTGGCCCGTCAATTTCGCCCGCTGTTCCCATGACTTGAGCCTCTTCCCCGCGACCGGACGTCCTCCGGTGCGCGGCATGTCAAGACCATAAGGACAACCGAAGCAAGCACAAGACACGGTCTGCGCGATTGCATCTATTTTCTACACGCAACCATTGGGAGCGAAATGATTTTGCCGCCCCCAGACATTCGGTGATGCCTGGGGTCTACATGAACATCGTCTCGCTCAGCTAAAAGTAGCAACAGCTGATAAGTCCAAGGCGAATCGGTTGAGCCGTTCCTGCAGCCGCCCGATCGTCGTCACATCGGCATTGGCGAAGGCGAAGCGGAGGTAACCTTCCTGCCGCGCACCGAAATAGCTGCCGGGCAGGCAGAGAATGCCGGCCTCCTTGGCCAGCTTCTCCGCGACCCGCGCGGAAGGCGCTTCGCCGAACGGATGGCCAATGAAGGCGAAGTAGGCGCCGACCGCGCCAACGCGCCAGGCCGGAGCGCCGGCCATGGTCGAAAGCAGCGCCTCGACCCGCCGGGCGATTTCCCGACGGTTCTCCTCGCGCCAGTCGGCCAGGAGTGGCAGGGCTGTGGCGACAGCGGCCTGGGCGGAGCGCGGCGGGCAGATCTGCAGGTTGTCCATGATCTTGGCGACCTGCTCGACCACGCCGGCACCCGCCGTGATGGCGCCGAGGCGATGGCCGGGAATGCAGAAGGATTTCGAGAAGCTGTAGAGGCTGATCAGCGTGCTCTCCCAGCCCGGCCGGCCGAACAGGTCATGCGGCCGGCCGGCACCGGCCGGCAGGAAGTCGCGATAGGTCTCGTCGAGAATGAGCCAGACACCGCGTGCGGCGCAAAGATCGTAGATCTGCGCCAGCAGGGCGGGCGGATAGACGGCGCCGGTGGGGTTGTTCGGGGAGACGAGCGCGACGGCGCGCACGTCGGGTGTAATCGCCGATGCCAGCGTCTCGATGTCAGGCAGGAACCCGTTGGCGGGGTCGCAGGCCGCAAACCGGGTCTTGATACCCAGCATGGCGAGCGTCGTTTCCTGGTTGAAATAGTAGGGATCGGTCATCAGCACCGCATCACCGGCTCCGGCGACCGCCATGGCGGCACAGATAAAGGCCTGGTTGCAGCCGGCCGTGATATGGACATTGCCGGCGACAATCGCCGCGCCGTAGGCCTCCGCCACATGCAGCGCATAGGCCTTGCGCAGGCTGTCCTCGCCTTCGATCGGCCCATAGCCCGTATAGGCGCGCGAAGCGGCATATTCGCCGAGCAGGCGCAGCATGTCGGGATGCGGCGGATAACCGGGCACAGCCTGCGACAGGTCGATCATCGGGCCGCTACGGCCATCATAGGCATCGCCCCAGGCGAAGACGGACGGGATCGGCGGGGCGGCAAGGGTTTCGACGAGCGGGTTGAAACGGGGCATTGTCATTTCCGTAGCGGTCAGGCGCGGGTCTTGCGCTGGGGGGT
This sequence comes from Shinella sp. JR1-6, assembly GCF_004284735.1. Classification (NCBI taxonomy): domain Bacteria; kingdom Pseudomonadati; phylum Pseudomonadota; class Alphaproteobacteria; order Hyphomicrobiales; family Rhizobiaceae; genus Shinella; species Shinella sp. JR1-6. Next base: position 78,006 of record NZ_SHMI01000002.1, on the reverse strand, counting down.
GGAGGGAACACGGCGCTTGGCCGGGATTGCGGTCGCGTGATGGTTTTCACCGGTCCGGCCGCTGCGGCCACGCAATATCATGCGGGCGGAGGTCTGCGGCTCGGGCAGGCTCTCTTCGAGCGAGGCAAAGAGCCAGTCGATGAACACCTTGACGATCGGCGCCTGGCGCACCGCCTGCCGGCAGGCGACATAGAACGCGTCATTGGCCGGCACCGTCAGGTCGAAGGGCACGACGAGTTCGCCGCGGGCGATGAGGTTGCTGGCGGTGATCGTGTCGCCGAGGGCGATACCCTGGCCATGCAGCGCCGCCTCGGTGGAAAGGCGCGCGTCGCTCATGAAATGCTGGCGCCCGCGCACCACGTCGATCGCATCCGCCGCCGCCAGCCAGGTATTCCATTCGCGCCCGTCGTCGCCGTGGAACAGCGTGTGGTCGGAAAGATCGCGCACCGAGCGCAGCGGCCGGCTGTTGAGCAACGTCGGGCTCGCCACCGGAAAGAGCTGGAGATGCGACCAGAGCCGCGTCCAGCAATCCGGCCAGTTGCCATCGCCGTAGAGCACGCTGACATCCGTGTCGAGCGAGCGCAGATTGTCGGGATCGTTGGAGGCGATCAGCGTCACACGCACGCCGGGGAACTGGTCGGTGAAGGTGTTGAGGCGCGGGATGAGCCAGAGCGACAGGAGCGCGGGCACGCAGGTGACGGTGAGATCGCCGCGGGTCTCCGGCTGCTTCATCAGCGCCGTTGCTGCCGCGATCTCGCCGAAGGCATTGGTAACGGCGGGCAGCAGAAGCGCGCCCTGCGGCGTCAGCTTGAGCCGCTTGCCGCCGCGCTCGAAAAGAACGGTGCCAAGCGATTCCTCCAGTGCCCGTATCTGGTGGCTGACCGCGCCGTGCGTCACGTTCAGCTCGCGCGCGGCAGCCGAAACCGCGCCCCGGCGGGCGGTCGCCTCGAAGGCGCGAAGCGGGTTGAGCGGCGGCAGGCGCGAGGCCATGGAGGCGGTTCCGGTATGTGAGTTTTTCTCACACAAACCGCTACAACAATGTCAATTGATTTTCCAGCCGTTTTATTACGATACTATGAAGAACGAGGGCAAAGCCCCGGGGGAACATCATTTGGCTCGCTTCTGCTCCGGCCCCCGGTCTGCCCGCATTTCTGACAGGTGAGGTAAGGACAATGGGCGGCAGCAAGCTCGACGAACTCAAGGCAAAATACGGCGCAAGCCACGGTGGCGAACTGTTCGACCCGGCCTTCCGCAAGGTCGCCGACAAGATCTTCACCAAGAGCGGCTCGCGCCTTGCGCCCTATGCCGGCGTGCCGACCTTCCTCTCCGCGCCTTACATGCCCCTTGATGCGGAAAATCCCGATTTCGGCAATCTCCAGGTCGCCATAACGGGCGTGCCGATGGATCTCGGCGTCACCAACCGCCCCGGCTCGCGCTTCGGGCCGCGCGCCATGCGCTCCATCGAGCGCATCGGCCCCTACAACCACGTGCTCGATTGCGCCCCGGTGCAGGAACTGCGCGTGGCCGATATCGGCGACGTGCCCTTCCAGAGCCGCTATCGCCTCGAGCTCAGCCATGACGACATCGAGAAGCGCTTCAACCAGATCGTCGATGCCGGCGTGATCCCGCTCGCCGTCGGCGGCGACCACTCGATCACCCATCCGATCATGAAAGCGGTCGGGAAGAAACAGCCGGTCGGCATGATCCATATCGATGCCCATTGCGACACCGGCGGCTCCTTCGACCAGACGAAGTTCCACCATGGCGGCCCGTTCCGCAACGCCGTGCTCGACGGCGTGCTCGACCCGACCCGCACGATCCAGATCGGTATCCGCGGCTCGTCGGAATATCTCTGGGAATTCTCCTATGAGTCCGGCATGACCGTCATCCACGCCGAAGAGGTGAGCGGCCTCGGCATTCCTGCCATCATCGAGAAGGCGAAGGCGATCGTTGGCGACGGGCCGACCTATCTCTCCTTCGACATCGACAGCCTCGACCCGAGCTTCGCCCCTGGCACCGGTACGCCGGAAATCGGCGGCCTGACGAGCCGCGAGGTTCTGGAGCTGATCCGCGGCCTCAAGGGCATCAATCTCGTCGGCGGCGACGTCGTCGAAGTCGCCCCGCAATATGACGCCACGACCAACACCGCCCATGCCGGCGCCCAGGTGCTGTTCGAAATTCTGAGCCTTATGGTTTTCAGCCCTTCCGTGGCCCGGACCGCCTGACATACAATAGCAACAACGGGAACGCACCGGCCGGATCGATCGGCCGGCCTAACAGGAGAAAAATGACGATGCGTGACATCCTCAAGACCAATGTCAGCCGCCGCGCGGTGCTGGGTGCCGGCGTTGCCGGTGCCTCGCTGCTGGCCATGCCGGCCGTGCTGCGCGCCCAGGACAAGTCGCTGAAGGTCGGCGTGTATGGCGGCTACTTCAAGGATTCGTTCGACAAGAACATTTTTGCCGATTTCACCAAGGAAACCGGCATCGCCGTGGAATCGGTCGCCGAGCCGACCGGCGAAGCCTGGCTCGTCCAGCTCGAACAGGCCGCCAAGGCCGGCCAGGCCCCGGCCGACGTCTCGATGATGTCGCAGGTCGCCATGCTGAAGGGCCAGTCTACCGAACTCTGGGCTGCTCTCGATACGGCCAAGATCCCGAATTCGTCGAACCTCATCGACCATTTCGTCAACAAGTATCCCGACGGCCGCGTCGCCGGCATCGGTGCCGTCGCCTGGTACATCACGCTTGTCACCAACACGGATGTCTACAAGGAAGCGCCGACTTCCTGGAATGCGCTGTGGGATCCGGCCAACGCCGACAAGCTCGGCCTGCTGGCGCTCGTCTCGAACTCGTTCCTCCTGGAAGTGACCGCGAAGACCCATTTCGGTGGCACCAACGCGCTCGACACCGAGGAAGGCCTCGTCAAGGCCTTCGAGAAGCTCGCCGAAGTCAAGCCGAACGTCCGCCTGTGGTATCGCGACGAGGCGCAGTTCGAACAGTCGCTGAAGTCGGGCGAAATCCCGATGGGCCAGTACTACCATGACGTGACGGGCCTTGCCGCAAAGGATGGCCAGCCGGTCCGCTCCACCTTCCCGAAGGAAGGCGGCATCATGGATTCCGGTTGCTGGGCCCTGTCGCGTGCTTCCGAAAAGGCCGAAGAAGCCCACACCTTCATCAACTACATGTGCCAGCCGAAGATCCAGGCGCTCCTGTCGCGCAAGGTCGGCACCGCCCCGACACTGAAGCGCGATCTGCTCGACCTCACGGCCGAAGAGTTCGCCGCGGTGTCCTCGGACATCGAGCCGATCATCCCGCGTTATGACCTCTACACGTCCAAGGCCGACTGGCTGAACCAGAAGTGGACGGAAATGATCGCGGGCTGAGCCGCGCCTTCCAGAACTCGACCGGCCGGCTGAACAATCAGCCGGCCGGCCCCAAAACCGTCAGCGCCGAGCGGAGCTCCAATGTCCGGATTGACCCTCCAGAATATCGTCAAGCAGTTTGGTACCTTCACGGCCGTCAAGAATGTCGAGCTGACGGTTCCGCACGGCACCTTCGTCTGCCTTCTCGGCCCGTCCGGTTGCGGCAAGACGACCCTGATGCGCATGGTCGCCGGCCTCGATCTTCCGACGAGCGGCGCCATCAAGCTCGACGGCAAGGACATTACCAACGTGCCGACCCACAAGCGGGAGCTCGGCATGGTCTTCCAGTCGCTGGCGCTTTTCCCGCACCTGACGGTCGGCGAGAACATCGCCTATTCGCTACGCATCCGCGGCGTCGGCAAGGAAGAGCAGAAGAAACGCGTCGACGAGCTGCTCGCGATGATCCACCTTACAGGCTACGCGGACCGCCCGGTCGCAAAGCTCTCCGGCGGCCAGCGCCAGCGCGTCGCGATCGCCCGCGCGCTCGCCATCTCACCGAAACTCTTCCTGCTCGACGAACCGCTCTCCGCCCTCGACGCGAAGCTGCGCGAGGCCATGCAGGTGGAACTGCGCCAGCTGCAGCAACGCCTCGGCATCACCACCATCGTCGTCACCCACGACCAGCGCGAGGCCATGACCATGGCCGACACGGTCGTCGTGATGAGCGGCGGTGAAATCCGCCAGGCCGCCGCGCCCGTCGAAATCTACCGCCGCCCGGCCGACACCTTCGTCGCCGACTTCATCGGCATGACCAACCTCATCGACTTCTCCGCCGACGGCGCCGGCGCGAGCGTGCTCGGCGCGCAGGTGCCCGGCCTTTCCATCCCGGCGGGCCTCAAGTCCGGCATCATCTCGGTGCGCCCGGAAGACGTGCACCTCACCGCCGCCGGCAATGCCCCGATCACGGGGACTGTAACCTTCGTGCGCGATCTCGGCGGCACGATCGAGACCTTCGTCGAGGCGGCAGGCAAGCAGGTCGTCGCCGTCTCCATGCCGAATGCCCGGCCAGATGTTGCCGTCGGCCAGACCGTCGGCATCCAGCTCAACCCCGGCGATTGCGTGGTGCTGAAGTCATGAGACGCGAGGCCCCGCAGAAGTTTTCCGACTACGGCCCGCTGTTCTTTCCCGCGGGCATGCTGATCGTCTTCTTCGTCGTGCCCTTCGCGACGATGATCGCCGTCTCCTTCTTCCGCCGCGACCCGGCGGGGTTCTACTCGCCCGATTTCGTCTTCGACAACTATGCCCGCTTCCTGAGCCTGTTCTTCGGCAAGGTGCTCGGCTTCTCGCTGTTCCTGGCGATTACGGTCGCAATCTGCTGTGTGGTGCTCGCCGTCCCCTTCACATATCTGCTCTCGCGCGCCCGGCGAAAGACGCAGGTGCTCTGGCTGGTGGCGCTGCTCTCCATCCTGTCGCTGTCGGAAGTCATCATCGGCTTTGCCTGGTCGACCCTCTTCTCGCGCACTGCCGGTATTACCAATCTGCTCGTGATGCTCGGCATCATGAACGAGGCGGTGGCCCTCAACCCGAGCTTCGGCGCGGTGTTGACCGCCATGACCTACCAGGCGCTGCCCTATACCGTGCTCGTGCTCTATCCCGCGCTGGTGCGGCTCGACCCCACCCTGACGGAGGCCGCGCGCACGCTTGGCGCCTCGCCGGTAAAATCCTTCTTCACCGTGGTCGTGCCGGCGCTCAGGAACACCATCGTCGCGACGCTGATCATGGTGTTCATCTTCGCGCTCGGCTCCTACCTCCTGCCGCAGATCCTCGGCCGGCCGCAGCACTGGACGCTCTCGGTGCTCATCACCGACCAGGCGATCTACCAGTCCAACATGCCGTTCGCCGCCGCCATGGCCGTGTTCCTCGTGCTCGTCACGCTCGGCCTCGTCGCACTCACGGTCTATGCCGGTCGCAAGGGAGAAGCCGCATGAACGCGCTTCTGCAGAAGGTCTATTTCGGCCTTATCGGCCTCTTTCTCTCGCTGCCGATCATCGTGGTGGCCGGTGTCTCGGTCAACGAGAAGCAGACGCTCGCCTTCCCGCCGCAGGGCTTTTCGCTCGGCTGGTACGGCGAAATCTTCACCAATGTCGAGTGGCGCAACGCACTCTTCGCCTCGATCACGCTCGCGGCTCTTTCAGCGGCCGTCGCGCTCGCCATCGCCCTGCCGCTCGTCTGGTTCCTCTGGCGCCGCCACGCGCCCTGGGCAAACATCTTCCAGCTGCTCGGCGTCGCGCCCTTCACGCTGCCGCCGGTCATCACCGCGCTCGGCCTTCTCACCTTCTGGGCGACGACCGGCTTCTATGGCCAGCCCGCGACGGCCGTCATCAGCCATGCGATCTTCTTCGTGACGCTGCCGCTGGTCACGCTCTCGCTCGGCTTCTCTTCCATCGACCGTTCGCTGGTGGAAGCAGCCGCCACGATGGGCGCCGACGACCGCACGATCTTCCGCACGGTGGTCCTGCCGCTCATCCTGCCCTATCTGATCTCCGGCTATGCCTTCGCCTTCGTCCTGTCGCTCAACGAATATATCGTTGCCTACATGACGATCGGTTTCACGATGGAGACACTGCCGATCAAGATCTTCAACGCCCTGCGCTACGGCTATACGCCGACGATGGCCTCGGTCACGATCCTCTTCGTCGCCATCGCCGCCACCATCTTCGGTCTCGTCGCCCGCTTCGGCGACCTGCCGAAGCTGCTCGGCGCCATGTCGTCGCGGGACTAGAGCATTTCCAGCCGAAGGGAAATCGCTTCGGCATCGGATAATGCGGTAAAAACAAGGATCGAGAGTACGCCCGGAAGGCGGGAACCGATCCTCCGTCCGGGAATACGAAAGACAACAGGTTAGGGCGTTTTCGCGGTTCGAAGACAAGCGACAACGCTCTGCCGGCCCGTCAGGAGCGGGACGCTTGCTGCCGGAAGGCCACAACGAACAGGAGCCCGCATGCGGATCGCCGCCCTCCAGATGCACGCCATTGCCGGCGACGCCGAGGCCAATATCGAGCGCATCGCGGCAGCTGCCGCCGATGCGGCAGCCGGCGGTGCCAGGCTGCTCGTCGTGCCGGAACTTGCCGTTCCCGGCTATGGGGCAGGGGAGGTGGCCTTCGGCCGTCTCGCATCCCCCGCAACGGGTGACGTTGCCAAGCGCCTCGGCGCGATCGCCCGCGACAACGCCCTTGCCATCGTCGCGGGCTTTGCCGAACAGGACGGCACGCATGTCTACAACAGCGCGCTCTTTACCGATGGCATCGGTACCAACGCCGTCTACCGCAAGTCCCATCTCTATGGCGACTACGAACGCGCCGCCTTCCGCACCGCCGCACCTGCCTCCGTCATGGTGGAGCTCGGCGGCATCCGGCTCGGTATGCTGATCTGCTACGACGTGGAGTTTCCGGAAAACGTCCGGCGTCTCGCGCTCGCCGGCGCCGATCTCGTCCTCGTGCCCACGGCGTTGCCGAAGGGCTCGTCCGGCACCTTCATCGCCAATCACATGATCCAGGTGCGCGCCTTCGAGAACCAAGTCTTCGTCGCCTATATCAACCATTGCGGCGCCGACGACCATTTCACCTATGCCGGCCTGTCACGCATCGCAGCGCCCGACGGCAAGCTGCTCGCCGAAGCGCCGGCAGAGGGCGAAACCCTGCTCTTCGCGGAAATCCGCCCCGAGGATTACGCGAAGTCGCGCGCGGAAAACACCTACCTCATCGATCTTGGGCGTCAGGGCTGAACCGCCTAAAGGCTGATCAGAGCCGTTCCGGCGACCGCCAGCGCCGCGCCCAGCCATGCCAGCGGCGGCGGCACGGCGCCGGTGCGGGCCCAGATCATGGGCAGGATCACGACCGGCGTCATCGATGACAGCGTCGAGACGATGCCGACGCTGCCATGTGCCAAGGCGGCCATCAGCAGCGACATGCCCAGGCCCACACCGAAAAAGGCAGAGCCGACCGCAAGGCTCAGCGACCTTTTTCCGATCTGCGCCGCCGGCTTTACCGCCGGATGCGGAACCGCCATGAGAAGCAGGAAGAACAGGGCCGCAATCCCGGAGCGCACGGCCATTGCCGTGAAAGGTTCGGCCCCGGCCGCCATTGCGGGACGAGCAGCAAGGCTTCCGAGCGCCTGGCCAAGCGCCGTGACGACGCCCAGTACGATACCGAGCCACGAGATCCGCTCGGTTCCTTTGGACTTCGCCGTACCCCGAGCACCGATCGCGAGCAAAATCCCCAAGAGAACGCAAGCGATACCGGCTCCTTGCTGGCCGTCTATCGTTTCCCCGAGGAAAAGGTAACCGAACAGGACGGCAAAGGGTGCGGTGAGCGAGAAGAGCAGGGCCGTGGTGCGAGGGCCGGCGGTATAGATCGCCGCAAAATAGGTCGTACTCGCGATAATGATGCCGAAAAGGCTGGAAACGGCAAGAAAACCGAGCTGCCAGAGCCCTATCGTGCGCCAACCACCGACGGCGAGGGATACGGCGGCCGTCATGAAAAAGGCGGTGCCCATCTGCAGGCGCGCGAGATCGAGAAGCGGTAGGCGGCCGCGCAATTCGCTGACGAGCATGCTGCTCATCGCAATGCAGATGGCGGCGCAAAGGGCAAGGATTTCGGCGAGATACATGGAAAGACCGGACGAATGATCGCCCGGCCTATCGCACAGATTTCCCCTAGCGGATAGAGCCTTTCACGGCTGCCCTCCGCTCAGGCCTGAAAGGTGATGCGACCGTCGCAAATCGTCGTGACAGGGCGGATCGCGGCGAGCTTCCCGTGCTCCGCCGCCTCGACATTGTCCGAGAGCACGACGACATCCGCGAGATAGCCCGCCTTCAGCATGCCCTTGCGGTCTTCCATGAACTCGACCCAGGCGCCATTCTTCGTATAGGCGGCCAGCGTCTCGGCCAGCGAGAGCCGTTCGTCCTTCAGGCCCTCCTTCCAGAGACCACGCGTCATGGCGCATTCGATGCAGTTCATCGGGTCAAGCGGGGAAACCGGCCAATCCGTAGCGAAGACGATCTCCGCCCCGGCATCGACCAGCGTGCGCCAGGCGAAAGCATAGGGCCAGCGGTCTTCGCCGATGTAGGAGAGGTAGGGCTCGACCGGCAGGCCGGCGCTGCCCGGCGGATGGGTCGGCTGCATCGAGGCGACGGTGCCGAGTTCCTTGAAACGCCCGATATCTTCGGGATGCACGACCTCGATATGCTCAATGCGGTTGCGGCTGTCGCGCTTGCCGTTCGCCTTGATGGCGGCCTCGTAGCCATCAAGCACCATGCGCACGGCGCCGTCGCCGATGGCGTGAACCGCCACCGGCAGGCCCAGCTTGTCGGCGGCAATCGCGATGCTGTCGAAGTGTTCCTGCGAGAACAGCGGGTCGCCCTTCCAGCCAGGCTGGTGTGCATAGTCGTCGATGAAGACGGCGGTGCCCGATTCCGTCACGCCGTCCATGAAGAGCTTGACGAAATCGCAGCGAAGGCGATCGGTGTTGAAGCGGTCACGCCACGCGGCCGCCTTCGTCTCGAGATCCGAGAGCGGCATGAAATTCTTCATGTGGAAGGGCATGCGCACGCGCACCGGCAGACCCACCGTACGCTCGATCTCATCGAGCATTTCAAGCTGGTAGAGGCTGCCGTCCATGTTCTGCAGCGAGGTAATGCCGAGCGAAGCCACATAGGCAAGGCCCCGCTTGATGACCTCGATATCACCGGCGCGCTCTTCTGCCGTCACATGCTCCGGGTCGCCGCCGGTGCCCACACCGAGCATTTCGCGCCCGCCGGTCTCGCCGAAGGCGGAAACGGGGCGGATGGCGTTGCTCTCGCGCAGTTCACCGATCGCGAGGCCATCGTCGGCCATGACGATCTCGTTGCCGACGCCGACATCCCGCCCTTCCAGGATGCCGCCCATCCTGAGCGCCGTCGTATTGGCCCAGGCGGTGTGGTGGTCGGGCGCGACGATCAGCAGCGCGCGGTCCGGCAGGATCCGGTCGAGATGATGCCGCGTCATGCGCTCGTCGTCAGAGAGGATCGTGTAGTCCGCCTGCTGCGCGATGAGGAGCTGGCGCTCCGGATAGTCGGCGGCATAGCCTTTCACGGCCTTTTCGAGGGCGTCAAATCCCTTGACGCCGGCCAGCGACAATTCGGTGAGTTCGGCCGAACCGCCGAAAATGTGCATGTGCGCTTCGTTGAAGCCGGGCAGGACAGTCCCGCCCTTGGCGTCGATTACATGGGTGTCGGGCCCCGAAAAGGCATCGATCTCCGCTTCGGAGCCGACGGCCAGGATGCGGTTTCCGGCAATGGCGACCGCATTCGCCCGCGGGTTCGCCGCGTCCATGGTCAGCACCCGCGCATTGCGGATGATAAAGCTCGCTTCCGTCTGCATGGCGTATCCTTGAAATGCGTTCAGATTGCCCGGCGGCAAAGCGCCCGGAAGAACGTGAAATTGTCCTGGTTCTCCTCGTCGCCCAGCGGCTCCGGCTGGGAGGAGAGCTTGACGATGACGGTCTCGGTGCTCGGATCGACATAGAGCCACTGGCCGTGGATACCGATCGCGCAGAAGGCACCATCGGCTTCACCCGACTGGTACCACTGGCTGCGGTAGCGCCCGTTCGGCAGGTCGACATTGCGGCCCTGCTGCCAGGCCTCCCGGTCGCCGTTCTCCTGCATGTCGCGGATCCAGCCTTCCGGCACGATCTGCCGGCCGTTGCGCACGCCGTGGTTCCGCAGCAGTTCACCAAGACGGGCAAGGTCGCGCGCCGTCATGGAAACGCCACCCGCGGTGCGCGGCGTGCCGATCGCGTCCACCGTGATGTTGGCATTGCCCTTGGCACCCATCGGCTTCCAGAGAAGATCGGAGGTGAGGTCGGCAAAACGAGCGCCGGTGACGCGCTCGATGACGACGCCGAGCAGATCGGCATTCGGCGAGGCATAATAGAACGGCCCGCCATGCGGCCGCTCGGCCTTCTCGAGGGTTACGAGGAAGGAGGCGAGCGTTTCCGGCGCAATGTTCGGCTCCGGCGGGTTCCAGAGCATGGCGCGGCGATAGCGCGCGAAGGCGCCGTGCGGATCGAGATAGGCTTCCTCGAAATCCAGGCTGACGCGCATGTCGAGCACGTCGCGATAGGTGCAGTCGCCATAGACGCTGCCCTTGGCTTCCGGCAGGTAATCCGCCACCGGCCGGTCGGGATCGATCAGCCCGTCCGCCTCCAGGATGCCGGAGACGACGGCCGTCAGCGACTTCGAGATGGAGAAGACAAGGTGCGGCGCATCCGGATCGGCATGCGGTGCGTAATATTCAGCAACGATCTCGCCCCGGCGCATCATTACGAAGGCGTCTGTATGGGCGAAGTCGAGGAAGGCGCGGGCGCTCGCGGCACCGGCGAGGCCTGTCTCCATCGCCGCATCGAGAAAGGCGTCGCTGGGAAGCGGCGCTTCGGCGGCCGGCACCTCTGCCGCAATCACCGCCGTCGGCACGAGATCGCGGACATTCTGAAAGGTCCAGCGGCTATAGGGGGCAGTGCGCCAGTTGGCGAGCGTAACATCCGCACGGGCAAAGCCGTGCTCGTCCTTGAACGTCTTGATCATGACATATCCAACCGAAGCGCGGGAAGGCGCAAAGCCTTCCCGCGTCCAGCTGTCCTCGGTTTTCGCGGCCTTGCCGCTTACTTCTGCAGTTCGGTCCAGATCTTCGTGTAGAGCTGCTGCACATCCGGTTCACAGCTTGCAAGGAATTGGCCTGCAGGCTCGAATTCAGCCGGCACGACCAGTTCCGGCGCATTCTGCATTTCCGCCGGCAGGAACTTTTCGGAACCCTTGATGCCGTTGGAATACTTGGCGAAGGCGGAGATCAGGGCCGCGTTTTCCGGATCCATGATGAAGTTCATGAACAGCTTGGCATTCTCGGTGTTCTTCGCATCCTTCAGCAGCGCGACGCTGTCCATGAAGTAGGGGAAACCTTCCTTCGGGTAACCGAACTTGATGTCGGCGTTCTTCAGGCGCGAGCGCATGATGGCGCCGTTCCAGTAGTAGACGGCGGCATAGTCGCCGGCCGGCAGCTTCTCGGTCACGCTGTAGTCCATGGCGAGCCATTTCGTCTTCGCCTCGACGAGCTTGTCGCGGACCTTGCGCAGCACGTCCTTGTCCATCGTGCACCATTCGCCGCCGAAGTACTTGATGGTGGCGAAGAGCACGTCGTTCATTTCCGGCGCGACGTTGATCTTGCCGGCAAGTTCCGCCGGCGGATCCAGGAAGATCGCCGAGGTGTTGATGTCGCCCTTGTAGACGGAAGCGTTGACGCCAATGCCGGTCAGGCCCCACTGCCACGGAACGGTGTAGTGACGGCCCGGATCCCACGGCACGTCGACCCAGCGCGTATCGACATTCTTGAAGTTCTCCATCTGGTCCGGCCGGGCTTCCTGCAGCAGCCCTTCCTTGACCCAGATCTGCACGTAGTTCGCCGATGGTACGACGATGTCGAAGCCGTGGCCGCCGGCGCGGACCTTGGCAAGAGCTGTGTCGTTCGAATCGTAGTCCGTGACCGTCACTTTGACGTCGAACTTCGCCTCGAACTTCTTGATCAGCTCCGGGTTGGTGTAGTCACCCCAGTTGTAGATGTTGAGCTCGCCCGCTGCCGAGGCGGCACCCGCCGTCGCCAGCATGGCAATGGCCGCCGTCGCGGTCGTCGTCATCCATTTCATTTTCATTCTCTGTTCCTCTCTGTCGTTTGTTCGTCGAGATGATTACTGTTTTTTTCGGTTGATGAAGAAGAAGATCACGACGAGTGCCGTCGAAAGCGCCAGGAAGACCGTGGCGATGGCATTGATCTCGGGTGTCGTCTCGCGCCGGAGCTGTCCCAGCATGTAGGTCGGCAGGGTATCCTGACCACCGGATTTCACGAATTCCGTGATGACGACGTCATCCAGGGAGATGACGAAGGACAACATGAAGCCAGCGATGACCGCCGGGCGCAGCAGCGGCAGGGTCACATGCCGGAAGGTCTGCCAGCGCGAGGCATAAAGGTCGGCCGCCGCCCGCTCCAGCGTCAGGTCCATGCTCTCCAGCCGGGCACGGATGGGCAGGTAGGCGAAGGGAATGCAGAAGGCGGTATGTGCGACGATCAGGTAGCCGAGCCCCGAATAGCCGGTCCAGACCTTGATGCGCGAGAAGACGATGAGCAGCGCCACGGCTGTCACGATCTCCGGTACCATCAGCGGCTGGTTGATGAGCGCATACTTGAAGGTGAGGCCGCGATAGGGCGTCGTGCGCGTCGTCGCGAGAGCCGCCATGGTGGCGGCGATCGTGGCAAGGAGAGCGGCCCAGACCGCGATGATCAGCGAGCGGATGGCCGCGTCCTGAACGGCCGCGTTCTGCCAGGCGGCGACGAACCAGCGTGCAGAGAAACCATCCCAGCGCGACAGGGATTCCGCCCCGTTGAAGGAGTAGATGACCAGCGCCGCGATCGGCAGGTAAAGCGCGAAGAAGGTGAAGAGGGTGATGAGCCCGAAACCAGGCTGCGAGCGGATGTCGAAATGCGATTTAAACATGGCTCGAACCTCCCCGCGAGGCATTGCGCACGTAGAAGATCAGCGCAACCATCACCAGCGCCATCAGGGTGATCGACATGGCGGCGCCGAGCGGCCAGTTGCGGCCCGATCCGAACTGCATCTCGATGAGGTTGCCAAGCATCATGTTCTTGCCGCCGCCGAGCACGCGCGGAATGACATAAGCGCCGAGCGAGGGAATGAAGACGAGGATGGAGCCGGCGATGATGCCGGGCTTCACCAGCGGGATCACAATGCCGCGCAGGACCTGCAGGCGGCTCGCATAGAGATCGTAGCCCGCCTCCACCAGCCGGAAATCGAGCTTCTCGATCGAGGCATAAAGCGGCAGCACCATGAGCGGCAGATAGACATAGGTCATGCCGAGCAGGTTGGCAGTGTCCGTGTACATGATCTGCAGGGGGGAATCGATCACGCCGAGCCAGATCAGGGCGTTGTTGAGCAGACCTTCGTTGCGGATGACCTGCTGCATGGCGAAAGTGCGGATCAGAAGGTTGGTCCAGAACGGGATCGTCACCAGGAAGACCCAGATCTCACGGGTATGCGCCGGGCGCGTCGCGATGAAGTAAGCGGTCGGAAAGCCGAGGATCAGGGTGAGGAGCGTCGTGAAGAACGATAGCTGGAGCGAGCGCCAGATGATCGACAGATGCGCATCCGCAAGCCCGAGCGTATCGTCGAATATGTCGCGCTGGAAGAAGACCGAGACCCAGCCGTCGAGCGAGAACTCCCCGAACTTGACATCACCGTAGTCGCCCTTCGCCATGAAGGAGTAGAGCAGCATCACGAGCAGCGGGCCGACGGCTGCAAAGAAGATGATGAGCAGGGCCGGCGTGCTGAGCAGCCAGCGGGAGCGGATGTCCTTTTTCTGCGCCGCGAGAGCGGCCTTCTGTGCGCCGCTCATCGTCAATCCCTCAAGATCTGGGCGACGTCGTCGCTGAGGCTGATGCCGACCACCTCGTCCTTCGAAAAGCCGCAGGACCCGCTGCGGGCATTCTGCTGGCGCACGGTGAAGGTCGTGCCGTCCTCGAGGCGAATGTGGAAATGCGTGTCCGTGCCCAGATAGACGATTTCGTGGATGGTGCCGCGCAACACCGAAGACGGCGAGGGGGCTGCGACCTGGGCATGTTCGGGACGGACGACAACCGTCACCTTGCCGCCGGGCGTCAGGTCGGCCGGGAAGGTCGCCGGGATCTCCGCGCCGGAGGAGAGCCGCACGCGGGCCCGGTCGCCGGAAACCGCAACGACCTCGGCCGAAAGGAAATTCGTCTCGCCGATGAAGTCGGCCACGAAACGTTCGGCCGGACGGTCGTAGATATCCCAGGGCGAGCCCACCTGGCGCACCGTGCCCGTCGACATGACGGCGATGCGATCGGACATGGTGAGCGCTTCCTCCTGGTCATGCGTGACGAAGACGAAGGTAATGCCGGTTTCGGTCTGGAGGCGCTTCAGCTCCATCTGCATGGACTTGCGCAGTTTCAGGTCGAGCGCGGAAAGCGGCTCGTCGAGCAGCAGCACCTTCGGTTGCGGCGCGAGCGCCCGGGCGAGCGCCACGCGCTGCTGCTGGCCGCCGGAAAGCTGGGTGACCGGATTGTCGCCTCGCCCATCCAGATGGACAAGCTTCAGCATGTCCTTGACGACGCTGTCGATTTCCGAGCGAGGCTTGCCCAGCATCTTGAGGCCGAAACCGATGTTCTCGGCCACCGTCAGGTGCGGGAAGAGGGCATAGTTCTGGAAGACCGTGTTGACGGGCCGCTGGTTCGGCAGAAGGCTGGAAATATCCACGCCATCGAGCAGGACCTGTCCTTCGGTCGGCAGCTCGAAGCCGGCGATCATACGCAGGAGCGTGGTCTTGCCGCAGCCGGAAGGGCCGAGAAGGGTGAAGAATTCATTCGACCGGATATCCAGCGTCACATTGTCGACGGCCTGGAAATTGCCGAACCATTTCTTGATGCCATGCATGCCGATGGCACCGCCATGGGCCGCGGTCGTTCGGGTCTCAGTCATCGGTTCCCCGTTTATCGTCCGGCCGCCCGAGCGTGCTCCGCCCAAAGCGCCGGCTGTCCTCTGTCCGACCGCTGATCGCGGTTCTTATGTGATAGGCTTATCTTGCTTATGATCACAACAAATCATAATTTGATCAAATCTGTAAAGGGTGATTTTGAGCTTTGCGATTTTATCCGCCTTGCGTGCAAGGGTCGCAGAATTCAGCCCAGAGACGATAAGCCGGCAGAGGCCGGGTCGACAGAGGGGAGGGTTTCCGCATGCTGGTTGCTGCCGGTCGCGAAGCGTCCGAATCCGCCAAGCAATGGGTCTACCGCGTGCTGCGGCGGGCCGTCATGACGGGCCAGTTCGAGCCGGGCGATCCGGTGACGATCAACGGCCTGGCCGAATCCCTCGGCGTCAGCGCCATGCCGGTGCGCGAGGCGCTGCACAGGCTGGTTGCCGACGGCGCGCTGGAACTGCTCGATAATCGCCGCGTCCGCGTGCCGGACATCGATCCGCAGCGCTTCGAAGAGGTGCTGGAGGCCCGCATCGCGCTCGAAACCCGCGCTGCCGAACGCGCCATGCCCTTCATCGACGAGGCCCGACTCGCGCGCCTGCGCGCCTTCGACCAGCAGGCCGACGAGGCACTGGCACGGCGCGATTTCGGCCGCCTCGTGGAGGCGAATTTCGATTTCCACCGCTGCCTCTACGAGGCCCGGCCGGGCACGGTGATGCTGCCGCTGATCGAATCCCTCTGGCTGCGCCTTGCGCCCTTCATGCGCCGGGCGGGCGAAACCCTTTCCGCCACCTACCAGATCGACCGCCACGCCGAAGCGCTCGCCGCCATCGTCGCGCGCAATCCCGACGCGCTCAAGGCGGCCATCGCCGCCGACATCCGCGACGGCACGGGCCATCTCGGGCAGATGCATTTCGAACAGATGGGCGCCGCGCGGAGGGCGAGTTGACGGCACCGGGTTTCCCTCGACAACCCGACCGGTATTCTTCTTTGGTGAGCGCTTGCAGAAAGGGGCAGATCGCCGGTAAAGCTCTCGGCGACTGCCAAGCCCGCGCACCGGAGGATGCCATGAACGACAACAATGTTCTGAAATTCGAACGCCGGAAGCCGCAGCAGGAAAACAAGAACACACCGAAGGCGCCGCAACCGAAAAAGGGCCTCATCTGGATAGCCGTTCTCGCGGTGATCGTCCTTGTCTGGGCCTATTACCAATTCATCGCGCCACAGACGCTGTAAGCGGGCGGGACCGATCGTCGAAGGAGGACCCAATGGCGCAAGGAGAAAATCCCCTCGACAAGGATATCGAGACCATCGGCGGCGCCTGCCACTGCGGCTCCGTCCGCTTCCGGGTTCGCCTTGCAAATGGGCTGCACAGCGCGCGCCGTTGCTCCTGTTCCTATTGCCGCATGCGCGGCGCCATCGCGGTTTCCGCCAATCTCTCCGACATCGCCATCGAGGAGGGCGAGGAGCTGCTTACCCTCTACCAGTTCAACACGAAGACAGCAAAACACTATTTCTGCGCACGCTGCGGCATCTATACCCACCACCAGCGCCGCTCCAACCCTGAGCAATACGGCGTCAACGTCGCCTGCCTCGAGGGCATCAGCCCCTTCGATTTTTCTGAAATTCCAGTCAACGACGGCGTCTCGCATCCATCCGACAGGCCAGCCGGAACCGGCCCAAGCCTTGCGGGCGTGTTGCGGTTCATTCCGGCTGATGAGTCCGCCCTAAGAGACCGGCAAAAGATCACATAAGCTTAATTATGGAACGCAAATACCGGGCAGCGCCCCGGCGCATCCGGGGCGCTGTAACCGTCAAGCGGCCTTGCGCTTGCGGAACGGCCCGTGGGGGATTTCCGGCGGGGCGAAGCTTTCGGCGCTGGCACGGTCCCAGCGGTCGTGCCAGTCGGCCAGTTCCGGAATTTCCGAGCCGGAGACGAGAAAGCCCTCGGGCAGATAGGGATAGGCCTCGTTGCCGTCGAGGAACTCGTTGTCCTTCTGCCGGAACATGAAGTGGTAAGGCATGAAATCGCTCGGATCGCCAAGGCCGGCGGCACCGGCGATCTCGCCCAGCGCATGCATGGTATTGCGATGGAACCGCGCGACGCGGTCGCTCTTGTCGCCAAGATCGATCGCGTGCTGACGCACGGGGTCCTGGGTGGCGATGCCGACCGGACAGCGATTGGTGTGACAGGACTGCGCCTGGATGCAGCCGATGGCAAACATGAAGCCGCGCGCGGCGTTGCACCAGTCCGCGCCAAGGGCCAGCGTGCGGGCAATGTCGAAGGCGGAGACGATCTTGCCCGCCGCGCCGATGCGGACCTGGTTGCGGATGCCTGCGCCGCGCAGCGTGTTGTGCACGAAGGTCAACCCCTCGAGCATCGGCATCCCGACGCGGTTTGCGAACTCCACTGGGGCGGCGCCCGTTCCGCCCTCCGCACCGTCGACCACGATGAAATCGGGAACGATGCCCGTTTGAAGCATGGCCTTGACCATGCTCATGAACTCACGGCGATGACCGATGCACAGCTTGAAGCCGACCGGCTTTCCGCCGGAGAGCTCACGCAGCTGCCCGACGAACCGCATCAGGCCGATCGGGGTCGAGAATGTGCTGTGCGCAGCCGGTGAAATGCAGTCGATACCCATCGGAATACCACGGGCCTCCGCGATTTCCGGCGAGATCTTCGAGGCCGGCAGCATGCCGCCATGGCCGGGCTTTGCCCCCTGGCTCAGCTTGATCTCGATCATCTTGATCTGGGGATCGGCAGAAAGCTGGGCGAATTTTTCAGGCGAAAAGCGGCCATTCTCGCCGCGGCAGCCGAAATAGCCGGATGCGACCTGATAGATCAGATCGCCCCCGCCCTGCCGGTGGTAGCGGCTGATGCTGCCCTCCCCCGTATCATGCGCGAAGCCGCCCTTGCGCGCGCCGGTGTTGAGGGCGAGGATGGCATTGCCCGAGAGCGAACCGAAGCTCATGGCCGAGATGTTGTAGAGGCTGGCTTCATAGGGCTGCCGGCAGGCCGGCCCACCGACGCGCACGCGGAAATCCGTATCCGCAATGGCGACCGGCGTCGCGGAATGGGTGAGCCAAGCATAGCCGGAACCGTAGACATTCTCGATCGTGCCGAACGGCCGCTTGTCCTCCACCCCCTTGGCGCGCTGATAGACGAGACCGCGGTCCTGCCGGTTGAACGGGACTGCGTCATTGTCGCTTTCGATGATGTACTGGCGGATTTCCGGCCGGATGCTCTCCAGCAGGAAGCGCAGATGCCCGACCACCGGATAGTTGCGCAGGATCGCGTGCCTGTGCTGGCGCAGATCGTGAATGCCGAGCAGGAACAACGCACCGCAGGCCGCGGCGACGAGGAACAGCCAGCCGCTATAGAGCAGCGCGCCGCCGAGGGAGGCGAATGCAGCCACCCCGACAAGGAAGAACACTGCATAACGCTGGTTGGAAACGAGGGCCTTTACCATATGTCTGGTCCGAAAATCGCTGGTATCGTGGGGAGATCGATGTGATCGGGGCGTTCGAGGAAGAGATGCGGCGAACGACGCCACCATGCCGGTACCACATCTTTGTGTCAGCAGATGTTTACCGGACGGTAAAGGCAATCGTTCGCCGCGCCTCACGTCACTTGAAGCCTGCGCCCGCCAGCTTCTCTGTCAGTACGGCGCGATCCTCGATGGATTGCAGGCGCACCGTCAGGGCCGTGCTCTTCACCGGAACCTGCGGCGGCAGGGAGAAAGCGATGCCCGGCAGGTTTTCCGCCGCCCACTGCCTGAAACGGGGCAGCTTGTTCGGACCGCTGATGGGGAAGGTGTGACTATATCGAAAGCTCATATCTGGCTCTTTCTGAACAGGGGCAAGGCGGCGGCACGACGACGCGTCCGGCCTTGCTCCGCAGGTTTTCTTCTTGGGTCGGAAAGCGAAATCCTGGCGCCGCGCTTACGTTTGCAGTTTGCAGCGCCAGGCTCTCAGCAGTCGGCGCCGATCCTGCGGATAGGGCGTGAGGAACCACGGCGGCGGGCGAGACGGAGCGAAACCATCGGCTCCCTCACCGTTCGCCGGTCTGCGGCTCACCGGGCGGGTACGTCCACCCGGCAAGTGGACCGAGCGACCGCAGCGCTTCCGAGGAGGCGTCGAGCGACCGCACGAAGGCGGCAAGCTCCGTGTCGTCGAGACGTTCGGCCGCCGCGGTGAGGGAAAACCAGCGCCGCTGCCTTTGCCCCTTCTCGCGCCAATGGCTCAGCGTGCCGCGCACCTTCATGCCGAACACCGTGACGCGGCAGGAAACCTCCGAGCCGTCATCCAGTGCCTTCCAGTAGCGATAGGAGGTCACAGGCGAAGGAGAGATATCGCCGATGATGCCAGCCTCCTCAAAGGCCTCACGGGAGGCCGCGGCCGCCGCCGATCGCCCTTTCATCGGCCATCCCTTGGGCACGATCCACCGCCCACGCCGGCGCGAAGTGATGAGCAACATCTTCGGCTCGCCATCGCGCCGCAGGCGCCAGGGGAGCACCCCGACCTGCTGCAGTTCATCGCAGTGACCGGCCTCGGGGGCGGGAACGCTGGTGCGTGTCTTGCCTCTCATCATGCCCTCCCCTCGCCGCGCAGGAAGAAGACCGTCGCGCCGGGCCCGTGGCGGGCGCCGCAGGCAGAGCGGACGAGAATGGGCGCCTTGCACCAGGGGCAACGGCTGGCTGCGCGCGGCAGGCGCCGGTCGCAGGTGAGGCAGGTTTTCAGGGAATGAGACGTGGACATGGAAACGCTCCATCGGAACGCCACAAGGGCGAGACGACATGAACCGCACTGTTGGATTGTGGGGTTCCCGGAGCGGCGGGATTTGCGGCGGCGTTACAGGATCAAGACAGCCGGCTCCGGGTCAGGGAGCGCGCTTGATCGCGAAACCTCGAAATTCTGGCGGGCGTTTCCATAGTCATAGCCTGCACTTGGCCGTTCAATGCGGCAAATTCAAGAGGGTGCGTCCTTCTGCAGCATGCCACGGCGCACGACAGCAACGCCGACAACGAAGCATCACGATGCTGGACAAAACAGAAAAAACCCGTCCTGCCCAAGCCTCACAGCGTCGGAAAATGGCAGGCCACCTTACGGCCATTGCCATGCGCCTGCGTCTCGGGCCGCTCCGTCCGGCAGCGGTCCTTCGCGATCGGACAGCGTGGATGGAAGCGGCAGCCGGAGGGTGGGTTGAGCGGACTTGGCACGTCGCCGGTAATGAGGATGCGCCTGCGCGCGCCGCTCGGCGTCGTCTCGACGATCGGAACCGCCGAGATCAGCGCCTGGCTGTAGGGGTGGGCCGGCGCAGAGAAGACCTCCTCGGCAGGTCCCTCCTCGACGACGGACCCCAGATACATGACCGCGATGCGGGTCGAGACCTGGCGCACCACCGAGAGGTCATGGGCAATGAAGATATAGGTGAGGCCAAGCTTTTCCTGGAGATCGGCAAGCAGGTTGACGATCTGCGCCTGTACCGAGACGTCGAGTGCGGAAACAGGTTCATCCAGCACGACGAGATCGGGATTGAGGGCGATGGCGCGTGCGATACCGACACGCTGGCGCTGGCCGCCGGAGAATTCATGCGGATAGCGCCCGACATGGTCCGGCAGGAGGCCGACGATGTCGAAAAGTTCGGCAACCCGCTTGTCGATCTCGCTAGAGGAGAGTTTCGTGTGGATACGCAGCGGCTCGGCGACGAGATCGCCGACGCGCCGGCGCGGGTTCAGCGAGGCGGACGGATCCTGGAAAACCATCTGCACGCGGCGGCGCAGCGGGCGCAGCTCCCGCAGTGACCGGGCGGTGATGTCCTCGCCCTCGAACAGGAGCTTGCCGTCGGAGACCTCGTAAAGCCGCACCAGACAGCGCGCCAATGTGGACTTGCCGCATCCCGACTCCCCGACAAGGCCGAGCGTCTCCCCGCGCCGGACCGTCAGCGAGACGTTGTCGACCGCGTGTACCGTCCGTCGTCCCTCCGCGGAAAACCGCGTGCCGATCGAAAAGCGCTTTCCGAGCGCGCGGGTTTCGAGGATCGGCTGTTCGGTGTCTGTCATTGCAGTGCTCATGCTTGCACCTCCCGGAGGCACGCCGCCGCGTGCAGGCCGGCTGGAAGGGCAGGTTTTTCGGTGAGGCAGGGATCGTAGCGCAGCGGACAGCGCGGGCCGAAGGCGCAGCCCTGCGGTAGGCGCAGCAGCGAGGGCGGTGAGCCGGGAATGGCCGGCAGGCGGTGGGGCTTCTCGCCGGTCAGCGGCGGGATCGAGCCGAGCAGGGCTCGCGTATAGGGGTGGCGCGGATCGGAGAACAGCGCAGCACGGCTGCCGCGCTCCACCACCCGGCCGGCATACATCACCATCACCCGGTCGGCGAGCTCGGAGACCACGCCCATGTCATGCGTGATGAAGACGACGGCGGAGTTGTGGGTGGTCCGCAGCTTGCGCACAAGATCGAGAATGCCGGCCTGCACGGTGACGTCGAGCGCCGTGGTCGGCTCGTCGGCGACGAGCAGGGCCGGATTGCAGGAGAGCGCCATGGCGATCACCGCGCGCTGGCGCATCCCGCCGGAAAGCTGGTGCGGATAGCGCGACATCGCTTCGCGTGGATTGGGGAAGTTCACCTCGGTAAGCAGCGCTTCCACCCGCTCCAGCGCCTTTGCCTTGCTGATCGCCTCATGGGCGCGGATCTGCTCGGCAATCTGCCAGCCGATCGTATAGACCGGCGTCAGAGCGGTCATCGGATCCTGGAAGATCATGGCGATCTCCCGGCCGCGCAGGCGCCGGAGTTCTCGCGCCGGCAGGCCGACAAGCTCGCGGCCCTTGTAGCGGATGGAGCCCTCGATCGTGGCGTTGGGATCGGTGATGAGCCCCATCACCGCCAGAAGCGAGACGGTTTTGCCCGAACCCGATTCGCCGACGACGCCGAGAATCTCGCCCTCGTCGAGATCGAAGGAAACGCCGTCGATGGCCCGCACCAGGCCGTCTTCGGTGCGGAACGACACCCTGAGGTCGCGCACGGAAAGCATCATGACGTCCTCACGCGGGGATCGAGAAGGATATAGACGAAATCGACCACCGCATTGGCGATGACCACGAACATCGAGGCATACATCACCGTCGCCATGATCATCGGCAGATCGAGATTCTGCATCGCGTCATAGGTGAGCTTGCCAATGCCGTTGAGGCCGAAGACCACTTCGGTGAGAAGCGCCGAACCGCCGACCAGCGCGCCGAAATCGAGGCCGAACAGGGTGACGAAGGAGATCAGCGAGGTCCGCAGCCCGTGGCGCAGCAGGATGCGCGTCTCCGACAGACCCTTGGCCCGGGCGGTGCGGACGAAATCCTCCTGCATGGATTCGATGATCGCCGCGCGCAGCACGCGCCCATAGATACCGATATAGAGCACGGCGAGCGTGATCCACGGAATGACGAGGGTGAGGAACCAGCCCTTCGGATCGCTCGTCAGCGGCTTGTAGCCGAGCGGCGGCACCCAGGAGAACAGCCAGGTATCGTGATAGCGGCTCTGGGTGATGAGGTTCATCACCTCGCCCAGCCAGTACACCGGCATGGAGATGCCGATGAGACCGAGCGCCATCAGGAGCTTGTCGAGCCAGCTGTCGCGTGTCGCCGCGGCGATGATGCCGATGGCGACGGAGACGACCACCCAGAGGAAGGCCGCGCCGAAGACCAGCGACAGCGTGACGGGGATGGCGTCGAAGACGGCGGGAACGACCTTCCAGCCGCGGTTGACGAAGGAGGTAAGGTCGCCGGTGATGAAGATCTTCTGCATCATCAGGCCGTACTGCACGTAGAGCGGCCGGTCGAAACCGAAGGAATGGCGCACCGCTTCCAGCACCTCGGGTGAGGCATTGCGCCCGGCAATGCGTGCAGCGGGATCGGAACCGGGCGTGGCGAAGAAGATCAGGAAGACGATGACCGAGATACCGAACATCACGAACAGCATCTGACCGAAGCGGCGAAGGATGGCGTAGATCATCAGGTGCGCCCCAGCCGGACCTTCGAGCGCGGATCTAGCGCATCGCGCAGGCCGTCGCCGAAAACGTTGAGAACCATGACGGACAGGGCAATCGTAAGGCCCGGCGCAAGCGCCACGAGCGGGCGGGTATAGAGCAGCGCCTGCCCGTCCTGGATGATGGTGCCCCAGCTTGCCGCTGGCGGCTGCACGCCGATCGACAGGAACGAGAGCGCCGATTCCGTCAGCATGTTCAGCGCCATCATCAGCGGCACGAAGACGATGAGCGTGGTCGTGATGTTCGGCTGGATGTCGCGCAGCAGGATGCGCCAGCCGGGCACGCCGAGATTGATGGCGGCAAGCACGAATTCGCTGTTGCGCAGCGAAAGCACCTGGCCGCGGATGGGACGGGCTACATAGGGCACATAGACGATGCCGATGATGATGACCGGCAGCCACAGCGAGCCGGACTCAATGAGGATCGGCCCGATCGAGATGCCGGCGGTGATGGTCACGATGGAAAGCGAGATCGCCAGCAGATAGATCGGGAAGGCCCAGAGGATGTCGAGCAGGCGCGACAGGATCGTGTCGGTGACGCCACCGAAATAGCCGGCGACGAGCCCGGCTGCCGTTCCGACGATCAGCGTGAAGACCGTGGCGGCCGCCGCGATCATCAGCGAGTTGAGCCCGCCGTAGAGCAGGCGCGCCATGACGTCACGGCCCTGGCTGTCCGCGCCAAGGAAGTAGTTGCCGAGCTCCCAGGTGGGGCCGATCGGCGTATAGCCGAGTCCGAGCCCCTCCGTCGAGGCCTCCATGACCGGAACCTCGACGCCGTCGACCATGATGACGGCATCGAGCGTCGAGGTGAACGGATCCACGCCCGCCCAGCGCGCATAGAGCGGCGCGCTGAGACAGGAAAGGACGATGAGCAGAAACACCGTCAGGGACGCGATGGCGGCCCTGTTGCGCCTCAAACGCACGAAAGCGAGGGCCCAAGGCCCTCGCGTCCCGCGCTGCACGGCAACGACTTCATTCGACACGCAGCTTTCCTCCGCCGGGTCTTACTGTACCCACGACTGGGTGATCATCCAGTCGAACTGGCGGTTGAACTTGAAGTTACCAACACGCTTGCTGACGAAATCGAGCCGCTTCGGCGTGAAGAGACCGATGGCCGGCGCCTGGTCGGTGACTTCCTTGTCGATCTCGCTCCACAGCGCATCGGCGGCCGCCTGGTCGGTGACGCCGAGGTCCATCGCCTTCTGCATCTTGGCATCGATATCCTTGTTGCAGAAGCCCGCGATGTTGATCGAGGCATCCGAGCCTTCGCGGAAGGAGGCGCAGCCGAACAGGATGTTCAGGAAGTTGGATGCCGCCGGGTAGTCCTTATACCACTGGCTCACCGACATCTGCACCTTGTTGTTGGTGTTCTGGATATAGGTGAACTGGATGTTGGCGGAGATCGGCTTGACGTCGGCAACGTAACCGATGCTGGTCAGGACGCTCTGCAGATAGACGCCGATGGAGCGCGAAACGGCCGTGTCCTCGACGATGACGGTGACCTTCTGGCCCTTGGTGCCCGACTCCTCGACAAGCTGCTTGGCCTTCTCGACATCAGGTGCCGACCACTTCGCGCCCGGGTCCTTCGTGTAGGGGCAGTAGTCCACATGGCCGGGGAAGTCCGGCGGCAAGATCTGGCAGACCGGCGAAGCGAGAACCTTGCCGCCGAAGAGTTTTACCAGCGTGTTGCGGTCGATCGCGAAGGAAACGGCCTGGCGGGCCTTCAGATTGTCGAAGGGGGCAAGGCGTGTGTTGAGCGGCGCGTACCACCAGGCCGAAAGCGGCGCGATGTGCAGCTGCTCCATATATTTGGTGCCGACTTCGGCAAGACGGTCGCTCGGCAGGGAATCGAACATCCAGTCGGCCTCGCCGTTCTGGATCGCCGTCACTGCAGCCTCTTCGGAAAGGCCGAAATCGTACTGCACGACATCGGGATAACCGTCGGGCTGGGCGTCCTCGCTCCACTGCTTGAAGTGCGGGTTGCGCGTGACGGTCATGCCCTTGTTGGGGTCGAAGGCGGAGATCGTATAGGGACCGGTGCTCGGGATCGGCACGGAACCCATGTCCTCGGCGGGCGTATCCGCCGGCAACGTCACGGCATGCGGCAGGGCGAGCTTGTAGAGGAATTCGGCGTCCGGCTTCGTCAGGTTGATGGTGATCGTGCCGGCGGCTTCGTCCCCCACCACGCCGCCTTCCAGCGTGCAGCTCTTGGTGTCGGCAAGGCATTTGTCGGCGCCGACGATGCCTGCGTAGAAGGTGCCGGATGTCGGGCCGGAGACCTTGAAGATGCGCTGGAACGAGGCGACCACATCCTTCACGCCGACTTCCTGGCCGGTGGAGAACTTGATGCCCTTGCGCAGCTTGAAGGCGAAGGTCTTGCCGTCGTTGCTCACCTCCGGCAGCGCCTCGGCGAGATCGGCAACGACGGTGAAGCCGTCCATGCCCTCGGCCTTGCGGAAGGTGACGAGGCCGTCATAGATCGGCTGGTACATCTGCCAGCCCTGGGAGGTGTAGTTGATGTGCGGGTCGAGCGTACCGGCCGCCGAGCGGGCGAGCAGCCGCATGGTGCCACCGCGGTGTTCCTGAAGGTATTCGGCCTTGGCCGGGGCCAGCGATGCGCCGGCGATGAGTGCGACGGCCGATGCCGTCAGAAGCAGTTTCTTCATGTTCGATCCCCTTTTCTCTCTGTTTCTACCTGTCATGCTGATTGAGAAAATCTCCCACCACCCGCATGCAGTCGTCCTGTTCCTCGACATGCGGCATGTGGCTGGAATGCTCGAATATCTCCCACCGCGCACCCTTGATGCCGTCCTTGAAGGGCTGCACGGTCGCAGGCGTGGCTTCGTCATGGCGCCCGGAGAGGATCAGCGTCGGCGTGTCGATGGCCGGCAGGCGGTCGATGATGCTCCAGGTTTTCAGCGTGCCGATGACGTGGAATTCGTTCGGCCCGTTCATCAGCGTGTAGACGGTCGGATTGCGCGCGGCCTGCTCGAAGCTCGCCGTCACCTCCGGCGGGAACGGCACGACGCGACAGACATGCCGTTCATAGAAGGCCATCGTTGCCGCCTGGTAATCAGGATGGTCCGTCGTGCCCGCCGCCTCGTGCCGCGTCAACGTGTCCTGCACGTCCCCAGGCAGGTCGGCGCGCAGCCGGTTCGCCTCCGCGACCCAGAGCGTCATGGAGGCGGGTGAATTGGCGATGGTCAGCGAGGCGAGCCCCTTCGGGCGCAGCACGGCGTATTCGGCGCCCAGCATGCCGCCCCAGCTCTGGCCGAGCACATGGAACCCACCCCGGATGCCGAGGTGGTCGACGAGGTTTTCCAGTTCGTCGATGAAGAGCTGCGGCGTCCAGAAATCCGCGCCCTTCTCCGGCAGGAGGGTGGAGTTGCCGCATCCGAGCTGGTCGTAGTGGATGACGGCCCGGCCGTCGCGGGCAAGCAGCTTGTAGGCGTCGACATAGTTGTGCGCGACGCCCGGCCCGCCGTGCAGGATCACCACTGGCAGCTTGTCGCCAGCGAGGTCACCGCTGATGCGATACCAGGTTTCATACTCCCTGAACGGCGCCCGCCCCTCGGTGCTGTTGATCGTCGACGACATTCCCATTCCTTTCCCGCACATTCAGGCGCCTTTCCGGCCGGCCTGAACCCACTCTTCCAGCATCTGCACGCCAAAGGCCGTCGCCCCCTGCCGGCCGAGCGGCCGGTCCTCGCCCGCCAGCTCCTTGCCGGCGATGTCGAGATGCACCCAGGGGCGATCCTCGGTGAAATGGCGCAGGAAAGCCGCAGCATAGGGCGCGTCGCCATCTTCCATGTCCTTGGCGTGATGGCGCAGGTCCGCCAATGGCGATTTAAGACCCTCGTCATAGGCCCGGTCGAGCGGCATGCGCCAGAAACGCTCGCCGACCGTTTCGCCGGCAGCGATCATCTCGGCGGCAACCGTGTCGTCGGTGCTGAACAGGCCGGCAAAGATCGAGCCGAGGCCGCGCATCACCGAATAGGTCAGCGTCGCGAGATCGACAATGACGGAGGGTTCGAAACGCGTCGCCGTATAATAGAGACAGTCGGCGAGGATCAGGCGCCCCTCCGCGTCCGTGTCGAAGACTTCGACGGTCTGGCCGGAGAGGGTGGGAATGATCTCGCGCGGCTTTAGCGAATGGCCGGACGGGAGGTTTTCGGCAATGCCGAGCACACCGACGGCATGCACCGGGCTCTTCTGCCGGGCGAGCGACAGGAGCAGACCGACGACCGCCGCCGCCCCGGCCATGTCGGCCTTCATGTCGAACATCTGCGCGCCGCCCTTGATGCAGAGCCCGCCGGAATCGAAGCAGACGCCCTTGCCGACGAAGGCGAGCGGCTGGTCGCCCGAGCCTTCGCCGCGATAGCGCAGCACCGCGAGCCGCGGTGGCCGCACCGACCCCGCGCCGACCGCAAGCAGCGCGTCTGCGCCAAGTTCCTTCAGCGCGGCGGCATCGAGCACTTCGACGTCGATGCCGGCCTCGCGCAGCGGCTCCAGATGCGCGGCAAAACTGTCGGGATGCAGATGGTTCGGCGGCAGATTGACCAGCGTGCGGGCATATTCGACGCCATCAGCCACGGCATTGGCGCGGACAAGCGCCGCATCCAGGGCAGCTTTTTGTGCGCCGACCAGCCGCAGCCGCCAGACAGTGTCAACCTCGGCCACCGGCTTCCTGTTGCGAAGGTCGAAACGGTAGCGCCGCAGCCGCAGCCCGAGGGCGATGCGCGCCAGGATCTCCGCTGCTGAAAGCGGCGCGCCGTCGATCCGGTCGAGGAGGATCGTCGCCTCGGCCTCGTCCTTCTCTTCCAGATGCGCGGCAAGCTTCCCGCCGGCTGCCGAAAGGGCAAGCGCCGTCAGGCTCTCCGCCTTGCCGAGGGACAGGACGATGACACGCCGTGTCGATACAGAGGGTGGCGGAACGAGATCGACGACGGCACCGCTTTCGCAAAGCGCCGGTTCAGCAGAACAGGCCCGCGAGAGAATGCCGCCCATGCCCGCATCCAGCACGGCTGCACGCGCGCCGAGTGCCTGCCCGGCTGCGTGCAGGATCACGATGACGGAGCTTTCGACGGATATATCGTCTGCCGCTTCGAAGACCGGTGCGGGCGATTGGGGCATCTGGGCGTACTTCCTGTTGCAGCGCCGGTGATCGCCGCAGCCGACACCGCCTGCCCGGGAACGGCTTGCTGCCGACCCGGGCCATGACGGTTACGCCACAAGCCGACCACCGCTGAAGGCGAGATGGTGCCAGAGGCCGAATTACCGTTTCCCCATGGCGACTTAGGACCCTATCTCAAATCGGTACGGGTGAAGGTTCAAGCGTCAATTTCGTCCACATCGATTGACAAAAACTCAGGTGATAATCCATGCTGATTTTATGGCATTACCCTCCCTCAACGGCATGCGCGCATTCGAGGCCGC
Organism: Shinella sp. JR1-6; assembly: GCF_004284735.1. Lineage (NCBI taxonomy): Bacteria > Pseudomonadati > Pseudomonadota > Alphaproteobacteria > Hyphomicrobiales > Rhizobiaceae > Shinella > Shinella sp. JR1-6. The sequence goes on along the minus strand of NZ_SHMI01000002.1, from coordinate 49,582 downwards.
CGCCCGCCTCGGCAGCATCAAGGATGCAGCGGAAGAACTGCATCTGACGCCCTCGGCCGTCAGCCGGCACATCCGCACGCTGGAAAAGACCCTTGGCCAGGACCTCTTCGAGCGCGGCTTCCGGCAGGTGACGCCGACCATGCGCGGGTCCTACTATGCGCGCAGCCTCTCGGAGGCCTTCGAGGCGATCTGGCGAGCGACGGAGGATGTCAGCTTCTACGACGAGCCGCGCGGCAGCAAGGCCCGGCGCGTCAAGCTGATGTGCGAGCCGACCTTCCTCAATCTCTGGCTGGCGGATCGCCTGCCAGTCTTCCGGCGCCAGCATCCGACCGTCGATCTCGAAATCTCCACCTCCGGCAAGCGGACCAATGTCGATTTCGCCATCGTCGACGAGTTCGTCTACAAGGCCGGCCCGGCCCTGACGATGATGGTGCCGCTGCTGCTGACGCCGGTCTGTGCGCCCTCCGTGCTCGAAGGCCCGATCCCGCTGCGCTCGCCCGCCGATCTGGTGCACCATCACCTGATCCACGAATGCGAGACCACGCGCTGGAAGCAATGGCTGGAGCGGGAGGGCATTGCCGATGCCCGTCCCCCGTCAGGCTCGACGCTGCATGACTGCACGCTGATCATGCGCGAGGCGATGAACGGCGCGGGCATCGCGCTCGCCGATACGATCATGGCGCAGGATCTCTTGCGCCAGGGCAAGCTGGTCGCCCCGTTCGCCGCCCGCCATGCCTATCCGGCCGGCTACTACCTGCAGCAACGGCGCAGCATCGGCAACAAACCCGGCACGCGCCTTTTCCAGGACTGGTTGTTGGCCGAGGTCGCGGAGCACAAGCGCGCAATGGGTATCGAATAGAAACAACCGGGCGACGGCCGGTCCTGTCACCATGACAAGAACGAGCGTTCTCAACGCCGCGGCGGCCCTCTATGAAACAGGCACCGCATCAGCTGAAAGCTTGCTTCAATGACATCCATCGAAATGATCGTCGCCGCCAGATCCCGCCTGCAGGGCCATGCCCGGCGGACGCCCCTGCTATCCTCTCCCTTCCTGGATGAGATGGCCGGACGACGTGTCTTCGTGAAGGCGGAATGCCTGCAGCACACCGGCTCCTTCAAGTTTCGCGGCGGCTAGTCCGCCCTTTCGGAGCTGGAGCCGGACGTGCGCAAGCGCGGGGTGATCGCCTTCTCGTCGGGAAATCATGCCCAGGGCGTCGCTCTCGCCGCCACGCGGCACGGCGTTCCGTCCGTCATCATCATGCCCTCGGATGCCCCGAGGCTGAAGATCGACAACACCCGCGCCTTCGGGGCAGAGGTCGTTCTCTACGATCGCGACAGGGAAGACCGGGACGCCATCGGGGCGCGGCTTTCCGCGGAGCGCGGCCTGACGCTGATCCGGCCCTTCGACGAGCCGCTGGTCATTGCCGGCCAGGGCACGACGGGCCTGGAAATCGCGGAACAGGCGGAAGAGGAAGGCATAACGGCAGCCGACGTGCTGGTGCCCTGCGGCGGCGGCGGGTTGAGTTCAGGCATCGCCCTCGCGCTGGAGGCCACCGCGCCGGGCTTTACCGTGCGTACCTGCGAACCGGAGAATTTCGATGACACCGCACGCTCGCTGGCGGCCGGAGAGGTCGTGCGGAACGCCACGCTGTCGGGCTCGATCTGCGATGCAATCGTCACCCCGGAGCCCGGCAGGATCACCTTCCCCATTCTGAAGCGTCTCGCCGGGGCCGGCATTGCCGTGACGGAAGAGGAGGTCCTTCGCGCGATGGCACTCGCCTTCAAGCGGCTGAAGATCATCGTGGAGCCCGGCGGGGCCGTCGCCCTTGCGGCGGCGCTCTTCCACGGTGCTGCGATCAAGGGCGATACCGTGATTGCCGTTACCTCCGGCGGCAATGTCGATACGGATCTGTTCACCGCAGCGCTCCAGCGCTTCGGCTGAAGGCACGGCCTTCCATCAAGGCCGTCATAGGGCGTCTGTGCTATCCATGTCCGTCTCCAAAAGACCGCGGACGCCGCTCACGATGGTTTCCGGCAGGACGCGCGATTCCCGGCGCGCAAGGTCGAAATAGACGGAGACGGCCAGCAATTCGGCGCAAAGGTGGCCGTCCGCCTTGTCCAGCAGCCTATGAAGGGTGGTGAGCGAGGTGCGCCCGACCTTGACGACGGCGCTGCGGATTTCGAATAGGCTGCCGACGGGCAGCTCCCGCCGGAAATCGATCTCGTAGCGGCGGTCCGCCCAGCCCTCCTGCCGCTCGGCGATCCAGGTCGCCGAGTAGCCGGCCGCGGCGATCAGATGCCAGAACGCCTGGTCGAAGGCGGCGATATAATATTGCACGTTCATGTGCCCCATCGCATCGCATTGCGCGGGATAGACGACACCCTGATAGGTGAGAAGCGGCACGGCGGATCTCCTTTGTCCGTTGAAACCTTTGACGCCCGATGGGCGCATGCAATAGTCGCGGCCCGAAGCATAATTTCAGGGAATGCACATGGCGCGGCAAAGACGGCGTTTCGTCTGGGAAATCGACTGGAACCTGCTCAGGACCTTCATGGTCATCGTGCAGGAACGCGGCCTGACCGCGGCGGGCGAAAAACTCTCCCTCAAGCAGCCGACCGTCAGCAACGCCCTGAAGCGGCTGGAAACCCATATGGGCTGCCGGCTGGTCGAGCGGAACGCCTCGCATTTCGCCGTCACGCCCGCCGGACAGCGGCTGTTCAGCGAATGCATCGCTCTGTTCGAGATCGTCTCCGGCCTGCCGCAGCACATGGAGGAGCAACCCGGTGACCTGACCGGTCATATCGAGATCGCGCTGGCGAGCCATGTCGTCTGCCCGTTCCTCGACGAGGTGCTGGCCGGTTTTCACACCACATTTCCCCAGGTCACGCTGTCGCTCTCCGTCGCCTCCAGCCAGGAAGTGACGACGGCGGTGCTCAACCGGGACGCCGGTTTCGGCATCTGCCTGATGCAGGAGCGGCATCCGAAACTCGAATATGACGTGCTCTACCGGGAGAGTTTCGGTTATTTCTGCGGCGCACGGCACCCGCTGTTCGGCGTCAAGGACCTACCGTTGCAGGCGCTGCGCCAGGAGCCCTACGTCTCCTTCAAGACGGACCAGATGTCCGGCGCACTCTGGCCCGTCGCGCTCCTGCGCCAGCAGGAAGGGTTCGAGGGCCAGACCGTCGGCACCTCCTCGCATCTGGAAGAGGTCAAGCGGCTCATCATCGCCGGATTCGGCTTCGGTCCTCTGCCGATCCATGTGGTGGAGGAAGATGTGCGCGTCGGCCGCCTCTGGCGCCTGCCGCCCTATCAGGACCCGCCAGTCATCGACGTTCACCTCGTCTATGACGGCGCGGCCCGCCGCAGCCGGGCCGAGACGATCCTGCTTGCCGAACTGCGCCAGGCGATCGCCACGATACCCTTCGCGCAACGAACCTATCCCGCCTAACCGTTCTTCGTACCCAAACCGGTGAGAAAGGCCGTCAGGTTGTCGCCAAGGGCGTCGCAGAGATAGCCGCCCTCCTGTACGACGACGGTCGGCAGATGCAGCGCCCCGATTGCCTCCGCGATGCGCGCAAAGCCCGGCGTCGAGACCGAGAGGCCACCGAACGGATCCTTTTCGAAGGCATCGAGACCGAGCGCCACGACAAGCGCATCCGGCGCGAAGGCCCCGATGCGGCGGATGGCGGCGGCCAGCGCCTCCAGATAGACGTCGTCGCCGGACTTGCGCGGCAGCGGCAGGTTGAAATTGTAGCCGAGACCTAGCCCTTCGCCCCGCTCGTCGGCATGCCCCCAGAAGAAGGGGTAGAAACGCACCGGATCGGCGTGGATCGAGACCGTCAGCACGTCGGCGCGCTCGTAGAACATGCCCTGCGTGCCGTTGCCGTGGTGCAGGTCCACGTCGAGGATGGCGACGCGTTTAGCTTGCCGCAGCAGGTGCTGCGCGGCGATGCCGGAATTGTTGAAGAAACAGAACCCGCCGGCGACGTCCCGGAAGGCGTGGTGGCCCGGCGGGCGGCAGAGGGCGTAGGACCATCGCTCGCCGGCCATCACCGCTTCGGCGGCGGAAACGGCCGTAGACGCGCTCCAGCGCGCACTCTCGAAGGTGTGTTCGGAGATCGGGCAGGACGTATCGGCCATGTGATAGCCGGCCTGCCCGACCGCTGAGGCGGGATAGCTGCCCGTGCGGGCGATCGGGTGAATGTTGGGGATGACCTCCGCGGAAGCCCCCTCGATACGCTGCCAGCGCTCGTAGATGCGGCTCAGGAAGTCGATATATTCCGGCGTGTGCACAGCAGAAACGGGTGCGAGGCCATGATCCCCAGGCCGCACGATCTCCGTGCCTGCCGCCCGCGCGCCGGCGAGCAGGCGCTCGACGCGTTCCGGTTGCTCCGGGTTCGGCTGCGGCGCGCCGCTGGAGAGGAAGAAGCTCGGATCGTGGCGTTTCTGTTCTTCCGCAAAAAAGGTCTTCATGGATCTCCCTCACCGGCGAAATTGTCGAAATCCGCGCCCTTGATCATGTGGATCTGCTCGCTGCGGGAATGGCGGATCCCGAGGCGATCGTAGACGGCCTGCGCACGCACATTGTCCACATCGACCGACAGGCGCATGTAGCGCGCACCGTGCGCCCGGCCATTCTGCGCGGTGGCGCGCAGAAGCCGTTCGCCGATCCGCCTTCCGCGAAAGGCATCCGCAACGAAGAGGTCCTGCACATAGAGGCCGGGCTCGCCCATCCAGGTGGAAAAGCTCGGGAAGCTCAGGCACAGGCCGGCGAACGTCGTCCCCACCTCGGCGATCAGCACCTCGAAGGCCGGCGCCTCGCCGAAACCGTGGCGGCACACGTCCTCGACCGTCGAGACGAACTTCGTCTCCGCGCCCATGTCGATGGCCATGGTCCTCAGCGCCGCATGGATGGTCGCAGCGTCATCGGCGACGGCGAACCGGATCGTGATGTCGTCCTGCATGTTTTCTCCTCAGAATGCGACGCGGTCGCCACCCTTGAGACCGAGTATGGCGCGCGCCTCGTCGGGCGTTGCGACCTCCAGCGAAAGACCTTCGAGGATCGCGCGGATGCGTCGTACCTGATCCGCGTTCGAGGTCGCAAGCGCACGGCCATCGAAAAGACTGTCCTCCAGGCCGACGCGCACGCTGCCGCCCATGGTCGCCGCCATCGTTATCATCGGCATCTGCCTGCGCCCGGCAGCGAGCACCGAGAAACGGTAGTCATCGCCGAACAGCTTGTCGGCGATACGCTTCATATGGACGAGGTTTTCCGGATCCGCGCCGATACCGCCAAGCACGCCGAAGACGAACTGCATGAAGGGTGTGCCGGGGATGAGCCCGCGATCGCGGAAATGGGCGAGCGTGTAGAGATGCCCGACATCGTAGCATTCGAACTCGAAGCGCGTGCCGCACCCCTCGCCGAGACGTTTGAGGACCGTCTCGATATCGGCGAAAGTGTTGCGGAAGATCGTGCCGCGCGTCGCTTCCAGAAGCGCGGGCTCCCAGGCGTGTTTCCACTCCCGCGGCCGGTCGAGCATCGGGAAGAGGCCGAAATTCATCGAGCCCATGTTGAGCGAGCACATCTCCGGCTCGGCGGCGAGCGCTGCAGCCAACCGGTCCTCCAGCGCCATGACGGAGGAACCGCCGGTGGTGATGTTGATGACCGCATCGCTCGCCTGCCTGATGACCGGCAGGAAGCGCATGAAGACCTTGGGATCGGCCGTCGGACGGCCGTCATCCGGGTCGCGGGCGTGCAGGTGCAGGATCGATGCTCCCGCTTCTGCGGCTGCGATGGCTTCGGCGGCGATGTCCTCCGGCCTGTAGGGCAGATGCGGCGACATGGACGGCGTGTGTACCGACCCCGTCACCGCGCAGGTGATGATGACCTTGTCCGATTTCATGACCGGCTCCTACTTCGTGACTGGCAGCGAAAGCTCGCCGGCAAGTTGCGCCAGCGTCGCATCGAGGATCGTCACGATCTCGCCGACCTGCGCCTCGGTGGTGATCATCGGCGGGCAGACGAGGAAATGATCGCCCTCGACGCCGCCGCGCGTGCGGCGCGAATAGATGATGAGGCCGCGCTCATAGGCAATGTCGACGACGCGCTGATGCGCATCGAGCGCCTTGGGCAGCGGTGTCATGGTCGCACGGTCGGACACGAATTCGGCGGCGAGCAGCAGGCCCTTGCCGCGCACGTCGCCGATGAACGGGTAACGTTCGGCAAGACCCTCCAGCTCGGCCTTCAGAAGAGCGCCGATGCGGGTGGCGTTGCCGAGCAGATCCTGCCGCTCGATCTCGTCGAGCACGGCAAGCCCCGCCGCGCAGGCGAGCGGATTGCCGGCATAGGTGTAGCCATGGGCAAAACCGCCGCGATCGAGCACAGGCTTCACCAGCCGGGAATGGGCGATCATCGCACCGAGCGGGCAATAGCCGGCGCCGAGCCCCTTGGAAAGCGCAACGATATCCGGCCGGCAGTTCCAGTGGTCACCACCGAGATAGCGGCCGGTGCGGCCGGCTCCGCTCATCACTTCGTCGTGGATCAGGAGGATGCCGTACTTGTCGCAGATCTCGCGGATGCGCGGATAATAGCTGTCGGGCGCGACGAGCGCGCCGGTGGAAGCACCGCCGATCGGCTCCATGATGAAGGCGAGAACGCTTTCCGCCCCCTCCTCGAGGATCTTTTCCTCCAGCATGTCCGCATAGCGGATGCCGCGCTCCTCCATGGAAAAGTTGTCGCGGTCGAGATAGGCGGTCGGTGCCTTGATGTGCGGCATGTCGCGCAGCATCGGCAGGAAGGGTTTCTTCAGCGCGTCATAGCCGGTGACGGCGAGCGCACCGAGGGTCGAGCCGTGATAGGAAGGGAAGCGCGAGATGACTTTCCAGCGCTCCGGCTGGTCGGTGGCGAGCGCCCATTGCCGGGCGAGCTTCAGGCAGGATTCCACCGCCTCCGAGCCGCCGGAGACGAAGAACACCCGGTCGAGCCCCTCGGGCATGTAACCGGAAAGGCGCCGCGCCAGATCTTCCGCCGGCTGGTTCTCGAAATGCAGGCGGTAGGCAAAGGTCGCCTTGTCCATCTGCCGCTTCATGGCATCGAGCACGTTGCGGTTGGAATGGCCGATATTGACGACCATCGCGCCGCTCGAGCCGTCGATGACCTTTCGGCCGTGTTCATCCCAGATGTAGATGCCCTCCGCCCGGTCGGCGAGCGGCCGACGCATGCGGGATTGGTAGAAGAGGTGGGAGGCCGGGCGTTCGCCGGATGCATTCTGATGCTGGCTCATGATCGATCCATGAAAGAAGGAAGCGGTTTCAGCGGCCGGAAAACTCTAGCCGCCCAGGAATTTCTTCAGGAAGCTGCGGGTGCGCTCCTGCTTCGGATTGCGGAAGAGCTCGGCCGGGCTGCCCTCCTCCACGACCGCGCCATCGGCCATGAAGATCACCCGGTCGGCGACTTCGGCGGCAAAACGCATCTCGTGGGTGACGATCACCATGGTCATGTGCTCGCTCGCCAGCTGCTTCATGACGAAGTTGACCTCGTCCACCAGTTCCGGATCGAGCGCCGAGGTCGCCTCGTCGAACAGCATGACCTTCGGCTGCATGGCAAGCGCCCGGGCAATCGCCACACGCTGTTTCTGCCCGCCCGAGAGGCGTGCCGGAAAGGCATCGATCTTGTCGGCAAGGCCGACCTTGTCGAGCATCTTCAGAGCAAGCGCCCTCGCCTCCGCTTTCGCCATGCCCTTCAGCTTGGTCGGGGCGATGGTGATGTTCTCCGCAACGCTCAGATGCGGGAACAGATTGAAGTGCTGGAAAACCATGCCCATCTGCTGGCGCACATTGTTGATGTGGCGTTCGAAGGAACGGCGATCAAGCTTTTGATTTACCTGAACACCATCAAGCCAGACCTCCCCGCCATCGAGCGTTTCGAGATGGTTGATCGAGCGCAGCAGCGTGCTCTTGCCCGAACCGCTCGGGCCGATGACAGCGACGATCTGGCCGCGCGCCACGCTGAAATCGATGCCCTTCAGCACCTCCAGCGGCCCGAAGAATTTTTGGGCGCCACGCACCTCGATCATCGGACGGGTATCGTTCATCGCGAAAGCTCCACTTTCCGTTCGATCCCGCGCAGGACCGCTTCGAGGATGAGATTGAGGCCATAATAGAGGGCGGCGGCCGTCAGGTAGAATTCGAAGGGCCGATAGGTCTCGCTGATGACGAGCTGGGCGCTGTGCACCAGTTCGGCGATACCGATCATCGAGACGATCGACGACTCCTTCAAGAGCGCGATCATCATGTTGCCGACCGCCGGCACCGTGTTGCGCACCGCCTGCGGCACGACGATGTAGATCCGCGTCCGCCAGGCCCCGAAGCCGAGCGAGCGCGCCGCCTCCGTCTGCCCCTTGTCGAGGGATACGATGCCGGCGCGAAAGATGTCGGCATTGTAGACGGCGAAATGCAGGCTGAGAGCGATGATGCCCGACCAGATGGCGGGAATGTCGATGCCGATTTGCACGAGGCCGAAATAGATGAGGAAGAGCTGCAACAGCAGCGGCGTCCCCATGAAGAGCCACATGAAGAGACGCACGGGATAACGAACGACCGGCGTGGCATAGAGCACGAGAAGGGCGAAGCCGATGCCGGCGAGAACGCTGAGCACGGCGGAGGCGGTGGAGATGACGACGGTCCACCACAGGCCCTTGCCGATCAGCGGCCAATATTCAGGAACGATACTGAAATCGAGACCCTGCATCTTCACGCCTCCCCGGCATAGGCGCGGTCGAGACGGTCGATGGCGAGCGTCAGGCCGTAGACCATGATCATGTAGAGCACCGCCGTCACCGCGAAGATCTCAAAGGGTTTGTAGGTGGAGCCGATGAAGCGTTGCGCCGTGTAGGTGAGTTCCACCACCGAGATGGTGGCGACGAGCGCCGTGCCCTTGACCAGCGCCACGGCATTGACGCCAAGCGGGCGGATCATCAGCTTGGCGGCCTGCGGCAACACGATCCAGCGCATGGACTGCCCTTCGCCGAAACCCAGCGAGCGTGCCGCCTCCATCTGTCCCCGATCGACCGACAGCACGCCGCCGCGGATCGATTCCGCCATGTAGGCTGCGATGTTGAGCCCGAGCGCAATCGCCCCTGCCGCGAAAGGTTCAAGCTGGATGCCGACCTGGGGCCCGCCGAAATAGAGCAAAAAGATCTGGATGAGCGCCGGCGTGCCCCTGAACAGGCTGACATAGGCCGCACCGACGAAACGCAATGCCGCGACGTGCGAGAGGCGGAGCATCGCGATCAGCGCCGCCACGGCAAGCCCGATGGCAAGCGACAGCAGGGAAAGTTCGACGGTCGTCCAGGCCGCCTGGACGAAGACTGGGACAATGCGGCCGATGAGAGCGATATCCATTGCCGGATCCTCGGCGATCGGTCAGCCGGCCGGCAGTTTCCCGCCGGGCCGGCCCTGTGACGGGCAGAAAGAGATCAGCGGATGTCCGAGCCGATCCACTTCATGGCGATGGCCTCATAGGTACCGTCGGCCATCATGTCGTCCAGCGCCTTCTGCATGGCGGCCTTCAGCTCCGGATTGCCCTTGCGGATGGCGATGCCGATCCTGTCCTCGGTACCGGCAAACTCGGGCACGTCGAGCTTGACGACCTTGTCGCCCGTCTGCTTGACCGCGATCGATACCGGCACCGCATCGACGATCATCGCCTGAATGCGGCCGGCCTTGAGTTCGAGGAAGAGCTCCGGCAGCCCCTTATAGGTGCGGATTTCCCAGCCGCCGCGCTCGCGTGCCCATTTCTCGTGGGTTTCGCCGAGCGTCACGCCGATCGTCTTGTCCTTGAGATCGTCGATCGACTTGATCTCGGACCCGTCCGAAACGAAGACGCCGCGCCCCGACTTGTAGTAGGGGCCGACGAAATCGACGGCCTTCTCGCGCTCCGGGGTAATGGTCATGCTGCCGATGATGGTGTCGTATTTACCGGCAAGCAGGCCGGCGATGATGCCGTCCCAGGCGGTGCTGACGCCGGCACCCTTCACGCCGAGGCGCTTGGCGATCTCGTTGCCGATATCGACGTCGAAGCCAACGGTCTGGTTGCTGTCGTCAACGAAGCTGAAGGGCGGATAGGCGCCACTGTTGGCGAACTTGAACTCTCCCGCGGCCTTGATGGTCTCGAGGTCGTCGGCACGCGCGGCGAGCGGCGCTCCGAGGACGGAGAAGGCAAGGCCTGCGGCCACGGCATAGGACAGAATGGATTTCAACATGATTGTTCCCCTTGTTGGTGCAGGATCACCGCCGGAGCAATGACGCCCTTGGGGGACGATATGTCGCCAAGCCCATGCATTTCGCAAATAGATATATGAAATGCAGTTCATAGCTTCAGAAAATGATATACTTGATGCCTGCTATCGCCCACTGTGCTTCCTTCAAGCGCCACCGGCGGCAGATCCGAGTTGGTTTGCTCGGGCCGGATCACCATGACAAGCTCCTGGGCCGGATCGACGGTGAACCTGCCGAAATCCGCGCCTTCGCACGCTCTTCGCCTGATCAACTCGCTTTGCGGGATTCTGGAAAACTGGAACGCAACGGCTGGCGGTCAGGCATTCATAAGCGCCTCGATCAGTCGGTCCCGCGTCAGCGGCAGGTCGCGCATCCTCAGCCCGAGCGCGCGGGACGCCGCGTTTCCGATGGCCGCGGCCACCGGCCCCTGTGCGGCCTCGCCCGCGCCGAGCGGCGGGTGCATCGGATCGATGATGAACCGTGTCTCGATCTCTGGAATTTCCGAGAATTTCAGGATCGGATAGGCATTCCAGTCCAAGGCCGGCACCCGGTCGCCCTCAACCTTGACCTCTTCCTTGAGGGTCCATCTCGCCGCCTGGATCGCGCCGCCCTCGATCTGGCTGCGCGCGCCCTCCGGGTTGATCACAAGCCCCACATCGGCGCAAAGCCACAACCGCTCCAGCCTGATCTCCTCTTCCACCGAGACCTCGGCAACCGCAGCAAGCCAGGCGCCCTTGTTCTTGTAGCGGGCGGCGGCAATCCCAAGCGACCGCCCCTCACTGGCCCCGTGGCTGCCGGGCCAGCTGCTCATTTCGGCCGCCCCTTCGAGCACGGCGCGACAGCGCTCGTCGCTAAGATGGCGAAGCCGGAAATCCAGCGGGTCAGTACCGGCGAGATCCGCCAGTTCGTCCATCGCCGATTCGATGGCAAAGACGTTGAGATGGGCGCCGAGCGAACGCAGCGAAGAGGTGCGGATGCGGCTGCGCGTATCGAGCCGGACCGTCACGGTCTGGCCCGGGAAGTCATAGATCGCCACGGCATTGCGCGCGGCACCGCCACCGGCAACGGCGGGAAGGTCCGCAACCTTGCCCGGCAAATGGGCGCTGTCGAGCGCCTCGGCCGAACTGAGATTGACATGGCCGCCGAAGCCCGGGCGCTGGGCATGCGGTTCGCTCACCACCGAGAGGTTCCAGGACGTCACCCTGCCGGCGGCATCGATCTCCGCGTCGACGGCCGCGGACATGGCAGCCCCCAACGGACCGCGTCCGAGCTCGTCCTCCCGTGACCACTGGATACGCACCGGCTGGCCCGGCCGTTCCAGTGCGATGATGGCCGCATCGAGCGCGGCGTCGTCGGCACCGTTGTGACCGTAGCAGCCGGAGCCGTGCGCATGGACGACCCGAACCGCCCGTAGCGCGAGCCCGAGGCATCTGGCTATCTGCGCGCGAAGCGGAAAAATACCCTGCGAATGGCTCCACACCGTCAGCCGGCCGGCATCGAACAGGGCAAGGGCACAGGACGGGCCGATCGATGCATGCGCCACACGTGCCCGCGAGTATCGTTCGTCAAGCCTCGCCGCCCCGCGAGAAGACGGGGCCGATCCAAGCCGGGTGACAACCTCCCCGGCGGTTTCCGCCGGCCGCCAGCGGCCGGGCACCTCTTCCCATGTGGTGAACCTGCTCGCATCGGCATGTGCGGCATGAACACCATATTCGTCCGGTCCGATGAGGGCGAAAAAGTCGTTCCTTCGCAGAACCGCGATGCCGGGATAGCGGCGCTGCAGCCATGCCTCATCGACATCGGCGAGGCGAGCGAGCCGGAACGGTTGCCGGATGACCCTGGCATGCAGCAGCCCCAGCAGGGAAAGATCATGGATGAAGCCGGCACCACCGCGCTTTGCCGCCATATCGATGCGCGCGTGGTCGGCGCCCACAGCGCAGCGCGCGGCAATGGGCTGGACAGGCACATTGCCACGGACGGGCTGCTTCCAATCAACCAAGGCGGCGACCGACCAGAAATCGAGGCCCGTCGGTGCACCCTCGAGAAGCACGATACCATCGTGACACGAGAGACGGGCAGAATCCGTACCAAGGCGGGCGGCGGCGGCATCGATCAGCGTTGCACGCGCCTGCGCCATGGCGATGCGGATGGAGGCGCCCGAGACCTCGACGGACTGGCTGCCGGCGGTGATGCCCTCGTCCGGCGAGCAATCGGTATCGCACGGGGCCAACCTCACCAGCCTTGGATGGAGACCCAGTTCATCGGCGGCAATCTGCGCAAGCGCCGTGAGGATGCCCTGGCCGAGTTCGACCTTGCCCGAGCGGATGGCAACAACGCCCGGCTCATCGAAGGAGACCCAGCGACCCAGTTCGGGATTGTCCTGGAGGCTTTTGGGAAGCGCGTTGTCCGCCATCACACCGCCTCGCCGAGACGGGCCACGGCACGCTCCGCCGCGCGCAGGATACTGCCATGCGCTCCGCAGCGGCACAGGTGCTTGTCGAGCGCCGCGAGGATCATGTCCCGGCTCGGCCGGCGCTCCGTTTTGAGCAGCGCATGGAGACGCATCAGGATACCGGAGATGCAGTATCCGCACTGGCCGGCCTGCTCCACCTCGAAGGATGCGAGCAGGATCGCGCCGACACGGTCGTTCGCCAATCCCTCGGGCGTCGTCACGTCAGCCCCGGCCAGGGCAGAAACAGGTAGCGTGCAGGAATAGCGGGCCTGCCCGTCAATGCTGAGCACGCATGCCCCGCACTGCTCCAGGCCACAGCCGAAATGGGTCGCCTTGAGATCAAGCTGGTTGCGCAGCACGAAGAGAAATGGCGCCTCACCGGTTTCATCAACCTGCGCCGGCGATCCGTTGAGCCGGAAGGAGACGGGCGCGCTCATGGTTTGCGCTCAGCAGTCGCGGCGCGGTCTTCCTTCGCCCGCTTCAGCCGGTAGGCCGTCGGCGTCATCCCCGCCGAACTCTTGAACGCCCGAAGGAAATACTTCTCGTCGTTGTACCCGACGCGGTAGGCGATCTGACCGATCGTATCGTCGGTGAGGACCAGACGCTCCCGGGCGTCCTCGATCCGCATTTCGCGGATCAGCACCTGGAAACTGGTGCCGGTATACTGGCGGATCAGAGCGCACAGCCGGCTCTTGGAGAGACGTGCGGCGGCCGCCGCTTCATCGAGGCTCGGGCCACGTGTATAGTTTTCGCCTATGAACTCGGCGATGCGGCGCATGTGCCCGCTGTCGCGACCGACCACCGGCAGCGTCCTCGACAGTTCGGCGAATTCGGCCTCGTGATCCTGGCACAGCGTGGCAAGCATCAGCGTAAGCTCGGCACGGACGATCTCCGCTGCCCCGATGCGCTCGGACCCGTGCTGGTCGATCATCGACCTGATTGCGCGCTCCGTTCGTTCGCTCTGTGCGGTATCGAGATCGAAGTTCACATGGTTCTGCCACGCAAAGGGAGTCAGCTCCGGCGCCAGCCGCACCAGCTCCGCCACGGGGTAGGAGCGCGTGATGTTGGGGCGCAGGAAATCGAGATCGAAATAGGCAACGACACAGCGCGTCGCATAGTCGAAACGGATCTGGTGCGGCACCATCGGTGCGATGAAGTAGATGGAACCGGCTCTGGGCTTGTGCGACGTCAGGCCGATCCGGATCGCCGGCGCATCCGACAGGAAGTAAAGAATCTGAAAATAATCATGCTTGTGGGCGGGGTAGAGCCGCTGGGTGTTCTCCACGAGCCTGATGTGGAAACGCGGGCTGCCGGATCGGTCGAGCGCATAGGAACGGAAGGGGGCGACCTCGCCCCGATCCTGCCGATCGTCGTCCGGGTCCACTTGCGGTGGCTCCGTCCTGCCGCTTCCCTTGGCCATGTGCGCTCCTGTCCTGCGATCCTCTCAAGAAACGTGGTCTCCGATCGCCTAGGTTTTTGCACCCTCGGCAACCGCGGCATGAAACTCCGGCACGGCTTCGAACAGATCCGCGACCAGACCGTAGTCGGCAACCTGGAAGATTGGCGCGTCCGGGTCCTTGTTGATCGCAACGATCACCCTGGAATCCTTCATGCCGGCGAGGTGCTGGATTGCACCGGAAATGCCGCAGGCGATGTAGAGGTCGGGCGCGATGATCTTGCCCGTCTGCCCGACCTGGAGATCGTTCGAGACATAGCCGGCATCGACGGCCGCGCGGCTCGCGCCGAGCGCCGCCCCCAGCGCGTCGGCCAGCGGGGCCAGCACCGTTTCGAAGTTTTCAGCGGACGCCAACGCCCGCCCGCCCGACACGACGGTCCGCGCGCCGGCCAGTTCCGGGCGCTCGGATCGCGACAGTTCGCTTCGGACGAACGACGACCGCCCCGGATTTGCCGGAATGGCAACGGCTTCGATCGGTACCGCCGCAGCTGCAATGGATGCAGCAGGAAAGGACGAGGCGCGAACGGTCAGCACCGTCTTCGTGTCCGTGGAGCGGACGGTCTGGATGACGTTGCCCGCATAGATCGGGCGCTGGAACAGGTCCGGCCCGTCGACCGCAATGACGTCGGATATCTGCATCACGTCGAGCAGCGCAGCGACGCGCGGCAGGATGTTCTTGCCGCTGGTGGTGGAGGGGGCGAGGATGGCGTCATAGCCGGCGGCGAGACCGATGATCAGCGCGGCCACCGGCTCGGCAAGCCGGTTCGACAGGGCAGCGTGGTCCGCGACGAGCACCCTGGCGACGCCAGTCAACCGGGCCGCTGCTTCGGCGGCCGCGCCGCACCCCTCACCTGCGACCAGGACGTGGACATCGCCCCCCATTCTTCCCGCGGCGGAGACCGCCTTGCCGGTCGCTTCGTCAAGCAGCGTGTCGTGATGCTCTGCAAGTACGAGAATGGTCATGCGAGAACTCCTGCTTCCGTGCGCAAGCACGCAACAAGTTCACCCACCGATCCAACCTTGATGCCGGCCTTGCGGGTTGCCGGCTCGTGGACCCGCACGACCGTCAGGCGCGGCTCCATCGCCACACCATAATCCGCGGGCGTGCGTTCATCGATCGGCTTTTTCTTGGCTTTCATGATGTTGGGCAGCGAGGCGTAGCGCGGCTCGTTCAGCCGGAGATCGGCGGTGACGAGCGCCGGCAGAGGCAGATTGACTGTCTGCTGGCTGCCATCGACCTCGCGGGTGACCTCGATGGTCCCGTCGCCGACGACGATCTTCGAGGCAAATGTCCCCTGCCCCCATCCCAGCAATGCCGACAGCATCTGGCCGGTCTGGTTGGCGTCGTCGTCGATCGCCTGCTTGCCGGTGATGATGATATCCGGCCATTCGGCCTCCACGACGCCTTTCAGGATCTTGGCGACGGCGAGCGGTTCAACCACCGCGTCCGTGCGGACCAGGAGGCCGCGGTCCGCGCCCATCGCGAGGGCCGTGCGCAGCGTTTCGGCTGATTTTTCCGATCCGATCGACACGACGACGACGTCGCTCGCCTGACCCGCCTCCTTCAACCGGACCGCCTCCTCGACGGCAATCTCATCGAACGGGTTCATCGTCATCTTGACATTCGCAAGGTCGACGCCCGAGCCGTCCGCCAGGGCACGCACCTTCACGTTGGGATCGGCGACCCGCTTTACGGCAACCAGTATCTTCATCTCCGTTCCTCCTTTGACAGGCGCTGGGGCAGGCGAACCGTCCTGCCCCCTCGCCCGCTTCGCTTCAGGTTTCCGGGCCGGCATATTTGCCGGCGGTGGCGGGGAACATGTTCTTGATGATCTTCATGCGGCTGACATCCACCGTCGCATCCATGTGCAGGAAGATCGCTGCATCGCGGAACAGCTTTTCAATGCCGAATTCCAGCATGGCACCGTTGCCGCCATGAAGCTCCAGCGCATGGGTCGCGACTTTCATGATCTCCTCCGAAGCATAGACCTTGGCCATGTTGCAGAGAACGTCGGCATCGGGATGCGCCTCGTCCACCGCCTTCGACGCCCGCTCGACCAGTGACCGGACGGCTTCGATGCGCGTTGCCATGTCGGCAAGCCGCAACGCCACGGCCTGGTGTTTGATGAGGATGCGCCCACCCTGGACGTAGTTCTGGACATAGTCCGCCGCGCGCTCGAAACAGGCAACGCCGACCCCAAGGTTCTTGGCGGCCTGGATGATCTTGCCGGCACGGAAATACTGGCCGGCAGAGGCCAGCGCCGTGCTCTTGACGAGCAGATGGTCAGCCGGAATGCGGCAATCCTCGAAAACCAGCTCGCCGTTGTTCATGAACCGGCAGCCCATGGTTTCGTTGCACTTGGTGACGGTCAGGCCCGGCGTTTCGCGGGGAACCAGGAAGCTCGATGTGCCCTGCAGCATGCCGACGGAGGGATCGGTGTTGGCATAGACGACATAGAGACTGGCGTCGAAACCGTTCGAGATGAACTGCTTGCGACCGTTAATGACCCAGTGGTCACCGTCCAGCACCGCCTTGGTGTGCATCGAGGCTTCCGGCACATTGTAGGGCAGCCAGCGGTCGGAGGCGCCCCTCGGTTCGGTGAGGCAGTGCGCCAGAAGGAACTTCGGATCCTCCAGCAGGCGTGGAAACCACTTCTCCTGCAGGTGCTTGGCAGCGAATTGTCGGATGACGATCGAGACCTTCCAGTTCTGCACCAGCTTGTCGGCGAGGCCGGAATCGCCGCGGGCGATTTCCTCGGAGATCAGGGCGAAGGTCCGTACCTCGGTCTCCCGCTCAAGATCGATGCCGCCGAACGCCTCCGGCACGCCAAGGGTACGGATGCCGATCGCCTCGGCGCCTTCGAGGATCGCGCCCGGCAACCGTTCGCCGGGACTCATGTCCCATTCGCGTTGCCAGTTCGACCGGATGAAGGGCGTCACCACATCGTCGACAAACGATCGGCAGCTGTCGCGCATCAGGCGCTGTTCCTGGGACAATATCCCGTCATCGGCGTGTATCATCGTCGCTCCCCTTGAGTGCCAAGCGGTCAGCTGCTTGGTCTTCCGCTGTGCCTCAATTGGTATCAGCACCCTGGATATCCGATCAGGCGGTGGTGTCCGCTTGTGGTGGACAGTCGTCCAGCTTCAAGTGGACATTTTCTACTTCACCCCGTCCGATCGACTTGTCACCCGAAGCCGTCAGCTTCGCGCAAGCGCTGCCATAATCGGCAGCGCTAGACTTTCAGCCGCTCCGCGAGCCAATCGGCAACGAGGGGCCGATACATCCAGGGAATGTTGTTGCAGACATGGTTTCCGGTCGGAAAGACGTGCAGTTCCGCACCCGCCCTGCAGATGTCGGCACATTTTTGCGCTTCCGACGGCGGAAAGATCCTGTCGCGTCCGCCATGCAGGACGAGCGCGGGAACTGCCGGTCCCGTGATGCCCGACAGGGTGAAGCAACGTGCGCTTTCGACAACGTCATCGCCCCCCAGCGCAAAGGTCATATTGTCCTGATAGACCTTCGGCAGCGTTGGCCAGAGCGCCCCGAGATCGTAAAAACCGTTGATGGAGACGACGGCGGCAAGCCCCTCCAGCGCAGCCGCCGCCCGCAACGCGAGGAAGCCGCCAAAGGCCATGCCGACGAGGCCGACGGCACCCGTCAGGCCGGGCCGCCCCTCGAGCGTCTTGATCGTAGCAGCGACCACCGGCGCGATATCAGCGCGCAGGTGGCCGTGGGACCGCCCCTCGCCCTGTCCCGGACCGTCAAGCGACAGCGTCGCCACGCCGCGAAGGAGGAAGTGCCGTTCGAAGGCCGGGAATTCCTCCTTGGTCGAATCCGATCCGGGGATGATCAGCGCCAGCGGATGTGGCCCCGCTCCGGCCGGCCGGCGGAGATAGCTGCGCAGCACACCGCCCTCGAACGGCACCTCGACCAGTTCTCCGG
Source organism: Shinella sp. JR1-6 (assembly GCF_004284735.1). Taxonomy (NCBI): domain Bacteria; kingdom Pseudomonadati; phylum Pseudomonadota; class Alphaproteobacteria; order Hyphomicrobiales; family Rhizobiaceae; genus Shinella; species Shinella sp. JR1-6. The sequence goes on along the minus strand of NZ_SHMI01000002.1, from coordinate 31,452 downwards.
GGTGCTCCAGCAGCGGTGCGGACCTGCGGAAAGTTGCCACCTTCAGCGCCGCGACGCGCTCCTTCGCATCAAGGTCGTCGAAAGCCATGAACTGACCGAAGTGGTAGAACAGGCTGGCGCGGGCGAAGGCTTCGCCTGCAGTGACTTCGCGGCCCTGCGCAAGGGCCGCCTCGCCCATCGCGGCATGGCGGTCGCCTTCGGCGCTCCAGGCGGTGAGCCAGTTCTCCCAGACGCCCGCGCTGTCGATCACCGCCCTCGCCGTTGCCGACGGTATGCCGGCGACCTCCTTGCGCGGCAGCCAATGTTCCACCACACTCAGCAACCTGTTTTCCGCCTCGCTCATTCTCTCGTCCTTCCAGCGTTGCCGAACATATCCGTTTTCAGGGGTCGAACATTTCAAGGTCACGGGAATAAGAGTCTGCCTTCGCACGGTATCGTTCCGCGCCGCGTGACAGGTTCTCCGCCGCATCCCCATCGAGCGTCCTGACGATTTTGGCCGGAACACCGATGACGAGCGATCCGTCCGGCACCACCATGCCTTCGCGAACGAACGAATTCGCCCCGACCAGGCACCGCTCGCCGATCCGGGCGCCGTTGAGGATGGTCGCGCCCATGCCGATCAGGCTGCCTTTGCCGATGCTGCAGCCATGCACGATCGCATTGTGGCCGACGGTGACGTCCTCGCCGATCGCGACTGGAAACCCCGGATCCGTATGAATGACGCAGCCGTCCTGGACATTCGAGCCGGCACCGAGGGTTATCGGTTCGTTGTCGCCGCGCAGGACAGCGTTGAACCAGATGCTGACGCCCGTGGCGATGCGCACGTCGCCGATGACGGCTGCGCCCGGGGCAATGTAGAATTCGCCGTCTGCCGGCAGGCTGGGCGCCCGGTCGCCCAGCCGGTACAGTGTCGGATTGTGCATGATTTCCGGCCCATCCCTTCGGCTTCAGGTCGGCATTGCGAGAAGGATCGATGCCGGCGCATTGGTGCGGTTGACGAGTGCGCGCGCTTCGCCCGGCGCCAGCCGGCAGCTGTCGAGCACACCGAGCGTAACGGCAGTATCAGCGGTTTCGACCGTGACCTCGCCGGCAACGACGATGTAGATCTTCTCCACTGCCGCCGCCTTGAGCGAGGTGCGTCCGCCCGGCAAGAGATGCGACAGGCCGATCCAGATCGTGTCCGTCGCCGTCGCCTCCTTGCCCTGCAGGCGCAGGCAGTGCATGTCGTAGTGTTCGGCCGCCTCATAGGGCTTCGCCTCGCTGTAGCGCGTGACCTGCATGATGCGTCCTACGGCTTGAGCAGGACCCGCTCGGGCGTCCCGCGCAGCACTGAAGCGTAGGCCTTCGCAGCGTCCTTGAGGTCGTGGCAGCAGTCGGGATTGATCGGGAACGGCTTGAGCAGGCCCTCCTCGAACTTCAGCTTCAGCCGGTCGAATATCCGCGCGCCATCGACGGAGGACAGCGCCAGCGTGTCGATGCCTATATATTTGTGGCGGCCGCGGAAGAAGTTGAAGATGTCGAAGGGCACGGCGCGGTCGAAGGTCGAGATGAATATCTGCCGCGCCTGCTTGGCCATCGCCTTGTTGGCGATCTCGAAATAGGGGCTGCCGACGGTGTTGAAGACGATATCGGCGCCGTGACCGCCCGTCATGTCGCGAACGATGGCCGCGACATCGTCGACGGCGCTGTTCAGCATCGTGACCGGGCCGTTGGTGTGGCCCATCAAGGGCTGCTCGTTGTACTCGACGGCGAAGACCTTCGCCCCGGCCATGGTGGCGAGCTGGATTGCGGCCTGCCCGACCTTGCCATTACCGCCGCAGACGAGCACGACATCGGTCGGCTGGGCGCCGCCCGCCTCGCGCAGGCCCTCATAGGCGGTGATGAAGGGCACGCCGACCGAGCCCGCCTCCTCCATCGAAAAGGTCTTCGGCTTGGCGCGCACGGCCTTCTGGTCGAGCACCATCCATTTGCCGTGGCTGCCATCCTGGCTGATGCCGAGCTCGCCGCCGCCGCCCCAGACCTCCATGCCGATCATCTGCGACGGCCCCTCGCGCACGATGCCGCCGAAGTCGCGCCCGGGTATGCGCGGCCAGATGGCGTGCGGCATGTGGCCGAGCGAAGCCTTGACGTCACTGGGATTGACACCCGCCGCGACGATCTCGACCAGAACCTGGCCGGGGCCCGGGCGCGGTACGGCCACCTCGACGACATCGATCAGAAGATTATCGAGATCCGGCGATTTCTGGGAAACCCTGAGGGCGTTGCCGGCTTTGGCGCTTGCTTGAATGTTCATGTCTTCGTCTCCTTTGCTCCAGCTGCGCCGCTCAGGCCGCAAGCCCCAAGATTTCCCTGGCTTCCGACGGACCGGCAATCTGCCCGCCAAGTTTCTCGATCAGATCGCGGGCGCGCTCCACCAGCTCGCCATTGCCCTTCGCCAGCACGCCCTTGGCGATGTAGGAATTGTCCTCGAGGCCGACGCGGACGTGCCCGCCGAGCAGATAGGCCTGCATCGCCATCGGGAACGACATCCGGCCGACGCCGAAGCCCGTCCAGACGGCATCGCGCGGCAGCATGCGCGCGGCGGTGGCCATCACGTCTGTCGTGGAGGGGAAGCCGTATTTGACGCCGGTGACGATGGTGAACATTGCAGGCGACGTCAGCACGCCCGCCTTCATAAGATCCTGCGCGAGCACGATGTGGCCGGTGTCGAAGACTTCGAGCTCCGGCTTGGAGCCGGCCGCGTTGATGATCTCGGCCATGATCTTGACGTTGGCGGGAGTGTTGATCACCACCTCGTTGCCGAAGGTCATGGTGTTGAGGTCGAGCGTGGCAATGTCGGGCTTCAGCGCGGTGATGTGCTCGACACGCTTTTCCGGCCGCATCAGCGTCGTGCGCGGACCGGCCACCGCCGGGTTCTCGTCGCTCGGGTGGTAGCGCCCGCCCGGTCCCGTGGTCACGTTGAGGATCAGCGCGTTGTTCTTCGCCCTGATCCGCTCGACCACCTCGCGGTAGTGCTTCAGCTCCATCGACGGTTTTGCCGTTTCGGGATCGCGGACATGGATGTGGGCGATGGCCGCCCCGGCATCCGCCGCCTCGAGACAGGCGTTCGCAATTTCCTCCGGCGTCACCGGCAGGCCGGGATGGTTCTCCCGGGTCGTCAGATTGCCGGTCACGGCACAGGTGATGATGACTTTCGGCTGCATTACAGGTGCCTTCCTCCATCGACGACGATCCGGCTGCCGGTCGAGAACTTCAGATGCGTGGCGCAGGAGACGATCGCCTCGGCGACGTCCGCCGGGCTGGTGATCCGCTTGAGCGGGGTGGTCGCGGCGACCTTGTCGGCAAACTCCTTGCCGCGGCCCGGGACGAACTGCGTGTCGACGGCGCCGGGCGACACCACCATGACGCGGATTTCGGGGGCAAGCGCCCGGCCGAGCGAATTCGCCATGATGTCGACGCCCGCCTTGGCGCCGCAATAGGCGACATTCGAGCCGATGCCGGTGAAGGCGGCGATCGACGAGACGTTGACGATCAGGCCGTCACCGCTCGCCTTCAGCGCCGGCGCGAAGGCGCGGATCGTGGCGAAGACGCCGCGCCAGTTGTTGACGAAGATACGGTCGATCATCGCGTCCGTCAGGGCATCGAGATCGCCATGCGCCACCGGTTCCGTGACACCTGCCGTGTTGACGAGGATGTCCACTCGGCCAAGCCTCTCCAGCACCGCATTCCGGAACGCCTCGATCGTCGTGGTCTCTTCGATCGAGACCGGCAGCGCGACATGGCCTTCGCCGGCAAGTCCAGCGACGATTTCCTCTGCCTTCTGCCTGCCCGAACGGTAGCCGACGACAACGGCCGCACCGGCGGCGGCGAGCATCCGGCAGGCCTCCCGGCCAATACCACCGGAGCCCCCGACGACGACGGCCACCTTGCCCTCAAGCGGTTGATGGGAATTGTGCGCTGCCATGGATCAGCTCTTCTTTCCCGAAATCGGCGGCACAGGCATTGTCGATTTACCGGGCACCAGCTTGAAATCGTATTCACAGGTGTAGAAGGGCAGGCTCGCGTCCGGATAATCGGGATGCGGCTCGGTATGCATGACGAAGTTGCCGACGATCTGCTGCTTGGCACCGAACACGACATCGGCTGCCAGTGCCTCGGGCGTGTCGGAAAAGATCTGCGTGATCAGGGTCTTGTGCCCCGGCGCTGAAACGATGAAATGAACGTGCGCCGGCCGCATCGGCTCGCGCTTCTGGGCTCGCAGCAGCACACCGACGGGACCGTCCGTCGGCACCGGATAGCCTGCCGGCTTCACCGAGCGGAAATGATACCGCCCATCGGCCTCGCTCGTGAACTTGCCGCGAAGGTTGCAGTCCTCCTGGGTCGCGTCCTGGTTCTCGTAGAGACCCACGGGGGACGCCTGCCACACATCGAGCACGGCGCCGGCGACCGGCGCGCCGTCGATCCCGATCACCCTGCCGGAGAAGAAGAGCGTGGCGCCGGGCGTTTGCGAGCGCGCGATGCAGTCGCCGTTGGTGCAGATTGGCGCGCCACCACGGTAGAACGGACCGAGCAGCGCCGACATCGTCTCGCCCTGCATGCCGTCATTGTTGATGAGGTCGATCAGCGTCGATGCGCCGACCACGTCCGCGGCAAGCACCACCTCGTTGTGGAACTCGTTCGTCAGCTGACCGATCTCGACGATCCAACGCAGCGCATATTCGAACTCCTCCTCGGTCGGGCGGGTCTTGAGAATGAACTGGTGAAGGTGTTCCACCAGCACGGTCATGACTTCCTTCAGCCGCGGATTGTCGGTGTTCGCCATCGCCGCAAGCACCGTGGGTGTGACATCCGCTTCCTTCGTGATGAGCTTGGGGGGGCTGCTGATATAGTCCATGATGATCCTCCACTGCGTTCAGGCATTCACGGGCTCGGGCTGCTTCGCGCCGGCCTTGAGGTGTGGGTATTTTTCGGTCAACAACGACCCGTGGTAATAGGTCGCTGAAAAAGCGGGCGTTTCCCGGATCCCCTCGAGCCAGCGGCCAATCGTCGGCGCGCCATGCCATGTGCCGGAAAGCCGGATATCGTCCATCCGCACGATGACGGGCATGATCGCGATATCGGCAAGGCTGAGGTCCGCGCCCATCAGCCAGGGCCCGCCGCTGGCGGCAAGCCAGGCCGCCATGCGGTCGATGCCGCGCTGCAGACGTGCCAGGGCCTCGTCCATCTCGGCTTTCGGGAACCCCGTGCGCCCCATCTTCATGAGGAACTCGCGGCGCAGGGGTTTGCTGTCGCACAACGCCTGGAACTCTTCATCGCCCATCGCCTGGAAGTGCGGCAGGAAAGCCAGATTGTACGACGGCACGCGGATCGCCGGTGTCGGCACCTCGTCGATGAAACGCATCATCGCGCGCATCTCCGCCACCTTGAGCGGATCGCCGGGCCTCAGCGGTGCCAAGCCGCCGAGGATATCCTCCAGATACTCCATGATGACGGCGGAATCGGTGACCGGGGCACCGTCATGCAGCAGGGTCGGGACCACGCCATTGGGGTTGATCGCGAGATATTCCGGCTTCAGCTGATCCCCTTTGAAGAGATCGAGCTTGTGTTCCTCGAAGGCCTTGCCCTTGGCGTGAAGGACATAGCGAACCCGCTGGCTGCATGTGGACTGCGGCGCGTTGTAAAGCACGAATTCGGGCATCTCGGTTTCCTCTCGTTGATGATACGAGCCGTGTTCTCTGGTGTCGGGCCGTGCGGTGCCCGGCTAGTCCCAGTTGAGGACGCGCGGCAGCCTTCCGCTTCTGGCGAGGGTCCCGACCAGTCCGAGCGGGAAGAAGATCAGGCCGAGCGCCATCACCAGGCCGGTGCCGAGGATGTTGATTTCGGATGCCCCCATGGTGGCGACGAAGAGCTCGTTGAGCGCGACGATGAGGATCGCGCCGATCACCGGTCCGGCGATCGTGCCCTTGCCGCCGAGGATGCACATCAGCACCATGTTGGCCGAGATCAGGATGAGCAGGAAAATGTTCGGCCGGAGATAGGTGAGGTACTCGCCCCATACCGCACCCGCCATGCCGACGAAGAAGGCCGAGAGCGCGAAAGCCGAAACCTTGTAGAAGCGCGTGTCGATGCCGGCGCTTTCCGCCTTGATCTCGTCCTTGGAGAGAGCCCGCAGACCAAGGCCGAACTTGGAGTGCTTGATCTTGTAGGCCGACCATACGGTGAAGGCCGCGATCGCCAGCATGGCATAGTAGTACGGCACCTTCGCCCACTGCACCGAGAGGTCGTTCGGCGGCAGGGTGAGACCGTTGGCACCGCCGATGAAGTGCCAGTTGTCGAACAGGATACGGGCGATCATCAAAAGGGCGATCGACGAGATGATGAAGCTCGGGCCCCGTACCTTGAGCGTGACCATGCCGACGGCATAGCCGAGGGCTGCGGCAACGAGGCCGGCAATCGGCGCGGTGATCAGCGTGGAAATGCCGTAGCGCGCCAGAAGCATGCCGGAGAAATATCCCCCGACGCCGAAGAACACCGCGTGGCCGAGCGAGACGTAACCGGCAAAGCCGCCGAGGATGTTCCAGCCCGAGGCCATGGCGACGTAGGAGGCGGTGAACAGCACCAGGTGCAAGACGTAATTGTAGTTCCCGGTAAATTGCAGCAGCGGCAGTGCGGCGAGCAGCGCAAGCAAGGTGAGCGGGAACCAGGTCGCGCGGGTCTGGTCCGCCTTGCGCGACAGTTTCTCGTTGTGGGCGCGGCGCGCCTCGATGACAGCGCTGGCGCTGGAATCCTGAAGGGTAACGGCCATCATGCCATCTCCGGTTTTTCGCCGAACAGGCCCTGTGGCCGAACCAGCAGAATGATGAAAAGGGCGAGGAAGAAGGTCAGCGTCGACCAGGTCGCCCCGATCCAGGTGCCGACAAAGGCGGCGATGACGGACAAGACCAGCGCGCCGACCACCGTGCCGAGAATGCTGCCCATGCCGCCGAGAACGACCACCGACATCAGCATGGCGATCCACTCCCAGTGCTTGGCCGGAAAGAAGCTGAACACGAAGCTGACCAGCGATCCGGCAGCACCCGCAAGACCGATGCCGATGGCAAAGGCAAGCACGCTGATGAACTGTACGTTGACGCCGAGGAGTTCGGCCGCCTCGCGGTTCTGCGTCGTGGCACGGATGGCATAGCCGAGCCGCGAATATTTGAGGAACAGGGACAGCGCCGCGATGATCGCCAGCGAGACGAGACCGGCATAGAGCTGCCCCTTGGGGATGAAGACGTCGCCGATGAAGAACGCCGCGGTGGCGTAGTCGGGCGACGTCACCCGCTGCGTGTTTGTGAACAGGCCACCAAGCAGCCCCTCCACCATCATCGCCAACGCGAAGGTGAGCAGCACGGTCATCTCGGAGTATTTGGCGCTCTTGGTCTCCCGCTGGAACAGCAGCCGGTAGAGCACCACGCCGACGGCCGCCATCGCAACGGCCGCGACGGGCAGCATGGCGATCGGGTCGATACCGAACGTCTTGAACGCCAGGTAGGTGATGTAGGCGCCGCCGATGATCAGCGCGGGATGGGCGAGATTGACGATGCGCATCACGCCGAAGACAAGCGACAGGCCGGAGCCCATGAGAGCGATGACGCCGCCAAGCGCCAGGCCCAGGATCAGTATCTGCAATATCTCTGCCATGTCTGTTCCTCGTCAGGCGGCCTTCTTGCCGCCGAGGTAGAGTTCCTGGATGCGCGGATCGGCCAGCACCGTGGCGGCCGGGCCTTCGAACAGTGTCCGGCCGAGATCGAGCACCACGCCCCAGTCGGCGTTCCTGAGCCCCATCAGCGCGTTCTGTTCGACGAGGAGGACGGTGACGCCTTCCGCCGACATCATCTTCATGATGTCGAACATCTCCTGGACGACCTTCGGCGCAAGACCGAGGGACGGTTCGTCCAGCATGACGATGTCCGGCTTGATGATGAGCGTGCGGGCCATGGCGAGCGTCTGCTGCTGGCCGCCGGACATCGTGCCCGCATGCTGGTCGGCACGCTCGCGAAGGATCGGGAAACGTTCGAGAATGCCTTCGATGCGGCGCTCCAGCTCCTTCTTGTCGTCAAGGATGAAACCGCCCATGCGCAGGTTCTCCCGCACGGTCATCTTCGCAAACAGCGCCCGTTCCTGCGGCACGAAACAGATGCCCTTGCGCAGGATCTGGTCTGGACGCAGCCCGTTCAGCCGCTCGCCCTTGAACAGAACGTCGCCCTTGCGGATCGACAGCATGCCGCAGATCGCCTTGAGCAGCGTCGACTTGCCGGCACCGTTGGGGCCGATGATGCAATGGACCTTGCCGGGCTCGACGGTCAGATGCGCCCCATCGATGATGGCGGGGCCGTCGCCGTAGCCGGCGGTGATGTTGGTGACCTCAAGAAGTTTCGTCATCAGGCGGCCTCATCTTCCAGGACGCCGCCGAGATAGGCATCCAGCACGTGGGGATCCCTGCGCACGACGTCGGGCGTGCCGGCGCAGATGACCTTGCCGTGCGCCATGACCACGACCTTGTGCGAGAGGCGCATGATCAGGTCCATGTTGTGCTCCACGATCAGCACCGTCAGGCCCTTGTCGTTAAGTGCGCGGATATGGCCGACGATCTCTTCCATCAGCGACGGGTTGACCCCGCCGGCCGGCTCGTCGAGCAGGATGATCTTCGGGTCGGACATCAAAAGCGCGGCGAGGTCCATGAGCTTCTTCTGCCCGTAGGAGAGATTGTGACCATCCTCGTGGGCGATGCGGGTGATGCCGAGGAAATCGAGGATCGACATCGCCTTGTCCTTCTCCTCCCGCGACATGGCGGGGCGGAACAGGCCGCGCAGGCCCTCGACCCGGGATTGAACGATGACATTCTCGATCACCGTCATGTCGCCGAGGTTGCGCGAGATCTGGAACGTCCGGCTGAGGCCCTTGGCCGTGATCTTGTGCGGCCGGAGGTGGTCGATCCGCTCGCCATCGAGCCAGACCTCGCCGGATGTCGGCGCCGCCGTCCGGCTGATGCAGTTGAACGCCGTCGTCTTTCCGGCGCCGTTCGGTCCGATCAGGGCGGTGATCGCGCCTTTCTCGACCGTGAACGTCGCACCGTCGACAGCCTTGATGCCGCCGAAATGCTTACAGAGGTTCTTCACTTCCAGCATGCGCCATCTACCTTTCGCAGTTGCGCTGACAATGGCCGGCGATGGGAAGGATGCCCGGGCGGGCACCCCTCCACTGCCTGTCTTCTCAGAACCCGTTCTTGGGATAGCTGAACGGCGATACGCCCTCGAATTCGCCCGTCGGGTAGACGAACTTCAGGCTGCCATCCTGCCACTGCGTCATGATGTGGGACTTCTCCACCGGCAGGCCGACGTCATCCCAGGAGAAGCGGCCAAGCACCGTGCGGACCGGGTCCTCCTTGGTGCGCGCATGCAGCCATTCGCCCATCTTGGCATTGTCGGTGGTCCCCGCTCCGAGGATCGCCTGCTCGATACCCTGGCAGACGGCGAACGGAATGGCGCTGTCCTCGTCCGGTTCGACACTGTATTCGGCGGTGAAGGCCTTAACGAAGTCAGCGTTGTTGAACGGCTTGCCGGCCAGCGTGCTTTCGAACGGCACGTCCTTGTGCCAGGTGGTGTGGATCAGCACGCCATCGGCCGCTTCCTTGCCAACGCCCTCGATGAACTCCGTCTGCGCTCCCTGGCTGAGATAGACCAGCTTGGGGGTGGCGCCGACGGTCTTGAGGCTGCGGGTCAACTGCACCGCTTCTTCCGCCGATGCCGTGAGGCCGATGACCATCTCGGCACCGGAGCGCTTGACCGAATTGGCAAGGTTCAGCCAGTCGTTGAAACCTTCCTCCGGCCACTTCTCCTTCATCAGGACCTCGATACCCGCATCCGCGAGGTAACCGGGTGCCAGATCGGCGATCTCCTTGTCGGTCGCGGGGTCCTTCACCTTCTGCCCGAGCAGACCCGCCTCGATGGCATTGGCGAAGAAGTCGTCCGCTGAAACCACGGCCACGCTCTTCGGCGCCTCGCCGGCCGGAATGAGCTGCTTGATAACCGCGGCCACGTCCTTGCCGGTATATTCAGCGGCGTTGACCTGGAAGTAGAACAGGTTCTTGTAGCCCTGCTCGTAGATGCGCAGCGCCCCGCCCGAGGGAATGGCGTGCACCATGTTGTATTTCGAAAGGATGCTGGCGACCGGGAAGGTCAGGCGGCTCGAAAACGTGCCATATACCGCCTCGACCTTGTCGACATTGATGAAACGTTCGTACTGGTTGATCGCGGTCGCCGTGTCGGACCGGTTGTCGCTGACGATCAGCTCGACCTGCCGGCCGAGAATGCCACCGGCTTCGTTGATCAGTTTCGTGCAGAGCTCGTAGCCCCGCTTGTGTTTTTCGCCGCTGACCGAGAGTCCCCCGGTAATCGGCAGCGAAGCGCCTATCCTCAGATTTTCCGCATGGGCCGCACTGGCCGTAATCGCCACAGCGGCCGTTGCCGCGAGCAATGTATTCAATCTCATACGCCTTCCTCCCGTTAGCGATCGATTGTATCCGCGACCGGGCGCCCACCGCGGGGAACCCGGCTGAATTTCGTGCCCGGTAAAGGAAGCCCAGCGGACGCTGCCGCATTCCCCGTCCGGGATCATTAGGGGTATTTTGCCGGCCGCCCTCCACGACGAACCGGTATCTGCCCGATGCAGGAACTCTCCTCCAAGCGTCCATGCAATCGATTGCGAAGATGAGGTATCATGGCACTTGCGTTTGGTCAAGGATTTTCGCAAACGATTGCATGCGCCATCCGTCATCTGCTAATATGGAAAAATCAGAGGGGATCAGATGCGGCAGAAACGGGTTACGCTGAAGGATATCGCCCGGGAGACAGGCGTACACGTATCCACCGTCTCCCGGGCGCTTGATCCTGTGGAGCGCAAGTCGATCACGGAAGAGGTTGCCAGCCGCATCCAGGCTGCGGCGGATGCCCTGGGATATCGGCCGAACCGCATCGCCGCCGGGCTTCGGACCAATCGCACGATGACCGTCGGCGTGATGATTCCCGACATCACCAACGTGATCTTTCCGCCTATCCTGCGCGGTATCGAGAGCGTTCTCGAGCCGCTGGGCTACGCATCGATCATCGTCAACACCGATAGCGAACGGGATCGGGAAAGCCGTCTTGTCGACGTGCTGCGGGACCGCGGCGTCGATGGCATCATTCACGCGGCCGTGTTGAGAAGCGATCCGTCCATCGCGCGGGCCGCAGCCGAAGGCCTGCCGGTGGTGACGCTGAACCGCATGGTCGAGAACTCGCAGATTCCCTATATCATCAACGACGAGGATGCCGGCATCTGCGAGATGCTGCGCCACCTGCGCGATCTCGGCCATCGCGACATTGCCCATCTCGCCGGTCCGCAGGACCTGTCGACCGGCCAGCTTCGCCTTGCCGCCTTCCGCAACGCCGCTGCTGCCCTTTCGCTGGAGTTCCGCCCCGACCTCGTGGCAACCGCCCGGCGCTTCGACGAGCAGGAAGGCGCACGCTGCATCCGGGATCTCCTGGTACCGGGCCGGAAATTCACGGCCGTCCTGTGCGCCAACGACCGTCTTGCACTGGGCGCGATCGACGAGTTGCGCGAGCGCGGCATCGACTGCCCGCGCGAGGTTTCCGTCACCGGCTTCAACGACATGCCGTTTCTCGACCTCATCCGCCCCCGGCTGACGACCGTCCGCATCCTCCAGCACAGTGCCGGCCAGACCGCGGCCACCGTGCTGCTGCAACTCATGAATGGCGAGAAGGCGGAGGACATCCCCGCGGAGACGATCCTGCCGGTCGAAATCATCGTCCGCGAGAGCACCGCTCCCGTCAGCAGCCCCGTGTGATCCCGAAAACCGGAATGCGCCGCCACGACCATCCCGGCGGACAGAAGGCGGCCTATCCCGTGGGAGGAAGGCCGCCCCTGGCCCCTACTTCGTCGTGTAGCCGCCGTTGACGAGGATGGTCTGGCCGGTCATCCACCAGCCATCGGAAACCATGAAGCGGATATAGGGGACGATATCCTCGATATCGGTGAGGCCGGTTTTCGAAAACCCCGACAGGGCTGCGGCGGTCTTGTGATAGGCAACCGCGTCGGCTCCCTCGGCCGGATAGAAGAAGGGTGTATCCATCGGGCCCGGCCCGATCGCCGTTACCGAGATGCCGCGCTCACCGAACTCCTTGGACGCGGCCCGCGTGAAATGCTCGACCGGCGCCTTGGTGCCGGCATAGCTCGCATAAAAGGGCGTGAAGGCGCCGAGCAGGGACGTGACGAGCGTCACCAGCTTGCCATTGTCGTTGAGATGCCGGCCTGCTTCCTTGATGAAGAAGAAGGCCGTTTTGGCGTTGACGGCGCTCATCTCGTCATATTCGGCTTCGCTGATCTCGAGCATGGGCTTCTTCAGCACCTTTCCGACGGTGTTGATGGCGATATCCGGCCGGCCAATGGCAGCGACCGCATCGACGAACAGTTTTTCGACGGCACCGGCCGTCGTCAGGTCGGCCTGGAAGGCGACGGCCTCGGCGCCCGCGGCCTTGACGGCGGCCACGGTGGCGTCGGCCTCCGCCCTGCTGGCGGCGCTGTTGTAGTGGATTGCGATCGCCTTCGCGCCATGCGCCGCGAGGTCACGGGCGACCAGCCCGCCAAGGTTCTTCGCGCCTCCGGCGATGATGACGGTTTTGCCTTTGATGCTGTGGTCGGTCATGGGCGGCCTCCTTTGCCGGTTCCGCGATCACATGAGCGATCGCTTTCTTGGGAAGAACATATCGTCTAGGATCAGCCGATAAAGACGGCCATTCTGACATCACTTGTCAGAAATTCCGTGCAATCGAGTGGGTAGAACACGTGGACCGTATCGATCTGTTCCGCATTTTCGCGCGTGTCGTCGAGCAGGCAAGCTTCACCCGCGCCGCCGATACGCTGGGGATTGCCCGTTCTTCCGTATCGGCAGCCGTTCAGGAACTGGAGGGCCGCGTCGGCGCGCGGCTGCTCTATCGCACCACGCGCAAGGTCTCCCCGACCCAGGACGGCGTGGCCTTCTACGAACGCTGCCAGCGCGTCATCGCCGATGTCGAGGACACGGAAAACCTGTTCCGCCAGACATCCGCACGGCCATCGGGAAAGCTGCGGATCGACGTGCCCGGCCGGATCGGACGCCTGATCGTCGCGCCGGCCCTGCCCGGCTTCCTTGACGACTATCCCGAGATCGACATCGATCTCGGCGTCACCGACCGCGCGGTAAATCTCGTCGAAGACAGCGTCGATTGTGTTCTGCGCGTCGGTTCGCTCGGTGATTCCGGCCTGATCGCACGTCCGATCGGCAGACTGCCGCTCATCAACGTCGCCAGCCCGGCCTATCTGGCGCTTCACGGAACGCCGCACACGCCAGACGATCTCCGGTATCACCGGGCGATCAACTACGCCTCGCCTTCCAGCGGTCGGGTCGAGGACTGGGAATGGCTCGAGAACGGGACGCTGCACAGGATGCAGATGCAGGGACGCGTCACGGTCAACAGTGCGGAGGCCTATATCGCCTGCTGTCTCGCCGGCCTCGGACTGATCCAGATACCGGCCTATGACGTCAGAGGACACCTTGAAGCCGGAGAACTGGTCGAGATCATGCCCCATCACCGCGCCGAGCCGATGCCGATGGCCCTGCTCTACCCGCACCGCCAGCACCTCTCCCGTCGGTTGCAGGTCTTCGCCGACTGGCTCGAGGCGCTGCTCAGGCGACAACTTTTGTAGTCCTCCCAAACGGTTTTTCTTCACTGTACGAGGCAGAGGTCGCCCATATCCCGTCTCGCAATCCCGAAAGAGCACCTCCGGCAAGAGTTCAACCGGAGCGCCACGACCGGCTGCTCAAGGCTGCCGTCGGCTTCAGGCGCAGGCGCTGAAAGGCGATGTCGATCCAGATACCGAAGGGTCGCATCGTCGTTGGCAACCGCAAACCGCTCTCCCCGAACCGCCCGAAACGGCCACTTCAACCCTCTTTGTCATTCAATCCTACACGTCCTGCGTTTATGGCTAACGGAGTTTTTACGCCGGCGGGACGCACCATTTCAGGACATAACACACTTCCTCCAACGCCCTGAAAAACCGGGACTGTTACCACCTTCTTCACAAAGCACCGCAATGGTACGCCTCGGTTCAATCCAGCAATCCCACCCGCTTCACGAAATCTTATCCATGTCCTTTCAGCCGATCTTATCAACCGTCGGTTATGCCTTTGAGGAACGATAAGCCAAGAGCCCGCTGTCCGGCCGGCAATGAAAACGACGGAGAAGACCATGAAGCAGAAGATTCGTGATATCCTGGCGAAACACGGTGGCCTGCCGATGCCGGTCGATCAGCTCGCGGACGATGCCGATCTCTATGCAGCCGGCCTCTCCTCCTTTGCTTCCGTGCAGGTGATGCTCGGCATCGAAGACGCCTTCGACGTCGAATTCCCCGACAACCTGCTCAACCGCAAGTCCTTCCAAAGCATCGACGCGATCACGAAGGCGGTGTCGGGCCTTGTCGGGAGCACGGAGGCCGCCGAATGACACTCACCGTCGGAAAGGGGCTGACGGAACGCGCCGAGCGCGTCTCCGCCGTGGCCGCAGCGCATGCCGACGACGTGGACGCCAAGGGCCGCTTCCCGCGGGAAGCCGTCGACGCGATGATCGCCGAACGGCTGCTTTCCATCCAGATTCCCGCTGCGCTCGGCGGCGAGGACGCCTCCGTCTCTGAAATCGCCGAAATCTGCTCGGTGCTCGGCCAGACCTGCTCGGCCGCCGCCATGGTCTTCGCCATGCACCACATCAAGCTGTCGAGCCTCGTCTCGCACGGTGCCGGCGATACCTGGCATTCCGCCTTCATGCGCCGCGTTTGCGACGAACAGCTCCTCCTCGCCTCGGCGACGACCGAAGGCGGCATCGGCGGGAACCTGCGCAACAGCATCTGCGCCATCGAGATCACCGGCGACACCTGCCGCCTTACCAAGGACGCCACCGTCATCTCCTACGGTGCCCATGCCGACGCAATCCTCATCACCTCGCGCGCCCATGCGGACGCTGCCTCGACCGACCAGGTGATCACCGTCTTCACCAGGGACCAGTATACGCTCGAGCAAACCCATGTCTGGGATACGCTCGGCATGCGCGGGACCTGCTCGGACGGCTGGCTGTTCAAGGGCGAGGCGCCGAAGGCGCAGATCCTGCCCAAACCCTTCGCCGAGATCGCGGCACAGTCGATGCTCGCCACCTCGCACCTGCTCTGGAGCGCGGTGTGGTACGGCATCGCCGTCAACGCCGTCGCCCGTGCGCAGGCCTTCGTGCGCGCCGCCGCGCGCAAAAGCCCCGGCGTGACACCACCCGGCGCGTTGCGGCTTGCGGAAGCCTCGAATCTTCTCCAGCTCGTCAAATCGAATACGATTGCGGGCCTCAAGGAATATGAAGCGGCCAAGGCCGATCCGGACCGCCTCTCCTCCATGGGCTTTGCCGTGGCGATGAACAATGTGAAGATCGCCTCCTCCGAAACGATCCTCACCATCATCAACCAGGCCATGCTGATCTGCGGCATCATGGGCTACAAGAACGGCACGCCCTTCAGCCTCGGCCGCCATCTGCGCGATGCGCATTCCGCCCAGCTCATGATCTCCAACGACCGCATCCTCGGCAACACGTCGAACCTCCTGCTTGTGCACAAGCAGGACACCAGCCTGATCGGGTGACACCATGGACATGCAGACCTCCCTTCTCGACCGGCTCTTCGATTCGGGCCTGCTCATCGACACCGGCGTCGAAGGCCTTTACGGCCGCAGCGGCGCCTTCGAGGATGTCATCGCCCGCTTCGAGCGGCTGATCGACGCCTATGGCGGCGCCGACGGCGCGGAGGCGATGCGCTTTCCGCCGGGCATGAACCGCGCGCATTTCGAAACCTCGGGCTACATGAAGAGCTTTCCGCAGCTTGCCGGCACCGTGCACAGCTTCTGCGGCGGAGAGCTCGACCACATGAGCCTCCTGCAATGCATGGAGGTCGGCGGCGACTGGACCAAGGACCAGAAGGCGACCGATATCGTTCTGACGCCGGCGGCCTGCTATCCGCTCTATCCGACCATCGCCAAGCGCGGCCGCCTGCCGGCCAAGGGCGGCCTCTACGATCTGCAGTCCTACTGCTTCCGCCACGAGCCCTCCAACGACCCGGCCCGACAGCAGCTCTTCCGCATGCGCGAATATGTCTGCATGGGTACGCAGGAGCATGTGACGACCTTCCGCCAGACCTGGATGGACCGCGGCCTGGAGATGATGGCGAAAGTCGGCCTCGACGTGACGATGGACGTGGCCAACGACCCGTTCTTCGGCCGCGCCGGCCGCATGCTGGCCAACAACCAGCGCGACCAGAACCTGAAGTTCGAGCTGCTCATCCCCGTGACCTCGGCCGCCAAGCCGACCGCCTGCATGAGCTTCAACTACCACCAGGACGCCTTCGGCGCGAAGTGGGGGCTCAATCTCGAAAACGGCGACGTCGCGCACACCGCCTGCGTCGGTTTTGGCCTGGAGCGCATCGCACTTGCCCTCTTCGCCCGCCACGGCATGGATATCGCCGCCTGGCCGGACGACGTCCGCAAGACGCTCGGATATCAGGACTAAGCATGGATGCCGTCTTCCCCGGGGCAGACCCCGAGACCTTTCGGCCGCACGCGCTGCACGACGCGGAGCGCATGTGGCCGGAGACGAACTGCTACGTCGATCTCTGGATCGAGGTACTGAACGCCTTCGGGAGCGCCCCGGAGGCGATGCTCGGCTTCTCCCTGACCCAGGATTTCGAGGGCGACCAGTTCACCTTCTTCAAGGTGCCGCTGGAGGACCTGGAAAGCCTCTACGGCATCCGCTGCACGGAACTTGCCATTTTCGACAAAGTGGAGAGCCATGTCGCGACCCAGATCGCGCGCGGCCGCCTCTGCCTCGTCGAGATGGACAGTTTTTACATGCCGGATACGCGCGGCGTCGCCTACGGCCAGGAGCACGGCAAGACGACGGTCGCGATCAACCGGCTGGACCTTCAGGCAAAGCAGCTCGACTACTTCCACAATGCCGGATTTTTCCGGTTGGAAGGCGCAGATTTCGACGGCCTGTTCCATCTGAACGACGGCCCCGACGACCTGCCCTTCCTGCCCTACACGGAATTCGCCAAATTCCCGGAAAAGCGGCCGGACGAGACCCATCTGCGCCGCGAGGCAAAACGCCTCGCCGCTGTGCATTTCGCGCGCCGCCCCGCCGAAAACCCGGTGGCGGCCTTCGCAAAGGCCTTTCCGGGCCAGGTGGAAGCGGTGGCCGATCGCCCCTTCGGCTTCTTCCACAAATACGCCTTCAACACGCTGCGCCAGCTCGGCGCGAATTTCGAACTCGCCGGCAGCCATCTCGACTGGCTCGCGCCGGATGGCAGCCTGAACGAGGCGGCCGAGGCCGCGCGCAAAATCTCGGAAACGGCGAAGTCCGTGCAGTTCCAGCTTGCCCGTGCCGTGACGCGCAGGAAGTTCGATCCGCTGGCAACGGCACTCGATCCGGCGCTCGAAGCGTGGGATAGTCTGATGGCTCAACTGGCCACCCGCGTCGACTGAAGGAAGACGGAATGACCGAAACCGGAAAGGCGCTTTCCACCGGCTGGCGCATGGCGCTGACAGTGGCCGACGCTGCGGCTGATCCGGTGGCGCTGAAAAGCCTTTCCGATTTCCTCGACGCTCCCGTGCCCGGGACCGTTGCTGGTGCACTCGAACGGGCCGGCCGTTTCGACCGTACCGCCCCGCAGCCGCTCGACCATCTCGACGCCTGGTACACGCTCGATCTCTCCGGCGAAGCACCCGGCGAGGCTCTGCTGCAGTTCGACGGGCTCGCGACGATCGCCGAGGTCTGGTGGAACGGTACGCTGGTTCTCTCCTCCGACAGCATGTTCGTGCGCCACAGCCTGCCCGTCACGCTCACCGGCAACGACCGCCTGGCTCTCTGCTTCCGCGCACTGAAACCGCATCTGGAAAAACGTGGCCCCCGCGCCCGCTGGCGGCCGCAGATGATCACGCCGCAGGGCCTGCGCCTCGTGCGCACCACCCTGCTCGGCCGCATGCCCGGCTGGTGCGCGGAGGTCCACGCCGCCGGCCCCTGGCGCCCCGTGCGCCTCACACGGCCGAGCCCGGCCGTTGCCTCAGAAATCCGCCTCTCCGCGCGCCTGCACGAGAACGGCAAGGGCCAGCTCGAGATCGGCTTCACGCTCTCGGGTGCAGTCGCGCCAGTGGTGGAATGTGCGGGCGTTGCCGTCGAAGCGATCCCGAACGGCGCGCACAGTTTTAGCGCCAGCCTCAGCATTCCCGATGTCGAGGCCTGGTGGCCGCGCAGCCATGGCAAGCCGGTTCTGCACGACATCACCCTCGTCGTCGACGGTGCGCGCCAAAAACTCGGCCGCACCGGCTTCCGCCGCATCGAGATCGATCGCGGCGCCGATGGCCGCGACTTTGCTCTCCATGTCAACGGCGTCAAAATCTTCTGCCGCGGGGCGGTCTGGACCAATGCCGATATCGTCGATCTGCCGGGCACGCGCGCGCGCTACGAACCACTGCTGACGCTTGCGGCCGAGGCCAACATGAACATGCTGCGCATCGGCGGCACCATGACTTACGAGACGCCGGATTTCTTCGCGCTGTGCGACGAGCTCGGCCTTCTCGTCTGGCAGGATTTTCAGTTCGCCAATTTCGATTATCCGGCAACCGATCCGGCCTTCGTCGAGAATGTCAGGATCGAAGTCGCACAGTTCCTCGATGCCACCGCCGCCTCGCCGTCGCTTGCCGTGCTCTGCGGCGGCAGCGAGATCGACCAGCAGGCCGCGATGCTCGGCCTGCCGGAGACGGCCTGGGCGGGGCCGCTGACGCTCGATATCCTGCCCGCGCTCGTTGCCGCCCATCGTCCCGATGTGCCCTACGTCGAGAACTCGCCGAGCGGCGGGGCGATGCCATTTTCGCCCGGTGCCGGCGTCACGCATTATTACGGCGTCGGTGCCTATTGCCGGCCGCTGGAAGATGCGCGCCGCGCAAACGTGCGTTTTTCCGCCGAAAGCCTCGCCTTCGCCAATGTCCCGGAACAGGCAACGCTCGACGCGCACCTGCCCGTGCCTGCCGTGCACGATCCGCGCTGGAAGGCCCGCGTGCCGCGCGACCGCGGCGCCTCCTGGGATTTCGAGGATGTGCGCGACCACTATCTCGCCCTCCTTTACGGACACGAGCCGGCGCGTCTGCGGCGCGAAGACCCGGCCCGCTATCTCGATCTCTCCCGCGCCGTCGTCGGCGAAGTGATGGAGGCGATCTTCGCCGAATGGCGGCGGGAGCAATCCACCTGCAATGGCGCGCTCGTCTGGACGTTCCAGGATCTATTGCCCGGCGCCGGCTGGGGTATCGTCGATGCGACCGGCCTGCCGAAATCCGCCTGGCATGCGCTGCGCCGCGCTTTCCGGCCCGTGCAGATCACGCTTTGTGACGAAGGCACCAACGGCCTCGACATCCATGTAAGGAACGACGGCCCGGAAGAGCGGCGGCTGATGCTGGAGCTTTCCTGCCTGCGCCATGGACGGCAGCCGGTGGTCTCCGGTCGCAGAGACATCGCGCTCGCCCCGCATTCCGCCGAAACGCTGCCGGCAACCGCGCTCTTCGGCGCCTTCTTCGACACGACCTACGCGTTCCGCTTCGGCCCGCCCTCCCATGACGTCACGGTCGGCCGGCTCATCGATACGGACGGGACGGTGGCCGCGGAAGCCTTCCATTTTCCGCTCGGCCGGGCAGAGGCGTTCTTTTCCGCCAGCCTGACGGCGACGCTCCGGCAGGACACGGATGGCTGGCTGCTCGACCTCTCGGCCGATCGTTTCGCCCAGTCGGTCGCCATCGAGATCGACGGCTTCCTGCCTTCCGACAACTGGTTCCATCTTGCCCCCGGCAACGTGAAAAGCATCCGCCTTCTTCCGTCTGCCGGCACGTCCCCCGAGACAACACCGCACGGCACGATCCGCGGCATCGGTGCCGAAGCCGTCATCTCCATCTGAGCATCGGGGATTTACAGGCGATATGGGTGGCGGCCTCGTGTCGAGGTCACCCATGCCCCAAGAGAGTGCGCAAGACTCCCGACCCCAAATATCAGCCCGGATGCTGCCCGTACTGCTCTTGAAGCCAGAGAAGCATTCCGAAGCGTTTGGCGGTGCGCTATACCCCTCTCGAGCATCATTCAGGAGGAGCCGGATGGCCGTCACCGATTTCGCGACCCGCACCTACGACCACAATTTCCGGCTCGACCCGATCGTGCGCAGCCTGCTCGACACGGATTTCTACAAGCTGCTGATGCTCCAGATGATCCGCCAGCTGCATCCGGATGTCCAAGCGACCTTTTCACTGATCAACCGGACGAAAACCGTGCGGCTTGCCGAAGTCATCGACGAAGGGGAACTGCGGGCACAGCTTGACCATGCCCGGGAGCTTCGTTTCACCAAGAAGGAACTGATCTGGCTGGCGGGCAACAGTTTTTACGGCAAGGCCCGCATGTTCGGCCCGGACTTCATCGCCTGGCTCGCCGCCTTCCGCCTGCCCGACTACGAGCTGCGCAAGGTGGACGGGCAGTACGAGTTGCATTTCGAAGGGCCGTGGACCCATACCAGCATGTGGGAGATCCCGGCACTCGTCATCATCAACGAGCTGAAATCCCGGGCGGCGATGCGCGACAAGGGGCTTTTTGCGCTCGACGTGCTCTATGCCCGCGCCAAGGCCCGGCTCTGGGAGAAGGTCGAGCGGTTGCGGCATCTGCCGGATCTCGTCATCTCCGACTTCGGCACGCGCCGCCGGCACGGTTTTCTATGGCAGCGCTGGTGCGTGGAGGCCCTGAAGGAAGGGCTTGGCGAGCGCTTCATCGGCACATCCAACGTGTTGCTCGCGATGGATGCGGACCTCGAGGCCATCGGCACCAATGCGCATGAACTGCCGATGGTCGCAGCCGCACTGGCCGAGAATGATAAGGCGCTTGCCGCCGCGCCCTACCAGGTGCTGGAGGAGTGGCGGCAGCACTACAACGGCAATCTCCTCATCGCCCTGCCGGACGCCTTCGGCACCACTGCCTTCCTGGCCGAGGCGCCGGACTGGGTGGCGGACTGGACCGGTTTCCGGCCGGACAGCGCCCCGCCGATCGCCGGCGGCGAGCAGATCATCCGCTGGTGGCAGGAGAAGGGGCGCGATCCGCGGGAAAAGCTGCTGATCTTCTCCGATGGCATGGATGTCGATACGATCGAGGAAACCTATCGGCATTTCCATGGGCGGGTGCGCATGAGCTTTGGCTGGGGCACCAATCTCACCAACGATTTCCGCGGCTGCGATCCGGATGGCGGCAGCGGGCTCGATCCGATCTCACTCGTCTGCAAGGTGACGAGTGCCAACGGCCGGCCGGCGGTCAAGCTTTCGGACAATCCGCTGAAAGCAACCGGCGATCCCGCCGAAATCGAACGGTATCGCCGGGTGTTTGGCACGAAGGCCGAGCATGCCCGGCCAGTCGAAGTTTAGCTCTCTGCCGCCTGCGGCGCATCGCTGGCCACGTTGACGAGGCCGATGATGCGCTCGACCGCACAGGGGATCGGGCCGAGCACGGGCTGATCGAAGCGCGGACGCAGCTTTTCTGCCGCCTGGCCGAGCGGGCCGCCGCCGATGATGACGGCTTCGGCTCCGTCCTCGAAGATGCACGCGTGCACCGCACCGGAGAGCGCCTCGGTGAGCAAGCCCGGATCGGATGCAAGCGCGACGGGGTCGCCCTCAGTACAGCGGATACCCCTGTAGAGATGGGCAAGACCGAGATCGTTCGCCCGCTGGCCGATGGCCTCGATCAGGTCAGGCGTCGAAGTGGCGACGGAGAAGGCCCGGCCGCCCCGCGAAGCCTCGATCATCGAGGCCTCGCAGATGCCCACCACCGGGACCGCGACCTTGCGACGAAGCTCCGCAAGGCCGGGATCGCCGAAGGCGCTGACGATGATCCCCGCACAATCCCGCCCGTGCGCGGTGCCGAGTTCCACCACTTCAGCGGCGGAGGCGGCCAGTTGCTCGGGGGTGACGATCATGCCCGGCGCGCGGCGCGCGGTGACAGTCTTCACCACCAGCCGGCCCGCCGAAGAGGCCAGCGCGATGGCGTGCATCATCTCGCTGGTGGGCTCGGAGCTGTTGGGATTGATCAACAGGATGTGCGGGGTCATGCTCTTGTCAGGCTCCTGCTTTTGCGGGCTCTGCGACGAGGTTGTCGCTTGCCGTGGTGGCGTCCGCCCGCTGCGTGATGTCTTCCATCGACATGCCATAGGTTTCCGGCCCGAGGCGGATGCAGATGGCGAAGATGGCGTACATGGCGGCGGCGAGGCCGAAGACCCCACCCATGCCATAGCTGTCGAACAGCGCACCCGAGATGGTCGGCACGAAGGATCCGGCAGCCGAGCCTGCCGCCAGGATGAAGGCGACGCCGAAGGCGCGGATGCGGGTCGGGAAGAGTTCCGGCGCATAGATCCAGATGGACGTGTTCAGGAGAAGCACGAAGAACTGGAACAGTGCGCCGAAGAACAGCACCAGATAGATGGTGGTGCCGAACTGCATGATGGAAAGCGCGGCAAGGCAGGCGCAGATCGCACCGACGGTCAGGACGCGCTTGCGCGGGAAGTAGTAGCCGAACATCGAGGCCGCGATGGCACCAAGGACGCTGCCGCT
The DNA here is from genome assembly GCF_004284735.1 of Shinella sp. JR1-6. Taxonomy (NCBI): domain Bacteria; kingdom Pseudomonadati; phylum Pseudomonadota; class Alphaproteobacteria; order Hyphomicrobiales; family Rhizobiaceae; genus Shinella; species Shinella sp. JR1-6. The sequence goes on along the minus strand of NZ_SHMI01000002.1, from coordinate 8,675 downwards.
CTGGATGATCATGCTGTAGAGCAGGCTGCCCTGCAGCGTATAGCCCATCGAGACGAAGATGACGGGCATCAGGGTCAGAACGGAAAGCTGGGCGCCGTAGCTCATCAGGATGGCGATGGACACCGGCACGATGCGGCCGAGGAAGGGTGCACGGAACAGTTCCTTCCAGGCGCCCTTGGCGCGCGGCGCATCCTGCTCGTTGTCCTTCGAGAGATATTCGCGGACCACGAGGTTCTTCGGCCGGAGCGAACCGGATTCCAGCACCGAGAGCACCTTGTTCGCCTCGTCTATCCGCCCTTGCGAGGCGAGGAAGCGCGGCGTTTCCGGCACATAGCGGCGGTAGAAGACGACCAGCAGGGCCGGCAGCGCAAGCGAGGCGAAGAGCCAGCGCCAGCTATCCTCACCCGGGAAGATGCTGAAGATCATCAGACCATAAACGGGGGCAAGGAAATTGCCGAAACCGCCCGCGCCCACATTGACGAGCCCGGCCGCCGTTCCGCGGAATTTCGGCGAGCAGAATTCCGACAGCATGGTGACGGCGGTGGAAATCTCGCCGCCGACGCCGAAGCCGACGATGGCCCGGGCGATGCACAGGAACATGAAGTCCGGCGCCAGCGCGCAGGCTAGGGAGCCGAGCGAAAACAGCAAAAGATTGACAGTGAGCATGACACGGCGGCCGTAGCGATCGCCGAGGATACCGGAAAGCAGGCGACCGATGGCGGCGCTGCCAAAAGTAATCGTGTTCAGGAAGCCGATATCCGTACCCGTCAGTCCCCAATGCTCCTTCAGGAGCGGGCCGGACACGCCGATCGTGTTCTGTTCGAAACTGTCGAACAGGCAGCCGATCAGCACCAGCGCGATGATCTGCTTGTGCGCACGCGTCACTCCGATACGGGTGAGCGCGCCCTCCAGTTGCCGAATGGCCGGCGATGATTTGCCAGACTGCACCATACCTTCTGCTGCCATAGTCTCCTCCTCTTGGCATCGGCATGAAAATCAATTTTCTTACAATACACATGAGAAATCATTTTTTCAAGAAACTTTGTGTCCCGGCCCCAGCGGCATTCTTGCGTAGTCCTGCAAGTCCGTTACAAGCTTGATTTCGAAGTGAAAGGCGGTGGCTCCGATGGGCTCTACGGATCGTTCGTTCCTGTTTCGCGTGCGTGATGCGCTTGACGACCTGCATCCGGCAGAGCGGCGACTCGGCGACTTCGTCTGTGACTTTCCAGGAGAGCTTGCCAGCTATTCGGCATCGGAGCTCGCAAAGCTGGCCCAGGTCTCGAATGCAACCGTGACACGATTCGTCCGCCGGCTCGGCTACGAGAACTACGAGGAAGCCCGCCGCCATGCGCGCGACGAGCGCGAGACCGGATCGCGCCTGTTCCTCGCCACCTCGACGGATGCTGCAGGCGCGCAGTCGCTTGGCGCTCATGTCGCCCAGGGCATCGCCAATCTCGAAGGCACCTTCTCGAGCATTACCGATGCGCAGGTGGACGCCGTCGCCGACGCGATCCTGGCCGCGCGCAAGACCTGGGTGGTCGGCTTTCGCAGCAGCCATGCCTTTGCCGATTACCTACAATGGCAGATGACGCAGGTGGTGGAAAACATCGTCGCCATCCCCGGCGCCGGCCAGACGCTCGGCGAGCATCTCGTCAGCGTGACGGAGAAGGATGTCGCCATCGTCTTCGGCCTGCGTCGCCGCGTGGCGCAGATGGACAGCATCCTGACCGCGATCGAAAAGAGCGGCGCCAAGCTGCTCTACCTCACCGATGAAGGCGTCACCCATCGGGCGAGTGCCACCTGGCATTTTCGCTGTCACACGCTCGCACCGGGACCGCTGTTCAACCACGTCTCGGTCATGGCCGTCTGTCACCTCATCACGACGCGCGCGATCGAGCGCGCCGGCCCCGCCGGCCGCACGCGCCTGCGCGGAATCGAGCGCTTCGGCGACACGCTGGAAGAGCTGTAGCGCCCCTAGAGTTTGTCCGGAAAAAGTGGAACCCGGCTTTCCCGAAAAGACAAACGAAAACAAAGAACGCTAGAGCCCGTCAGTATGAAGCAGACGGACTCTAGCGGGCGATGCGTTCGATCCTGCCGTTTTCCACCAGCGCTTCCGCCGGCGCCGGATGGGAGAGGAAATGCCCCGGGCTCGCCGTCAGGCCGTAGGCGCCGGATTGCAGAACGGCGACGAGGTCCCCGGCGGCAAGCGCCGGCAGCCCCGTGTCACGCGCGAGCGTATCGAGTGGCGTGCAAAGGGGGCCGACCACCGTTGCGGGCAGATCCGGTCCAGCCGCCATGTGGGCAGGCGCAACGACCGGATAGTTTCGCTTGATGACCTGGCCGAGATTGCCGGAAGCCGCCAGATGGTGGTTCATACCACCTTCCAGGACAAGGAACCGCACGCCGCGGGACGTCTTGACGGCGTTGATTTCACTGACATAGAGGCCCGCCGTACCAACAAGGAAGCGCCCCGGCTCGACGATGGCCCGCGCACCAGCGAGCAGCGGTTCGGAGCGTATCAGTGCCGTCAGATCGGGAATGGCCGCGGCAACGGCATCAAGATCGAGCGGCCTGTCCCCATCATAATAGGGAATGCCGAGGCCGCCGCCGAGATCGATCGTGGCAAGCGGTCTCCCGCTCGTGCGGGCAACACGCGCGGCCAGCGTGACGGCATGCCGCCAGCTTTCGATCAGCGCAGCCGCATCGAGGATCTGCGTGCCGCCATAAACATGGATGCCGACGAGTTCGATGTTCGGCACGGCAAGCACGGCGGCGATCGCCGCATCGAGGTCTTCCTCATCGAAGCCGAAGGCGGTCGCCTTGCCGCCCATGCGCATGGCGCCCACCTGAACGGCTGGAACCGGATTGATGCGCAGCGAGGCGCGGACCGGCCGGCCGATCGCGCGGAGCCGCGCGATCTCGTCATGCCCTTCGATGTGGATTTCACCAATCCCGCCGTCGATAACCGCCGCAAGTTCCGCATGGCGCTTGCCGGGCCCGGCGAAGAGGATCCGCTCCGGCTTTGCGCCGGCGGCAATGGCCGCGTGGTACTCGCCGATTGAGGCAATCTCGACGCCCGCTCCCTCCTCGATGAAGAGACGGATGACGCTACGGGCCGGATTGGCCTTGGCCGAGTAGTAGATGGCGGCAAAACCGTCGAGTACAGCGGCCAGCCGGCGATAGGCCCGGCGCATGACCGCACCGTCATAGATATAGGCGGGCGACCCTATCTGCGAGACGATCTCGCGCACCGAAAGCTCACCGACATGGAGGTCGTCGCCTCGCACCTCGAAAAGCTCTGTTGCAAGCGGGTAGCCGTGACGCGTCATCCTCACCGCGGGATCAGCCATTTTCCGTGCGCTCCCTGACGAGTTGCCGGTAGTCCACCTTGCCGTTCGGCGTCACCGGCAAAGCCTCGACGAGTTCGAGGCCTCGCGGCACCATATAGGCCGCGAGCATGCCCGCGATCGCCTGCAACACCGACGCCGCATCGACATCCGGCTCCAGCGCCACGGCCACGGCATGGAGCTTCTGCCCGGCAAAATCATCCGGCAGGCCGATGACGGCAACCTGGCGGAAGCGCCCGGTGCTCATGATCGCCTCCTCGACCTCCGACGGGCTGATGCGGTAGCCCGAGGATTTGATCATCGCATCGTTGCGGCCGATGAAGGAGAAGAAGCCGTCCTCGTCCTCTACGGCCAGATCGCCGGAGTAACAGACGATGTCACCGCCCTCATCCCGCGGGCGGAACGGGTTCTGCCGCAGCACCCGGGCCGTCTCCTCAGGCCGGTTCCAGTAACCAAGCGAAACGGTCGGTCCACGATGCACGAGGATGCCGGGCTCGCCCGGCCTCGCGCGGCGGCCATCCTCGGTCACGATGAAGATCTCGCATTCCGGTATCGCCTTGCCGATCGAGGTCGGGCGGCGGTCCAGCTCTTCCGGTGGCAGATAGGTCGAGCGGAAAGCCTCGGTGAGGCCATACATCAGAAACACGTTCGTCTGCGGCAGCATCCTGCGCAGATCCGCGACCGTCTGCGAAGGCACTGCCCCGCCAGAGTTGGTGATGTAGCGCAAATCCGGCAAGGCGGTCTTGTGCAGGAGGGGCGCAGCCTTCGTCAGGATCGCCCAGATGGTCGGCACGCCGGCAAGGGCGGTGATCTTGTGGTCACGCAACGCGCGAACGATCTCGTCGCCGAAGCGGAACGTCAGAATGACGGTCGTCGCCCCCTGCTCCACCGCGGTCAGGAGCTGGTTGAGGCCATAATCGAAACTGAACGGCAGGATGGAAAGAATGCGCTCCTCCGGCGTGATGCCGAGATAGGTGCGCACGATACGCGCGCCGGCCAGAAGGTTGCGGTGCGACACCATCACGCCCTTTGGCCGCCCGGTCGAGCCCGATGTATAGAGGATCGCTGCAAGATCCTCGCCGATGGCATTTTCACGGACAGCCACAGGCGCGGCTTCCGCCATTTCCTCGACGGTCAGGATATGCGCTTCGGCAACGCCATGCAGGCTTTCGGCGACCATCGGCGCAAGCTCGCGGCTGGTAACGACGATACGCGCCGCGCAATCGGCGACGATATGGCTGATCTGCGGACCGCGCAGCAGCGCATTGATCGGCACGAAAACGGCGGCAGCCCGGCTGGCCGCAAAGATGGAGACACATTCTTCGATACCGCGCGGCAGGAAGATCGCGACGCGGTCCCCGCGCTCGACGCCCGCTTGCAACAGCGCCGCGGCAAAGCGCTCGACAGCCTCGTGGAAGGCACGATAGTCGAGTTCCCTCTCGCCATGAACCAGCGCACGCCTGCCGCTCTCGGCATGCGGGACAAGAAGGTGATGAAGAAGAACCGGTGATCCCGTCACGCCCGAACCTGCGAGACGAAGCGCACAAGGCTTGCGGGTGTCGCCAGCTCCTGGAAATCGAACCCGTCATCCTCCATGGAGACCCCGAAGCGCTCGCCGAGGAACATGATCAGCTCGAGAAAGCCAAGGGAGTCGATCGCGCCGTCAAGCAGTGCCGTGTCTGGCGCAACGGGCGCGAGTGCCGGAAAACGCCGATCGATATAGGCGTGGATCTCGGCGCTGATGTCGTCTGTGGGGACTGCTGCACTCTGCATCGTCCGTCTCCTCTTCCTTTGCCTCTCACCGGCTACATCTTCAGAAGTACGCGCTCGGAATAGAGCTCATCGATCAATCTGTCGTCCCAATCGCCCTTCACCTGGTAGCAAAGGCCGCGTTTCCAGATCCAGGCATGCGGGACGTTGCGACCTTCCTCGACCTGGAGCGCGAGAACCGGCACCCCACGCAGGACAAGCAGGCGTGCAAGCGCCCCGAGATTGTCAGCGACGATGTCCTGGTTTTCGGCAAAAACAACCCGCGCGACCGGAATGCGCTTGCGCGAGGTGACGCTGAGCACGATCGGATGGTAACGCCCGTCGACTTCGACCGCGACCACGATGCATCCGAGGGCCAGATGGTTTCTGAGATCCCGCAGCAGGGTTTCGGCAAGCGCGCCTGCCGGAACAGCTTCGAGCGGTCGAAGCCGCCCCTGCCTTGGACCAGCGAGCGCCAGCCAGGGAAGGACGACGAGGGAAAGATCGAACCCTATCGATCGGAATCCGAAACGGTTGTTTATTTCAACGGCGGCGGGGGTCGGCGTCAGGTCCGTGTAGATCGCTTCCTTGTCGGCCAAACCCGCCATGATCAGACGTGTGGCGGACCAGCGATGATTCTCTTCCACGTACCAGCTCGAAAGATTCACGATCCTTCGACCTGTCTGCGCATCCCATCGGGAGATCGTCAGAAGGATGCCGACAGGGGTCTCCCCCGCCAGAAGAAAGAAGCCAACCGACGGTTGGCCGGCCGCCCTGTTCTGATCGGCAAGCCTGCGCAGTCCCTTGCGCCAGAAAGCACGAGAGCGGGAGGGGAACCCCTTCGAGAGCAGGGTCTCGGCCGCTTCCAGGCGAGCCTCGTCAATGGCGCAAAGCTTCAGCATTTCCTCAATCGAAAATCCGTTCCTGTCGAACCGTTCTAGGGATGACACCTTCTGAAAGCGTAAACGCACCTTCTTGCAATTAAGGCTTGAGCGGCAAATGACGAGAACGTGAACGGACGCGGCGACATTTGCCATTCACCGCGCCCTGTCTTTGCCAATTCTTCAACTTTGGCCCGTCCGCGACAGCGCTTTCGCCATTGAAGTGAAAACAATTACAACTTTACCTTTCGCATAAACGGCATGCTGACCCGGCCTCGTTATGCTCCGCCGAAGTAAGACGAAGGGGACCCCATGAGCTGGCATATTTTCACCGCCACCGCAGCACTTGCAGCAGGAATGTACAGAGGCCAGTTTTTGGACCGCGCCGAGCCGGACGTGTTCGTTGCAGCCAGCTCCAATGCATTGCCGATGGAGCCGCGCCCGATCAACCCCGACTGGGTCATGGCAGGCAATCCCGTTGCCCGCGCCGCGCTTCACTCCCGGCCGGCGGACACCTATGCCACGATGGCGGTCTGGGATTGCACGGCCGGCCAGTTCCGCTGGTTCTTCGGATGGGACGAGATGGTGGTCATCCTCGAGGGCGAGGTTCACGTGACAGCCGAGGACGGCAGTGCGCGCCTCCTGACCAGCGGCGACATGGCCTATTTCAAGGCCGGCACCTGGGCGACCTGGCGTATCGATCGCTATGTCAAGAAGGCCGCCGTGATGAGAAAGCCCTTCCCGCTGCCCGTTTCGCTGCTCTATCGCACGCTTGGCTGGCTCCGGTCGGCCATCAAGGGCACGCAGTCGGGTGGCGGCCTGTAACGTCAAAAATCTGGCGCAGAAGATTACAGGCGCAGAGAAAGCCCCTCGCCCCGGAAGCGGGGCACCCTGGCATGAGCAGCGCAAGTCCTTTAGCGGATGCCATGCATCTCCGGGTTGACAAAACGCCTTGCTTCACTGGGAAGCAAGGCGCCTCGGGCTCTTGAGGCTCCAGCGAAACCGTGGAACCTTGCAGTCGATCACCTCGAGATGCTCGCTGCTGTTGAGCGTGTGTATTCTTGAAATCGCTTTGTCACGGGACGGAATGGGAACGGGGGCCGCAAGGCGCACCCTCTCCTCGTTCAGCTCGAGAAGATCGGCAAGCCCGAGGCCGGCGCCGTATTCCTGCGTTCCATCCTGCAAGGGCAATACGAGGCGGTTGCCGACACCGATAAAACTCCCGCCGGGCCGGGCGGCGGCCCGGTCTATCTGCAGCGGATTGCTGCGGTGCGGCGTCCATTCGCCATCCAGACGGTCCGCATAATACACCACGAGTGTGTCCGCAGCGCTCCCATAGGTGTCGCGTTCACTGGCGAACAGCCACAGGCGCCCCTCGTGCTCCAGGAGCGTCGCATCAAAAAGCGCACGATCCGGTATCAGGACGGCGTGTCGTACCCAGCCGTCCGGAAACGATGCCGCACGATACAGAACGAGACCGCCGCCCGCCGCACTCTCCGGCAGCATCCAGATTTCACCGTCGCGGCTGAAAACCTGCGGGTAAGACAGATGATGCGGCTCCTCGACGACCGTACGCGGAACGCTCGCCCTGCCATCGGGAAACACTTCCGCCACGGAAATGACGGCCTTCGTATCCCCGTCGGCAAAATCCTCCACGAAAATGAAGTGCCGCCCGTTCCAGTCGAACGGAAACGGATCGGCATAGAAGCGATTGCCGCCATCCGGCAGGATCGCCCAGGGCTCGCCCGTCAACGACCCCGTGCTGCCCACCTGCACACCCTTGTGGAACCGATAGTACGTATCCCAGCGGTGTATGTTGAACAGTGCCCGGTGAGCCGCGCCCGCCAGCTGGCGCGGCATCATCGAGAACATATAGGCATTGAGCAACTGCCCGGCCGTCGGCTGAGGCGATCGCGTGACGCGCTTGTAGGGTGTTTCTGCCGGCGCCCCGCTCCTGAGGTAGCGATCCGCCGCATCCACCAAAAGGGTAAGCATGCGCGCCAGAACATCGTTCAGCCCCCGGACGAGCGACAGGCGACTGTCGACCATGGGCGCAGCATGACCAATGGCCTCATCGTCGTTGAGAACGATATCGATCCTGGGCAAACATCCCTGCATCAACGCTTTCGCGGCGGACGCGACGGAAGCACAACCGTTGAAGCGCGGTTCAAGTGTCGGCGATGCGAAACTCTGCCCGCTCGCCGTCAGATCTATCCGCAGCGCTGCCTCGGCACGGGAGGAGGACAGTCCGACAGTGGACACGACATCGAAAAGATCGTTGCCGCGAATCCGCAATGTTCTTCTTTCTGCCCTAAGAATATTGCTGAGCATGCGGGGTTCATCGGGTGTTTCCACCCCTGCGAGCACAATATCGTGGCCCTTCTCGGCAAGGCGATCGGCAACAAGAAGATGGATGCGCCGAACGTCATTTGCAGGCACTAATATATCGATTGTGCTCACACGATTCCTTTATCTCAGGCTGATGAAAAAAATGATATAACACTTGATAGTTGCAAACTTTGGCAGGTCAAGTGAAATCTCCGATCCAGCCGCATACACCGTGCAATCAGACCGGCGCACTCTTTTAAATCGGGACAAACGCATGACAAGCCGTGTCTAAAATACTCCGGCATCCGTTAGCCAAACAGAAAAGGAGAGCAGCCAGTTTTCAGGTTGCTGTGCCCAAGCTCCCGGAATT